>NZ_JBNHEZ010000007.1:0-223417 GCF_059089735.1 Arthrobacter sp. sptzw32 | reverse complement strand
CATCAACGGCACCCCCTGGTACACACCCCCAAAACACCTCGACCCCCACCAAAAACCCCAACAAAACCACTACTTCAAACCACCCCCACCACCCCAAACCACCACCGAAACAACCACCACCGTGCGGGAATGAAGATGGACCCCAACTGGGGATGCCAGCGACCGTGGGTCCAGCTCCAGGCATCAACCGCGGCTACGCCTTGGACAAGGTCGCCCTGCCTACAGAACGGCTAACCGTAGTTTGCACAGGGCAGCGCCACCCTGTTAGCAGTTTCGTGATCACAGGCAACAAGCGTTGAGTGCAAAAAGAGCCATAGGTGGTGGCAAGTCACCGCCACCGGGGCGTACCTACCACGACTGTGCCGCCCAGCTCCTCCGAGTGGACAGTCCGTGCGGCAAATCCCGCAACCGCCATGACGGCCGCTGTTCCGGCAGCCTGAGGCTCGCTGGTTTCGATGACCAGATGGCCGTTTGCATCCAACCACTCGGGGGCTTCACGGATGATGCGCCGGTGGAGGTCCAATCCGTCGACGCCGCCATCAAGAGAACGGGACGGCTCGTGGACCCTCGCCTCGGGCGGCATGGTGGGCAGCGCGCCTGTGGGCACATACGGGGCGTTCACCACGATGAGCTGCACTTGCCGTCTTAGCCGGGCGGGGAGGGCGGCATACAGGTCACCCTGATGAACCTGCCCGCCCAGGGCTGCCACGTTCCGTCGGGCGCACTGCACGGCAAGTGGATCGATATCTGCCAAGTGAAGTTCGTCTAGGGACGCCCGGGCAGCCAGTGCGACGCCCACTGCCCCGGATCCGCAGCACAGATCCACAACAACGGACGACGACGCCGATGCAGGCAGCCGAGAACGGCCGCGCAGCAGTGCAGCGGCCTCCGAAACGAGCAGTTCGGTGCGTCGCCGAGGTACAAAGACACTAGGGTCGACCGCTATATGAAGTCCGCAAAATTCTGCCCAACCAATGATGCACTCAAGGGGCTCACCGGAAACGCGGCGTTCCACCCACACCGCAAGTTCAGCGGTGCTTGGCGCTTCGGACAGGAGCAGCTGCGCCTCGTCTTCGGCGAATACACAGCCGGCCGCCCGCAGGACTGATACGAGGTCGGCAATGTCGTGAGGAGCAGGTGGCACTGGAGCTGGCATGAAGCGCCTTTCGGTAATCCGCTGGGCATCTCGCTCATTACCTAACCGGAAGGCCCCAGCGACACGAGGACCAACCAGGTGAAACCCAAAGGGGCACACCTCCGTCAAGCTGCAAAATCCAATGCTATTCCGCAATTCCCGGATTACGGCGGTTTTCTTGGCAGGATGGACTCATGACATCGCCTGCCCCGCACACGTTGATCTGGACCGGCACCTACACTCCCGACGGCGGCGGACGGGCGGAAGGGATCGGCGCACTTGCCGAACACCCCGACGGCAGGCTCGAGTGGCTTGGTACGGCCGTCAAAACCGATTCTCCGTCTTTCGTGGCCGTGCATCCAGCTTTGCCTGTGGTCTATGCAGTGGCCGAGCAGCGCAAGATGGTCCGGGCCTTTCGACGCACCGGTGATTTTGCGCTGGAGCCCCTGGGCCGTCCAAACCCCTCGGGAGAAGCCACGTGCCATGTGGCGGTGGACACGCAGGGCCGCTTTCTTACCGCCACGTGCTGGGGAGACGGCCAGGTCCTGCTGTACGAACTGAACCCGGACGGCAGCATCGCCGAGCGTTTTCCCGCACTGCCCTCGGTTGATCCGCATGCCAGCCAGACTCCTGGCGATCCCCGGCAGAGCCGGGCCCACGCTAGCCTGATGCTTCAGGACGGGCGCATTATGACGACGGACCTGGGCCACGACACTCTCAGGATCTGGAACTACGTGCCGGGGGAGGGCCTTGTGGCAGACCACGAGGTGGCCCTCCCATTCGGGGCCGGCCCGCGCCACTTGGTGCAGCACGCCAGCGGCAACGTCTTTGTGGTTTCGGAATATTCGGTTGAGGTCTTCGTGGTCAGGCCGGAGGCCGGGACATTCGAACTCGTTTTTCGAGGCCCGGCTACGTCCGGCGGCAGCCTGCCCGATGACTCGGCTGCAGAAATTAGCCTTGGCAACGAGGGCAGGCACGTGTACGTGGGTGTCCGCGGTTCCAACTTGGTAAGCGTCCTGAAAGTCGGTGCAGGAGGGACAGAACTCATGCCGGTCGGAGACTTCGCCAGCGGCGGGAACTGGCCGCGGCATCATCTGGTCAAGGGCCGCTGGCTGCACGTGGCCCACGAGCGGTCGGACAATATAGCAACTTTTGAACTCGACCCGGTGACGGGTTTGCCCGGACCCCTGGTCCACAACCTGGAGACGCCTTCCCCTACCGCGCTGGTACCGGCGGGATAGGCCGCAGGACAAGCCACAGCACCCGCAGGACAACCAGAATAGGCGCACCAGGCGGAAGCAACGCTGCCGGAGCAGTGAAAAGTGCAGTAAAGCCCCGGCCAGAGCTCAGTTACGCACCGGATGCCCGAGAATGGTGATCAACCGCCTCACCGCCTCCTCTGCTGTGGGCGGCGTCCCAAAAAACTCCTGTTGCCTGGCGGTGTCAGCCACGTACCTGCCGGTCTGGAACCACGCGATCATTGCTGCCAAATCCTTTGCCATGGGATTCATTGGCCCCATTACAGCACCGGCCGCCCGCAGGATCCGAAGCGGAACAGTCCGGACCCAAATTTCCTCCCCCAACACCTGTCCGGCGAGGTCGGCGAACTCCTGCATGGCGATGGGCCGGTCCCACCCGATATCGATGCGCTGGCCCTCGACACCCGGAGCATCCACGGCCGCGGCCAGGTATCCGGCGACATCCGGAGTGAGCACGAACGTCAGAGGGATTCCGGCGGAGCCGAACCACATGACCTTGTGCCTGCTGAGCGGGTCGCCGCCGAAACGCGTCACCTGGTCCAGGAAGGCCCCCGGCCGCAGAGCGACAAACGGCACGCCCAGGGCCTCGAGCCGGTCCTCCATCAGCCTTTTGTGCCAAAAGTGAGGGACGCCGGGTGTTTGGTCACACGTCAGGATGCTGGTGAGGACGAACCGGCGGATCCCGCTATGCTTGGCGGCTTCAGCCAGGTTTGAGTTGCCCAACGTATCGGTTTCCGGGGTATCGCCTTTGCGGTGCCGTGTGTAGCCGGCAGCTGTAGTGACAACGGCATCTGCACCGCCCATCGCCCGCCGCAGCGATTCAGGGTCCAGCATGTCGCCACGCGCAATCTCCACGCCGGCAGAATCGAGCCGGGAAGCATCTGAGCCGGGGCGCACCAAGGCACGCACCTGCTTTCCCCGCTTCAGCAGTTCCGTCACCACTTGGCCGCCCAGCATGCCGGTGCCGCCTACTACCAGTACTGGTCCCTCACCCATCGTGCTCTCCTGACCGTTCGCCCGGCCGCGCAGCCTACCCGCGCATGGCCTCCTCCACCGCCGCCAGCAGCGAGTTGAACCTCGGATTGGCGGGAAGATCGTCCAGAAACACCGGCTTGCCGTCCGGCCCGCCCAGGGGGACCTGCCAATTCGGGTACAGCGCTTCGGTAGTGCCTGGCTGGTTCTGGACCCGCCGCTCCCCCACGGCATCCACCAGGGCAACCCCCAGCAGTACCGACGGCGCCTGTGCCAGCAGCAGGTGCAACGCCTCGATGGTCCGTTCTTCATCAGCCCCGGGACCGCCGGAAGCGTCGTCCGGCAGGTAGCCGCGCTCCCGCACCAAAGCCAGCATCTTCTCCAGCGAAGCGTTGTGCTCGGCCCGTTCCTCCTCTTCGGAGCGCTCCAGAAGGCCCAAGCTGCTGCGCAGCGCCACATGGTCACCGGCGAGGTAACCGGCGGTCGGCGGCAGGTCATGGGTATTCACGCTGGCGAGTGCCTGCGTGCGGTACTTTTCGGGCGCAAGGGGCGAGTCGCCGTCGTACTCGAACCAGAGGATGGACGTCCCCAGGATGCCGCGGGCAGCGAGGTAGTCCCGTACCCAGGGCTCGAAGGTGCCCAGATCCTCGCCAATCACCACGGCGCCGGCACGCTGCGCTTCGAGGGCGAGGATGCCGATCAGCGCCTCATGGTCGTAGCGGACGTAAGCACCGTTACCCGGGGAATTGCCGGACGGGATCCACCACAGCCTGAACAGGCCCAGGATGTGGTCCACCCGCACGCCGCCGGCATGCCGCAGTACCGTGGCCAGCATGTTGCGGAACGGAATGTAGCCGGCTTCGGCGAGCCTGGCGGGATGCCAGGGCGGCTGGCCCCAGTCCTGGCCCTGCTGGTTGTACATGTCCGGCGGCGCTCCCACGCTGGTGCCGGGAGCCAGGACATCACGCAGTGTCCATGCGTCGGCGCTGGCGTGGTCCACGCCCACGGCGAGGTCGTGAACAACGCCCAGCCGCATGCCGGACCGCAGCACTGCGTGCTGCGCAGCTTCAAGCTGTTCATCACAGATCCACTGCAGCCAGCGATAGAACCCAATCCGGTCGGCGAGCTTTTCTAGGAGCGCCTCGGTCCGCGGTGTGCCGAGGGCGCTGGCAGGGTCGGACCAGAACGGGTCTCCGGCCGGCAGGTCCTCACGGATGGCGGACCAGAGGGCAAAGTCGTCCAGCCCGCTGCCGGAGACGCGGCAGAACTCATTGAAGGCGGCCTGCCGGGCAGGCGAACGGCGGGTGTGGTAGAGCAGCTCCAGAGCCTGGAGCTTGGCTGCGTAGACCGAGTCGCGGTCCAGCCGGTCGCCCTCCCTGTTCAGCGGAGCCACTTCCTCGCGCAGCTTCTCCAGTGCGGCACGCTTTCGCGGCTTCAGGTAGGCCAGTTCGGGGATCGCCTCGATGCGGATATACAGGGGGTTGAAGAACCGGCGGGTGGACGGCGAATACGGGGAGGGCTGCACGGGCGGCACCGGCTCGGCGGCGTGGAGCGGATTGACCAGGATGTAGTCGGCTCCGCGGGCAGCGCTCAGTGCGCCGAGGTCAGCCAGGTCGGAGAAGTCGCCGATACCCCAAGACCGACGGGAGCGCACCGAGTACAGCTGCGTGGCCAGTCCCCAGCCGCGGCGCTTTTCGAGCGGTGCAGCGGTGGTCATCCGCGCCGGCACCACCACCAGGGTGGTGGACGCGGTGGCGCCGCCTGATTCGGCGTGGAGGGTGTGCCAGCCCAGCGGCAGGTCCCGTGGAAGGGCGAAGGTGGCACGCCCGGTGGATACACCGTCAACATCCCGCGGCTGCACCCGGAGGTCCTGCTCCACGGCGTCCCTGGACCCGGCACCGCCTTCGAGCGTGATGCGCAGCTGCACCGCGGCGCCGTCCCGCACGTGGACCGGGACCTGGGCCGGCTCGCCCTGCTGGATCACGACGGCGGGAGGCAGCATCCGCCGCCACGGAGCCAGTTCCGCTTCCGCGAGCGCCGCCTTGATGAGCTCGTTGGTGTGGGCCTGCACGCCCAGGGAGGCCAGGACCTTGATCAGGGTTTCTTCGGCAACATGGTGGGGCAGCCCGTCCCAGCCCTGGAAGGACGTTCCCACGCCATGCACGTCCGCCAGTTGCTGGAGGAGGTGCTGGTCCACGGCCCCGGCAGCTACTTCGCGGTCAGCGCGTGGAATGCCTGGCGGATCCGCGGGCATCTGCGATCGCTGTGGGTGCTGCTGGTCTGAAGCCGTCATGCGTGTCCGCCTCGTCTGGTGTGATGTGGCCTGAACTTACAGTGCTGCCTGTTGCACCGGGCGCCTGCACCCCCGCGCACAACCGTTGGTTCAGATTATTGCAGGGCGGCCCAGAGGCGAAACTGGAGCGCCCGCACTGCGCGGTTACGGCTCGAAGTAGGTGCTGACCGAGCCCGAGCCCACCTGGTGCAGGATGTCGGCCGCGACGTCGCGCAGTTTCTGGTTGCGATGGCTCGATGCCTGGGTCAGCACAGCCATCGCTTCTTCCTGTGTGCACCCGTTCTGGGCCATCACTATACCGCACGCCAGATTGATCACTGTGCGGTGTTCCAAGGCAGCGGTGAGGTCCTCCGCGACGTTCTGCGCATCAGCAATCTTGAGTGCCAGCCGCAACGCCCGTCCGGCCAGCTCGGCAAATGCTTCTGCCCTGCGGACCACGTGAGCGGTGAATACTGCGGGTTCGTCCGCGAAGAAATCCAGAGCAGCCGCCTGCGTTTCATCCAGCGCGAGCGGAACGCCCAAAACACTGCGGCAGTCGTTTTCCGCAAGGAGCTTCTGGCCCTCCGGCCAGCGCGTGTCCGTTTCCACATCATCGAGGATTACGGGCTTCATGGCTTCCAGGGACGTAAGGCACGGACCGTGTCCCAAAACCTGCTCGAGTTTGTCCAACGCCGTTGCCCGCGCGCTGCTGCCCGCAACAGTTGCACTTCGCTTCCGTTGCCGGAGCGTCACACCGCACTCAATGTGTGAATTGGCCGTCTCACCCAGTGTCGAGGCAGCGAGGATGGAAAGGTCGGCAAGGAAGCCACTGACGTTGGTGCTGCCGATAATCATGTCGTGCAGTTTCAGGAACTGCTCCTCATTACTGGGAGTGCCCATGCCTCAATATATGCGACGCCAGGCCAGCCGGTCGCTCCATATTTCGTCATACCGGCCCCCTGCGTTACCCCGGAAGTCGAAAAGAGAAGCCCCGAGGCGGGAACCCGCCGGTACCCGGCCAATCTGTGTAGCCTCGTGACGATCAAGGGCATGCATCGGAAGCAACATGCCGCAAAATATCGGAGGAGACCGGAGATGAGCCTCAGCGAACTGCGGGTGTTCGGGCGATCAGGCACCCCTATCAGCCCGCTGACCCTGGGCACCATGAACTTCGGGGAAGGACCGGGCGGAGCCCCCGGTGCCCCGACCGGTGCCGAGGAGAGCATCCGGATCATCCAATCGGCGGTGGACTCGGGCATCACCGCGATCGACACGGCCGATGTGTACTCCCAGGGCGAATCGGAACAGGTGGTGGGGCGTGCACTCCGGGGCCGCCGGGACGACGTCTTCCTGGCCACCAAGTTCCACGGCCAGATGAGCCCCAACCCTGCCCATGCCGGCAACTCCCGGCGGTGGATCACCCAGGCGGTGGAGGGCAGCCTTCGCCGCCTCCAGACTGACCGCATCGACCTGTACCAGGCGCACCGGCCGGACTACAACACCGACGTCCTCGAAACCATCACCACCCTCAACGACCTGATCCGGCAGGGGAAAATCCTTTACTACGGCACCTCCGTGTTCACGCCGGCGCAGCTGGTGGAGGCACAGTGGCTTGCCACCACCAACCACCTGATTCCGCCGCTCGGAAACCAGGTGCCGTACTCGATGCTGGTGCGGGCCAACGAACGCGACGTCTTCCCCATCGCCCAGCAGTACGCCCTCGGTGTCCTGGCGTACGGCCCGCTGGCAGGAGGCTGGTTGTCAGGCAGCTTCGTCCTGGAGTCCGGCAAGGCACCCACCCGGGTCCATTCCCTTCCCGGCCGCTACGACATCTCCGGCCCCTCCAGCGAGCGCAAGCTGCATGCAGCCGATGCCCTGGCACGGCTGGCGGACAAGCTGGAACTGTCGCTGGTGGACCTCTCGGTTGGTTTCGCCTTGTCGCATCCGGCCATCAGCAGCGTGATTATTGGACCGCGCAGCAAAGAGCACTTGGCGGCATACCTGAAGGCGGCCGAAGTCCGGCTGGGTGAGTCCGTACTGGATGCGATTGATGACGTTGTCCCGCCCGGCACCAACTTCGTGGAGCGGGACGCCGGCGCCATTGTGCCGTCACTTGAGTTCGCAGAATTACGACGGCGGTAGGACAGTGCTGCGCCTACGTCCGGAACCTCGGCCAGCCGGGAGCTGTGCCAGTGGGGCTTTGGGGCCTCACCGCGGCGGCGGAGATTTGTGATCCAGGCCCGGGCTCTTGACGGAACAGGACAAGAATTCTACGGTCGTATCGATACTCCCGTATGAGACTCAAGGGCGTCCTATGCCAATGTCCGAGGAGGAGCGAAGGCTCCTCAAGGAGCTGGAGCTCGGGCTGATCGCCGACGATCCACACCTGGCGATGGAGCTGCTCTCCGGCTACCCCTCCCGCCAGTTCAGCGCCGGCTTCTACTACGGTTCAGGCGCTGGCCTGCTCGGCCTTGTGCTTTTCATCGCCGGCCTCAGCGGCCCGGAAATTGGCGTTGGCGTAACCGGCCTTCTGCTGATGGCTTTGGGCGCCTGCCTCGCGCTGCAGAAGCATCCCTTCAGCCGTGGGCGGCGGCGCGGACAGCCGACGTAGCCCGGCCCTGTTGCTGTGCTGACTGCCCCGTGATGAAGAACGTGGAACCAGGAAGATCAGTCCCGCCAAGACAAGCCCCGCGCCAATCCAGGCCACTGCGGGCAACCGCTCCCCCACCACCAGCACAGCCAAGGCAGCTGCCACCACAGTTTCCAGCAGGGAAAGGCCTGTGGCGGTACTGGCATGCACCCGGGCCAGCCCCCAGCCGAACAGGACGTATCCGGCGAACATCGGGACGAGGGCCATGTAGGCCCCCACGCTGAAGTTGGACCAGGATTCCACCAGCGGGCGGCCGGTGAAAACCAGGACGGGCATCAGCAGCAGGCCGCCCGTTCCGAACATCGTTCCCATCGCGGCACGGGAGGAAACGCCCTGATTGATGAGTCGATGGGCGGCCCATGAGTAGAGTGCGTAAGCGATGCCGGCAACCAGGCCCAAGGCTATTCCGGCCAGGCCGGCCCAGGACTCCCCCGCCGGACCTGCGCCGCCGCCGTCGGGCCTGTGGCCGGCAAGCGACAACAGCACCGCACCTGCCACGCCAAGCAGCGCCCCGGCCAGCCAGCGGCGGGTGAGCGGCTTGTGGTCTGCAAGGCGTTCTATCACCGCTGCCGCCACCGGGGCCGAGCCGATGGAAACCACCGTCCCCACTGCCACGCCGGCAAGATGCATTGAGCTGTAGAAGGCCAGGGGATATACCGCCACTGCCGAGGCTCCGAGGGACACCAAAGGCCATTGCCCTCTTAAGCGGCCCCATTGGGCGCTGATCGGCCTGGCCGCGTACAGAGCCTGCAGCAACCCGCCAACTCCCATCGCCACCGCACCGATTGCCAGCGGACTGACCGCCGGCGCGAAGGTGGCCGCCGTTCCCGTGGTGCCCCAGAGTACTGATGCGGCCAGCACGAAAACAGCACCCCACAGCGGACCGGACATGCGGCCGGTGGAAGCCGTCACAGCTCGTCCAGCAACTGCGCGGCGATGGTGCGGGCCTCCACGAGCCGGGTCTCCCCACCTTCAAGTCCCGCACGGACCATGGCGCCTTCGAGCAGGAAGGCCAAGTGACGGGCAAGTTTCCCCTGGCGCTCTTCCTGTCCGGGGAGCAGCTCCGCCAGATGGGTTGCGAGGAGGCGTTCTACTTCTTCCTTGTGACGCTTCACCGAAAGGCGGCCCGGGCTCCCGGCCGGCAGTTCCGCCGCGGCGTTGAGCAGCCCGCACCCCCGGAATCCGTTCTCGGAGGCAAGGCGGGCATGATCGAGGTAGGCGTCAAAGGTGGCCAGCACGCGTTCCTTGGGCCCGGACGCTTTACCCAGCCGTTTCCGGTAGAGGCCAAGCCATTCCTCGCGCCGGGTTTCCAGGTAGGCGGTTACCAGGTCCGACTTGGACGCGAAGTTGTTGTAGAGGCTCTTTTTAGCCACTCCTGCCTCGGCCGTGATGGTGTCGATGCCCGTGGCCCCCACACCGTGTGCATAGAAAAGCTTCGCCGCCGCCGCGAGCAACAGTTCGCGGGCAGATCTTCGGGTCGGGTCAGACACTGCTGACGGGGTCATGGCCAGTCCTTTGGCGGTAGTAGTAGGTAGACCAGTCTACCTACTACTACCATTCCTGCCAACCGTCCCTACAGGAATTCGCGCTTACCGCTTGGGACCGGACCCCGAGAGCTGGGCAAACGCCATCTTGAAACAGAGTTTCCCGCTGAGCTCCTGAGGCTGGATCCACACTTCAAAACCCTCGGCGGCCGCGTAGAGGGCCCTGCCTCCCCCGGCATCCGCCGCCAGCCACAAGGCTGAGGAATCAGCCATGGCATCATCCACGGTGCCGGCACGTACGATGCCAAAATCCCTGCGGATCTCCACCGGCGTTCCAATCAACCGGCTCCAGTCGTGGTAGCGATACGGCTTCATCCCGCTGCTCCGCTCCGTCACTTCAGGCGCTTCCGCGGCCAAGCCCTTTAGTGGAGGTGGCTTCCGCCGTTGATGTCGATGGTGGTGCCGGTGAGGTAGGCCGAGTCCTCGGAGGACAGGAAGGTGATCACGGCTGCCACCTCTTCGGTGGTCGCGTTTCGGCCCAGCGGGATGCCGGCATTGATGGCGGCCTCCTGTTCCTCCGTGCTGCCCACGCGGATGTTGGTGTCGACTGCCCCTGGAGTGATGGCGTTGACGGTGACGCCGGTGGTGCCGAGTTCCCGCGCCAGGGCCTTGGTGAAGCCGAGGATTGCGGCCTTGGCGGCGGAGTAGGGGACCTTGCCGAACACGCCCCCGCCGCGCTGGGCGGAGACGGAGGACATGTTGACGATCCGGCCCCAGCCGTTGTCGATCATGGCCGGCAGGAAGGCCCTGGTCACCAGGTATGTGCCCGTGGCATTTACGTCCATGATCTTGTGCCACAGTTCCAGGGTGGTCTCCAGGAACGGCAGCGGCGACGTGATGCCGGCAATGTTGGCGAGGGCGCCGACCGGGGGCAGGTTGCCTGCCGCAACCTCGGCTGCCACCGCCCCGTGGGCTGTAGTGACGGAGGCTTCGTTGGCAACATCGATCTCGTGGCCGAAGGCGGGGACGTTGAACTCATTGCCGATCTCCGCGGCGACCTTGGCGGACCTCTCCCCGTCGAGGTCCAGGATGACCACAGCCCAGCCCTGGCGGGCGTAGCGGCGGGCGGTGGTGATGCCGATACCCCGGTCCGAGGTTGCCCCAGTGAGGACGGCGGTGCGCTGGATGGTGGTCATGATTGCTCCTTGGTGGTTTCGCACGACATCGGACTTCCGTCCCAGGTGCAGCAGTGATGGGGACCACAATACGGAGCGCTCCTGTCAACAGTCAACCTTTAGAGTTGACTGTTGACAGTGGAAATGATCCCCGTCACACTTGAGGCGTAGCATCGTTAACAGTCGACAGCGGCAGGCTTGCATTAGTCGCTTTTCGGAAGGAAACCCACCATGAGCAACGAAGCTCTCAAAATGCGCGGTCATGTGCACGGCACGAAGGACGCAAAGCGTGTTGCAGTCGGCTCTGGCGTCGGCGCAGTCATCGAAACATACGACTTCATCGGCTTCGGCACAGCTGCGGCCCTGTACTTCGGTACAGCCTTCTTCCCCACTGGTGACCCCGTCACCGGGACACTGGCGGCCTTCGCAACCCTGGGTGTAGGCTTTGCCGCCCGTCCCCTGGGTGGCATTATTGGCGGCCATCTTGGCGACAAGGTGGGACGCAAGCCCGTCCTGGTGGCGTCGCTGATCCTCATGGGCGTGGCCACGTTCCTGATCGGCCTGCTTCCCACCTACGAGCAGGTTGGCCTGCTCGCCCCGGCGCTGCTGGTGTTCGTCCGCATTGTCCAGGGCCTGGCCTTCGGTGCCGAATGGGGTGGCGCCATCCTGATGAGCTACGAGCACGCGCCGTGGAAGTCCAAGGGCAAGTACACCGGCATCGTCCAGGCCGGCTTCCCGGTAGGCCTGCTGCTGGCCAACCTCGTCTTCCTCGTAAGCGTGAACCTCGGCGGCGAACTCGCCTGGCGTGTTCCCTTCCTGGCCAGCATCGTACTGGTGGCAGTGGGCCTGATCATCCGCTCCAAGGTTCCCGAGTCCCCCGTCTTCGATGAAGTCAGGGACAGCGGCGACATCGTCAAGTCCCCCATCGTTGAGGTCATCAAGACCGACTGGCGCAACATTGTGAAGGGCATCGGCCTGCGAGTTGCTGAAACTGCCGGCTACGCCGTGTCCATCACCTACATGATTTCCTACCTGCACACCGAGCAACTGGCGGACAAGACTGAAACCCTTGTAGCCCTCTGCATTGCATCCTTCATCGGCATCTTCGCCACCGCCGCCTGGGCCCGGCTGACGGACAGGATCGGGCGCCGCCCTGTGTACATCTGGTCCTGCGCCTTCGCCGTCCTGTTTGCAGTACCCATGTTCCTGATGGTCAATACCGGCCTGTTTATCGCTGTGATAGCGACCATCGCCATCTCTTACGCCGTCTGCCAGAACTCGCTCGCCGGTGCCCAGGGAGCCTGGTTCCCGGAACTCTTCCAGGCCAAGACCCGCGCTTCAGGCGCTTCCCTGGCCTACCAGATCTCCGCCATGGTTTCGGGCTTCACCCCGTTCGTCACCACTTTGTTGTTCGTTAGCTTCGGCTGGATGGGTCCCGCCCTGCTCTTCGGAACCTACGCAGCCATTGGACTCTGGGCCGCTGTCGCGACCCGCGAAACCTGGGGCAAGCGGGAGCGCCAGCTCGCAGACGAGATCACCAAAAGCACCCCCAACACGGTGAGCGTCTAGTGACCGTCATCCACGACACAACAACGGAGTCAGCAATGTCAGTAGAGAACGTCCAGGACCAGGCCACCGTGGGCCATGTGACGCGGGATCGAATCGCGCAAGTCAGTGCGGCCGCGTACCGGATCCGTCACCACGCCCTGAACATGGGTGAGGTGCAGGGACAGGGCTACGTAGGGCAGGCTTTGGGTGCGGCGGACATGCTCGCCACCGTCTACGGGGACCAGTTGAACTTCCGCGCTGAGGATCCGCATTGGGAGGCCCGCGACCGGTTCCTGCTCTCCACCGGCCACTACGCCATCGGCCACTACGCGGCCCTCGCCGAGGCCGGGATCGTCCCGGTCGAGGAACTGGAAACCTACGGCTCCGACGATTCCCGCCTGCCGATGTCCGGGATGTCCACCTACACCCCCGGCATGGAAATCTCCGGCGGCTCCCTGGGCCACGGCCTGACCATCGCCGTCGGCATGGCCCTGGGCCTGCGCTACCAGGGCTCCAACGCACGGGTCTTCAACTTCCTCTCCGACGGCGAACTCGACGAGGGCTCCACCTGGGAGGCCGCCATGGGCGCCCACCACCACCAGCTGGGCAACCTGACCGCGATGGTGGACATCAACGCCCTGCAGGCCGACGGCAAGACGGACACCGTACTCCGCACCGAACCGGTGACCGAAAAGTGGGAATCGTTCGGCTGGTACACCCAGCGGGTGGACGGCAACGACGTGGCCGCGCTGCTGGAAGCGTTCGACAACGCAGCCGCCCAGGCCGCCGCCGTCGGACGTCCTTCCGTGATCCTGTGCGACACCAAGGTGGGCCGCGGCGTCCCGCTGCTGGAGAACCGCGAAAAGGCGCACTTCATGCGCATCGAAGAGAACGAATGGCAGACCTGCCGCGAGCAACTCACCGCAGGCTACGAAGGAAAGGCTTCAGCATGAGCACCACTACCGAGGCCCCGAATACAACAACGGCCGCCAAGCCGAAGCTGAAGACATCGGCGATGATTGCCTCGTTCGCCGACCCGGACCAGAAGACCGCGCCGGCCCCGTTCGGGCACGCCCTGGTCAAGGCCGCCCAGGAGAACGACAAGATAGTCGGCCTGACGGCGGACCTGGGCAAGTACACGGACATGCACATCTTCGCCAAGGCTTTCCCGGAGCGGTTCTTCCAGATGGGCATGGCCGAACAGCTCCTCTTCGGCGCCGCCGCCGGCCTGGCCGAAACAGGGCTCATACCGTTCGCCTCCACCTACTCAGTGTTCGCCGCCCGCCGCGCCTACGACTTCCTCTGCCTGGACGCCGCCGAGCCGAACCTGAACGTGAACATTGTCGGCGGCCTGCCGGGCCTGACCACCGGGTACGGCCCCAGCCACCAGGCAACCGAGGACATGGCGATCTTCCGCGGCATGCCCAACCTGACCATCGTGGACCCCTGCGACTCAATTGACATCGAGCAGGCCGTCCCGCAGCTGGCCGCAAGTAACGGGCCCACCTACCTGCGCCTGCTGCGCGGCAACGTCCCCACGGTCCTGGACGAGTACGACTACACGTTCGAACTCGGCAAGGCCAAGGTTCTCCGCGGCGGCAACGACGTCGTGTTCATCTCCTCAGGCCTGATGACCATGCGCGCCCTGCAGGCAGCAAAGGCCCTGGCCGCACACAACGTGGACGTGGCCGTCGTCCATACCCCCACCATCAAACCCTTCGACGCCGCCACCGTCCTCGCCGAAATCAACACCGACCGGCTCGCCGTCACCCTCGAGAACCACTCCGTGGTGGGCGGCCTGTTCGAAACCGTCGCCTCCGCCGTCGTCACCGCCGGAGTAGGCAAGCGCGTGGTGCCCGTCGCGCTGCCGGACCAGTTCCTCGACGCCGGGGCCTTGCCCACCCTCCATGACCGCTACGGCTTGGCCGTGGACTGCATCGTCGCCAAGGTCCTCGCCGAACTCGGCTAAACACGGCTTCAGCAGCGCAGAAAGCACGGCACTGGTCCAGCCCGGGGCCGTGCTTTCTGCCGTACTATCGGAAATACCCCGACTGTAAACAGTCGACTTACAACACTAAAGGACAGACGCGATGGCCGGACTGACCGCTCCCCTGCTGGGACTGCAAAAGAAAAGCCTGCGCGAGCAGGCGCTCTCGGCGCTGAGGACCGCCATCACCAGCGGTGAACTTGCGCCCGGCCGGCACCTGGTGGAAACCGAACTGTCAGACATGCTGCAGATCAGCCGGGGAACCCTGCGTGAAGCGCTGCGCCAGCTCGAACAGGAAGGCCTGCTCTCCGCCGGGCCCCGAGGCAGGCTTTCAGTACGGCACTTGGACGAAAAGGAAATCCGGGACATCTTCGCCGTCCGGGCCGCCCTCGAATCCCTTGCCGCGCGCACCCTTTGCGAACTTCCTGACCGCGCCCATGCCATCGAAGCGCTCCACAAAACCATCGACGTGATGGAGGCCGCCCAGGACGCGTCACTGGAAGAGCGGATCGAATCCGATATGGAGTTCCACCGGACGCTGTGCCGCCTGACCGGCAACGAGACGCTGCTTCACTCCTGGCAGTCCCTGGAAGGTTCCATCCGGATGTCCATCATGTTCGGCGGCCTGGAAAAGGGCGTCAAAAACATGAGCGTGGACCGCCACCGCGACATCGTGGCAGCCATCGAAACAGGCGACGCCTCGCTCGCCCGGAACACCATCCGTGCCCACATGGACTCGGCCGCAGCCAACCTCGTCGCTTAGCGTCAGCTTTCCGGCTGATTCGCCGGCCCCTCCCATGCGCAGTCCCGCCGGGAATCACTTTGAGTTCCGGACCGTTAACTGACTGTGCGGTAAGTTACCGCGCGTAAACGAGGGATGTAATGAACGCGAAGTATGTCTCAGTTGAAGACGACGCCGGAAAGGTCACCCGATATGCCCGCCACGCCAACGGCGGAGGCCTGACCGCCCCCGGTGCAACAGTCGCCGAAAGCGCGCGCATCGGACCGATGACCTACGTGGAGTACGGTGCCCGGATCGGCTCGGGCTGCCGGATTGGCCACGGCAGCTGGATCGACCGCGATGCCACCGTCGGCGACCGCGCCGTTATTGGTGACGGTGTGCGGATTGGCAGGGGAACGGTGATCGGAAACCGGGCGCATATCGGCAGCCACTCGCGGATTGGAGCCGGCGTCCTTATCGAGCACGGGGTCCACTTGCACGCTGACAGTGCAGTCCCCGACGGCGGCCATGTTGCCTTGCGATCCCCGGCACGGGTTTCCGAGCAGGCAAAGCCAGCCGCCGCCGCGAAGGCCCCGGCTGCGAAGGCTCCGGCTTCCAAGGCCCCGACGGGAGCGAAGGGCCGCCCGCACCGGAAGATGAAGGGGCGGATGGCCGCCTGATTAGTGCTGTTGTTTTGAGCCGCCCTGTGCCCGTCCCTTAAACGCTGCCCCGGCCCAGACCGCCAGCAGCAGTCCTGCCAACAACAGGCCGGCGTCGCCCAGATCGACGGATCCCAGCCACAGGGTCAAGGGATCCTCCGGCGCGAAGGCGGCGTTGAAGAGGCCGCCGAGTGTGATCACGGCGATGAACAACGCGGACACCGCCGATATCCCGGTCACCAGGGCGTTGAAGCCCAGTTTCCGCTGCGGGTCTTCCAGCGCCGAGCGGTACATCCGCATCATGGCTACGCCGTTGACTGAGTCGCACAGGGTCATGGCTGCGGTGAATGCCAGCGGCAGCGCCAGCAGGGCGAAGGGCGGTACCCCGGCCAGGGAGGCCGCCGTCGTCATCATGAGCAGGCCGATGGTGGTCGCCGTGTCAAAGCCCAGCCCGAACAGGAAACCGATGACGTAGATGTTCCGCGGCTGCCGCACCCTGGACAGCGGCCGGGCGAGCAGACGCGCCATAGGCCCCTTCGGTTCAAGGTCCCGTGGGTCGATTGCCGCCCCGGCCCGGGTGCGACGGTACGCCAGGGCCGACCGGGCGAAGGCGGAGCCGTTGAAGAGACCCATCGCCAACAGGAACAGCCCGGAAACGCCGCTGCCGATCAGCCCGAGCATCAGGTTTCCGGCGGACCCGTCCTGCATAAACTCCCCCACGACGGCTGCGCCGGCGATAACAAGCATGCCTGCCAGAGTTACCACCGAGCTGTGTCCCAGGCTGAAGGCGAAGCCGACACTGACCGGATCCTGGCGGCTGGCGACAAACTTGCGGGTGGAGTTGTCGATGGCTGCCAGGTGGTCCCAGTCGTAGCTGTGCTTCACGCCCGCCAGGTATGCAGTCAGGACCAGGCCCCACGAAAGGGCTTGCACCCCGGCCTCCCCCGGGGTACCGGCGGTGCCGCGGGTTCCTACGCCGCCTGCGGTGCCCATGTTGCCAGCGAGGAGCAGTACGACGGCGGCTGCGTGCAACGCGGCCACCGCACCAAACAAGCACAGCAGGCGGGTCCGCAGCGGCAATGTTTCCCGATAGCGGTAAAGGCTGGTGATGTTCGTGAGGGCTGTCATCAGTGCTTCCTGAGGTTCAGTGGTTCCTGTCCGTACCACCGTTTCCGGAGGAGGGCGGTGCAGGCACCAAGGAGCTGGTTCAGTTCGCCCGTGCTGTTGGACAGGGACCGGAGTACCAGCCCGGTTGTTCCAGCTACGCTTCGGGTCAGCGAGATTCCAGTGAGTGCTTCGTGTTCCGACGCGGCGCCGTGCAGCTCATCAGCGAGCGCCTGGTCTACGCGCGGGTCCACCACGATCAGGGAACCGAGGTGGCTGAAGCCTTCCATGAAACCCAGGCCGGTGACATTTCCCGTCGGCGGCCGGATGAGCAGGTTGTCCAGCGCCAGCAGCTGGTTGCCTTCATCCGTCTCAACCAGGAGTTCGTTCCGCAGGCGCAGTTCCTCGTACTGGAACGTGGCTCCGTCGGGTGACCAGCCGGGCGTCACCACTTCCGCCATCACCAGCGACGACGACGGCCGCACCGTTACCAGCGTCCGTTGCCGGTAGCTCGCCTCCCGATAGGCGATGAGCTGATCAGGTACCAGCTCCAGCCGGGCCCGCTCCCCCAGCCGGACAACCAGTCGCTGCTCAGCAAAAGAACCGGGAGTTTTGTACACCTTCGTCGCAGACTGCGTGGTGAGCAGGAGATCAGCGCCGTCCCCAACTTCAACATCGAGGAGAAAAAGATCAGCCCCAAGATAAGCCCCGCCTGGATTTACGATGACATAACAAACCTGTCCGGAGTCATCGAGATAATGGGGCCTGAGTACCCGAAGAGCGCCCCGATGATATTGATGCAAAGCGACCGACCGACCGCCTCGCTGCTCAATACGTATGGCGAGCTCCCCCATAGGTGACGAAGGCACTGAGGCGGCGAGGCCGAGGTCTGGGGCCGCGGCGTGGTGGGCCGGGCACGGCCCCATATCCAGCGAAGCCGCCGGACCCAAGTGGGCCGCCGGCGTACTCACGAAGCCAGATCGAGCATCAGGACATCCCGCCGAACCCATTCGATGACGGCGTCCAGTCCTTCATCTGTTTTGAGGTTGGTGAAGCAGAACGGCTTGGTCCCGCGGAATTCCTTGGAGTCGCGTTCCATGACGGCGAGATCAGCTCCCACGTGCGGTGCGAGGTCCGTTTTGTTGATGATGAAGAGGTCGGATTTGATCATGCCCTGGCCGGCTTTGCGGGGGATTTTTTCGCCTTGGGCGACGTCGATGATGTAGATGGAGAAGTCGACGAGTTCGGGGCTGAAGGTTGCGGACAGGTTGTCTCCGCCGGATTCCACGAAGATCACCTGCAGGCCGGGGTGCCTGGCTTTGAGTTCCTCGATGGCGGCGGTGTTCATGGAGGTGTCTTCGCGGATGGCGGTGTGCGGGCAACCGCCGGTTTCGACGCCGACGATCCGGTCCTCGGGGAGGATGCCGTTGGCCGCGAGGATTTTGGCGTCCTCGATGGTGTAGATGTCGTTGGTGATGGCGGCCATGGAGATCCCGCCGCTCATGTGCCGTGTGAGCCGCTCCACGAGTTGGGTTTTGCCGGCACCGACTGGTCCGCCGATGCCGATTTTGATGGGTTCCGTCATGCTGTCCTCCTTTGAATTTCCAAGCACTGTCAGCTCATGAACATCCGGGCACGTTGTCGTTCGTGCCGCATTTGCGAAATTTCCAGTCCGGGGCTGACCGCCCCGAAGTCGTCCGGTGTCAGGTGCGGGATCCTTTCGACGGCGGCAGCAACGTCGCCGGCCGCGCGCCGTAGCAGCCGCTGGCCGGCGTTTTGGCCCAGCGGGATGGCGCGGACGGCGTTTTGCGTCAGTGAGGTCACGGCGGCGAAAAGGTAGGCGGCCAGCGCCTCCTGCAGGGGCACCTCCAGCGACCGGGCGACGACAGCGAACGCCAGCGGCTGGTGCCCGGCGGCACGGCCGGTGGTCACCAGGTGCCGGTACAGTTCCAGCCCGGCCGAGGGAAACACCTCAGCCCCAATCTCAAGCAGCCGGGAGCCCATCTTGACGCTGGCCTCCCGAACCTGCCGCGGCAAAAGCGAAGCGGTAAGCAAGGAATCAAGCTCCCCCACATCAACACCCTCATAAAAGAACCGAATGGCCAACCCGTCGGAGTAGGTCAGCGGCTGCGAGACAAAAACGGACAACCACTCCCCAAACGACCCCTCATCAAAAACGAGCCCACCATCGATATACGCCTCAAAGCCAAAAGAGTGAGCAAAAGCCCCAGTAGGAAGCGCGGAGTCAACCAACTGCTGAAGGGCCAACTGATAGCGGCTGACGCTGGCGGTGGCGGGTGAAGGGGGCTGCGGCGTGGTGGGCACCGCGAAGCGGGCACAGCCCTCTTCACCCGCCGCCGCTTCCAAGGTGACGCTGGTACTAGTGGCTGTGTTCAGCATGGCGGAAAGGCACAGGCATGACGCGTTCCTGGCGGGTGTAGGGCACGGCGGCGTGGGTGAGGTAGTCCTCGACGGTGTGGTCGTAAGCGCACACCATGACGTCGGCCCCGTACTCGGAAGACGAGTCGAAGAACTGTGCCTGCAGGTGCCGGTTGCCGAGGGAGTGTGCCACCACGCCCATCTCATATACCGAGCGGGGCGCGATCACCAGGACATCGGTGGGCAGCACGGATACCACGATCATGTTGGACTCTTCCACGTGCAGGATATCGCCGTCGCGCAGGTCGCCGGAGCCGGAGGGCAGCCGGATGCCGATCTCCTTGCCGTGGTCGGTGGTGGCCCGCTGGATGCGCTTGACCAGCTGCGCGCTGGGCAGCACCACTTTCTCCTGGTGCAGGCTGGCGTAGACCTGCGGGTCCGGAAGTTCGTGCAGGTTGCCGAGGACTTTTTCGATGATCACGTGGTGCTCCGGGGGTTGTCAGGGCGGGGCGGTCAGAAGAGGAAGTAGCGCTGGGCCATGGGCAGCACATCGGAGGGCTCACACGTCACGTCCTCGCCGTCGACCGTTACCTGGTAGGTTTCGGGATCCACCTGGATGTCCGGGGTGGCGTCGTTGTACTTCAGGTCCGCCTTGGTCAGCGTCCGGATTCCGGAGACTGGCCTGATGACCTTTTCCAGCCCCAGCTCGTGGGGCACGCCGGCGTCGACCGCTGCCTGGGAGAGGAAAGTGATGGAGCACTGCTGCACGGCCTTGCCGAACGCGCCGAACATCGGGCGCATGGTTCGCGGCTGCGGGGTGGGGATGGAGGCGTTCGCGTCGCCCATCAGGGCATAGGCGATTTGCCCACCCTTGATCACGAGCTCGGGTTTCACCCCAAAGAACGCAGGGTCCCACAGGACAAGGTCGGCGAACTTGCCCACCTCCACGGAACCAACGGAATTCGCGATGCCCTGCGCGATAGCCGGGTTGATGGTGTACTTGGCCACGTAGCGCTTGATTCTGAAGTTGTCGCTGCCCTCACCGGAGCCGACGGCTGAAGCATGGGAACCGCCGTCGGGATCCTGCAATCCCCCCCGCTGCTTCTTCATCTTGTCCGCCACCTGCCAGGTGCGGGTGATCACCTCGCCCACCCGTCCCATCGCCTGCGAGTCGGAGGAGGTGATGGAAAAGATGCCCATGTCCTGCAGGACGTCCTCGGCCGCGATGGTTTCGGCCCGGATCCGGGAATCCGCGAACGCCACGTCCTCGGGAATGTCCGGGTTGAGGTGATGGCACACCATCAGCATGTCCAGGTGCTCTTCGATGGTGTTGCGGGTGTACGGAAGGGTGGGGTTGGTGGATGCCGGCAGGACGTTGGGCATCCCGGCAATCCTGATGATGTCCGGAGCGTGCCCGCCGCCGGCTCCCTCGGTGTGAAAGGTGTGGATGACGCGTCCGTTGATGGCGCGGATGGTGTCCTCCACGAAGCCGCACTCGTTCAGGGTGTCCGTGTGGATGGCCACCTGCACGTCGTATTCGTCAGCTACCGTCAGCGAGGTGTCGATCGAGGAGGCGGTGGACCCCCAGTCCTCATGGACTTTCAGCCCGATGGCGCCGGCGCGGATCTGTTCCGCGAGGGGTTCCACGGCCGACGCGTGTCCCTTGCCGAACAGGCCGATGTTCATGGGGAAGCCTTCGGCCGCCTGCAGCATGCGCTGGATGTGCCATTTTCCGGGAGTTACGGTGGTGGCCTTGGTGCCTTCGGCCGGGCCGGTGCCGCCGCCGATCATGGTGGTGATGCCGCTGGTCAGTGCCGTAGGGATCTGGTCCGGGGAGATGAAGTGGATGTGGGTGTCCACTCCCCCGGCGGTGAGGATCTTGCGCTCGCCGGCAATGATTTCAGTGCCCGCTCCGATCACGATGTCCACGCCATCGGTGATCTGGGGGTTGCCCGCCTTGCCGATCCTAAGGATGTGGCCGTCCTTGAGGGCGATGTCGGCTTTGTATATGCCGGTGTAGTCCAGGATCACGGCGTTGGTGATGACGGTGTCGGGAACTCCGTCACCGGAACCAGCACCGTCCCGCGTCATCTGGCCGTTCTGTCCCATGCCGTCGCGGATCACCTTGCCGCCGCCGAAGACCACCTCCTCGCCATACACAGTGAGGTCGCGTTCAATTTCGAGGAACAGGTCCGTATCTGCCAGCCGGATGGCGTCACCGGTGGTGGGGCCGTACAGATCGGCGTACTGCCGGCGGGGAATCTCGAAACTCACTGCTGGTCCCCTTCCACTGTGGCACCTGGGCGGGGCGGGCCCTCAAGGTGCGTCCCGCCGTCGAGCTTTCCGTTCACGGCGTTGCTGAGTCCGTACACTTCCCGGGTGCCGGCGAGTTCTATCAGCCGCACGTTGCGGGAATCCCCCGGTTCGAAGCGGGCGGCAGTTCCGGCAGGGATGTCCAGGCGCTTGCCATAAGCAGCTCCCCTGTCGAAAATGAGGGCAGCATTGGCCTCGGCAAAATGGAAATGCGAGCCCACCTGCACGGGCCGGTCACCAGTGTTAACCACGACGACGTCAATCGCCTCCCGCCCGGCGTTCGCCGTCACCGGCTCCGGCCGAAGGACGTACTCTCCTGGGATCATGGCCTGCCCCTTCAGCGGATGGGATCGTGGACGGTGACGAGCTTGGTGCCGTCCGGAAAGGTCGCTTCGATCTGCACGTCGTGGATCATGGCCGGCACGCCTTCCATAACGTCGTCCCGGCTCAGCAAGGAAGTGCCGTAACGCATGAGGTCTGCCACCGTACGCCCGTCCCGTGCGCCCTCGATCAGTTCGTAGCTGATGATCGCCACGGCCTCGGGGTAGTTGAGTTTGAGCCCGCGGCTCTGGCGGCGCCGGGCGAGATCGGCGGCCACCACAATCAGCAGCTTTTCCTGCTCACGTGGCATCAGATGCATGAGGGTCCCTTCAGCGGCCAGCGGACGGCGTGGGACCCACAGTAGGTGGCGGACGTTTCCGCCACGTTTCAGTCTTGTTATGAGCGGCTCTCCCTTAGACGGCGGCACTTCGATGGGTGCCGCGGTCGGCCACACTAAATGGAGCGCAACCTCTCCAGGATCTCGTCACTGGACTGGACAGGCTGGCGGTAACTGGTGGACAGGATGCGCAGCATGTCGGCGGCATCCTGGTTGTCTTCCGAGGCCATGGCATCCTTCGCGTAGGTGACCCGGATGTTGTGGGCGAAGGCGTCTGCGCCGGTCTGGGCGATGCAGTTGTGCGTGGAGACTCCGGCCAGCACCACCTCATCGGCGCCCCAGTTGCGGAGCCGCGAAAGCAGGTTGGTACCCACGAAGGCGCTGTCCCGCGTCTTGTTCAGCTGGGGCAGGCCGTCGATGGCCAGGCCGGGCACAGCCCGCGTCTCCTCACTGCCGCGGAAGATAAAACCCTGGTCGTCATCGAGCATGTTCAGCGTCCACGTGGATTTGTCCCGCTCGTGCTCGGTGCCGATCATCAACGCCTTGTGCCCGCTGGCCTTGAAAGCTTCGAGCAGCCTGTTGCAGGACTTGACCAGCTGCTCCTGTTGCTCTGCCAGCTCCGGCGCCTCGAAGTACGCGTTCTGCATGTCAATGACAAGAAGTGCAATCATGTGGCACCCTTCCTCTTTGAGTCCTGCAGGAAAGGTACCCTCGGTCCGGCCAGGCGAAACCTGGCGCGCCCACCTTAGGCTGCCCCGAAGACTTTTCGGTCAAGGAAGGCGTTGCGGAATTTGCCTTCAGGGTCCAGGCGCCGCGCGAGAGCCCGGAAATCGTCAAACCTGGGATACAGCGGTGCAAGCTGTTCGGCATCCGCCGCAAACAGCTTGCCCCAGTGCGGGCGCATGCCGAGTGGCGCGAGCGCGCCCTCAAGTTCGGGCAGCAGCGCCTCGACCTCCATCTGAAGCGGCTTCCACGTAAAGTGGAGGCCGATTCCGGCGCGCTGGTAGTTGTTGCTAAGCCACAGCTCATCAGCTGCCATTGACCGCACCTCGGAGACTTGCAGCAAGGGGGTGATTTTCGGCGCAAGCTCCCGCATGCGCCGGATGGCCTCGGTGGCGTGTTCCTGGCCGATGAGGTATTCCGTCTGGAGCTCCTGTCCGCTGCTGGGCGTAAAGGCGAGGCGGAAGTGTGCAAGACGGTCGGACCATGGCCCGGGAATGCCCAGCTGCTGGGTGCAGTGGTCAGCGGCCACACCTGGCACCGGATGATAGGCCCGGGCCGCGGCCACGCCGCCGTAAAAACTCATAGGCACCGCAGCGCCGTCCATCCTGCTCTTGAGCCACACTTGGCCGATGGCCTCCCCGGCCCAGTCTGTGAACAAGCTAACGCTGTAGGCGGATGACGTTGCTGCGTTGTAGTCCGCGAGGACGGCGTCCCAGGGCACATCCCTGAAGACGTCCTGGCGCACGTCGAATGACGGTTCTATTTTCAGCGTTACGCGGTGGATGACGCCAAGGGCGCCCAGTCCCACGACCATGCCCTCGAAGTCCGGGTCGCCCTGGCCCACAACCAGGACATCACCAGAGGCAGTAACCAGCTCCAGCGCGACAACAGCGGTGGCGAGGTTGCCGTTCCTGTTCCCGGAACCGTGGGTTGCAGTCGCGATAGCGCCGCCGATCGAGATGTGGGGCAGGGATGCGAGGTTGTGGAGGGCGAAGCCTTGGCGTTGCAGGTACCCGGCGAGGACTCCGTACCGGACCCCCGCGCAAACTGTAACCGTCAGCGCAGCCTCGTCCACCTCAATGCGCGGATCGAGGACATCTAGGGACACCAGGGTTCCCGAGGTGTCCGCGATGTCATTGAACGAGTGCCGTGACCCAAGGGCGCTCACGCGGCTGGCCCGCGCCACCGCACGCTGAAGGTCGGGGAGTGATCTGGGATGCTCCATTGACCGGGCCTGAAACTCATAGTTACCTGCCCAGTTGAGCCTGTCCCGTACCTGTTCCTCGATCATGGTCGTCCTTGTCTGGCCGGTGTCGCGACGTAGGGTGAAGGGGCCGGTGCCAACAGGAAGCGGCCCGGGCAACCCTACAACGTTGTAGACTTTCTACCATACGTGACGTACAGGGCATCACGTCAGGATCTCTGGGAGCGGCATGGCGGCCACACTAAAGGACGTTGCACTGGCGGCGGGCGTGTCTATCAAAACGGTCTCTAATGTCATCAACGACTACCCGCACATCCGCACAGACACCAAAAAGCGGGTCATGGAGGCTATCGCCGAGCTTGGCTACAGCCCCAACATGTCCGCGCGAAGCTTGCGTTCCGGCAGGACCGGCGTGATCGGACTCGCTGTCCCCGAGCTTTCCCTGAGCTACTTCGCCGAACTGGCGGATTCAGTCATCAAGGCCGCTGCGCGCCGGGGCCTCAAAGTCCTCATCGAGCAGACCGACGGGGACCGCGCCCATGAACTCGAGATCCTCTCCAGCCCACGGCTCCAAATGACTGACGGACTGCTGTTCAGCCCCTTGGGCATGTCAAACGAGGACGCCCAGTACCTCAACGTCAATTTTCCGCTCGTGCTCCTCGGTGAACGCATATTCGGTGGTCCAACCGACCACGTGACCATGAGCAATGTGGAGTCAGCGCGTGCCGCCACGGCACACCTGCTGTCGAAAGGCCGCCGGCGCATCGCCGTAGTCGGCGCGCACGAGGGTGAGGTCATCGGCTCCGCTGGACTCCGCCTGCGGGGCTACCAGCAGGCCCTCGAAGAAGCCGGCATCCCGTTCGATCCGGAACTGGTGGCATACACCACCTTCTGGCACCGCTCCAACGGAGCGACATCAATGCGGGAACTGCTCGCAACTAACGTTGAGTTCGATGCTGTGTTCGGTTTGAACGATACTTTGGCGCTCGGAGCGATGCGCGTGCTCCAGGAAGCAGGCCGGCGGATACCCGACGACGTCGCTGTAATCGGTTTCGACGATCTCGACGAGGGCAGGTATTCGCTGCCCACCCTGTCAACGATCGATCCCGGCAGGGACGAAATTGCCGACACCGCGGTGCGTGTCCTGCAGGAACGGATCTCGGGGCTTGAAGTCGGCGCGCCGCCGCGTGAGTACGAAGCACGGTTCCAGGTCATTGAGCGTGAATCTTCAGCATTGCCCGCCTGACTGCACTCTAGAGAAAGTTTCAGCCCCAGCTGCTTGACAGTGACGGGACTCACTAGGCATGATTCTTCTACAACGTTTACCTACAACGATGTAAAGAACGGCGCCGGCACCTGCGGCATCCCTCGCCAGAGGTTGTCCAGCAGGAGGACGGGCCCGGATCAAGGAAGATTCAGTGGCACAGCACTGGTGTCCGGCGATCTTCCTTCCTGAAGCACCCGGACCGGCCGCCCACGGGCGACCACGGTGGAATGCCACCGCGAGAGGAAGCAAGAGATATGAAAGCCAAGTTCCTGGCATCGGTTGGCATCGTCGCCGCCACTGCTGCAGCACTGACCGGCTGCTCCGGCGGAAGCGCAGGCGGTTCCGAAGCTGCGTCATGCACCAACACCATTGTTAATGCGGAGGCCCCGCAGGTAACTGTTTGGGCCTGGTACCCTGCGTTCAACGAGGTTGTCGACAACTTCAACAAGACCAACAACGATGTGCAGATTTGCTGGACCAACGCGGGCCAGGGCAACGATGAGTACACCAAATTTTCGACCTCGATCGAGTCCGGCTCAGGCGCACCCGATGTGATCCAGCTCGAGTCGGAAGTCCTTTCCAGCTTTACCATCCGCGATGCACTTGTGGACCTCACCGAATTCGGTGCCAACGACGTCAAGGATCAGTACGCCGAGGGCGCCTGGGAAGACGCCTCGAGCGGGGATGCCGTGTATGCCATTCCCGTCGACGGCGGCCCCATGGGAATGCTCTACCGTCAGGACATCTTTGAAGCAGCGGGCATGCAGGTGCCGACAACCTGGGCAGAGTTCGAGGCCGCCGCCCAAAAGTTGAAGGAGTCCGGCAACGGTGCTGTCATGGCCGACTTCCCCACCAACGGGCGTGCATTCAACCAGGCCCTGTTCGCCCAGGCCGGTTCCGTGCCGTTCGAATACGACTCCGCCAACCCACAGGAAATAGGAATCAAGGTCAATGACCAAGGCGCCAAGGACGTCCTGAAGTACTGGGAAGGACTGGTCAAGAAGGGGCTGGTTGCCACCGACGACGCCTTCACCGCGGACTACAACACTAAGCTCGTCGACGGCTCATACGCCGTCTACCTCGCCGCTGCCTGGGGCCCTGGCTACCTGCAGGGCCTGTCCGACGCCGACCCGAACGCAGTCTGGCGCGCTGCCCCGCTGCCGCAGTGGGACGCAGCAAACCCCGTCCAAGTCAACTGGGGTGGTTCCACCTTTGCCGTGACTAAGCAGGCCAAAGACAAGAAACTGGCAGCGAAGGTTGCCATGGGCATCTTCGGGAACAAAGAAGGCATGAACCTGGGCGTTGACAAGGGAGCTTTGTTCCCCTCATACTCGCCCGTCCTTGATTCCGAGGAGTTCGCCAACAAGGAATACCCGTTCTTCGGCGGGCAGCAGATCAACAAGGACGTTTTCCTGAAGGCAGCTGCGGGCTATGAGGGCGCAACCTTCAGCCCGTTCCAGAACTACGCCTACGACCAGTTGACGGTGCAGCTCTACTCGATGGTCCAGGGCGAGAAGGACGCGGGCAAGGCCCTCGATGATCTCCAGGCATCCCTCGAGCAGTACGCGACCGAGCAGGGCTTCACCCTGAAGTAACCGCCGGGGCAGGTGCCCGCGCCTCTGCGCGGGCACCTGCCCGTCCGGCCTCCAGCGGACACCTCCACCGCGCCATCCGTCCCACTGCTTGAGGAAAGACCATTATGGCTACGACCACAGCGCCGAGCTCGGCCCCACAGGCCAAGGCACCGGCCCCCGCAAAGCACCGCCCCGACAAGAACTACCGGCGCCGGCAGCGCTGGGGATGGCTCTTCGTTGCCCCCTTCGCGGCAATCTTCCTGACTTTCCTCATCCTCCCCCTGGTCTACGCATTCCGGATGAGCCTTTTCACCAGTACGCTGGCCACGGGCACCAAGTTCGTCGGGGCGGACAACTACATCAAGGCCTTTAGCGATCCGGTCTTCCTGCAGGGTTTGGCGACCGTAGCGAAGTTCGCATTGATCATGATTCCGGCACAGATGATCGTGGCCCTGCTTGCCGCCCTTGTCCTGGACAACCTCGCCACGTGGGCGTCAAAGTTCTCCCGGCTTATGATCTTTGTCCCCTACGCGGTTCCCGTGGTCATCGGTGCCCTCATGTGGGGTTTCCTTTACAGCCCCCGCTTTGGACCCGCAAGCTCCATCTTCGGCGCTTTTGGTATGGCCGCACCCGAATTCCTGGCGCAGGACAGCATTTTCGGCAGCCTCGTCAATATTGTGACGTGGCAGTGGGCCGGCTACTACATGATCATCATCTACGCAGCGCTGCGTGGAATCGATCCCGGCATCTACGAGGCAGCCGTGCTCGACGGCGCCTCCGACCGGCAAATTGCCTGGCGGATCAAAATCCCCATGATCTCTTCCTCCCTGGTGATGGTGGTCATCTTCGCCCTCATCGGCACACTGCAGTTCTTCACCGAACCTCAAGTGCTTCGCGGGGTGGCACAGGGAGCCATTCCTACCTCGTACACGCCCAATATGTATGCCTTCTCGCTGGCGTTTTCCTACAGCCAGTTCAACTATGCCTCCGCCATCTCCTTCGCGCTCGGCATCGTCGTGTTCGTCTTCTCCTTCCTTTTCCTCTTCCTGACCCGCAAGCAGAGCGGACTGAAATAAACCATGGCACTCGTCACCGACACCCCCCAGCTTCAGGGCGGCCGGAAAGGCCGTAGCGCCGCAGGCCGCGCCAGGGCCCGCAAGGGCGGTTCCCGCATCGGCTCACATATTTTCCTGCTCATCCTTGTCATCTACTTCATCACCCCGATCTGGTGGCTGACCGTCGCCAGCACCAAGGACACTGCCGGCCTCTTTGCTGGCTCAGGCGGGCCTCTCTGGTTCGATGATGAGTTCCACTTCTTCAGCAACATCCAGGGCCTGTTCGAGCGGCAGGACGGCATCTACTGGCGATGGCTCGGGAACTCATTCCTGTACGCCATCTCTGGCGGCGTTGGAGCGACGATCCTCGCCGTGCTGGCGGGCTATGGCTTCGCCAAGTACAACTTCCGCGGCCGGGGTCCGTTTTTCGGGCTTCTGCTCGGTGCGGTGATGGTGCCGCTAACAGCGCTTGTCATCCCGACTTTCGTGCTGCTTAGTTCGGTGGGGCTGGTGAACACTATCTGGGCCGTGATCCTGCCCTCGCTCCTTAGCCCGTTCGGCGTCTACCTCATGCGGGTCTTCGCCCAGGAAGCGGTCCCGGACGAATTGCTGGACGCCGCCCGGATCGACGGTGCAGGAGAAATCCGGACATTCTTCCAAATCGCGCTGCCCCTGCTGCGCCCGGCCATCGTGACGGTACTCCTGTTGTCCGTCGTCGGGACCTGGAACAACTTTTTCCTGCCGCTGGCAGTCCTCAGCGATCCGCTGCTGCTTCCGGTAACGGTGGGGCTCAATGGCTGGCAGGCTCTGTCCAACGCCGGCAGCGGCGGCGAGGCCCTCTGGAATCTGATTACGACGGGCGCTTTCCTCTCAATCATCCCGCTGATCATTGCCTTCCTTTCCCTCCAGAAGTACTGGCAGGGCGGATTGTCGCTGGGCTCACTAAAGTAGCCCGGCCCCGCTCCCATCCTTAAAGCAACACACGTACGCACAGAAAGTCTTTAGATGCAGAACGCACGCCTTACGCTCGACCCCCACTTCACCGTCGGTCGGATCAACCGCAACATCTTTGGCGGATTTGTTGAACACCTCGGCCGCCACGTCTACGACGGCATCTACGAGCCCGGCCATGAAAGCGCCGATAACGAAGGCTTCCGGCAGGACGTCATTGAGCTGGTCAAGGAAATGGGCGTCTCGACCATCCGCTATCCCGGCGGCAACTTCGTCTCCGGGTTCCGCTGGGAAGACAGCGTGGGACCGCGCGAGGAGCGCCCCACCCGCCTGGACCTTGCCTGGCACTCCACCGAAACGAACCAGGTGGGCATGCACGAGTTCGCCTCGTGGCTGCAGAAGGTGGGCAGTGACTTGATGCTCGCCGTGAACCTTGGCACAAGGGGAACAGCCGAGGCACTCGAACTCCTCGAGTACTCCAACCTGCCCAAGGGGACCGCCCTCGCCGACCAGCGCATGGCCAACGGCCGCCCTGACCCCTTCGATGTCAAGATCTGGTGCCTTGGCAATGAGATGGACGGCCCGTGGCAGCTCGGGCACCGCTCCGCCGAGGACTACGGCAAACTCGCGGCCATAACAGCCCGAGCCATGCGCCAGCTGGATCCGTCCATCGAGCTCGTTGCCTGCGGTTCCTCCAGTGCCCATATGCCCACCTTCGGCGAGTGGGAGCGCGTGGTGCTGACCCACACCTACGACGTGGTCGACTACATCTCCTGCCACGCCTACTACGAGGAGAAGAACGGGGACCTCGGGTCCTTCCTTGCCTCCGCCGTCGACATGGACCACTTCATCGAGTCCGTGGTGGCCACAGCCGACCATGTGAAGGCCGTCCGGGGCAGCTCGAAGACCATCAACATATCCTTCGATGAGTGGAACGTCTGGTACATCAGCCGCTTCGAGAACGTCGACAAGATCGAGGGGCTGGACAATTGGCCGGTAGCCCCCCGGCTGCTTGAGGACTGCTACTCCGTTGCGGACGCCGTCGTATTCGGCAACCTCATGATCTCGCTGCTCAAGCACGCCGACCGCGTCACCTCGGCTTCACTGGCGCAGCTGGTCAACGTCATCGCGCCCATCATGACCGAGCCGGGTGGCCCGGCCTGGCGCCAGACAACGTTCTTCCCGTTCTCCATCACATCGAAGCTCGCGCAAGGGTCAGTGCTGGAACTCAAGCTCGACACCGGGACATACGAGACCAGCGAGTACGGCGTTGTGCCGCTCGTGGATGCTGTGGCCACGCACGACGACGAAAGCGGTGCCACCGCCGTCTTCCTCGTCAACCGGTCCCAGACCGAAGAAACCACTGTGACCATCGACATCGGGGCACTGGACGGCTTCAGCACTGTGCAGGCGCAGTCTCTGTACGATACAGACGTGTATGCGAAAAACACCCTCGAGGAGCCGGAGCGCGTGGGTATGAAGCCCAACACATCCGCCACCCTCGACGGCGGAGCAGTCACCATCACCCTCCCGCCCGTGTCCTGGACGGCCGTCTCCCTGGCATGAACTCGCCCGAATACAGGATCGAGGGCGGCGGCTACACGGCCGTCGTCCTCGGTTTCGGTGCCACCGTCCGTGAGCTGACCTACGAGGGGCGGCCGCTCGTGGTCGGTTTTGGCCCGGACGAGACAATGCCTAACTTCCGTGGCGCTTTCGTGGCTCCGTGGCCCAACCGCATAGCCGACGGGCGTTACAGGTTCGACGGGGAGGAGTACCACCTCCCCATCAATGAGCCGGAACGTGGCACCGCACTGCACGGCCTGGTGTTCGACGTGCCGTGGTCAGCCGTAAAGCATAAGCCGGATACGCTCATCCTGGAATGCACCATCGAGCCCACGGCTGCGTACCCCTTTACTATCACCCTTGAAGCCCGCTTCAGCGTTGACAGCGGTGGTTTCAGGACAGACGTGGCAGCAGCCAATACCGGTGCACGTCGCGCGCCCTACGGCGTCTGCCCCCACCCGTACCTCGTGGGAGGGCCCTCACCGCTGGATGAGTGGCTGTTTGAGTTGCCCGCCTCGACGGTCCTGTCGGTAACTCCTGACCGCCTCCTGCCCGTGGGGAAGGAGCAGGTAGCCGGTACTGCCTTCGACTTCCGCTCGGCCCGTCCCATCGGTACCGTGCAAATCGACCATGCCTTCACCGACATCGCCTGGGAAGGGAATGGCCACGCCATGGTTCGGGTCATCGATCCGGTGCACGGGACCGGCACAGCGATGGTGTGGGATGCCAGCTGCCCCTGGGTACAGATCCATACTGCGGATCTTCCAAAGAAACCGGAAAACACCCGCCTCGGCCTCGCCGTCGAACCCATGACCTGTCCGCCCGAGGCTTTCAATACCGGCGAAGACCTCGTGGTCCTGGACCCGGGAGAGACGCACCGCACAGGCTGGACCATTACGGCCTTGTGAGGAACCAAAGCGTCAGTTGTTCCTGGCCCGGAACTGAGGGAGCCCGTCAGCCGTCCGCCTTCGCAGCTTTCGCCGCTGCCTTCGCGGCCTGTTTGTTGGTCCTGACCTTCGCCAGTGACTCCGGATCCACGATGTCCGCAACGGAGAGGTAAGCGCCCTCGTCCCCGTAGTGCCCGGCAGCTTCGCGCCATCCTGGCGCCTCCAAACCACATTGCTTGCCCAGCAGAGCGAGGAAAATTCTGGCCTTCTGCTCGCCAAAGCCGGGCAGCGCCGTCAGCCGCCGCAGCACCTCGGCTCCATCAGGTCCACCCTTGGTCCAGATGGCCGCCGCATCCCCGCCCCACTCGGTTTGTACAGCTTCTGCGAGCGCCTGTACACGTGCCGCCATGGACCCCGGAAAGCGGTGGACCGCGGGCCGTTCCTTGAATACATCCACGAACGCCTGCTGCTCCTGGGCGGCGATGGATTCAGGCCGGATGGACCCTATCCGCGTCTTGATCTTTGCTGGCCCCGCAAAGGCCGACTCCATGGTCACCTGCTGATCCAGCAGCATTCCCGTCAGCAGCGCGAACGGATCCTTACTCAGCAGCTCGTCCGCAGCAGGGTCCCCCGTGATGTGCAATTCCATGCTGCTCATCATTCCAGAGGTTGCGCAATCAGAGACAGGACGGTGGCCAAGTAGTACCTAATCTCAAAAACGAGTACTGGCTACGCGTTCTCCCGGGACGGCGTCCGAACTAGGTTTTCATTGAGGCAAGACGTTTTTGACTCGCTGTAACTTGCTCACGAGGGGGTGTGAGACGAAATGCATGCACGATACGCAAGCTCAAGTTTCCCGGTCCGAGAGACTCGGGTAGCAAACGGGGCCGGCGACGAGGAGGCCTTTGAGACCAAGGCCTCTCCCCCAGCCGTCGCCGGCCCTCTTGTTTCTCAGGAAGCCCCTGGCCATCAACGGCAAGGGCCTGCCACGCCGGAAAACGGCCGTTCCAACACACTGGCAGGATATGGCGCACCGGCAAAGACAGGGCAGCCCCGGCCGGCCAATCCCCCGCCAGTTAAGCCGGACGGGATCCTGCTGGATCTCATGACGGGCACGCAGACGCTGCACGACTCACTTGAACTCCTCGCAGCCGCTTCTGCCCGGGCAGTGGTACGTGCCGGAGGCCCCGTTGTTGAATGCGGCGTTGTGCTGCATCAGCCGAAAAGGACTGCGGCCATCACCGGCACCTCACCCGAGGTGCTCCGGTTGCTGGAGTGGGAGCAGGAATCTCACGAAGGTCCGGTCAGTGAGGTGTTGATAGGGGAGCAACCCGTGGCCGTGCTGCAACGAAGCGGGGACTTCCGATGGCCGCGGTATTGCAGGCAGCTGCAGCTTGCCAATTTGGGCAGCGTCCTCAGCTTCCGGCTCGGATTGGAATACAGTGGGCAGGCCCGGGACGATGGCACGCCCATCCGCCCAACACGTGCCGTCCTGGCGTTTTTTGCCCAAAATGCCAAGGCGTTTCCGCTGCAGGTGATTCCCGAGGCAAAGAATTTCGCAGGCCTTGCGGCCAAAAGCCTGCAGATGGCCCTTGACCTGCACACGGCAAGGTCCACCGCTTCGGACCTGCGTATGGCACTGGATAGCCGCACGTCCATCAACGTTGCCTGCGGGGTCATCATGGCGCAGAACAGGTGTTCCTACCATGAGGCGTTTTCCATCTTGGCGAAGGCCTCAAGCCACCGGAACATCAAGGTACGAAGGGTGGCGGAGGACATCCTCGAACGGCTGCCAGAAGGCGCCCCAAGGTCACACTTCGGCCACTAGACGGACCCTCCCCAGGGTAAGAGCATGGAAAAGCAGCCCCGGAAGCAGAGCTTCCGGGGCTGCTTTTCCAGGAGATGAGGCCTAGATTCCACCGGCGAGCCTGTAGTAGGCGGCGTTCCAGTTCAGGTCCTTTTTGAACTGGCGGATGGTGGTGTCCTCGTCGATGGTGAGCAGTTCGGTCTTGGCGATCTCCGCAAAGTCCTCGAACACGTCCATCCCTACCTGCGTGGACAGCACGGTGTGGTGGGCGGCCCCTGCCGTCAGCCATGCCGCAGCCGAGGTGGCGAAATCCGGCTTGGGCTGCCACAGTGCGCGTGCTACCGGCAGGTTGGGCAACGGCTGGTCGAGGGGCACCACGTCGACGGCGTTGGCCACCAGGCGGAAGCGGTCCCGCATGTCGGACAGGGCGACGACGACACCCGGGGAGGCATCGGCGTCGAACACCAGACGGACGGGGTCCTCCTTGCCGCCGATGCCCAGCGGATGGATTTCCAGGCGCGGCTTCCCCGCCGTCAGGGAGGGGCAAACCTCCAGCATGTGCGCGCCAAGGATCTTTTCCGCTCCGGGTTCCAGGTGGTAGGTGTAGTCCTCCATCAGGGAAGCGCCGCCAGGCAGGCCTGCGCCCATGACCTTCGCCGCGCGGACCAGGATGGCGGTTTTCCAGTCACCCTCAGCACCGAAACCGTAGCCTGCGGCCATCAAGCGCTGCACGGCCAAACCGGGAAGCTGGCGGAGTGCGCCCAGGTCCTCGAAGGAGGTGGTGAACGCCGCCGAGCCGTTGGCCTCCAGGAAGCTGCGCAGGCCAAGTTCGATCCTGGCGCCGTAGCGGAGCGACTCGTGCCGGGCAGCCCCGGCGCGGAGCTCCGGAACCACGTCGTAAAGGTCCTCGTACTCACTGAGCAGGGCATCGACGTCGGACTCCGCAGCACCATGCACGGCGTCGGCGAGCTCATTGACCGACCAGGTGTTCACGGCCACTCCGAAGCGGAGTTCCGCCTCGGCCTTGTCGCCTTCCGTGACGGCAACGTTGCGCATGTTGTCACCGAATCGGGTCAGCTTCAGGGTCCGGACGGCTGCCCAACCGGCAGCGGCCCGCTGCCAGGAGCCCACTTGGCGGGCGACCTCCGGGTTTGAAACGTGTCCTACGACGGTTTTGCGGGCAATGCCCAAGCGGGACTGGATGTACCCGAACTCCCGGTCGCCGTGGGCAGCCTGGTTCAGGTTCATAAAATCAAAGTCGATGTCCGCCCAGGGCAGGTCGCGGTTGGCCTGGGTGTGCAGGTGCAGCAGTGGTTTGCGGAGCAAATCCAGGCCCTGGATCCACATCTTGGCAGGGCTGAAGGTGTGCATCCATGCGGTGACGCCGATGACGGAGTCGTCCGAGTTGGCCTCGAGCGCGGTGCGGCGGATGGCTTCGGAGTCGGTCAGGACTGGCTTCCACACGATGCGTACCGGCACTGAGGAAGAGGCATTGAGCTGGTTGGCGATCTCCTGGGACTGGGCGGCAACCTGCTTAAGGACGTCCTCGCCGTAGAGGTGCTGGCTGCCGGTGAGGAACCATACCTCGTAACCGTCAAGGGAAGTGTTTGCTGCGGTACTCATAGGGTTTCCTCCGGAAGTAAATCTTTATCAGCCATACAAGGCTGGCCGTTACTGGCCATAAACGTTTTGGTAGCGGGCGTAGAGGGAGTCGATGTGGCCAGGGTCGATGGCAAGGGGCTCACCCAACTGGCGCGCGATGTGCACCGTCCGGGCAACTTCCTCGCACATCACGGCCGCCTTCACCGCCGATTTCGCGTCCTTGCCGATGGTGAAAGGCCCGTGGTTCTGCATAAGCACAGCCGGGGAATTCGAGTTCTTCAGCGTCTCCACGATTCCGTGGCCGATCGAATCATCGCCAATCAACGCGAACGGCCCCACCGGGATGGACCCGCCAAATTCATCGCTCATCATGGTCAAAACGCAGGGGATGGCCTCCCCGCGCGCGGCCCAGGCCGTGGCGTAAGTGGAGTGCGTGTGCACCACCCCGCCCACCTCGGGCAAGTGCCGGTAGACGTACGCATGGGCTGCAGTGTCCGACGACGGCGAGAGTGCCGGGTTTCCCCACTGGCCTGCCGCGTCCCCATCCACGGGCAGCCCATATAGATCCGTCACCACCATCTGTTCCGGGGTGAGGTCCTGGTAAGAGACGCCGGAGGGCTTGATGACCATCAGCTCATGGCCCGGGACCCGGGCGGAGACGTTGCCGGCCGTCCACACCACCAGTTCGTAGCGGGTCAGCTCTGCGTGCAGGGCGCACACCTCGTCACGGACGCGGGAGATCGTGTCCAGGATGTTCACGCGGACACCTCCACGGCAGCCTCGGAAACAATTGCCGGGGGCGCCGAAAGTGGACCCGCTGCCCGCCGCTGGATGGCCTTGAGCCGGTGCATCACATCGTTGCTGCCGCGGCCGAAGTAGTCATGCAAGGTCTTGTACTCCTGGAAAAGTTCCTCGTAGGCGGCTACGTTCGCCGGTATGGGCGTGTACACCTCGCCCGGCTGGGAGCCCATAGCCTCGGCGGCTTCGCGGATATTCGTGTATTTTCCGGCGGCCACAGCAGCATGGATGGCGGAACCGAGGGCCGGGCCCTGGCTTGAGCCGATGGTGGAGAGCTGAAGGTTGGTGGCATCCGCATATATCTGCATCAGAAGCGGGTTTTTGAGCAGGCCGCCGGCAACGATGAACTCCTTCACCGGAACACCGGAGTCCCGGAATGCGTCCACAATCGTGCGGGTGCCGAACGCGGTGGCTTCCAGCAACGCACGGTAGGTGTCCTCCGGGCGCGTCGCCAGGGTCTGCCCCACCACGATCCCGGAGAGCTCGTGATCAACCAACACGGAGCGGTTGCCGGAGTGCCAGTCCAAAGCCATCAGGCCGTGCTCGCCGATGGCTTGGCGGGACGCCAGTTCAGTGAGGTATTCATGGACGTCCAGCCCGGCTGTTTCGGCTGCCTGGTGGTACTCGCGCGGCACGCCGTATTTCGTGAACCAGCCGAAGATATCGCCGACGCCGGACTGGCCGGCTTCGTAGCCCCAGAGTCCGTCCACGATGCCGCCGTCCACCACCCCGCACATGCCGGGCACTTCCCGCAGTTCGGTGCCGTTCACGACATGGCATGTCGAGGTACCCATAATGGCCACCAGCTGACCAGGGTCTACTGCCTTCGCGGCAGGAGCGGTCACGTGGGCATCCACGTTGCCCACAGCCACTGCAATTCCCTCCGGCAGCCCTGTCCATTCAGCAGCTTCTGTGGTGAGGTACCCGGCGGCATCGCCGAGGCGGCCAATGGTGTGCTCCAGCTTGGAACTGACAAAATCCTTGAATTGCGGGTTCAGTGCCGTAAGGAAGTCCTCGGAGGGATAACGGCCGTCCTGGTAGATGCCCTTGTAACCGGCGGTGCAGGCGTTCCGGACATACCGGCCACAGAGCTGCCACACAATCCAGTCAGCAGCCTCAACCCAGTGATCCATCGCTGCATAGGCTTCAGGGTCCTCCTCCAGGAGTTGCAGTCCCTTAGCGAACTCCCACTCCGAAGAAATCAGCCCGCCATAGCGGGGCAGCCACTGCTCACCGCGTTCCGCTGCAAGTTGGTTAATCCTGTCCGCCTGGGCCTGCGCGGCGTGGTGGCGCCAAAGCTTGACATAGGCATGGGGCCGGTTTCTGAATTCCGGAAGCTCATTCAGCGGTGTTCCGTCCGCCTTGACCGGCACCATAGTGCAGGCCGTGAAGTCCGTGGCAATTCCAACTACGGCGGCCGGGTCAATACCTGCCTCAGCGACGGCGGCGGGAACCGCGGTGCGCAGAACGTCGCGGTAATCATCAGGCACCTGCAGGGCCCAGTCACCCGGGAGCCTCGCGCCGGGTTTGCCGGCAACGTCGGCCGGAAGGGCTTCCGTAACAACTGCGTGCGGGTACTCACACACCCCGCTGCCGAGCTCCTTGCCGTCCCGGACGCGGACCACCACGGCCCTGCCGGATAGCGTTCCGTAATCCACACCGATGACGTAGCTGTCCGCGTCTACTCTGACTTCCATAGAATCCTCCAATTGATGCCGCCGCCTTGCGACCCTCTAATTGTTAGCGCTAACAAGACTTCTGTCAATGTTTTTGCGGGCCCTCTCCCACACCAAATCGCGTGTACCCGGAAAGTGTGGAACGGTGCCAAAAGGGGTAGGGACAGTGGGACGCCCAGCACAACCGGAAGGATCCTTGTGGCCGACGCACAACCACACGCCCGTGCTGGCTCTCTTGCGTGGCTGGCGGGCCCACTCTCCACCGGCCTCGGACTGGTCGCCCACCTCGTAGGCGGGGGCCCGGCGCCCGGCCTCATGATCCTCGGAGCACTTGCCGCGCTGCTCGGGATGGGCGCGGCAATCCTGGGGCGCTTTCAACTGCCCGGCTGGGCGTTGCTGCTTTTGTGCGGAGTGGCCCAGCAGTTGCTTCATTGGGGGTTCGCGATCTTTTCCGGCGGCGCGGCGAACGGGCTGCCGGAGCACGGTCACGGCGGCATCAGGCAGGAGCCATCAGCGGCCGGTGAGGCAGCTGCGCCGGCGGGCTACTCACTGCATCTGATGCTTTACCTGCACATGGCCGCGGCGCTGGCGTCAAATGCCCTTATCACGTACTGGCCCCGGCTCGCCGGCTGGTCCCGCACCTTGACGCGCAGGCAAAGCTCCCCCGCTGCTTAGGACCCGGCCAAGAACCCGGCCCAGGGCTAAGTTACCGGCCGCATCAGACGCATGGCGTGCCCGAAGGCTCCTCCCCTTTTGCCCGCTTGGCGGGTGTTCTTTCTTCCGAGCAATGGCGGCACGTGCTTGAGCGCCAGCGGAACCGCTTCTGACAAAACTCGACTCTGACGTCATAAGTCCAAGCTTTAGCGCAGGATTTACGTAGGTTGCGCTGCACCGGTCGCCGGGAGAAATAGAGTGGATCCGCCAGCCCGCGCATTTTGTCGTCTTCACCATGCCCTTTAGAGTCCACAAAGGAACCCTGACATTTTTTCCTCATCTCTCCACCGCCCTGCCCTGTTGATCCTATTGACGGCCCTGTCAGCCACTTGGGTTGGTGTGGCTACCGGAAACGCCGCACCAGTTGCTGCCTTCGGCGGGCCAAAAGAAGCAACAAGCCGCTACATCGTGGAGTATGCCGAGGGGACCGGCGCTGCAGCCGGGCCGAAAGCACTTCATGCCCGCAACCTCGCCGTTAAGCGGACGTTTTCCAAAGCGCTCAGGGGCGCCGTAGTAACGGCAACGCCGGAACAGGCCGAGGAATTGAGAACTTCAGGCGAGGTGGCAGGGGTGGAAATCGATGCACCGGTAACTGCAACCGACGTGGACCAACCGACGCCGTGGGGATTGGACCGGATTGATCAGCGCGCCTTGCCGCTGTCGGCCTCCTATACCCCTGCGGCTTCAGGTGCCGGGGTGAGCGTTTATGTCTTTGATACCGGGGTGTTGGCAACCCACACCGAATTTGCTGGACGGGTGACGGCCGGATGGACACCCTTCCCAGAAGGCAACGGCAGTACCGACTGCAGCGGTCACGGCACGCACGTGGCAGGCACAATTGGCGGCAGAACCTACGGTGCGGCCAAGGACGTTACCATCGTTCCCGTTCGAGTGCTCGACTGCGCAGGTTCCGGCTACATCTCGGACATGATCGCGGGCCTGGACTGGGTCGTCGGGAACCACAGTGCCGGATCTCCCGCTGTGGCGAACATGAGCCTGCGCACCCCACCCAGTTCCATGCTCGACTCCGCCGTACAAAACCTCATTGCTGACGGCGTCACCACAGTTGTGGCAGCCGGCAATTCCGCTGTCGATGCCTGCACCGGTTCCCCTGCCCGGGTCCCGGCAGCAATTACAGTTGCTGCCAGCGACACCTCGGACCGACAAGCCTCCTTCTCCAACTTTGGCACCTGCACCGACATCTATGCCCCGGGGGTTGGGATCAAATCGGCAGGGCACTCGTCTGCTACAGCCGCGGCCACCCTGAGCGGAACATCCATGGCTGCACCGCACGCGGCCGGAGCGGCGGCGGTCCTTCTATCCCAAAGCCCTGCAATGGCCCCCTCGGCGGTGGCCGCCAACCTGAACGCCGCTGCAACCACCGGCGCGGTCAGCGGCACAGGGGCGGGCTCACCCAACAGGTTGCTGTTTTCTGGTCCCGCAACTGCCGCAATAGACCATGTCAAGGCAATAGCCGAGGCAGCTGCCGCTGCTCCGGGGATTGGTACAACCATGGGGCCGGTGACGTGCGGTCTGGCTAACGGCGGTTGCTACCAGAACTACCTGGGCGGTGTTGTTCACTGGTCTCCGGCTACCGGCGCGCGCATCACCAAGGGTGCCATCAACGCAGCCTGGGCAGGGCAAAACTGGGAAAACGGCAGCCTCGGATACCCCACCAGCAACGAGACCGGTGGCTTGAAAAACGGCGGCGTCTACCAAAACTTCCAAGGCGGCGTCATTCACTGGTCGCCGGGAACCGGGGCCCGCATCACCAAGGGGGCAATCAACGCCGCCTGGGCTGCGCTTAGCTGGGAGAACGGCTTCCTCGGCTACCCGACAAGCAACGAAATTACCGGGTTAAGGAACGGTGGGGTTTACCAGAACTTTCAGGGCGGGGTTATCTACTGGTCCGGGGCCTCGGGCGCACGCAGCAACGCCGGCGCCATCAGGCAAGCGTATGCATCACAAGGCTGGGAGAACGGCCGTCTGGGCTATCCAACCTCGAATGAGACTCCCTTAGGCTCCGGCGTGGTGCAGTACTACCAAGGCGGGCACATCACCTGGTCCGCCGCCAACGGCGCTGCCATCAGCTACCGGTAAGACCTCGCCGAAGCTTTGATGGCTTGGCATTCCCGACCGGCGGGTGGAGTTGCATGTGGACGTCCGCGGCCGCTGGGGGCGCTTAGCCTGGCTCGTCATTGCCTGGGCGGTGCTGCGCTCCCCCGGCGCACCAGCTCCGGGATGACGACGGTTGAACTGGCGGCGGCACCGGCCTCAATTTCCTTGAGCATGGTGTCCATGCACCGCCTGCCCAGCTCCTCGAAGTCCTGCCGCACGGTGGTGAGCGGCGGGGTGAAGTAGCCGGACTCCGGCTGGTCGTCGAATCCCACCACGGAGACGTCGTCGGGCACGCGGACCCCTGCCTCGTTGAAGGCACGCAGCACCCCGAGGGCCATCTGGTCATTGCCCACGAACACAGCGGTGGCGGTGCGTCCGGCTGCCAGCCGGCGCCCCACCTCGTAGCCGCTGCCCGCGCTCCAGTCGCCTTCCAGCAGCAGGTCGTCCTGAAACCCTGCATGTTGCAGCGCCGCGCGCCAGCCTTCAGTGCGCAGGGCACCGTCAATCCAGTCCGACGGCCCGGCAACATGCCCGATTCTGCTGTGCCCCAGCTCGATGAGGTGGCCCACGGCGATCTCCGCACCGCGTTTTTGGTCCACCATTGCCCCGCTGACTGCTTCATTTCCAGGCGAACCGACGGCCACAACTGGCACCCCGGGGTTGAACTCCTCAAGGATTTGCAGTGTTTCGGTGTGCGGCACCAGGAGGGCGATTCCGTCCACCGCCTGGTCCAGGAAGTGCCGCAGCGCATCGAAGATGGCGTCCCGGCCCACCGAACGCAGGGCGGCAATGCTGACGAAGTAGCCCGCGTTCCGCGCTGCCTGCTCCACGCCGAGGAGCGTGTTGGCCGGGCCGTACTGGGAGAGCTCGCTGCCAAGCACACCGATGGTTTGTGAGCGCCGGGTGACCAGGCTCCGAGCTGCCGTGTTCCGCCGGTAGCCCAGCTCGGCGATGGCCGCCTCCACCTTTTCCCGGGTTGCTTTACTGACATTCGGGTGCCCGTTGACCACCCTGGAAACAGTTTGGTGGGAGACGCCGGCACGTTCGGCCACGTCCTCAAGGCGCGGCAACCGCCCGGCGCTGCTTTTTGTCATGTCCCCATTGTGCCGGTTGCCGCAAACAACAAATCCCCCGGCTGCCTCAGGGAGGCTGCCGGGGGATTTCCCGCTCTTCGCTAAAAGAGTGGGCCCTGTGGGGCTCGAACCCACGACCCACGGATTAAAAGTCCGATGCTCTACCAACTGAGCTAAAGGCCCAAGCCGGGCTGCTTCGGTACGTTGTACCGCCAACCCGGCCCATCCATTTCTGGACGTTAATACTCTAACCCATGCTCGAGGCAGCATTCGCACACGGGCCGGGCCCCGCCGTCGGCCCTGCCTTAGAGGCCCGGCAGCAATTCCTGATGCTCGATTTAGCGCAGGGCACAGGAGTAGCGTTGGGGGCATGAGCGAGCAAACAGGTTCCAGTCATTACGGCGGCGCCAACCGGCACCACAAGCCGAAGCCTTTCGCGCCCGTCGACTTCGAACCGTTTGCCGGCGGCGCCGATCCCGCCCGCGTGTCCGAAGCCGCCCACCTCGCTGCCCAGGCGCTGGTCCGCCACGGGCGGGACAGCGACGACCCCGTAGTGACCGAGCGGCTCGTCAAGCTTGCGGACGAGCAGGGCCTGGAGGCCATCGCAGAGATGTGGGCCGAGAGCCCGGCCCGTTCACTTCCCGGAGCGCTGTGGCGGTTGTACGCCCTGCGTGCGGCCACGGTCCAGGATCCCGAACGAATTTCGGTCTACTTCCGCGCGGGCAAAGACACGGCGCAGGTCTCCAATGTGGTGGCCGGGGCCGCCGAGCCTCCCGGCGCTGATGAGATGAAGGCGATGGCGGACGCCATCCTTTCGGGAGCGTTCGACGGCGAGTTCGACGTCGCATTGGAGCGTTCCGCCGCATTCTGCCGGGTGGTGGCGCTCGGCCAGGCCACCCTCGCCGACGGCGCCGAGCACGGCAATGAGGCGCACGCGAGCAAACTCACCCGCAACTCCCACCAGCTGGTGAAGACCGCCGAGGACCTGGAGCACGCAGCCAACGCGTGGCGCCTCGGTGAGCTGGATTGAGCGAACCGCATGGCCCAGGAGCCCGGATCTGTCAATGTTGACTTGGGCCAACCAACGTAGAACACTGAAACTGGTGCCGAGCCGCGAAACCCCCGGGCTTCAACATTCAGCCGCCTAGAGCGGCCTACCGCCGAGAGGCGTATCCGGTTCGGCACCATTTTTCTGCCCAATTACTGTTTGCCCGTTTGCTTGCTGCCCAGCTACCGTCCTCCCGTTTCGAAGGTGCAGTTACGGGCCGGTAGAGTTAGCGACAGTTGCGCGCCGGGGTCAAGTCACACGGCAGGCAATTCCCGCCCTGTTCTTATCCCGGAGACCGGTAACTGTGAAGCTGCGCCTTTTTCCCCAGGAGCCCGCCGGGCTGAACCTTTTATCGCAGATGGCGCAGCAAATTGTGCTGGCCAGTGCCACCCTGGCCGAAATCCTCGGTGTGCCCGCAGCCGAGCACGGCAAGCTCGTGGAGGACATGCACAACCACGAGGCCAAATCCGCTGAACTGCACTTCGCCCTTCTGACCCACATGCGCACCAGCTTCGTGAACCCCCTCCCCCGCGAAGACATGTATGCTCTGTCCCGCTACCTCAACGAGGCCATCGAGAAACTGGACGCTGCGGCGGAACTCGTGGCGCTGTACCGCCTGGAGCGGCTGCCAAAACGGGCAGCGGACCAGCTGGAAATCATCAGCCGGCAGGCCGAGCTCACCGTTGACGCTATGCGCCGGCTCGACAACCTGGATGACCTGGAGGATTACTGGATTGAAATCCTTCGCCTGGCCAAACGTGCTGAGCGGACGCACCGGGTCTGGGTGGCGGACATGATCAGGGACATGAAGTGGGCGCAGTACTCACGGAACCGTGATGTCGCCAACCAGCTGGTGGAAGTCACCAAGGACATGCGGCGCATCGCCACCCAGGTAGGCAGCATCATCGTCAAGGAATCCTGAGGTGACGGCAGTCGTCTTCGGCGCGGTGGTCCTGCTGGCAGCCGTGTTCGCGTTCGTCAACGGCTTCCGCGACGTCTCCACCTCGGTGGCGCTTGCCGTCCGGACCCGTGCCCTTACACCCAGCGTGGCGGTATTGCTGGCCGCCTTCTTCAACTTCCTCGGCGCCCTGCTCAGCGCGCTCCTGGCTGTGGCGGTCAGCCAGACGTGGATCCACCTGCCCGAAGGGACGGACGGCCTCAGCATCCTGCTCGCCGGCCTGGGCAGCGCCACCGCGTGGGGCATCCTGCTGTGGTGGCGGGGCATACCTGCCTCGTCCACGCACGCCCTGGTGGGTGGCCTTGCCGGGGCCGGGCTCGCCAGCCTCGCACTGGGTGGCACCGGGGTAGGCGGGGTGGACCATTCACTGCTGTTCCAGGTGGTACTTCCGCTGCTGCTGTCGCCGCTGGTGGCCTACAGCGGCGCCTTCATGCTGGTTTACCCGGCTACCTGGGCCGCCCGCTACACCCAGCCCAACGTGGTCAACCAACGGTTCCGCCGGAGCCAGTCCATAGCTGCCGGGGCGGTGGCGTTTGGCCACGGCCTGCAGGACGGCCAGCGGATCAGCGCCGTCCTGATCCTCGCCCTGCTGGCAGCAGGCTATTCCGACGGCGGCACTATCCCTGCGTGGGTGGCGCTGCTTACCGCGGTAATGATCACCGCCGGCACCCTTTACGGGGGGTGGAGGATCTCCCATACGATCGGCTACAAAATCACCAAGATCGACCCGCTCCGTGGCTCCGTGGCTCAGATCTTCAGCGCCCTCATGCTGTTTGTGGGTGCCATCGGCCTGCAGTGGCCGCTTTCCACCACGCATACAGTAACTTCTGCCGTGCTGGGAGCGGGCGAAAACCAGAACTTTTCGGTGACCAACCGGAAGCTGGTGATCCGCATTGTGGCACTGTGGATCCTGACGCCGGCCGCCACTGCGGCATTGGCGTTTGTCCTGGCCCTGGCGCTGTCCCCCTTGGCCGGCTGAGTAAAACCCACCCTTCAGGCTGCAGAGGGCACCACGGGCCGAAGCGGCTGCCGGGCAGGGACCCATGCTGTCCTCGGGGAGGGGGGAACCCCTCCTGCCCTGTACAGGCAGACCCGTGTGACGTAAATTCGAAAGTACGCCCCCAAGCGCTGCTGCCGGGGCTGACATCCGCCGCCGGGTGCAGGGCCGCGGATTAACGCTGCTGCAGCATATCGGCGGCCCGGATGCACAGCGCGGAAAAGAGCAGGCATCATGTCTAACTCGAATCCCCGGCATTCCCTGCCCCAGCCCCGGCACATGGAATGCGAGATCTGCGGGACGGAACATCATCTGACCATCCATGCCATCATGGCGATGGGAGCGGCCAATGGCGACCTGGTTTCGGTGTCCTACACCTGCAATGACTGCCACAGGTTCCACGAACACCTTGCGTACGCAGAGGACGTGGCCGCGGCGCTGCACCAGGTGCGCTGGATGGCCAAGGTGATCATGTTCGGTGACGAGTACGTCCACTGCGGTTTCCCCATGGAGGAAGCCGAGTTCGAAATAGAACGCCTTTGCTACCGCACCAGCAACAGCAGTGGCGGACTCAGCGCCGTCTCGCTTCCCACCAGGGTCCTGCGCTGCCGGTGCGGCTTCCAGCTGGAAGTCCCGGAGTAGCCGCCTGGTTCAGCCGGCTGTGGGGCCACGGCCGCAGGGGTCCCCGGGCGAGCGTGCGAGCCTGGTGCAGCCGGCTCTGGGCCCACAGCCGCCGGGGTCCCCGGGCGAGCGTGCGAGCCTGGTGCAGCCGGCTCTGGGCCCACGGCCGCCGGGGTCCCCGGGCGAGCGTGCGAGCCTGGGGCGCGGCTGGGGATTATCCGAACCGGCCCGAGACGTAGTCCTCGGTTGCCTTCTGGCCAGGGTTGCTGAATATGGTGTGGGTGTCGTCCACCTCGATAAGCTTGCCCGGCTTGCCGGTGCCCGCGATGTTGAAGAAGGCGGTCCGGTCCGAGACGCGGGCTGCCTGCTGCATGTTGTGGGTCACGATCACCACGGTGTATTGGTCCTTGAGCTCGTTGATCAGGTCCTCAATGGCCAGGGTGGAGATGGGATCCAGCGCGGAGCAGGGCTCGTCCATCAGTATCACCTGAGGTTCCACAGCAATGGCCCGCGCGATGCAGAGCCTCTGCTGCTGGCCGCCGGAGAGGCCTGACCCGGGCTTGTCCAGGCGGTCCTTGACCTCGTTCCAAAGGTTGGCGCCCTTCAGCGAGCGTTCCACCAGGACGTCGGCCTCGCCCTTGGAAATCTTTTTGTTGTTCAGCTTGACGCCGGCCAGCACGTTGTCACGGATGGACATGGTGGGGAACGGGTTGGGCCGCTGGAAAACCATGCCGATCTGTGAGCGGACGGTCACGGGGTCCACGCCGGGGCCGTACAGGTTGTCGCCGTCGAGCAAGACGTCGCCCTCCACCCGGGCGCCCGGAAGCACCTCGTGCATGCGGTTCAGGGTCCGCAGGAAGGTGGACTTACCGCAGCCGGACGGACCGATGAACGCGGTAACGGATTTGGCCTCGATGTTGATGGTGACGTCTTCCACCGCGAGGAAATCGCCGTAGTACACGTTCAGGTCCTTGACGTCGATGCGCTTAGACATGGTGTTCCTTCACTGACTGGGTATGAATTGAAGTTTATGATCCGGGCCGTGTGACCGGAAGGAGCAGGCGCTCAGCGGCCTGTTTTGGGGGCGAAGATCCTGGCGATCAGCCGGGCGCCAAGGTTGAGGATCATCACCAGGATGATCAGCACCAGGGCGGCACCCCAGGCCCGCTGAGACGACGGGTCCGGGTTGGCCGGCGAGGTGGGGTTCAGGATCTGGGTGTAGATGAATGTGGGCAACGAGGCCATCCAGCCGCTGAACACGTTGGAGTTGATGCTGGTGGCGAAGCCTGCCGTGACCAGGATGGGGGCCGTCTCGCCGATAACGCGGGCGATCGCCAAGGTGACGCCGGACGCGATGCCGGATATCGCCGTCGGGATGACCACCTTGACGATGGTCCGCCACTTGCGCACGCCCAGGGCGTACGCCGCTTCACGGAGTTCGTTGGGAACGATCTTCAGCATCTCCTCGCTTGACCGCACCACCACGGGGATCATCAGCACGGAAAGCGCGACGGCGGCCACTGCACCGGTTTTAGTGCCGGGACCCACCACGGCGAAGAAGAAGGCCGCGGCGAAGAGTCCGGCCACGATGGAGGGGATGCCGGTCATCACGTCCACGAAGAAGGTGATGGCGCGGGCCAGCCGGCCGTCGCTGCCGTACTCCACGAGGTAGATGGCGGTCAGCAGGCCCACCGGCACCGAGATGATGGTGGCCAGCAGCGTGATCTGGATAGTACCCAGGAGCGCGTGGTAGATGCCGCCCAGCACGGGGGCACCTTCTTCCGCGGCCCGGTTGTCGAAAACGCCCGTGACGCCGTTCATGGAGTTGGTAAGGAATCCGGGAGTAAGAAGCCCGGGTACACCGTTGACCAGCACGGTCCAGATCACCGATAAGAGCGGAAGCAGGGCCACGAGGAAGGAACCCACTACGAGGCAGGTGGCCAGTTTGTCCTTTGCCTTGCGGGAACCCTCAACAACCGCGCTCCAGGACACCAGGCCGATGGCGAAAAGGAGCGCGGAGACAATGCCCCAGCCGAACACGTTGAAGCCCACCAGGGCGAGGATGGCGGCGCCAAAAATAAGCGCGCCGGCCAGGACCACGTAGGGCGCGTACTTGGGCAGCTGGCCCTTGGTGAGCGCCGAGCGCTTGCTGCGAACGGGGGTAAGCGTGGAGGTCATTTAGTTGGCTCCCGAGAATTCTTTGTGCCGGGTGATGATCCAGCGCGCGATCATGTTCACGGCCAGGGTGATGACGAACAGGACCAGGCCGGCGGCGATCAGTGTGCTGACCTTTAGCCCGCTTGCTTCCGGGAAATTCAGTGCAATCTCCGCCGCGATGGTCTGGTTGCCTGACTGGATGAGGCTGGCGGTCAACGCTCCGGAGGACAGGACCAGTGCTACGGCCATGGTTTCCCCGAGGGCACGGCCAAGACCCAGCATGACGGCGCTGATGATGCCCGGGCGGGCGAACGGCAGGACGGACATCTTGATCATTTCCCACCGCGTGGCTCCAAGGGCGAGCGCGGCTTCCTCATGCAGTTTGGGGGTCTGGAGGAATATCTCGCGGGAGAGCGACGTGATGATGGGCAGCACCATGACCGAAAGGACGATGCCGGCCGTGAGGATGGTCTTGCCGGTGGCTGAGGCCGGGCCCTGGAAGATGGGCAGCCAACCCATGTTGGCCGCGAGCCAGTTGTAGGCCGGGGAGATCTCCTTGGCCAGGAACGCGGCACCCCAGGCGCCATAGACCACGGACGGGATGGCAGCCAGCAGGTCAACAACGTAGCCCAGCCCGGATGCGAGGCCGCGCGGAGCGAAGTGTGAAATGAACAGCGCGACGCCGATGGCAACGGGCGTGGCGATCACCAGTGCGATCACGGCTGCAATAAGGGTGCCGATTACGATGGGCCAGATGTAGGCGAAGAAGCCTTCGCCGCCCTGGATCTCGGCAGCCGGCGCGGTCAGCGCCGGAATCGCCTGGACCACCAGGAAGAGTGCGACGCCGAAAAGGACGGCGAGAATAAGGCAGCCGGCGGCCAGCGCGGCACTCGAAAAGATTTTGTCCCCGGCGCGGCCGGCGCCCCGGGTGCTGGTCAGGGAGGTGGCGGTCATTCGACGGCCCTTCGATCGATTGCTGGGAGGGGAAGGCGGCGACTAAAACCAAGTTCCCCGCACTGCCTCTCGGCAGGCGGGGAACCCGGATTCAGAGCGGTGATTAGGACTTGACCTTGATGGACTCGACAGCCGCGGCGGCCTTCTCGGCCAGGGCCGGGGAGAGCGGTGCGGACTTGGCGGAATCCGCGGCGGCCTGCTGGCCTTCCTCGGAGACTACGTAGTTTTCAAAGGCCTTGACCAGGTCAACAGTTTCCTGCTTGTCGTAGGCGCTGCAGACCACGTGGTAGGAAACGAGGACCACCGGGTAGGCACCGGCGGCGGTGGTCTTGCGGTCCAGCTTGATGGCCACGTCGTTGGCGGAGCGGCCTTCAACCGGGCTGCCGGCCTCGACTGCCTTGGCAGCTGCTTCGGCGGAGATCTTGACGTATTCCTCGCCTACCTTGATGGAGGCGGTGCCGAGGGCGCCGCCAACAGCGGAGTCGTCAGCGTACGTTACGGCACCGGGGGTGTCGGTAACGGTCTTGACCACACCGGAGGTGCCCTTGGCGTTCTCGCCCTGCAGGGTTGCGGGCCAGACGCCTGCGGACTTGTCGGTCCAGACCTCAGGAGCTGCGGAAGCCAGGTAGTCGGTGAAGTTGGTGGTGGTGCCGGAGTCATCCGAACGGTTCACCGGGGTGACCTTGAGGTCCGGGAGCTCCACGCCCTCGTTCAGGGCGGCGATGGCGGGATCGTTCCAGTTGGCGATTTCGCCCCGGAAGATCTTGGCCACGGTAGCGGCGTCGAGCTTCAGCTCGGTGATGCCGGGAAGGTTGAAAGCCACGGCGATCGGGGAAATGTAGACGGGGATGTTGATGGCTCCGTCGGGACCGCAGACGGCCTTGGAGCTCTCAAACTCTTCGTCCTTGAGGTAGGCGTCCGAACCGGCGAACTGTGCCGAGCCGTCAACGATGGCCTTGCGGCCTGCGCCGGAGCCGTCCGGGGAGTACTGCACGGTGGCGCCCTGGTTAGCGGACGCGAAACCGGCCTTCCATGCGTCTATGGCTGCACCGGTGGAGGAAGCGCCGATGCCGGTGAGGGTGCCGGTTACCTTGGGGCCGGCGGACGTCTGGCCGCCGGCGGGCGCGGTGCCCGTGGCGTTGTCTGAACCGCAGGAGGTGAGCGCGAGAGCGCCGGCTGCGATAACAGCGATAGCCGCGTGGCGGCCGAAGCGGAGTGCCTTCACTGAATGTACCCCTTCCAGGGTCTCAATTGCGGGCAGGGCCGGAGACGCCCTGCAGCGCGATGCGTACGTTTTGTACCTTCATCGAAGTTAGGGGCCGCAGGTAACAGGATTGGCTGTCCAAAGTGAACGGAACATTAACGGCGGCGGGATATCGGCTTACAAGTGCCGGGTTCCCATTGCGCAGATCACAGGTCCGGCCGTAGTGCGGAGGCTGTCAAGGTCCGGGCAACAAATAGACTGGACGGCATGGCCCCAGCAGCAGGACTCTCAGCAGGCAGGCGTTTCCTGCGCGGCCGTATCCGCACCGGCCTGATCCGCAGCCGGAACTCGCTGGTGCCTGCCATCCAGATGACCGTCTGCGCTGTGGGTGCCTATGCCTTTGCCGAGTATGTACTGGGCCATTCCGGGCCCCTGTTCGCAGCCACGTCCTCTCTGATTGCCCTTGGCTTTTCCCGGGAGCCGCGGCTGCGGCGGGTGGTGGAGGTGGGACTTGGCTGCACCATTGGCATAGCCGTGGGTGACCTCCTCCTGCACTGGCTGGGCGGCGGTATCTGGCAGGCCGCCGTCGTCCTTCTTTTCTCCATCCTGCTGGCCCGCTTCCTGGACAGCGGCACGATCTTCACCACCCAACTGGGGCTGCAGTCGCTGCTGGTGGTCCTGCTGCCCGCACCGGCCGGCGGGCCGTTCACGAGGAGCATAGACGCCGTGGTGGGCGGCCTCTGCGCACTGCTCGTCACCATCCTCATCCCCAAGGACCCACGGCGGGAGCCGCGGAAAGACGTCCAGAAGCTGCTGCACGAGCTGGCCGAGGTGCTGCGTGAGTGCGGGGAGGCGCTCGTCCGGAGTGATTCCACCCAGGCCTGGCACGCACTTATCAGGGGCCGGAACTGCCAGCCGTTGGTGGACGGGATGCGCCAGTCACTCCGCGCGTCCGGCGAGGTGGCCACCCTGGCCCCCGCCTACAGACGGCACCGGGAAGAACTGGACCGGCTCAAACAGTCGCTGGATTTCATTGACCTGGCACTTAGGAACAGCCGGGTTTTCGCGCGGCGCCTTACCAGCGCCATCAACCATGCCGCGCTTTCGGACGAGGCGACGGAGAACATCGCGGAGGTGCTGCAGGAGACCGCTGCCGCCATTGACGAGCTGTCGCTGGGCTTGGCGGAAACGCACGACGGCGTCCGCCGCGCCCACCTGCGGACGGCCCGCCGGGACCTGAGCGAGATTGCCCTGCGCCTGCACCCCAAGCTGCTGGAGGTGCAGAGGCTGGAAGGGGAAACGGTGGTGATGCTGTACCGGCCGCTGATGGTGGACCTGCTGGAGGCCACCGGCATGGACGCGCGCGAGGCCAGGGACGTGCTGCCCGCGCTTTAGGAAACGCCCGGGCTGGAGTCGTTCGCGTACCGCAGGCCGAGCTGCTCACGGGCCTCGTCCAGCAGCTCCATCACCTTTACCGTTTTGCTCCAGGGCATCAACGGGCTCTCCTGCAGGCCGGCCCGGATGCAGCGTGCCGTCTCGCGCAGTTCGTGGATGAAACCCTCGGTTTGCTCGGGGAACTCCTCTGCCCGGATTTCGCCGTTCAGGCCGCATACTTCGAGCATCCGCGGGTTGTACAGCGGTGAACCGGTCCTGATCCAGCCTGCGATTCCGCTGATGGTGACCATTCCCGGCCCGGCGGCCTGAATCGAGGAGGTCAGCTGCGCGGAAGCTCCTTTCGGGTACTCAAGGGCGATGGTGTTCTGGACGTCCACGCCGTCCTGGTTCAGGTGGCCCCTCGCCGTCAGCTTCTCCGGGAACCCCAGCGCCGCGATGGCCCAGGTCAACGGGTAGACCGCGAGGTCCAGCAGTGCACCGCCGCCGGCCGCCGGATCCCAGAGCCTGTCCCGGGGGTCATAGGCAGCCGGAAAGCCAAGGTCGGCCTGGAGCCAGCAGACCCTGCCGATCTCCCCGCTGCCGATCAGTTCCAGGGTCCGGCGCATGACGGGCAGGAAACGCGTCCACACCGCCTCCATCAGGAAAAGCCCCCGTTCACCCGCCAAGCGGACCAGCTCACGGGCCTCCCGGGCGTTGATGGTGAAGGGCTTCTCGCACAGGACGTGCTTCCCGGCTTCGAGGGCTGCGCGGGCAACCTCGAAGTGCTGCGCGTGCGGCGTGGCGACATACACCACGTCTACCTTGGGGTCCGCGAAGAGCTGCCTGTATCCGGATCCGGAGGGGCCGTCGTGGTAGCTGGCGGCAAAGCCGTACTCCTCCGCGAATGCCTCCGCCGAGGCTTTGCTGCGCGAGCTCACGGCATAAAGCTCGGCGTCCTCGAGGAAGGCAAGGTCGCGGGTGACCTTGTGCGCGATCCGTCCTGTTGCCACAACACCCCAGCGAAGGGAGCGGTTAGTGTCCGTGTTGGCGCCGGGCCCGGTGGCATCCATCACGCCGACTCGCGGATCACCAGTGACGTGGGAATCTGCGTCACCCGTTCGGCGTCCTTGCCCTCAATCAGGTCCACTAGAATTTCGGCCATTTTCTTTCCCATCTCAATAATCGGGTACCGCGGGCTTTATTTTACGTGGTCCCGATTTTTCCAATGGGCAGCGGCGGTCTCCCTCCCCTCCGGGGTGGCCAAGGGATGTCAGGGCCCGCCACTAGGGTTGATCCCATGGCAACAAAGACTTCCCGGGCGTCCAAAGCGCCCGCCTACAAATGCGCCGAGTGCGGCTGGACCACCGTCAAATGGGTCGGCCGGTGCGGCGAGTGCCAGGCATGGGGCACCGTCGAGGAAGCCGGCACCGCCGTTGCACGTACCACGGCGGCGGCAACAGTTGCGGAGCCCGCCCGCCGGATTGCCGAGGTGGACGCAACCACCGCCGCGTTCCTGCCCACCGGCGTGGACGAGCTGGACCGGGTATTGGGCGGCGGGCTGGTACCGGGCGCTGTCATCCTGCTCGCTGGTGAGCCTGGCGTGGGCAAGTCAACGCTGCTGCTTGATGTCGCTGCGAAGTTTGCCCGGACGGCGCAGGACGTGCTGTACGTGACCGGGGAGGAATCGGCGGCCCAGGTGAAGCTCCGTGCCGAGCGGATCGACGCCGTGGCTGAATCGCTGTACCTTTCCGCTGAGACGGATCTGGGCCAGGCGCTGGGTCAGGTCGAGAAGATCGAGCCCCGCCTCCTGATTGTGGACTCCGTGCAGACCCTCAGCAGTGCCGATGTGGACGGCAGCGCCGGCGGTGTTTCGCAGGTCCGTGAAGTTGCCGCGTCCATCATTGCCGCGGCCAAGCGGAGGAACATGACCACCCTGCTGGTGGGCCACGTGACCAAAGACGGCTCCATCGCCGGGCCGCGGCTGCTGGAGCACCTGGTGGACGTGGTGTGCCAGTTCGAGGGCGAACGCCACTCCCGGCTTCGGCTGCTCCGTGCCGTCAAGAACCGCTACGGACCAACGGACGACGTCGGCTGCTTCGACCTGAACGAAAACGGCATCGAAGGTCTCGCCGATCCCAGCGGGCTGTTTGTCAGCCGCACCAAGGAGCCGGTCTCCGGCACCTGCATTACAGTGACCATGGAAGGCCGGCGGCCCCTGCTGGCCGAGGTGCAGTCACTGCTCGCCGAAAGCCCCAACTCGCAGCCGCGGCGGGCCACCAGCGGCCTGGACAGCTCCCGAGTCTCCATGCTGCTGGCTGTCCTGCAGCAGCGTGCCGGCACCCTGCTGCACAAGGACGATTCGTACGTGGCCACGGTGGGGGGCGTCAAGCTGAGTGAGCCGGCGACGGACCTGGCTGTTGCCCTTGCGGTGGCTTCGGCAAAGGCCCGCAAACCTCTGCCCATTCGGCTGATCGCTTTCGGCGAGGTAGGCCTCGCGGGCGAGGTCCGGCCTGTCCCCGGCATCAACCAGCGCATCCAGGAAGCCCACCGGCTGGGGTTCACCCACGCCGTTGTGCCCGCCAGCCACGCCGGGCCGGGTCCGGTGCCGGCCGGTTTCTCTGTCCGCGAAGTGGAGCACTTGACGGAGGCCCTGAGCCTGTTGATCGGCTAGCGCCGGATGGTCAGGCTAGCAGTGCTCCGGCAAGGGGTCCGGGTCGTCGCTGTGGGTGTTGAAAAGCCAGCCGGATACGTCGCTGCGCAGCACCAGGAGCGGGCCGCCGGTAGCGCTGACGTTTCCGGTTGGAACGTAGTAGCCGCGGCCAGCACCGGGTCCGCCGGCGGCACGGTCCAAGGCGTCAACCATGTATCGCGGCAGGTGTCCCTGCGGCCCGAGGGTGCGGAGTTCATCCAGTTCATCCGGCGTGAGCCGTCCCAAAACCTCGGCTATGTTGGCCATGACGGGGTCCCTTCGAGCAGAGTGCCTAGAGGAATAACCTAAAGCAGCGCCGTGAACTGCAGGTTAACGTTGAAGGACCGTTTCCAATCGTTTTGAAATCTTCAGCAGGTGGAGGACAGGTGCCGGTTTTCAGCGCAGGGATTTTGCTGTACAGGAGGACAGACCCGGGCGGTCTGAAAGTCTGGATAGCCCACATGGGCGGACCGTTTTGGGCGCGCAAGGACGCCCATGCCTGGTCCATCCCTAAGGGTGAATATGGCCGGGACGAGGATCCACTGGCGGCTGCCCTGCGGGAGTTTGCCGAAGAGATGGGCTCCCCTGCCCCGCCCGCGGACTACCGGCAGCTCGGACAGTTCCGGCAGCCGTCCGCCAAGATCATCACGGTTTTCACCGCGGAGCAGGACTTCCAGCCGGCAAGGATCGTCAGCAACACCTTCCCGCTGGAGTGGCCCAAGGGTTCAGGCCGGATCCAGCACTTTCCGGAGATCGACGACGCCCGCTGGTTTACTGAGGCCGAGGCGCGCCTCAAGCTGGTGAAGGGCCAGCTGCCGGTCCTCGACGCACTCACTGAACAGATCCGCCGTCGGACGTGAGGAAGCCGGGCCAGAGGGGTACTGGCGGTCTTTACTTCGTCTGAGGCATGTGCCGGAACACCATCAGGCTGTAACGCGCTCCCGGATTCCGGCTGCTTTGGCCGGTGCAATTCTCCGGACGGACACATCGTCGCCGAAACAAACCATCGTCCTGCCTGCGCCATCGTTGCGGATTATCCAGAACACGCTGCGGTTTGCGGTGATCATCTCGATGGTTCCGGACATCGCTGGCCTACCGGCAGTACGCACCTCGACCTGGTCGTTCCTGCACAGTTTGGACCAGTCCGGGACCGGCGCGGGTGCCGGCAGTGAGATGAAGCGGAGCGAGTTGCGTTTGTACATGGCCTGCTGCTACCAGCGTGGGCTTTTGAGGACGTACTCAGGATTGATGCGCTGCATGTAGCCCGTATCGTCGCGTCCGGTAAGGCCGCATTCAAGGTATTGCCGGTGGAGCTTTTCGAGCCCGTCCTGGTCCAGCTCGATACCGAGGCCAGGGGCGGTCGGGACGGGGACCGCCCCGTCCACGAAGCGCAAGGCCCCCGGCCTGATGACGTCCTCGTCTTCGTCCTTCCAGGGCCAATGGGTGTCGCAGGCGTAGTCCAGGTTCGGCGTGGTCGCCGCCAGATGCACCATGGCGGCCAGGCTGATTCCCAGGTGGGAGTTCGAGTGCATTGAGAGGCCGAGCCCGAAGGTTTCCGTAATGCCTGCAAGGGACTGTGACCGGCGAAGCCCGCCCCAGAAGTGGTGGTCCGAAAGTATGACGTCCACGGCGCCGGCAGTTACGGATGCGGGAATATCGGAAAAGCTTACGACGCACATGTTGGTTGCCAGCGGCATCGGGACGCTGCGGCGCACTTCGGCCATGCCTTCTATACCGGGGGTCGGGTCCTCGAGGTACTCGAGGACCCCATCAAGGGCCTTGCCCACTTCGATGGACGTGGGCACCGACCAGGCAGCGTTGGGATCGAGACGGAGCGGCAAGTCGGGGAATTCGTCGCGTAAGGCCTGGATGGCCGCAACTTCCTGCTCAGGGTGGAACACGCCGCCCTTGAGCTTAAGGGCGGTGAAGCCGTATTCGCGCACCATGCGTGATGCCTGCTTCACCACTCCTTCCGGGTCCACGGCTGCGCCCCAGGAGTCGTCGTCCTGACCGGGGTGGCCCGCCCACTTGTAGAAGAGGTATCCGCTGAAAGGAATTGCTTCCCTGACGGCACCGCCAAGCAGGTCACTGACGGGCCGGCTGAGGATTTTCCCTTGGACGTCCAAGGCTGCGACGTCGAAGGGAGACAGCACGCGGTCTGCCGTCCTTGAGCCTGTCACCATTCCGCTCATACCGTGTCCGCCCTGGATGGTGTCCGCGGCGAGAGCTCGGGCAATTCTGCTTCCGAGCATGTTGATGTTGAAGACATCGGCGCCGATGATGGCGTCAGCTGCGAGGCGGAGCCGTGCGAGGTGGCCTGCGTCGCCGTAGGTTTCCCCCAGCCCTGTTATGCCGGCATCGGTGTGGAGCTGGATGATGGCGCGGAGCGCGTAAGGCTCGTGTACGCCTACGGCGTTGAGAAGCGGAGGGTCCTTGAATGCGACGGGCGTGATGGTGACACCCGTGACCATGACCTGGGCGAGGTTGTCTTGGGGAAGTTCGGTGTGTGGCACGGAATCACTTTCTACGGGGACAGCGGTGGTCGGGGACCTGAAGTGATCTTAGGCACTACTGCTGATACGCGTCCAAGTCCGTTTTGGACATGAAAAATACTTTCAAGGTATTGGAGTGCTGATTAGGCGAGGAGCCCGCCCAGGCCGCGGACGATCTGCAGGGTGATGTCCGCGGTAGCGCGGAGAGCGGCAACTATCTCTTTCTCATAGGCGGGATTGAGCCGTTCAACAGGCACCGAACAGCTGAGCGCATCAGCGACGTCGTTCCTGATGGGCAATGGGATCCCGAAGCAGCGCAGTCCCGGCGTGTTTTCCTCGTCGTCGATGGAGTATCCCCGCTTCCGGGTAGCTTCAAGGTCCTTGTGCAGGTCCTCCCGGGAGGTGATGGTCGCAGGTGTCAGGGCAGCCAGGGTGGGAGGCAGGTGCTGCTCGAGTTCCTCGTCGCTGAACTGCGCCAGGACGGCTTTGCCCAGGGAGGTCGAGTAGGCGGGCAGGCGGCGTCCCACCCGGTTCTGGACCCGGGCGTAGGAAGAGGACTGGTGCGTGGCCAGGTACACCATGTCCGTGTGGTCAAGGCGCCCGTAATGGACAGTCTCATTCAATTGCCGGCTGACCTGCTCCACGTGCGGCTGGACCACCCGCAGCAACGGATCCGTGTCCAGGTACGTCGTACCTGCCAACAGGGCACGGATGCCAATGCTGTACAGCGAACGCGTGGAATCACTGCGCACCCAGCCGAGGTCCGTCAAAGTACGAAGAAGTGCATAGGTACTGCTGCGGGGCGCCTCCAATGCGTCGCAGAGCTCCCGGACCGTAACAGGTTCATTGCCCCTTGCCGCCAGCAGTTCAAGAACCTCAACGGTGCGGGCGGCGGACTTCACTCCACGCACGCCACTACTGGTCATATCGGCTATTGCCGGTTGTTGCTGGTTCATGCAGATCTTCCTTGATCCGGCCCACGGCCTTGACAGAGACGTTCTTTCTAGTCAATTATGAGTTCCATCACGATCTTCTGTCTACATATATAGACAGGCGCTACGAAAATCGCTTCGCGGTTAGCGGGCAACCCCCTCCCGCAGGTAGCAACCCTTCCACACAACTGAACCGAAACGGCCTTCTTCCCGTCGGCCCCCAACAGAGGAAAGCTCAACGATGAACTCCCTGAAGCCCACGCTTACTGCCATCACCGGCCTTGGCATCCTGTCCCTCGTTCTCACCGGCTGCGGTGGGGTCCAGACCGGAACCGGAGGAGCCGGGGCGGGCGGTGAAAACTTCCCCACCAAATCCGTCAATCTCACGGCTCCCTCCAGTGCAGGCGGCAGCACCGACCTGATCTCCCGGGCATTGGCGTCCTCTTTGGAGGAACCCCTCGGCAAGTCCGTCGTGGTGGAGAACAAGCCCGGCGCCAACACCGCAGTCGGCACCAAAGAGGTTCTGAACTCCAAGGCAGACGGCTACAGCACCGTGCTGGCAGCCGAGTCCCTGTTCGCCATCACCCCGCTTTTTGTTGAAGATCCGGACGCCTTGACCATGGACAAGATGACCGTCGTCGCCCCCGTGTCCGAGGAAGAGTACGTTCTGGTGGTCAACAAAGACGCCGGCGTCAGCTCGCTGGCCGACCTCCTGGCAAAGGACAACATCAAATACGCCACCTCCGGTGCGGGAACCGGCGGCCAGTTCGGGCAGGCTGCGCTGTTCGCGCTGGCCGGCAAAAAGGCCACCGACGTCCCGTTCGACGGCGGTTCCGCTGCCGTCACGGCCGTCCTGGGCAATCACGCCGACGCCGTCGCCACCCAGCTCGCTGAGGTCAAGCCACAGATTGACGCCGGGAAGCTCGTCCCCCTGGCAGTCTTCTCCCCGGAACGCAGTGAGTACTTCCCCGATGTCCCCACCGCGAAAGAGTCAGGGTACGACATCTCAGTCGTGCAGCGCCGCTGGCTTGCCGTCCCCAAGGAAACACCCCAGGACGTTGTGAGCAAGCTGACCGAGTCTGTGGAAACCGCCAAGGACTCTGACAAGTTCCAGGAATTCCTGAAGACAAGCCTCATCGGTGAGTGGGACGGCCAGCCTGCCGACGTCAACACCACTGTAGAAGCTGATACCAAGACCTTCACTGACCTGGCCAAGGAGTTTGGCATCGGAGCCACTAAATGAGCACTTCCGCTGCTCACCGCGGGGAATCAGCAAGTGACTTTGAGGTAGAAGAGCAGGCTGAGCGCGGCGGAGTCATGACCGCCGCGCTCGGCGCGCTCGTCCCGCTTGCCCTTGGGGTATTTGGCCTGATTGTCGCCTTCGGCCTTGGCATCGGCTCCCTCAGCGCCCCCGGGGCCGGGCTTTGGCCACTGGTCATATCCCTGGTCATGATCACGGCCGCCGGAACCGCCCTGGTCCGCGCCAAGCATGACGAGGACGTCGAAGCGTTCGACGGCGGCATCCTCACCGTCGCTTTAAGCGTTGGCAGCCTGCTGGCATACGCCGCGTTGCTTCCGTTGGTCGGATTCGAAATTCCTACCGTCCTGCTTCTTTTCTTCTGGATCAAGATCCTGGGGAAGGAGGGCTGGCGCCCCGCAGTCACGGTGTCCATCGTTGCCACCGTTGTGGTCTACGTGCTCTTCATCCTTCTCCTGGCCGTTCCCATCCCCCACCTTTTCTAGGAAACGTCTCCCCACATGGATATCATCAACGACGCCATCGGCGGCTTCGACGTGGTGCTGCAGCCGGGCAACCTGCTGTTTTGCCTGGTCGGCGTCACCCTTGGCATGCTTATCGGTGTACTGCCCGGGCTGGGGCCGGCAGCAACCATCGCCATCCTGCTCCCGCTGACCTACACCATGGAACCGGCCAGTGCCATCATCCTGCTCGCGGGCATCTTCTACGGTGCCCAGTACGGCGGGACCATCACCTCGGTCCTCCTGCGCCTGCCCGGCGAAGCCTCAAGCGTTGTGACAGCCCTCGACGGCTACCAAATGGCCCGGCAGGGACGTGCCGGCGCTGCATTGGGAATCGCAGCAGTAGGGTCCTTCATCGGCGGCACCATAGCGATTGTCGGACTCACCTTCCTGGCCCCCCTGGTGGCCAGCTTCGCGCTGGACTTCGGTCCGGCCGAGTACAGCCTGCTCGCCATGCTCGGTATTTTGCTGGTCTCCTCCCTGGGCAACGGTTCAGCCCGGAAAGCAGCCGTCTCCGCCACCATCGGCCTCCTTCTGGCTACTGTGGGCCGGGACCCGGTCACGGGCGTCAGCCGGTTCACTTTCGGCTCGGACAACCTGGCAGACGGCATCGACTTCGTCATCATTGCCATGGGTCTGTTCGGCGTCGGCGAAATTCTGTACAACATGGCCACGCCCCCATCGGCATCATCGGTAACTCCCAAGTTCAAGCGGGCCCTGCCCACGGGCAGCGACCTGAAGCTGTCCTCAGGTGCCATCGCCCGTGGTTCCGTCTCCGGCTTCGCGCTGGGCATCCTGCCGGGCGGCGGAGCCACCATCGCCTCGCTGGTCGCCTACGCCACCGAAAAGAAGTTCTCCCGGAACCCAGAGCGCTTCGGGCGCGGGGCCATCCAGGGTGTTGCAGGGCCCGAGACTGCGAACAACGCGGCAGCAACCAGCTCCTTCATCCCGCTCCTGACCCTCGGCATTCCCGCCAACGGAACTATGGCCATCATGTTCGGCGCGCTCCTGTTGCAGGGCATCACGCCGGGACCGAGCCTGATCAACGATCACCCGGATATCTTCTGGGGCGTCATCGATTCCATGTACATCGGCAACGTCTTCCTGCTCCTGCTGTCGATCCCGCTGATTGGCATCTTCGTCAAGCTGTTGTCGGTAAAAGCAACCATCCTCAACCCGTTGACCGTCCTCATCACCATGATTGGCGTGTACACCGTGCGGAACAGCGTCTTTGACATGTTCCTGGTTATCATCTTCGGCGTTGTGGGCTACCTGATGAAGAAGCTGGGATTTCCCCCGGGCCCGCTCGTCCTCGCCTTCGTACTTGGAGGGCTGCTGGAAACGTCCTTCCGCCAGGCCATCCGGCTCTCCGAAGGCAGCCTCGGAATCTTCGTTTCAAGCCCCATTTCAATCACCTTGGCCGTTACTATCCTTATTGCCCTCGCTGCTGCCCCCGTAATGACCTGGATTTTGCGTCGCCAGCAAGCCAAAACTGAGGCCGTCCTGCACACGCATGGCCGAGGATTCGAAGACTGACCTGCCCGGAAAACCACAACTCGAACGGAAGTTGCTATGTCCATCGTTTTAGGATTTGTCCCCAATGAACGCGGTGAAGCTGCCTTTGCCAAGGCGTTGTCCCTGGCCTCACAGCTCAATGAGAAACTCGTCATCATCAACAGCAGCAGCCGCCATTCACACACCGACCCGAAGCTTGCCTCGGATCCGGACCTCGACGCACTTGTGGCCCGCGCGGCCCGTGCCGGTGTCGCCGCGCGGATCGAAAGGGATGCCCATGAAGACGGCCCGGATGCTCTCATCGAGGCTTCAACGGCTGAGGACACCGAAATGATCGTCATCGGTATCCGCAAGCGCTCCCAGGTCGGCAAGCTGCTTCTGGGAAGCGATGCCCAACGCATTCTCCTTGAAGCCAGTTGCCCGGTTCTTGCAGTGAAGGCCTGACCCGCCCAGCTCTGGAAAAGCGTCGAAAGGGCAGGCAATCAGGCAACCGGCGGTAGCATGCCTTTCACTTGGATTACTTACGCCAAAGAGACTGCGAAGGGCTACATGTTTACCTTTGATCAGCTGGCCGGCTTCATCGCCGTCGCTGAAGAACTGCACTTTGGCCGCGCCGCCGAACGCCTGGAAATGACCCAGCCCCCGTTGAGCCGGCTGATCCAGAAACTGGAAAAGATTGTGGGGACCAGTCTTTTCGAACGAACCAACAGAAACGTGCAACTGACTCCCGCAGGCATGGCCTTCCTGGACGAAGCCAGGCGCCTCATGGCCCTGGCGGAACGGGCGCCTACCGCTGCCCGAAGAATAGCTTCCGGCCGCTCCGGCTACCTGCGCATCGGCTTCACCGCCGCAAGCGCACTGAACGTTCTGGGGCCACTGCTGGGGGAGACCAGCCGCCTCCTGCCCGATGTCGACGTCGAACTCCTGGAGCTGGTCTCGGGCAAGCAAATCAGCGGCCTGCTGACCGGAGAGCTGGATATGGGCCTGGCCCGTCCGCCGTTCGATGAAGAAACTTTTGACTCCCGGCTGCTCTTCAGCGAGTCCATGCTGCTCGCTGTACCCTCGGGCCACCGGCTCACAGGCCTGGGCCGGGACCTCAGTCATGAGGACTTCAAAAATGAGCCGCTTATCATGCACTCACCAACAGAAGCGCGGTACTTCTACGACCTCGTGGTCCGGATGTTTCCGATCAGGCACGGGAACGTCGTCCATGTCGTCAGCCAGATTGTCACCATGGTCTCCCTCGTTGCTGCCAAGCGGGGCGTGGCGCTTGTTCCCGCGTCCGCCGCGCAATTGAACATCGAGGGCGTCAGGTACCTGCCACTCTCAAGCCAGGGTAATAACCCGGTGGAACTGCACGCCATCTGGATTAAGAGCGCGGAAAACCCGGCGCTGCGAAGGCTTCTGAAGGAGTTGGACTTCTTCGCTGAAAGCTCGAACCTCAGCAAATAACACCAAACACCAATAATGCTTTGCGGGCATCATTGGATACCAGAAAACTCTTGGACAGGCATCACACAGCCTGCCTACTCTAGACACAACACCATCACGCCCACAGCGGCATTACCCAGAGGACACAAACCGTGGCAAAGTACTCACCCCAGGAACTGGCGGACACTCTCAAGGAAGGCCTGCTGTCCTTCCCCGTGACCTCGTTCGATGCAGAGCTGCAGTTCGATGAAGAGAACTACCGCAAGCACCTGGCCTGGCAGGCAAGCTTCCCCGTTGCGGGCCTCTTCGCCGCCGGCGGCACCGGAGAGGGCTTCTCCCTGTCGGCAGCCGAGTCCGAGCGCGTCGTCCGCACCGCTGTGGAGGAAGTGGGCGGCCAGGTTCCCGTCCTCGCCTCTGCCGGCGGATCCACGGTCCAGGCCATTGAGAACGCCAAGGCTGCCGAGGCAGCGGGCGCCGAAGGCATCCTCCTGTTGCCCCCGTACCTCACAGAAGCCGACCAGGGAGGGCTTATCGAGCACGTCAGCGCTGTCTGCAGCGCCACTTCCCTCGGCGTGATCATCTACAACCGCGCCAACGCCATCTACAAGGACACCACGGTGGCCGCGCTTGCCGACCGGCACGAGAACCTCATCGGCTTCAAGGACGGCGTGGGTGACCTCGAGCACGATGCCCGCGTCTACGCCAAGCTCGGCGAGCGGCTCTTCTACCTCGGCGGCCTCCCCACTGCCGAGACCTTCGCCCTGCCGCTGCTGCAGCTGGGCATGAGCACCTACTCCAGCGCCATGTACAACTTCGTGCCGCAGTTCGCCCTGGATTTCTATCAGGACGTGCGGAACAACGACCGCGTAGCCGTCAACAAGAAGCTCAATGACTTCGTCATCCCGTACCTGGACATCCGCGACCGAGTCAAGGGCTACTCTGTCTCCATCGTCAAGGGCGGCCTTGACGCTGTCGGCCGCTCCGCCGGCCCAGTTCGCCCGCCGCTGCAGAACCTCGCCGAACAGGACCTCGCAGACCTCAAAGCCCTCATCGCCACCGTCTCCTGATCCACCACCTCTCATAGGAGGAACCATCGTGACCCTCACCGGACACTCCCTGATCGCCGGACAAACCGTTATCGGCGAAGGAAAAACAGCCTACGGCTACAACCCCGCCACCAACGGGCAGCTCGACCCCGCCTACTCGCTCCTGACCGAGGACCAGCTCAAGGCAGCCACCGCAGCGGCCGCAGCAGCGTACCCGTCCTTCTCGACCCTCGACCCGGAAACCCACGCCGGGTTCCTCGAGGCCATCGCGGACAACATCGAGGACATCGGCGAGGAACTGATCATCCGTGCAAGCCAGGAAACCGGCCTCCCGGCTGCCCGGCTCCAGGGCGAACGGGCGCGCACCACCGGCCAGCTGCGGCTCTTCGCAACAGTTGTCCGTACGGGTGACTTCCGCGGCGTTCGCATCGACCCCGCCATCCCGGACCGCACCCCGCTGCCCCGGGCAGACATCCGGCAGCGCCAGATCCCCCTCGGACCGGTGGCAGTGTTCGGTGCCAGCAACTTCCCGTTCGCCTTCTCCACCGCCGGTGGCGACACCGCGTCAGCCCTGGCTGCCGGTTGCCCGGTGGTTTTCAAGGCCCACAACGCCCACCCGGGCACCGGTGAACTCGTCGGCCAGGCCGTCGACAAGGCCGTCAAGGACTTTGGCCTGCACCCGGGAGTGTTTTCCCTGATCTACGGACCGGGCGCCAGCATCGGCCAGGCCCTCGTCGCCGACCCCGCCATCAAGGCCGTCGGCTTCACCGGCTCCCAGGCCGCGGGCATAGCACTCATGAAAACCGCCGCTGCCCGCCGCGAGCCCATTCCCGTCTATGCGGAAATGTCCTCGCTGAACCCGGTCTTCGTCTTCGAAGGTGCCCTGAACGGCTCCGCGGAACAGATTGAGGCCTTGGCCCAGCAGTACGTCACCGCCGTCACCGGCAGTTCCGGTCAGCTCTGCACCTCGCCGGGCCTGCTGTTCGCCCCCAAAGGTGAGGCAGGGGACAAACTCGCAGCCGCCGTCGCCCGTGCCGTGGCCGCCTGCGCCGGCCAGACAATGCTCACCGAAGGCATCGCCGGCTCCTGGAACGCAGGAACCGAAGCACTCGGCAACGCCGCAGGTGTGGACCTCATTGGCAAGGGCCTGGAGGGTGCAACGAAAAACGCGCCCGCTCCTGCCATCTTCGGCACGCAGGTCAAGGACTTCGTGACCAACCACGTCCTTCACGAGGAAATCTTCGGTGCTGCCAGCCTGGTCATCCGCTACGCCAGCTCGGAGGACCTGATCGAGGCCATCAGCGGACTCGAAGGCCAGCTGACAGCATCGCTGCATCTCACCGAAGAGGACTACCCGACGGCGGCACCCCTGATCCCGGCGTTGGAGCAGAAAGTAGGCCGCATCATCATCAACGGCTGGCCCACCGGCGTCGAGGTAGGCCACGCCATGGTTCACGGCGGCCCCTTCCCCGCCACCTCCGACAGCCGCACCACCTCCGTTGGAACCCTCGCCATCAACCGCTTCCTGCGCCCCGTCGCATACCAGAACATTCCCCAGGAACTCCTCCCTGCCCCGCTGCAGGACGAGAACCCCTGGAAGGTCAACCGCCTCATCGACGGCACCGTAGTCCTGGCAGCTGAAGAGAAAGCCGAGGTCGGCGCATGAGCAACCAGCCCATCATCACCGGCGTAGAGGTGGTCCCCGTTGCGGGCCACGACAGCATGCTGATGAACCTCAGCGGCGCTCACGGCCCGTTCTTCACCCGCAACATCGTCATCATCACCGACTCGGACGGACGTACCGGCCTCGGTGAAGTTCCCGGCGGCGAAAAGATCCGCACCACCATCGAAGAAGCCGGTGCCCTGATCAACGGCAAACCGGTGGCCCGCTATCGCTCACTCCTGCGGGAGGTCGCGGCCGAATTCGCAGACCGCGACGCCGGCGGGCGCGGCCTGCAGACCTTCGACCTGCGCACCACGGTCCATGCCGTTACCGCCGTCGAGTCAGCCCTGCTGGACCTGCACGGCCAGTTCCTCGGCGTCCCCGTGGCCGAACTGCTCGGTGATGGCCAGCAGCGCACGTCCGTGCCCATGTTGGGCTACCTTTTCTTCGTGGGCGATCACAAGCGGACGGACCTCCCCTACCTGGTGGAGGACGCCCCCGCTGACCGCTGGGAGGAGCTCCGGCGCCAGGAAGCCATGACTCCGGAGGCCGTCGTCGCGCTGGCGGAAGCTGCGCAGGAACGCTACGGCTTCAGCGATTTCAAGCTCAAGGGCGGCGTGCTGTCCGGCGATGAGGAGGTGGACGTGGTCACGGCCCTCGCCAAGCGTTTCCCGGACGCACGGGTCACGTTGGACCCGAACGGCGGCTGGCTCCTGGAGGAGGCCATCCGGCTGGGCAAGCGGATGCAGCGTGTGGTGGCATACGCCGAGGACCCCTGCGGCGCCGAAGGGCGTTTCTCCGGCCGCGAAGTGATGGCGGAATTCCGCCGCGCCACCGGGCTGAAGACGGCCACCAACATGATCGCCACGGACTGGCGCGAGATGTCCCACGCCATCCGCAGCAACGCCGTGGACATCCCGCTTGCCGATCCACACTTCTGGACCATGCACGGTTCAGTCCGGGTGGCCCAGATGTGCCACGAGTTCGGCCTCACCTGGGGCTCGCACTCAAACAACCACTTCGACATCTCGCTGGCCATGTTCACGCACACCGGCGCCGCGGCTCCGGGCGAGATCACGGCACTGGACACCCACTGGATCTGGCAGGACGGACAGGGGCTGACCAAAAACCCGCTGCAGATCAAGGACGGCGCCATCGAGGTCCCGGCAGCCCCGGGCCTGGGAATAGAGCTGGACCGCGAAGCCCTGGACAAGGCCCACAAGCTGTACCTGGAGCATGGCCTCGACGCCCGCGACGACAGCATTGGCATGCAGTACTACATCGACGGCTGGTCCTTCGACCCTAAGCGGCCCTGCCTGGTCCGGTAGCAGGGCGCAGCCTCAAGGCCTGACCGCGGCCCCTTCCGTCCTGCAACCGCAGGCTGGAAGGGGCCGCAGCCGTCTGCTGCCCCAGGGGCCAGCACCATGCCCAGAGGGCATGAAGCCAGGCGTAAAGCGTGTTGGACCTGCATCACAGCAACGACCTAAAGTAGGAGGGTCGCTGTGGCTGGCCCCACACTCTCCCCGCCCCGCAGCAGGCCCGGGATCTCTACCCCAAAGGAAATACAGTCAATGACGTCTGTTGACAGTGCTGTCTCGGATGTGGCCACAGCCACAAAGAAGTTCTTCAAACGCGTGCTGCCCATCATGCTGGTCATGCTGGTGTGCAACCAACTGAACCGGTCAAACATCGGCTACGCACAGGACCACCTCCAGGCTGACGTGGGCATCGGCGCCGCTGCGTACGGATTCGGAGCCGGGCTTTTCTTTATCGCCTACGCCATCTTCGAACTTCCCAGCAACGTGATGATGGAAAAGTACGGCGCCAAGGTGTGGCTGGCCCGGATCATGGTCAGCTGGGGCATCGTCTCCTTCCTGATGGCGTTCGTGCAGAACGAGACGATGTTCCATGTCCTGCGTTTCCTGCTGGGCGCAGCCGAAGCCGGGTTCTTCCCCGCCGTCATCTTCTACTTCGCCCGCTGGGTCCCCGCCAGCCAGCGGGGCAAAGCCACCGCAATCTTCATCGCCGGTTCCTCCATCGCTGCCGCGATCTCAGGCCCCATCGCCGGGATGCTGCTCAGCCTCCACGGCGCCCTTGGCCTGCGCGGCTGGCAGTGGCTCTTCGGCTTCGAGGGCGCCCTGTCCGTGGTTGTGGGCTTTACCGTGTTCTTCCTCCTGGACGCCAGAATCGCGGACGCCAAGTGGCTCAACAAGCTGAGAAGACCGCCCTGTCCCGCGCCATCGCCGATGAGGACGCCCAGCACACCGCAGCAGACGGTGGAAAGATCAACCGCTGGAAGATGCTCCTGAACCCGCAGATCCTGCTGCTGTGCGGCATCTACTTCTCCATCCAGCTGTCCATCTACGCCAACACGTTCTGGCTTCCCAGCATCATCAAGCAGATCCCGGGCACCACCGACCTCACCGTGGGCTTCCTGTCCTCCATCCCGTGGGTCTGCGCAGTGTTCGCCATGTACTTTGCCGCCAAGCTGCAGGACAAAGCCAAGTCCAAGCGCCCGCTGCTGGTGGTTGCACTCCTGGTAGCCGCCACAGGTACGTTCGCCGCCGCGGTCGCCTCACCGGTCATGGCCCTGGTCTTCCTGGCCATCGCCGCCATGGGCTTCAAGAGCGCCTCCCCGCTGTTCTGGACCATCCCGCAGTCCGGGCTGCATCCGATGGTCCTGGCTCCGGCCATCGCCATTATCAACTCCTTGGGAAACCTGGGCGGGTTCGTTGCCCCGTTCGGCTTCGGCATCATCAAGGAGCAGACCGGAAGCGTCATCCCCGGCCTGTTTGCGCTGGCAGCGGCCTCCACAGTCGCCGCAGGCCTGGTGTACTTCCTGAAGGAACGCCGCAGCGGAAACGGTGAAGCACTGGAGGCACAGGCAGTCCCAGTGGAGGCACCCGTTCCGAGCCGGGCATAACGCCTTCAAGGACGGGCAGGAATCCTGCCGGCCAACGGATGAAGCCCGGAGCCAGGGAACTGGCTCCGGGCTTTTGCGTTATTTTCCCGTGATTACCAAGGCAACACTGTGCCCGCCAAACCCAAAGGCGTTCACCAAGCCCGCCGGGGCGTTGCCTGGCTGGAGCTGGCGGACGTCTTCGGTGACGACGTTGAGCTCTACCTCGGGGTCCAGTTCCTGGACGTTCAAGGTTCCCGGAAGCATCCCGGTCCGCAGTGCCTCAACCACCACAACGGCCGCGAGCGCACCGGCACCGCCCAGCAGATGGCCGGTATGGCCCTTGGTGGAAGTGACAGGGATATCCGGACCGAAGATTGCGTTGATGGCCTGGCCTTCCAAACGGTCCCCCACCGGCGTGGACGTGGCGTGGGCATGCACAAACCCGATGTCTTCGGCAGCAAGGCCCGCGGAATCAAGCGCCTTCTGCATAACCCGCCGCTGCATGGCAGGATCAGCCGCCACAATGTCATTTGCGTCCGATGTCACAGCGCCGCCTGCCACAGCACCCAACACGGCTGCGCCGCGGGCGCGGGCGTGCTCTTCGCTCTCCAGCACCACCACACCGGCGCCCTCCGCGAGGACAAAGCCGTCCCGGCCGCCATCGAACGGGCGCGAGGCCTGCTGCGGGTCCCCGGAACGGGTGGACAAGGCGCGGATCTGGGAAAAGCCGGTGATCACCAGGTCATTAACCGAAGCGTCAACGCCGCCGGCAATCACGACGTCGGCAGCACCGGAGCGGATCATCTCGGCTGCCTGGACAATCGCCTCCGCCCCGGAGGCGCAGGCGCTGACCGGCGTCCGTGCGCCGCCGCGGGCACCGAGTTCGATCGAGACCCAAGCCGCCGGGCCGTTCACCATAAGGCGGGTGAGCGTGTGCGGTGAAACCTTGCGCGGGCCGGATTCGGCAAGGGTGCGGTCCTGCTCCAGGGTGGACCCGAGCCCGCCGTACGCCGAGCCGATCACCACCGCGAAACGCTCAGGATCCACGTCCGGCGCGCCGGCCTGCTTCCAGGCTTCCCGGGCAGCGATAAGCGCGAGCTGCCCGCAGCGGTCCATGCGCTTCATTTCGCGCGTGCTGAGGTGGCCGGAAAGGTCGGTGGTCACCTGTCCCGCAATTTTCACGGGCAGCTGTTCAGCCCAGGCTTCCCCGAGCGGTCCAATGCCCGACTTGCCGGCCACCATCCCGGACCAGGTTTCGGCCACCGAGGAGCCGAGCGGGTTGATGGTCCCGGCGCCGGTGATCAATGCGCGGGGTTGGACTGCGCTGGGTTGCACTGCGTTCACGGTTCCTACTTTGCGGGGTTGTGGGTGCCGATGGGCACGAGGGTCAGGTCCGGGTGGTTTTTTTCGATCCTGCGAAGGGCCCAGACGTCGTTGAACAGGGCGAGGTACTCGCCGTCGGACCGCAGGAGCACCTCGGCGCCCGGTACGTTGGCGAGCGCGGGCATGGCGTCCGCCGTCGTGATCCTGGCCAAAGAGTAGGGCAGGCGTTCCAGCCGCATGGGGGCACTGAAGTCGTGCGCCATCCGGTCCTCCACCACTTCGAACTGCATGGGTCCGACGGCGGCAAGCACCGGCGCCTGGTCCCCCCGGACGTCGGAGCGGAGCAGCTGGATAACGCCCTCGTGCTCGAGCTGTTCGATGCCGCGGCGGAACTGCTTGAACTTGCTGGGGTCCTTGGACCGGGCCACCTGGAAATGCTCGGGGGCGAACAACGGGATGGCCGGGTATTCCACGGCGTCCTCAAGGTAGAGGCTGTCCCCCACGCGCAGCGAGGAGGCGTTGACCAGGCCCACGACGTCGCCAGGGTAGGCCTCGTCGATCACTTCGCGCTCCCGGCCGAAGACCTGCTGGGCGTATTTGGTGGCGAACGATTTTCCGGTGCGGGTCTGGGTGACCACCATGCCGCGCTCGAAGACGCCGGAGCAGACGCGGATGAAGGCCACGTGGTCGCGGTGGGCTTTGTTCATGCCGGCCTGGACCTTGAAGACGAAGCCGGAGAACGGGGAGGCCACCGGACGCGGCGTGCCGTACACGTCTGGCCGCGGTGCTGCCGGCGGGGCGAAGTCCACCAGCGCGTCCAGCAGTTCCTTGACGCCGAAGTTGAGCGCGGCGGAGCTGAACAGGATGGGGGTGGCCTTGCCGGCGTGGAAGCTTTCGACGTCGAACTCCAGGTTCGATTCGATGACCAGGCCGGCTTCGTCCACAGCGTCGGACCAGTTGCTGCCCTGGCTTTCCGCCGCCTCCTGCGGGGTGAAGTACTCGGTGATGGCGATCTGTGCGCCGGCGTTGTTGCGCTGGAAACGGGCGAAGCGGTCATTGCGGAGATCCCAAACGCCGCGGAAGTCGCCGGATATGCCTACTGCCCAGGTCAGCGGCATGGGCTGCAGCCCGGTTCGCTCGGTGATCTCATCCATCAAAGCAAGAGCGTCCAGGCCGGGGCGGTCCCACTTGTTGATGACGGTGATGATGGGCAGGTTCCGCTGTTTGCAGACCTCGAACAGCTTCATGGTCTGGGTTTCCAGGCCCTTCGCGGCGTCCACGAGCATCACGGCGCAGTCGACGGCGGCGAGCACCCGGTAGGTGTCCTCCGAGAAGTCGGCGTGGCCGGGGGTGTCCAGGAGGTTGATGACGGTGTCCCGGTAGGAGAACTGGAGCGCCGCGGAGCTGATGGAAATACCGCGGTCCTTTTCCATCTGCATCCAGTCCGAGACTGTTTCCTTGCGGTTTGCCTTGCCGCTGGACGCGCCGGCGGTGCCGATCACCTTGGCATGCAGGGCCAGTGCCTCGGTGAGCGTGGACTTGCCCGCGTCAGGGTGGGAAATGACAGCAAAGGTCCGACGCCGGCCCGCCTCTTGGTGAATCTCCGAGATCCGGGCGGGGGTGAGGACATCTTGGGACACGGTGCTACTTTCGGTGCGGTTTTGGGCAAACCCCGTTCACTGCCTCATCAGGCGCGGCTGGGGGCCGGGGAAACGGACTGGCGAACAGCCAAGTTCAAGTTTATCGCAGGGCTGCAAACCGGCGGGGGCGGCGTTCGTACCTTCCATCGCCGCACCCGCCAGTCACCCGGCTCCCGGCCGGCCCACCCGATCAGGGAATGAGGTTCTCAGCCCGGTAGCGGTCAAACAGGGCAGTGAATGCCTCCAGCGTCCGCCGGTACCCGGTGAACCCGGCATCCCGGCTTTTGCCCATGTCCGTGACTACTTCAATATTGCGTCCCAGGTCGCTGTCCGTGTGCCACCAGGACGCGACGCGGTCCAGGTCCGGCTCGATCAGGTTATGGCGCCCGGCAAGTTCCCTCCACTGGTCCCCGCGCCCTGCCATGGTTTGTTCGAGGGGGCGTGGTTCCCGTTCGAACCCTTCCCAGGCCACGCCGAAGTAGGCCGCGAGCTTCGGCCACATCCAGCGCCAGCGGAAGACATCCCCGTTCACGATATTGAACGCCTCGTTGGCTGCTTTCGGCGTGGTGGCGGCCCAGACCATGTGCTCCGCAAGCACGCCCGCCTCCGTCATGTCAGTCAGTCCGTTCCACTGCGTCTCGGATCCCGGGAAAACGAACGGCTCGCCGTTTTCCCCGCAAAGTGCCGCCTGCGCCGCAAGCGTGAGGCCCATATTCATGGCGTTGCCCACCGCGTGCCCGATCACGGTGTGGGCGCGGTGGACGGACCAGGTGAAACCTTGCGCAGCAGCGGCGGCCCAGAGCTCATCCTCCTGCGCATAATAGAAGTTGGCCACCGGCAGGCGTGGCTCCTCCTCGTGGAAGGGCGTATCCGCCATTTCTCCGGCCGCATAGGCCTCAAAAGGTCCCAGGTAGTGCTTGAGTCCGGTCATCAGGGCAACGTGGGCTACGTCCTTGCCTCGGAGTGCCGCGAGGAGATCGCGCACCATACCGGCGTTGACGGTGATGTTTTCCTCTTCGGTGTCACGCCGCGACCATGCTGTGAAGAAGACATGCGAGGGGTTCTCGGGCCCCAGTGCAGCGGCCAATGACGCCGCCGAGGTGAGGTCAGCGGAGAGCCAGCGGACACCGGGGCGCTCTGCTCCGGGTTTCCGGGACAAGGCCAGGACAGCCCACCCCTCCCCTGCCAAATTGTCCACAAGAGCTGATCCGGCGATGCCGGTGGCCCCCACTACCAGCGCCGTCCGCTCCGTGCGGGCTGTTGTTCCTGAGGCTAAATCCATGGTGCTCCTATTGGTCGGTGCTGCCCATGCGGCAAACGAATCCGGTGGGCCGGGCGCCGGTGTGTCGCTGCCCTGCGGGCACGGCCGCTGCCGGGCCGTTGTCGGTCTCTTAGGGACAAGCCACCTGGCCGGGCAGATATTCCTGCAGCTGCTGAGGGTAGTGAACGGAGCGGAAGCCAAAGTACCCACCCGGCCGGCCGCCGTCGGGCGCGTTAATGTACGCTTCCACGGACCCTTCAGTGGGGCACTTTAGGGCATCACCGTGCGGAAGTTGGGTTTTCTTACCCCTATCATTGAGCTTGCGGGAAAATGAGTACTTTTGTTCCTGCCGGCCAAGCGTGAAAGCCGGCATTTCTGCGGGCTGCAACCCGCACCTTTGAAGGGAAACACCTGATGGCGCGGAGCCCCGAAGAATCTTTGAGGGCAACTCTTGCCAGGGTGGCACCCGGGACCCCGCTGCGCGATGGCCTTGAGCGCATCCTCCGCGGCCGGACCGGCGCACTGATCGTACTGGGCTCGGACCGAACCATCGACTCCATTTGCTCGGGCGGCTTCGACATCGGCATTGATTTCTCCCCCACCCGCCTGCGCGAGCTCGCCAAGATGGACGGCGCTATTATCTGCGACAAGGACGCCGGCAACATCCTCCGCGCCGCCGTCCAGCTTGTGCCGGACTCCAGCATCGAAACCCAGGAATCCGGCACCCGCCACCGCACCGCCGAGCGCGTCGCCATCCAAACCGGCGTTCCCGTCATCTCCGTCAGCCAGTCGATGCAGATCATTGCCCTCTACGTGAACGGCCTGCGCCACGTCCTGGAGGGCTCGGAGAAAGTCCTGGCGCGCGCCAACCAGGCCCTCGCCACCCTTGAGCGGTACCGGTCGCGCCTGGACCAGGTCACAAGCTCCCTTTCTGCGTTGGAAATCGAAGCGATGGTGACGGTCCGGGACGTGGCCGTCACCCTGCAGCGGCAGGAAATGGTCCGCCGCATTTCGGAGGAAATCTCCCAGTACGTCCTTGAACTCGGCGAGGACGGCCGTCTCCTTTCACTTCAGCTCGATGAGCTCACCGTGGGCCGCGGCCCCGGAAGCGACGTCATTATCCGCGACTACGCCTCGCCCAACGCCTCCCCCGAGGACATCGAAAAAGCCGTCAGCGCCCTCGTGAACCTCGGGCCTACGGAGCTGATCGACCTCGGCCGGATCTCGGGAATCGTCGGCTTCGCGGGGGGCGAGGCGAACCTTGACGCCGTGGTGCAGCCCCGCGGATACAGGCTTCTTTCGGGGTTGAAGGCAGTTCCAAAGGCCGTGGCGGACCGCCTCGTGGACCACTTCGGCGGGCTGCAATTCCTGATGGCAGCCACGATTGATGACCTGATGACAGTGGACGGCATCGGCGACCAGCGCGCCAGGACCGTACGGGAAGGCCTCAGCCGGATGGCCGAAGCAAGCCTGCTGGACCGCTTCCTCTAAAACCTTCGCGTAACAAGCCCTTTGGAGAACCCGTCAGTTCAGCTGGAAAACCGCCTTGGGGCTGGCTTTGGATCCGAGCTTCGCAGTGAAAATGTAGTACGCCCCGCCGTCTCCTGGTTTGGCTTCCACGGGCTGGCAGCCTTCAACGCTGCGGTTCCGGGACCACGGGAAGTTGGCGGTCTCGCTGGCGCCGGGTGCGATGATTTTCACCAGGTCCTCGCTCTTTGCCTGGCAATCGCGGGACGAGAAGATGCGGTCCGGCCCACTCGTCACCAAATACTCCATCTGAGAGGTCCCGATGTTGACCTCGCAGGGCATGGTGCCGCCATTGGTCACCTTGAGGGTGAGCATCGGGTTTTCCCCGGGCCCGTAGGAGGCCTTGTCCGTGGACGCGGAGACCGTGACCAGGTTCTGGTTGCAGGTGGGTGTGGCTGATGGCGTCGGGGTGGGCGTCGGTTCCGAAGCCGAGCGCGACAGCGACGGTTCCGCTGAGGGGTCAGCTGAAGCCGTCGCGCCGGCGGTTGGGTCCGCTGAGGACGCCTGCTCAGACTTGCCGCCTAAGGCACCGGCCAGGGTGAACCCTCCGGCTACCAGAGCGATCACCATCAGCAGCGCCGCACCGAGGAACAGCCGGCGGCGGCGGTACACGGCCGGGCTCGCCTTATGTACGCTGCTGGAACCGGATGCCGTCGCCCTGCCCTGTGATGCTGAATCGCCTTGCCTGCCCATCCTTCTAGGCTAGAGAACCGGCGCGGATCTGCCTGCCCACCACGCCGCCGCCCTGCCGATGCTCTGGTCACATCCCGTTTCAACGGTGGAGCAGGATCAATTACAGTGTTGGGATCGACACTCCAGCCCCCGCCACAGCAATGCCCGCACTCTTTCCGGCGGGGACGGAACTGCACAGCCTGCACGGCGTGATTAACAACTGGTTCGCGGAAATTGCCCGGGACCTTCCCTGGCGGAAACAGGAATGCTCGCCCTGGGGTGTGCTTGTCAGCGAAATCATGCTGCAGCAGACCCCGGTGGTCCGGGTGCTGCCCGTTTGGAATGAATGGTTGCGGCGGTGGCCCACTCCCGCCGGCCTGGCCGGGGAACCGGCCGGCGAGGCAGTCCGCTCCTGGGGCCGGCTCGGCTACCCTCGGCGCGCGCTGCGGCTGCATGCGGCAGCAGTGGCGATCGTGCAGGACCATGGGGGCCGGGTTCCGGACAACTACGCTGAGCTGCTGGCGCTGCCCGGGGTGGGCAGCTACACGGCGGCTGCGGTAGCTGCTTTCGCCTACGGCCGCCGCGAAACGGTGGTGGACACGAATATCAGGCGGGTCCATGCCCGGCTTGTTTCCGGTGTTGCGCTCCCCGCCCCGGCGCTGACCGCAGCAGAAATGCGGCTCGCCGCCCAGCTCCTGCCGCACGACGACGGCACGTCCGTGCGCTGGAACGCTGCGGTGATGGAACTGGGGGCGCTCGTCTGCACAGCCCGGGCACCCAAATGCGGCGACTGCCCGGTCCGGAATTCCTGTGCGTGGCGGGCGGCAGGGGAGCCGCCGCCGTCGTACATTCCGAAGGGCCAGGCATGGCACGGCACGGACCGCCAGGTGCGCGGCGCCGTGCTGGCCGTACTGCGCGAGGCCGAGGCGCCCGTGCCGCCGGAGATGTTCCAGCGGGAGCCCGCGGACCTTGGTTTTGCGCCCGAGGGAATCGGCGTGCCGCTGGGCGCCCTGCACAGGCTGAATTCCGCTCCGGAGCAGCTGGACCGGGCTTTGGCGGGACTGCTCGCGGATGGCTTGGCGGAACTTCACGGCGGCGGATACCGGCTCCCCGCGTAAGGATAACGATGTTTGTACCACTTAGTCGGGGGCGGCAGAGGTCTTTCCCGCCCGGCCGTACCCTGAAGTATGGGCAAGCGCGTGCTGCTTTTGGCTCTGATGACGACGGCGGGACTTGCCTCTGCTTGCGGCCCCGGTCCCGGCGCCGTCCCCTGCCCGGCCATCGCACAAGCCACTGCCGTCTCGGTGCGTGTTTCGGCCGACTACGCCCCGCGGGTGGCAACGCTGCATCTGCAGGCCTGCCAGGACGGCACCTGCACCGAAGATGACGTGCAGCTCCACCCGGGCAGTGCCTCCATCGACCAGGGCTGCACCCCGGAGGGTGTCTGCTCTGCCACCGCTTCCCCGGATGGCACGAAGTTCGCCACGCTGTTCCTGCAAACCCTCACCGAGGCGCCAATGTCGGTAACGGCAGCACCAGCTGCCCCTGACGGATTACCCCTACCCGTGAAGACCCTGGACTTCCGCCCCCGCGGCGACTACCCCTTCGGAAAGCAGTGCGGCAGGTTCATCACCGCATCCCTGCTGCTCGACGCAGAGGGGCTGCACGAGCAGGCCTGACGGTCAGAACAGCGCCGCTTGGCTGAAGCTTTCTTCGGTACCAGCCTGGTCCGGGCATCCCCCAACCCCTGATTCCGGCAGCCACTCGAAACCCAGCTCAACAAGGAGTTCTTCAACGGACGTCTGCCCCTCCAGCACTTCAATATCCGGGGAATTGTCTTCGAGGTACAGCCGTTCCATGGCATCGAGCATATTCGCAGGAGCGCTTTGCGGTGCCGCTAACACACCGCCCGGGCATCATCCAGGTTGGACCGTGCCGTCCTACGGTTCCCCGAAGCCGGCCTGCACCAGCCCGCCGACGTAGTTGACTGCACGTTCCGCGTCCGTTCCCCACGCTTGGACGTGCAGCACTGAACCCTTGCCGGCGGCCAGCGTCATGAGGGCTGTCATGGACGCGCCGTCAACGCCATTGACCTGGACTTCCGCGTCGAGCGATGAAAGCCCGCCGGCGATTTTCGCGGCTGGGCGCGCATGCATGCCGGCCTGGTTCACCAGCTCAAAATCTCCGGTGTAATCGGGGGCGGGACCGGTGGCAGAACCCTTCCTGCCAAGCAATGCCGGTGTTTCGGAGTACAGGGCAGGGCCGCGGACGGCTTCAGCCGCCCTCTTAACCGTTTGGAGGTCGCCGCCACCCTGGGCGGCGACTGCAGCTGCCACCAGCCCCTCCACCAGGGGCGCGTCCGCCAACACCATCTTTGAGGCGTCTTCCGCAAATTCCAACGCAGACTCGGCTGTCATCACGGCCGAGCCCAGGTCGGTCATGATGACCGCACCATCACCCCCGGCCACCTTGTCCAGCGCGGCAAGAACCTTTTCCAGGCTGGTGCCGATCCTGCCGTCCATGGTGCCGCCCGCTGCCAGCAGCACGACGTCAGGCGCCATCTGCGCGGCAAGCTCCACAGCGCCGTCGGCGATCTTTCCGCTATGGGAGACCACCACAATGCTGACGGTCACGCGGCCGCCTGCACGGCGGCACGGAGGATCAGGGCACTGGAAGCGGCCCCGGGGTCGCGGTGCCCGGTGCTCCGCTCCCCGAGGTAGCTGGCGCGTCCCTTGCGGGCAACCAGTGGATCGGTAGCCACGGCTCCGGCTTCAGCGGCCTCCGCCGCGGCCACCAGGACGGTCAGTGCATCCGGGCTGCTGCCGGCGGCTGCCTGGCTTGCTGCCTCCGCCGCAGGAGTCCAGGCATCCACCATGGTCTTGTCCCCCGGCTCCGCCTTTCCCCGTGCCACTATCCCGTCGCGCGCAGCGGTGAGGGCGCCGGCCCAGGCGGCAGGAGCAATTTCCGCCGCGTCCCCCAGGGAAGTGGCCGCGCGAAGGAACGCCGTCCCATACAGCGGGCCGGCCGCGCCGCCCACCTTTGACATCAGGGTCATGGCGGTCAGCTTCAGCGCGGCTCCCGGGGTTTCCGGGGGGGAGTCGGACAGTTTATCCAAAACAGCCTGGAACCCGCGGTCCATGTTTTCGCCGTGATCAGAATCCCCAATGGCACGGTCCAGCTCGATCAGCTCCACCCTGTGCTCCGCCATTGCCTGCGCGCACAGGGTCAGCCATTTGACCGTCCACACCACATCCAGGACCACAGTCACACGCCCCAGCGCAGGGCCGCCGTGTGCACCGGCGCGTCCCACAGTTCGGTGAGTTCGTCGTCCAGCCGCAGTACCGAGATGGAGCAGCCCTGCATCTCCAGGGCGGTGATGTAATTACCTACGAGGGAGCGTTCGACGGCGGCTCCCCTGTCTTCGAGCACCTGCGCAGCCCTGCGGTAGACGATGTAAAGCTCGCTCAGGGGTGTGCCGCCCATTCCGTTCACGAACAGCAGCACCTTGTCCCCCGGCGCGATTCCCAGGTCGGTCAGTACAGGTTCGAGCAGCCGGTCCGTGATGCCGTCTGCGTTTTCCATCGGGATTCGGTGCCTGCCCGGCTCGCCGTGGATCCCAATGCCGATCTCAATTTCATCCTCGGCCAGGTCGAAGCTGGGCGAACCCGCGTGAGGTACGGTGCACGCGGTCAGCGCGACACCCATGGTGCGGACGTTGCTGTTGACCCGTTCACCTATGGCGGCAACAGCGTCCAGTGCGTCACCGCGCTCGGCAGCAGCTCCGGCGATCTTTTCCACAAGCACTGTCCCGCCCACTCCCCGACGGCCTGCCGTGTAGAGCGAGTCCTCAACGGCGACGTCATCATTGACCAGGACGGTACGGACGTTAACGCCTTCAGCTTCGGCAAGTTCTGCTGCGGTCTCGAAGTTCAAGACATCGCCGGTGTAGTTCTTGACGATGTGCACGACGCCGGCGCCCGAGTTGACCGCGAGGGTCGCAGGGAGGATTTGGTCTGGTGTGGGCGAGGTGAACACCGCGCCGGGCACTGCGGCGTCCAGCATGCCGCGCCCCACAAAGCCGGCATGGAGCGGCTCATGGCCGCTGCCGCCGCCCGACACGAGGCCTACTTTCCCACGAACCGGCGCGTCCTTGCGCGTGATGTAGGTGGGATCGGCACTTACGGTGACGAGATCTGAATGCGCCAGGCCGAAGCCCTGCACGGATTCGTCAACTACCGATTTTGGATCGTTGATGAGCTTTTTCACGGGTGTGCTCCTGGTCTGCTCCTGGAGGATGACATTCCCGACCCTACTACCGGCGTATGGGGAGGCGGTAGGGTTCCCGTCCTGTCGAACGGAGAAAAGGGACAGCCCCCAATGACTGTCCCTTTCCTTGGGCCCCCGCCCTGCCCTCAACAGTTTATCCATTGATTCGAGTAAAAGAAAGCGCAGGTCAGGGCTATTTGTTAGGCATTGGGAAGAAACGGGCGGTTACAGGAATTTGATCATGCGGGTATTTCCCAAGGTATTTGGCTTGACCCTGGCCAAGTCGAGGAATTCCGCCACGCCTTCGTCATGGGACCGGAGCAATTCCGAATACACCATTGGATCCACTGCCGATTGGTCGGCCATTACTTCGAAGCCGTGGCGCTTGAAGAATTCCACCTCGAAGGTAAGGCAAAAAACGCGGGCGACCCCCAGGGCGCGCGCCTCCTCAAGCAGGCTCTCCACCAGGACATGCCCTATGCCTTTTCCCCGCCAGTCCGCCGAAGCGGCAAGGGTCCGCACCTCTGCAAGGTCCTCCCACATTACGTGGAGCGCGCCGCAGCCAATGACTTCGCCGTCCGAGGACTCGGCAATCCGGAACTCCTGCAGGCTCTCGTAGTAGGCCACCGTCTCCTTGGCCATCAGGATCCGCTGCTCGGCCAGCGGCGCCACAAGTTTCTTGATAGCGGAAACATCACCGGTGCGTGCAGGGCGGATATGGAAGGAGTCAGTCACAGAGCAATCCTACGAGGCGAGGGCTTCCGGCTTGGGGACTGCGACATTTACCGCGTGCTCGCTCGTTCCTCGCTTAGATGCACGCTACGTAAATGCCCCAGCCCCTTCGCCTCGTGCTTAGCCTCCTGAATGGACCTGTGCACCCATTGGTGCGCAGGGAATGTCCCAGCCTCCGAGCCGAAGGTGAGGTGCTACAACCCCAGCTCAGGAGGCACCGAAAGGTCCTGGTCCAAGACATTCCGGGCCAGGAAGCTCTCCACGACGGCGTACCAGACCTTTGCGTGCTGCGGCTGAAGCACCCAGTGGTTCTCGTCCGGGAAGTACAGGAACCGATGCGGGGTCCGGCCGTCCTGGTCCGCCGCGAGTTGTGACTTGGACAGCAGCTCGTACCAAAGGCGCAGGCCTTCCCCGATGGGTACGCGGTAGTCCTTGTCCCCATGGATCACCAGCATCGGTGTGCTGATCTTTTCGACGTGAAGGTGCGGGGAGTTCTCCAGCGCCATCTCCTCAGTCATTTCCTTCAACCAGTACTGTGACGCGTCCGTGGTGGGGCCAAACTGGTCCAGCGCCCAGAGGCTCGCATGGGTGACGATGGCTTTGAATCGGTCGGTTTGCCCGGCAACCCAGTTGGCCATGTAGCCACCAAACGAGCCGCCCATTGCCGCAGTGCGCTCGGCGTCGATGTCAGGGCGTTCGACGGCGGCATCGGTCACTGTCATAAGGTCGGTATACGGGCTCTTACCCCATTCGCCCCAGCCCCGCTGGATGTAGTGCTGGCCGTACCCGGTGGAGAGAGCGGGATCGGGCAACAGTACGGCATACCCTTTCGCCGTGAGCAGCCACGGGTTCCAGCGCCAGGTCCAGGCGTTCCAGGATCCCAGCGGTCCGCCGTGGATCCAGAGGAGCAGCGGCGCCGGGGATTCAGCGTACGCGCCATCCGGCAGCGCGAGGTATGCCGGGACGCGTGAGCCGTCCGCCGCCGTCGCCGCAATCCGTTCCAGCTGCCCAGGATGGGAAGGCCGCTCCGCCGGTGCCGGCAACCTGGTGGTCTCCCCGGTTTGCAGGTCGATGCGCACAGCCTCCGGCGGGAACTCATAGGAACTGCGGAGGGCATAAGCACTGCGCCCCTCCGGTGAAACCACGACGTCGGTGTACGCCGCCGCGTCCTGCGTCACCCGGGTGACGCTCACTTCAGCCGCAGACGCCGGGACGCTGATCCGGAAGACGGGCGACGCGCCGTCGTCGTCCGCGGTGACCAGGAGGGCGGACCCGTCCGGCAGCCAGGCTGCCGGCTTGGCCCACCGGTCCCAGTCGTGCGCCAGGGGTGTCAGGAGCTTCACTCCGTCCGCGGCGTTATCGCTGACATCCAAAAGGTGCAGTTTCACCTGGGGCGCCTCGTGCGGGGTGGTGTCACTCTCGCTCAGCACCACCAAGGTCCGGCCGTCCGGACTGACCGGGCCGGGGAAGTAGCTCATGCCCTCGCGGTCCAGGAGCACCCTGGTATTGCCGGAGGCTGTGTCAATGGCCAGCAGGACGGAGCGGCTGTCCGCCTTGGCCAGCGGCTTGGTGTAGCTGGCATAAATGGTCCGGCCATCGGGGCTGACGACTGTTTCCGCCTCGCGCAGCCTGGCACCTGCATCAGGGGTGAGGTTCCGGAGAACCAGCGGAGCCGTGGCGTCCAGGGTGGCGGGTTTACCGGGATCCTTCTCTTTTCCCGGCTCGACAGCGAAGATCCTCGGCTGGCCGGGCCCAAGGTCCGCATCCCAGAACCGGACCGGATATCCGCTGTGCAGTATGGCGGAGACTTTGTTGTCCTTGCGAACCTTCCGCCGCTCGGCGTCGTCGTCTTCATCGGCGGATCCCGCCAGGACCTCCGCTACGACAAAGGTGGCGTCCGCGGCTTTGGCTGTCATCACGGCAGCGACGCCGCCGGGCCGGTTCAGGACCACCCTTGCCTCGCCCCCATCGGCGGGAAGGAGCCAGAGGGCGTTGACGGGGTCACCCTCGGGGCTGTCCGGATCGGGCCGGGCGGAGGTGAAGTACACGTCGCCGTTGGCAGCAAACGCCGCTCCAGCCTCACCCTTGGCGCTGCGCGTTATGCGGCGGGCATGCTTCTGCCCTGCCGGGTCCAGCTCCCACAGGGCCGTGCCGAATTCGGTTCCCTTGGCGTTCAGGGTGGCCACGGTGGTAACCAGCCGGCGGCCGTCGGGGCTCATCGCCAAACCACTCACCCGCGGGATGGACAGGTAATGGTCAAGATCATGAAAAGGGGTCAAAGGTTGCTCGTCCGAAATCGCCGGATTCTCAGTAGCCATGCCCCGATTCAACCCCACTGTGCCCCACATCACAAAAGACCCAACGGCGACGCTCACCATGCCCCTCAACGATGCCAAGCGCAAACGCTGCTGCGGGGCACTGGGCGGCCGCGGCTGGGGCGCTCCGGCCCCGGCGCCATTTGCCGCTTGCTGCTCCTTCGTCGCTTTGACGCAAGCTACACAAATGACCCCGGCACCCTCGCTTCGCTTAAGGCGGCAAATGCACGAGGTGCCGGGCATCAGGGATTTATGTAGGCGCCGTCAAAGCGAGGAACGAGCAGGCGCCGGGAAATCTCTGATGGCCGGCACCGGACCGAAACACTGCAGCCTCGTAAGCAAAGGTAACCGCCGGACGCCAACGCTTTGACGGGACGGGGGCAAGCGAAAGCCCCGCCTGCTCGGGGAGCGGGCGGGGCCTTTGCTTTGGTGTTTAGACGCTCGGGGCGATTTCCGGGATGCGCGGCTTGGCATTGCCGGCGAACGTGAACTTGGCGTCGTCGCCGTCGCCTTCCACATCCACTACGACGATGTCGCCGGCGTGGATTTCGCCGAACAGGATCTTCTCGGAGAGCTGATCCTCGATCTCGCGCTGGATGGTGCGGCGCAGCGGCCGTGCACCCATGGCGGGATCGTAGCCGCGGGTTGCCAGGAGAACCTTGGCCTTGGGCGTGAGCTCGATGCCCATGTCCTTGTCCTTGAGGCGCTTCTCCAGGCGGGTGACGAACATGTCCACGATCTCGATGATCTCGTCCTGGGTGAGCTGCGGGAACACCACAACGTCATCCACACGGTTCAGGAACTCCGGGCGGAAGTGCTGCTTGAGCTCCTCGGTGACACGAGCACGCATGCGATTGTAGCCGGTCTGCGTGTCGGTGCCGGACTGGAAGCCGGTGGCAACGCTCTTGGAGATGTCCCGGGTACCCAGGTTGGTGGTCATGATGATCACGGTGTTCTTGAAGTCCACCACGCGGCCCTGGGAGTCGGTCAGGCGGCCGTCTTCCAGGATCTGCAGCAGCGAGTTGAAGAGGTCTGCGTGGGCCTTTTCCACTTCGTCGAACAGGACTACGGAGAACGGTCGACGCCGGACCTTTTCGGTCAGCTGGCCGCCTTCCTCGTAGCCGACGTAGCCCGGAGGTGCACCGAAGAGCCGGGAGACGGTGTGCTTCTCGGAGTACTCGGACATGTCCAGGGTGATGAGGGCGTCCTCTTCACCGAACAGGAACTCCGCAAGTGCCTTGGCCAGTTCGGTCTTGCCGACGCCGGTGGGGCCGGCGAAGATGAACGAACCGCCCGGACGCTTGGGATCCTTGAGCCCCGCACGGGTACGGCGGATTGCCTGGGACAGTGCCTTGATTGCCTCGTTCTGGCCCACGACCCGCTTGTGCAGTTCCTCTTCCATCTTCAGCAGGCGCGAGGACTCTTCCTCGGTCAGCTTGAACACGGGGATGCCCGTGGAGTTGGCCAGCACCTCGGCGATGAGATCCTCATCCACCTCAGAGATGTCGTCCATGCCGCCGGACTTCCAGTGGCGTTCCTTTTCGGAGCGCTCGGTGATCATCTTCTGCTCTTTGTCACGGAGCGCGGCTGCACCTTCGAAGTCCTGCGCGTCAATTGCGGACTCCTTTTCCATCTTCAGCTTGGCGATGCGCTCGTCCATGGCCTTGAGCTCCGGCGGAGCGGTCATGCGGCGGATGCGCAGCCGTGCGCCGGCTTCGTCGATCAGGTCGATCGCCTTGTCCGGCAGGAAGCGGTCAGAGATGTAGCGCTCGGCGAGGCTTGCAGCCGAGGCGAGGGCGCCGTCGGTGATGGTTACGCGGTGGTGCGCCTCGTAGCGGTCACGCAGGCCCTTCAGGATCTCAATCGCATGCGCAACTGAAGGCTCCTTGACCTGGATCGGCTGGAAGCGGCGCTCCAGCGCGGCGTCCTTTTCGATGTGCTTGCGGTACTCGTCAAGCGTGGTGGCACCGATGGTCTGCAGTTCCCCTCGGGCCAGCATGGGCTTCAGGATGGACGCAGCATCGATTGCACCTTCGGCGGCACCGGCACCCACAAGGGTATGGATCTCGTCGATGAAGAGGATGATGTCGCCGCGAGTGCGGATTTCCTTGAGGACCTTCTTCAGTCGCTCTTCGAAGTCACCACGGTAGCGGGAACCGGCCACCAGGGACCCGAGGTCCAGGGTGTAGAGCTGCTTGTCCCGGATGGTCTCCGGAACATCGCCGCGGACAATCGCCTGGGCAAGGCCTTCGACGACGGCGGTCTTGCCGACGCCGGGCTCACCGATCAGCACCGGGTTGTTCTTGGTGCGGCGGGAGAGGACCTGCATAACGCGTTCCATCTCCTGCTCGCGCCCGATCACCGGGTCCAGCTTGTTCTCGCGGGCAGCCTGGGTCAGGTTGCGCCCGAACTGGTCCAGTACAACTGATCCTGCCGGCGTGCCTTCAGGCTGGCCCGAGCCGACGCCTGCGCCGGTGGTTTCCTTGCCCTGGTAGCCCGACAGGAGCTGGATGACCTGCTGACGGACCCGGTTGAGGTCGGCGCCGAGCTTGACCAGCACCTGGGCGGCAACACCCTCACCCTCGCGGATGAGTCCCAGCAGGATGTGCTCCGTGCCGATGTAGTTGTGGCCCAGCTGGAGGGCCTCGCGCAGCGAGAGCTCCAGCACCTTCTTGGCACGGGGGGTGAAGGGGATGTGGCCGGACGGCGCCTGCTGGCCCTGCCCAATAATCTCCTGCACCTGCTCGCGAACGCCGTCGAGCGAAATGCTCAAGGACTCAAGAGCTTTGGCGGCAACGCCCTCACCCTCATGGATAAGACCCAAGAGGATGTGTTCGGTACCGATGTAATTGTGGTTCAGCATGCGTGCCTCTTCTTGGGCAAGCACAACTACGCGACGGGCACGGTCCGTAAATCGCTCAAACATTTCGCCACACTCCTAGCTACGACGTACTTTGATGCTACGTGGCCCGCCCATACTTGTGGAGCGTGTTCGCCACGGGGGAAACCGGGGTGGACCGGGAATACCGGCAGCCGGTCCCGCCAGGCACCGCCGGCAGCCGGGGGGAACCCGAAAAAGTACGGTGAAACAAGCCTTATTCCGGGCCCGATGCGGCGACCCACTCCGGGCCTTTGGACACCGGTGCCTCCCAGCGCGGGTTCGCCTCCTGCAACGTCCTGCGCCCTATATGCAGCCCTGCACGCCGATGCCGCCGGCCTGTGGGAGTAAATGCGGCGTGACGGGCTCTTTCGGCGCGGGAAACCAAAGAAGCCCTGCCTCCCAAAGCGGGAAGCAGGGCTTCTAGGCCGGCTCTGGCTGAAACTAGGAATTGGCCTTTTGGTAGGCTTCCTGGATTTCGGCCTGAATTCGGCCGCGGCTGTTAACGGTGTAGCCGTTTTCCCTCGCCCATTGGCGAATCTGCGCTGAATCGTGGCTGCGGCCGCCACTCGGTGCTTTGCTGCGGGCAGTCCGGCCGCTGCTGCCGCCGGAAGCCTTGCGTGAAGCGTTGATAAAACGTTCCAGTGAGGAACGGAGTTCAGCGGCATTGGCTGCCGAAAGGTCAATCTCGTAGTTGACCCCGTCAAGGCCAAACTTAACATTCTCGTCTGCGGATCCCCCATCCAAATCATCAACGAGGATGATGTTTACTTTCTGTGCCATTTAAAGTCTTCCTTTGGAAAGGGTTCGGTTTTCAGAAAAGCAGGATGTTTCACTGAAAGTATGACTCTTTTTATGGCAACGCGTCAAAGCGTAAATTGGTTCCTGGGGATATAAGCGGAAAGTCGAGCGGTTTATCTATTCGATTCCGGACCAGGGCTGCCGGCAGGCCCGGCAGCCTGCTCCTCTGCTTCAGCCTGGGCCTGTGCCTCCGCCTGGCGTTCGGATTTGTCCGCATTAAAGATCGCCTTCATGGCGAACCAGAAGAGGAGGCCCACTACCAGCGAAGGCAGGAGTACAGCTACATACTCCATGCTCAGTGCCCTTCCGGCTTCAGCAGCGGGAAGAGGATGGTTTCGCGGATTCCGGCACCGGTGAACAGCATTACCAGCCGGTCTATGCCAAGCCCGATACCGCCCATTGGCGGCGCCCCGTATTCGAGTGCGCGCAGGAAATCCTCATCCAGCTGCATGGCCTCGTCATCACCGGCGGCTGCGTGCCGGGACTGCTCGGTAAGCCGTTCACGCTGGATAACGGGGTCGATGAGTTCGGAGAAGGCCGTCCCGCGCTCCATGCCGCCGATAATGAGGTCCCAGGCCTCGATCAGCCGGCCGTCTTCGCGGTGCGGGCGGGCGAGCGGCTGGGCAGAGGGCGGGTAGTCGTAGACGAAGGTGGGGTTCAGCAGGGTGGGCTCCACGATTTCGCCGAAGAGCTCCACTGCCAGCTTCTCGGCGTCCCACTTGGGATCGACCTTGACCTCGTGCTTGTCGGCGATTGCGCGCAGCACCTCCAGCGGCGTCTCCGGGGTGACTTCCTGGCCAACGGCGTCGGACAATCCGGGGTAGACGGAAACCCAGGCCCATTCGCCGTCGAGGTTGATCTCCCCCGCTTCGGTCTGCAGGACGCGGCCGGCACCCACGGCGTCCGCGGCATCGAGGATCATTTCCTTGATGCGCTGCGCCATAACGAACTGGTCCGCCCATGCCTCATAGCACTCCAGGGTGGTGAACTCCGGGCTGTGGGTTGAGTCCACGCCCTCGTTGCGGAATACGCGCCCCATGTCGTAGACGCGGTCGATGCCGCCCACCACGGCCCGCTTGAGGTAGAGCTCCGTGGCGATGCGCAGGGTCATCTTCTGGTCGAAGGCGTTCATGTGGGTCTCAAACGGGCGTGCGAGCGCGCCGCCGTGGACCAGCTGGAGAATGGGGGTTTCGACTTCCACATAGTTGTGGCGGAAAAGCGTCTCACGGATGGAGCGCGTAATGGCGGCGCGGGTATAGACCATTTCGCGGGCTTCGTCGCGGACCATCAAATCCACGTAGCGCTGGCGGACGCGGGTCTCCTCGTTCAGCTCGGCGTGGAGTACCGGCAACGGACGAAGCGCCTTGGAGGCCATGGACCAGGACTCGGCCATAACGGACAGCTCACCGCGGCGGGAGGAGATGACCTCACCCCGGATGAACACGTGGTCACCGAGGTCCACAAGCGCCTTCCAGTCGGCCAGCGCTTCCTCACCCACGTTGGCGAGGCTGAGCATGGCCTGCAGGCGTGTTCCCTTGCCGTCGGTGCCGCCCTCCTGGAGGGTGGCGAAGCACAGCTTTCCGGTGTTTCGCACGAACACTACGCGGCCGGTGACGCCTACAACGTCGCCGGTGGTGTCGTCCGCCTCAAGGTGGGCATACTTTTCGCGGACCTCCGCGAGAGAATGCGTCCGTTCCACACCCACCGGGTACGCCTCAACGCCGCGCTCAATCAGCTTCGCGCGCTTTTCCATGCGGATGCGCATCTGCTCACTGGCATCAAGCGGCTCTGGGGCGTTTTGGGGCGAGGGGGTGTTTTGGGAAGTCACAATCATCAAGTTTACCGGGAGTTGGGCCCGCCCCGCTTCGCACCGGCGGACGGCACCACGGCCCTCGGGGCCGCGGCACCGCCCGCCGGAGTCACCGCCGCTCGCCGCGGCTGAACCCGGCGAGGGCAGCCTCACCCAGGTTTTGCCACACGTTGCGGGTCTCGTGCTGCTCACGGCGGTCCGCGGGCTCATTCCGGTCCGCCAGCCAGTCGCCGTAGTGCGTGATGTCTTCTCCCTGCGCAGCTGCGACAGCATCACAGGCGAATCCGACTGCCTTCAAACCGTCCGCCAGTTCCACCGCTCCGAGCAACATGGGTTCGGGGAGCGCGGCCAGGAATGCTCCCAGCCCCGCTTGAGACACCAGCCACCGTTCACCCGCAAGCTCTGCGCCGCCGTCGTCTGAGCGGTACACCCCGGGTTTCGGCGGCACGGTGTCGAGGGACACCATCCGGTAGCGGGCCGCGGTCCGGACAGGGCCGTCCCAAGCGGCTCCGAGTTCTTCCAGTTGCGGCGCGAGCGGTTGGCCCTTGCGGTGCGCGCCCACCACCACCAGCGGTACGGCTACGGCACCCGCGGCCACCGGCCAGGGAACGGACGACGACGTCTGGCCGGAAAAATGTCCAGCTGCGGGGGCCACGCCGCCGGCAAAGAGGGCCGGAGGATCCGGGGTAACCTCCAGGGCGCGTGCAATATCGGCAGCAACAGCGTCATCGAAGGTGCGGCCCACTACCGTCAGGCCGAATTGTGCGCCGTCCACCTCGCCGGCCGGGACGGCAACAGCGCATAGGTCGAACAGGTTGCAGAAGTTTGTATAGGTGCCCAGCAGGGAGTTGACGCCTACCGGGTCCGCCGCAACATCGGCCAGCGCGGGGTGGAAGGGTGCGGTGGGAATCAGCAGGGCGTCGAAGCTCTCAAAGCGAGACATTGCCCGGCGCTTGAGATCTTGGAGTTTTGCTGTGTCCGTGACGTAGCGGTGGGCCGGCACCTGACCGGCGGCCTGGATGATGCGTTTTACAGTGGGGTCGATGCCCGCCTGCGTCTGCGCATGGCCGTCGGCAGCGTCGAGGTAATTCCCGACGGCGGCGTAACGCTCCGCGACCAGGGCGCCGTCGTACAACAACCTGGCAGCGTCGAGGAACACATCGAATTCGAGAGGTTCGGCTTCCACGCCCAGCGCCTGCAGCCGGTCAATGTGCCGGTGGAATTCGGCAACCCAGGCTTCGGACAGCGCCGGCAGGGTGGCAGGGTAGGCGACGCGCGGCTTTTCCGGAGCGGCCAGCCGGATGTCCGCCGGCCAGGCCCTTGCCCCACCAGCCATTACGCCCATGGCGAGCTCGGCGGTGGACAGGTGGCGGGCAAAAATGGTCACGGCATCCCAGGACTTGCAGGCCGGAACCACTCCTTCGGTGGACACCACGTGCAGGGTCGGCTTGATGCCTACGATGCCCTGGAGCCCTGCGGGAACCCTGCCGGAACCGGCCGTGTCCGTCCCGATGGCGAGGTCCGCGAGGCCCAGTGCCACCGCGACCGCGGAACCGGAGCTTGAGCCACCGGAAATGAAGTCCGGACGGCGGGAATCGCGGACCGCCCCATGCGGGCTTCGGGTGCCTACAAGGCCTGTCGCGAACTGGTCAAGGTTGGTGGCCCCGAGTACCAAGGCTCCGGCGGAACGCAGCCGTGCCACGGCTGCGGCGTCCTTTTCCGGGAGGTAAGCGAACCCGGGACACGCCGCCGTCGTCGGGATTCCTGCCACGTCCACGTTGTTCTTGACGGCGAGCAGGAGCCCGGCCAGCGGCAGATCCGCACCACCGGCAACGGCCGTATCAATGGCAGCGGCCTCGGCCAACAGCTCGTCCGCTCCGCGCAGGGTGATCCAGATTTCCGGGCGGTCGATGGTTTCCAGGGCGGCGAGGGCAGCCCTGACCCGCCTGGTGGCCGCCCCTTCGGTTCCGTTGCTCATACTGCCAACTCCTCCAGGTCCTGCGCTTCCAGTCCGCCACCCGGAGCTGTGGTTTCCAGGTCCACGTCCGGGCCGCCCAGCACTACCACTGCTTCGCCCGCCACAACCTGCGAACCGGCGACGGGCAGGACCCGCAGCACCACGCCGTCGCAGGGAGCTTCCAGCACGGTTTCCATCTTCATTGCCTCCAGGGATACCAGCGGCTGGCCCTGGACCACCCGGTCGCCTGCCTTGACATCAACCTTCCAGACGCTGGCCGCGAACGGCGCGGCGACCAGGGAGCCGCCGTCCGGCACCGCCACCTCGTCCGCAACCGGGGAGACCACAGCGGCCAGCGCGTCCGCGCGGTCAAACTCTCCGGCGTCCGCCCAGGCCTGGCGCTCCACCGAGAACGCCGCGCCCTGCTTCTCGCGGAACGCCGCGATGGACCCGCGGTTTTCCTCGAGGAACACCTCGTGCTCGGCGAGCGAGAACGTGCCGTCCTCGATTTCCACGCCGCGGCCCCTGCCGGCCGCCATATCCGCGCGGAGATCCAGGAGTTCCTCCGGGCTGACCGGGTACCAGGAGATCCGGTCAAAGAACCGGAGCAGCCACGGCGAACCGGCCTCGAACGGGGCGGAATCCGCGTACCGGGACCAGACCTGCGTGGTGCGGCCAACGAACTGGTAGCCGCCCGGTCCTTCCATGCCGTAGATGCACATGTACGCCCCGCCGATGCCCACCGCGTTCTCCGGCGTCCAGGTGCGGGCCGGGTTGTACTTGGTGGTGACCAGCCGGTGGCGCGGATCCAGCGGCGTTGCCACCGGAGCACCAAGGTAAACGTCGCCCAGTCCCAAGACCAGGTATTCGGCGTTGAACACTGTATCGAATACGTCGTTCACCGACTCCAGCCCGTTGATCCGGCGGATGAACTCGATGTTCCAGGGGCACCACGGGGCGTCGTCACGGACACCGGCCATGTAGCGTTCGATCGCTTCACGGGTGGCGGGGTCGTCCCAGGACAACGGCAGCCGGACGGTGCGGCTGGGAACCACCAGCTCCGAACTTGCCGGGAGCGCGGCCTCGATCTCCTGGACCACATCCAGCAGGCGCCTGGTGGACAGAACGGAGGGATCCACCTTGATCTGAAGGGAACGGATCCCCGGGGTGAGGTCCACGATTCCCGGTACGCGGAGCTGCCCGAGGTGCTGGTGCAGGGCGTGGACCCTGGCACGGAGTCCCAGGTCCAGCACCATCTCGCCATACTCCACCAGGAGATTGTCATCGCCCGACCGGCGATAGGTGACCGCGGGCCTTCCGGCGCCCTGCGGCACCCGGCCCAGCACACCGTCGTCGCCATCCCCCCGTGCGGTGCGGACAGCAGAGGACAACCCGGCTGCAACCGAAGGGATGCCGCCGGACCACCCGGCGTCTCCGGGCAGCACCAGCTGGCGGCCCGGTCCAAGATCCCTGGCCGACGGCGACTGGCTGACAGGGATGGGAACGAACCGGACCTTGTCCCCCGGCCGAAGCTGGCCGAGCTTCCAGCGGTCCGCCGTCACCACCGTGACCGGGCAGACGAAGCCGCCCAGGCTGGGCCCGTCGGGACCGAGCAGGATGGGGGTGTCACCGGTAAAGTCCAGGGCACCAACAGAGTAGGCGGTGTCATGGATGTTCGAGGGGTGCAGCCCTGCCTCACCGCCGTCGGTCCGTGCCCAGCGCGGCTTGGGACCAATGAGCCGGACACCGGTGCGGGCAGAGTTGAAGTGGACCTCATACTCGGAGGCGTAGAGCTCCTCGATGTCCTCACGCTGGAAGAATTCCGGAGCACCGTGCGGCCCTTCCACAACGCTTAGTTCCCACGTTGAGGTCAGGGCGGGCCGGCTGTCCAACGGCACTGCCGCCGTCATCGCTTTCCTGCTTGAACCTTCCGCGGCGTCGGGGGCTTCCGCAGCCGGCTGCACTGCCCGCAGCACATCCCCTGCGCGAAGGACCCGCCCCGCGTGGCCGCCGAACTGGCCGAGGGTAAAGGTCGAGGCGCTGCCCAGGTACGGCGGTATGTCCAGGCCGCCCTGGAACAGGATGTAGCCGCGGAGCCCGTTTCCGCCGGCAGTGCCGACGTCGAGGGTTCCTCCCGCAGGGACAGTGACCGGCGCCCAGGCCGGCACGGTAGTGCCGTCGACTGTGACTGTTACCTCGGCCCCGGTGACACAGAGGGTAGTGGGGTGGGTGAAGGTCAGGCTGGGGCCGGTCATGGTGAATTCCAGGCCGGGGGCGCCTTCGGGATTGCCAAGGGCGGTGTTTCCGAGCCGGAAGGAGAGGTCGTCCATGGGTCCGCTGGGCGGTACCCCGATCTGCCACAGGCCGGTCCGGCCGGGCCAGTCCTGCACGGTTGTCTGCAGGCCCGGGCGGCCCACTGTGATGCGCGGCTCCGGATCGCCCACGCTGTCCAGGGTGCTGGTGGAGTGCTGGACCGAGCGGACTTCCGTGAGCCCGGTGGCGGCGCGGAGCATTCCGAGGTTGGTCTCGATGCCGTCGATCCGGGTGCCGGCGAGCGCCGCGGCCAGGCGGTCAAGGGCTTCGGTACGGTCCGCGCCGGAGGTGATGATTTTGCCCAGGAGGGGATCGTAGTTGGTGGAAACTTCAGTTCCCGTTTCGGCCCAGGCGTCCACACGGACATCTGCGGGGTATACGGCGTTGGTCACGGTACCGGCGCTGGGCTGGAACCCACGGGCGGGGTCCTCGGCGTAGACGCGCGCCTCCACCGCGTGGCCGGTGACCGGCAGGCTGTCAGGAATCCCGGCAAGGACCGTTCCGGCGTCCGTTCCGCCCTGAGCCAGTCGGAGCATCCACTCCACCAGGTCCACGCCGGTGACCGCCTCGGTGACAGGGTGCTCCACCTGGAGCCGGGCGTTGACTTCGAGGAAGGAGGCTTCGCGGCGGGCGGAGTCGTAGACGAACTCAACGGTCCCGGCGGAGCGGTAGTTCAGGGAGGCGCAGAGTGCGCGGGAGCTGCGGTGCAATTCTTCGCGCAGGTCCTCCGGCAGGTCCGGTGCGGGTGCCTCTTCGAGGACCTTCTGGTGGCGGCGCTGGAGGGAGCAGTCCCGGTCGCCGAGGCTGACTACCCGGCCTTCGCCGTCCCCGAAGATTTGGACCTCGACGTGGCGCGCGTTCTCGACGTACCGTTCAGCGAAAACACCGGCGGTGCCGAAGCTGGCGCCGGCCAGGCGGGCGACGCGGGGGAAGCTTTCTACAAGCTCTGCCTCGGTGCGGCAGACTGTCATGCCAATGCCGCCGCCGCCGCCGGTGGCTTTGAGCATCAGGGGGAAACCAATTCCGGCGCCTGCAGCGACGGCGGCGTCTACGTCCTCAAGCAGCCCGGACCCTGCGATCATTGGCACCCCGGCTGCCCGGGCGGCGTCGCGCGCTGTGTGCTTGGTACCGAAGATGCGCAACTGCTCCGCAGTGGGGCCTACAAAAACAAGCCCCGCTGCCTCCACGGCCTCGGCGAAGCCCGCGTCCTCGGAGAGGAACCCGTAGCCGGGGTGGATGGCTCCCGCGCCGGTGGACTTGGCCGCTTGCAGGAGTGCGTCCACCCGGAGGTAGGACTCCTTGGCCGGAGCCGGTCCAAGGAGTACTGCTGCATCTGCCAGGCGGACGTGCTTGGCGCCCCGGTCCGCTTCGGAGAACACGGCCACGGTGCGCAGGCCGAGCTTTTTGGCGGACTCGATGATGCGGCAGGCGATCTCGCCGCGGTTGGCAATCAGGAGAGTGTCGAAAGTGTTCACTGGTCAGCCTCCGGCCGGGTGACGATCATACGGACGGGGGTGGGGTTGAAGCCGTTGCACGGGTTGTTGATCTGCGGGCAGTTGGAGACGAGCACCAGGGTGTCTACCTCTGCCTTGAGTGCCACGCGCTTCCCGGGGGCGGACAGGCCGTCCACAATCCCGAGTGCCCCGTCCGGGTCCACGGGCACGTTCATGAACCAGTTGATGTTGGACACCAGGTCCCGCTTTCCGAGGTCCCAGCGTGAGCCCTCGATCAGGAAGTTCTCCACGCAGGCATGCTGTTCCCGGGTGTGCTGCCCGTAGCGGAGGGTGTTGGCCTCCTGCGAGCAGGCGCCGCCAATGGTGTCGTGCACACCTACTTCGTCTGCCACCACTGTCATGAGGGCGGCTCCTGTCTCTGCCCGCAGGACGGAACCGGCAGTGAGGATGATTGACTGCTGCCGGGCGATCGTGACGGCGGCGGAGTAGCGCACGGCGGCATCGCCGGCGGCATACAGCAGGCAGTCCACGGCCTGGTTGCCTTCGAGGTCCACGATGGTCAGCACGTCCCCGGCAGCCACAACGGCGGACCAGGGGCCGCGGGCCTCGACGAACTGGTCAAGGACAACTTCGCCGGGTGCCAGCGCGATGTCGCGGGGGTCTGTGATGGGATCGATGTAGGTGGCGGTGTTCATCGGGCGTTCCTTGCGGTGAGGTCGTGTTCGGTGTTGTGCAGCGCCTGCAGGTGTTCGGGGGCCAGGGTGCCGGCGAGGGCGCCCGTTTCCAGTGCCGCCAGGTCCTGCGGCGCGTACCAGGCAGCAATGTCTACGGCGGTTCCCGCGAAGACCGCACGGGAGTCCAGCGGGTGGGCGGTGTTGGCGAGGACCAGCACCGCGTCCATTTGGAGGAGAAGTTCGACGGCGGCTCCCGGACCGGCGCTTCCGGTGAAGGTGATGCTGCCGGCTGGGTCTACGTTGATTCCCTTGAACAGGGACAGCGAGGGCGCCACGTCACGCGGCCCCAGCCCGCTTTTCAGGGCTCCGAGCGTGAGGAGTTCGCGGGCGGCGGGCGACGCACTGTGGGCGGTACCGGCGCCGTAGCGGGCAGTGTTGCCCTCCAGCGTGGTGGCCCCGTTCAGGGCGTCGTGGCGGAAGGAGGTATCAACCACGATCGTGGCCATCAGGCGGCCGGCATCGGAAAGGAGCGGGTGGCCTGCGCCGGGATACGCCTGCCAGGGGACCTTGACGGTGTCCGCAATGTTGAGCCGCTCGTGCAGGGCCCCGGCACGGTAGAGGAGGGTGTGGACACAGGCGTCCCCGGCGGTGTCCGTGAGCCTGATCCTGGTGCCGCGGGCCAGGTTCAGGGTGGTGTAGTGGCCGAAAGCCAGGGATTCGGCCCAGGCAAGGTTCGCGATGGCTTCTTCCGTCAGGCCGGCGGTGAGCCGGGCGGGGGCGGACGCGGCGGGCACGAACCGCATGGTGTCCGCGGTCCGGCCGTGCTGCTCCCTGGCGTGGGCTCGGGCGCCCGCCGTGGTGGCAGTGCCGGCTGTTGCTGGACTTTCCGTTACTTGTGTCATATCGATCCTGTGTTGGTTCGTTCGGTTGATACCGGGAAATGCTGTGGAGGTTGTGAGCTGCTCAGGCATTGGCTGCCAGGTTGCGGCGCCGGACCCAGAGGCCCAGGAGCAGGACCAGGGTGACCATGAGCGGCGCGGAGTAGAGGAGCAGCCCGTTTTCGCCCGAGGGGTCGTAGACCTCGGGCCGGGGCCAGGCAAGGTTGACCACCATCAGGGCCCCGTACAGGACGGCCAGGATGTTGACGGGCAGGCCCCAGCGTCCGAGTGAGAAGAGTCCTGCCGGAAGGGTCTGCCCAACGCGGTTCCAGTCGCCCCGGAGCCGGTTGATCAGCTGCGGCACGGTGACCAGCAGGTAGGCGAGGTAGACCATCACAATGCACACGCTGCAGAGGGTGGTGAAGAGGGCTGCGTTGCCGACGTTGATGGCCAGCACGCCAACTGCCAGGGCACCGATAACAATCGACGGCCACATGGGCGTCCCGCGGATGGGGTGCACCGAGGACAGCAGCGCCGAGGCGGGAAGTTTCCCGTCCCGTGCCATCGAGAACACCAGGCGTGAGCCGGCCGTCTGGATGGCCAGGGTGCAAACGAAGATGGCGATGGCGACATCCACCAGCAGTACCTTGCCCCAGAAAGTGCCCAGGACTGCGGTGAGGACGTAGGGCAGGCCTTCGGTGGCGAGCCGGCCGTCGTCGAGGCTGGGTGCGGCCATCAGGGCGGTAATGATCATCAGTGCGCCCCCGACGCCGGAGATGAGCAGCGCGGAAAGGATGGTCCGCGGCGCGGTCCTGCGCGGGTCCTTGGTTTCTTCCGAAAGCTCGCCGGCGGAGTTGAAGCCCACCATGACGTAAGCGGCCATGAGACCCGAGACCAGGAAGGCGCCCACCGCGCCGAGGTCCGAATTCTGCAGCACGGTGGTGTCGGCCACGACTTCCGGCCCGCGCTGGGCGGCGCTGAGAAGTGCAAGGATCACGGCCACAACGCCCACGATCTCGCAGGTGACTCCCACGGAGTTCACGTGCGACATCAGCTTGACGCCGAGTGAGTTGATGATGGTGGTGGCCACCAGAAGCACGGTTCCCAGGATCACGGCGTTCGCGGCACCGGTGACAGTGTTGAGTGCCGGGTCACCGCCCACCACCTGGAAGCCGTCCCACAGCTGGGGCAGCACCACCTGCAGGGCGATGGCGGCGGCTGCAGCGGTGACCACCTGGGCGATCGCCATGAACCATCCGGCGAACCAGCCCACGCCCTCTCCCCCAACCCGCCGCGCCCACTGGTAGACCGCTCCTGACAACGGGTAGCGGGCAGCGAGTTCCGCGAAGTTCAGTGCAACGAGCAGTTGGCCCACCAGCACTACCGGCCAGGTCCAGAAGAAAGCCGGGCCCGCGAAGGAGTATCCGAAGGCGAACAGCTGGAAAATGGTGGTGAGGATGGACACAAAGGAAAAGCCGGCCGCGAAGGAAGCGTAGCGGCCGAGTTTCCGGTGCAGGGTGGGCTCATAGCCAAGGGACGTCAGGTCCGCATCGTCCGCATGGACGGTGGGAAGAACGGTTGAAGTCATCGGATTCTCCAGGGGCTGGAACGGCGTTGGGGTGGAGCCTGCCGGCGGTGCAGCACTCGGCCGAAGGCTGCGGAATACCGGTCAATTGATAGTTTTCCAGCGGCATGTCCCCAAACCGTTTCACCTCTGTAAAAGGCACATAGACATCTTGTTTCGGCCTTATTTCCGTCCCCTCACCGGCGGAACTGCGGTGCGGACGGACCTACCGGCCGGGGCGGGCGGCCGGGCGGGCGGCCGAGGGCGCGGCCGGGAAAGAGGGTGCAAGAATGATGCCGTGACTTCAGCCGGACCCGGGAGACCCCGCAGCCAACAGCCCTCCAGGCCCGGGGCCACCGCCCGTGAGGAAATCCTGGATGCTGCGGCCGAGCTTTTCACCACCCAGGGCTTTGCCAACACTTCCACCCGATCCATTGCCGACGCGGTGGGAATCAGGCAGTCCTCGCTCTATCACCACTTCAAAACCAAGGACGACATCCTTGAGGACCTGCTGGAGGGCACGGTATTGAGCGGACTGAAGTTCGCGCGCGCTGTGGCGGCCGTGCCGCCAACTGAAGGCCCGGACGGAAGCCGGCTGCACGCCGTCGCGCTTTATGACGGTACGCAACTGTGCAGTGCCCGGTGGAACCTCGGAGTCCTTTACCACCTGCCCGAGGCCCGCACCGCACGCTTCGGGCGCTTCCTCGCGGACCGGCAGGAGCTGCGCAACCTGTACGGGGAACTCGGAGCGGCACTTTCCCCGGCAGGCCCGGCAGCAACTTCAGGAGCCAGTCCAGGCGATCTGGCCTTCCGCCTCGTCGAATCCCTGATCAATCTCCGGGCAGACAAAATGGCCACTTCAGACTCACCGCTGCAGGCGGCAGACGCCGGACTCATCCTCTGCGGGCTTGGCAGCGGACTGCCCGCCATCCGCGAGCACAGCGCAGCGCTTATCAAACGCCTCGGCTGACAGCCGGCACGTGCTTGGGCCGCTGGCGGTCGAGGTGCCTGCGTCCAGGTTGCTCGGCTAGGCTCGGCATATGACGCGTGAGAACATCAGGACCCCCGACGGCGGCACACTGGAACTCTTCTCCACGGGCGCGGAACATGCTTCCGCAGGCTCTGGCGTAGTAGTTGTGGTCCCTTCCATGGTGACAGCTGCGGATTACACGAAGTTTGCGCAGAAGCTCAGCGCTGCCCTGGGCCGCCCCGTCCACACGTTCAACCGGCGGGGCCGTGGATCCTCCTCGCCCCAGCCGGAGGATTACACCCTTGACGTGGACATCCGCGATCTGGATACGGTGATGAAACACACGTCCAGCACGGATGTGTTCGGGCACAGCTTCGGCGGCGCCGTTGCCCTCCATGCGGCCAGGACGCTGCCGGTGGAGCGGCTCGCCGTCTACGATCCCGCCGTCTCCGTGAACCACAGCGTCAAGGCCGACTGGACCACCGAGTACGAACGTGCCGCCGCTGCCGGGGATGATGACCGCGCTCTGGCAGTCCTCCAGCGCGGCCTCGAAGCAGGCGGCGCTTTCTCGTCCCGCATGCCGCTCTCCATGCTGACCCTGGCCAACAAACTCACCGCCGGCACGTCAGAGGGCAAGCAGCAGCGCGAGCTGATGAGGACCGGTGTCCGGGAAATCAAGGCCATCATCGCCGCGGACATGCCGGCGGAGCCATTCCTGGAACTGCCTTTGGAAACGCTGATCGTGGTGGGCGAAAAGAGCCCGGCCTACTTCGGGGTGGCCTGCGGCCAGATCCACGATGTCCTTTCAGGCTCCAGCTACACCATCCTGCCGGGCTACGGCCACGACGGCGTCATCAAGGCCCCGGACAAGCTCATCAGGGAGCTCGCTGACTTTTACGCCGGCTGACCCAACCAGGTAGCGCGAAGTGCCGTTTTGAACGTTCGAGACGGCACTTCGCGCTGCCTGCGCCGGTTAATGTGCGGGACCGTGGCCCGCGCCGGCACCGTCGGTCTTGCGCATCATCGCTGAAAGCACGACGGCGGCGAAGGCGATGACAGTTGCCGTCAGGAAGGCGGCGCTCATCCCTGCAACCAGGCCCGACGTCGCGGAAACGACCGCGAAGATGGACACCAGCAGTGCGGTGCCCGCGGCGCCGGCCACCTGCTGCGTGGTGCTCATGATCGCGGAACCGTGCGAGTACAGGTGGGGCGGAAGCGGGTTCAGGCCGGTGGTGAACGCCGGGGTGAAGAGCAGCGCCAGTCCGAAACTCAGCCCGACGTGCAGGGTGACGATCCACGCGATGGAGGTGCCGGCGTCGAGCATTGAGAACTGCCAGAGGGCCGCCACCATCAGGATGGAACCGGTGACGGTGAGCGGCAGCGGGCCCACCTTGTCGAAAAGCCGGCCGATGACGGGCCCCAGTAGACCCATCGCCAGGCCGCCCGGAAGCAGTGCCAGGCCGGTCTCGAGGGAGCCCAGGCCGCGGATCTCCTGCAGGTAGAGGGGCAGCAGGATGACGCCGCCGAACAGCGCCATCATGGCCACCACCATCAGCAGGACAGAGACGGTGAACATGCGGAAGTTGAAGGCGCGCAGGTCCAGCAGCGGGGCTTCGGCCTTCTGCAGCTGCAGCTGGCGAAGGACAAAGGCCGTGAGGCCGGCAACGCCGACCACCAGCGCGGTGATGGCGGTGGCACCCGGTCCTGCCTGGCCGCCGTGGCCGCCGCCGATCTGGCTCAGGCCGTAGACCAGGCCGCCGAATGCCGGGACGGTGAGGACCACCGAGAGCACGTCAAGCTTTGTCTTTTCCGCCTCACCGATGTTGGTGAGGTACTTGGCGCCGATGGCGAGTGCTGCAAGGGCCACCGGGAGGACGAACACAAACATAAAGCGCCACGTGAAGTGCTCCAGGATGAGTCCGGACACTGTGGGGCCCATGGCGGGAGCTACGGAAATGGCGATGCTGACGTTGCCCATCACGGCGCCGCGCTTGGCCAGCGGGACCAGCGTAAGGATGGTGGTCATCAGCAGGGGAAGCATGATGGCGGTGCCGCCGGCCTGGATGATGCGGGCCAGCAGCAGGATCTCGAATCCGGGGGCCACGGCGGCCAGTGCGGTGCCGCCGGCGAAAAGCCCCATGGCCAGCATAAACACGGCGCGGGTGGACAGGCTCTGCAGGATGAACCCTGTGGTGGGGATGACCACGGCCATGGTGAGCATGAATCCGGTGGAGAGCCACTGGACGGTGGGCGCGTCCACCTGAAGTTCCACCATGAGCCGCTGCAGGGCAACGTTCATGATGGTCTCGTTGAGGATCACCACAAACGTCGCCACCAGCAGCGTGCTGATAACAGTCACCGATTCGCGGGACATCTTCTCCGGTGCGGCGGGCTTGGTTCCGGGAGCTTGAACGGACTGGCCGCTGGCGTTCGGAGAGACTTCGGTAGACATGCGTGTTCCCTCAGGGAGTTGTGTAAGTGAAAGGTGCGCGGTCAATGCCGCTGCAGATTCCAACACTCTACCGCCTGGAGTAATTCCTCCACGCGGGACTTTTCTTTAACCCTGAGGGAACAGTGGGGGTCGGAAAGGGGTGGGCCGGGCGGCCGCTCCAGTCCGCTTAGGCCGTTTGGCCGGCGTGCTGGCCCTCCGAAATTTCCTCCACCAGCTTGCTGTTGAAGGCCGGAAGGTCATCGGGGTTGCGGCTGGTGACCAGGCCCTGGTCCACCACCACTTCCTCATCGGTCCAGTTGGCGCCGGCATTCTTCAAATCCGTCTGGAGCGTGTGGTAGGACGTGAGGTTCCGTCCGCGCACCACGCCTGCTTCGATGAGCAGCCACGGTCCGTGGCAGATGGAGGCCACCGGCTTGTGCTGTTCGAAGAAGCTTCTGGTGAAGCTCTGGGCGTCCTTGTCCACGCGGAGGTGGTCTGCGTTGATAACGCCGCCCGGGAGCACCAGCGCGTCGAAGTCCGAGGCGTTTGCCTCTGCGACCGTCAGGTCGACGTCGAAAGTGTCGCCTTTCTCGGTGCCTTCGAACCCCTGCAGCTTGCCGCTTTTCAAGGCAACCAGCGTGGGCTCACCCCCGGCGTTCTTCACTGCATTCCACGGACTGGTGAGCTCAACCTGCTCGACGCCGTCAGTCAAAAGAAAGGCGACCTTCTTGCCGGCGATGCTGTGTTCTGACATTCGTCCTCCTCACTTGAGGCGGGCCACCGGCGCCTGTATGAGGCCGTGGATGTGCCGCCTTGAGAGTTGCTTGCCTGACAGCTTCCAGCCTAGGAAAGCGAAAAGTAATAAGCAAGCTGAGTATTTTTCATGGCGGGCGGAAACCGGACGATAGCCATCGACCGCTCATGCACGGTCGCCATACTGTGCATCCCGCCTGGAATTGTCGGTGCCTCGATGGATGATGTCGGTATGAAAAACGGCGCGGGGACAGCGGCAGCGATGAAGGGTGTTCATGCCTCCGTGGCCGTCCTGGACGCGCTGTTTCGTAAGGATGCCGCCCTCACCGCTGGCGCCGCCGGTGCCTCTGCCGGCAGCCGTGTTGGCGGCGGAATCGATGTGTTGCAGCGCGCCTACGAGCTCCGGCTGGACCGGCTGGGGCTGCTGTCGAAACTCGAAGCACAAATAGCCGGGCTGAAAGCCCGCGACGCCGCCGAGGCCCTCGACCTCCAACACGCGATGACCCCGCCGGAAGCACCCGTGCACGAACGGACCTACGCCGAAATGTCCGCGATCGAGGAAATCGCCGGCATCCTGACCATCAGCTCCCCCGCAGCCGCAGCGCTCATCACCCAGTCCCGTCAGCTCTGCACCCTGCCGCTGGCCATGGACGCCCTGTCCTCCGGCACCATCTCGTGGCAACACGCCCGGATCATCGCCGACGAAACCGAGACCCTGGGCCCCGCCGGCGGAACCGCCCTGACCGCGCACTTCCTGGACCCGGACGCACCCAACCCCGCCCGCGGAGCGGCCGCCGGGGACCTGATCCCCTCCCGGTTCCGGGCCAAAGTACGGACCTGGCGCGAACGCCACCACCCCGAATCCCTCGAAAAACGCCACAACAAAAGCGCCGCCGACCGGCGGATCGAATACAGCCCGGACCGGGACGGCATGGCCTGGATCTCCGCCTACCTCCCCGCGGACAAAGCCTCTGCACTGTGGAACAACATCACAGCCACCGCCCGTAGCCTGCAAGGACCCAACGAACCCCGCACCCTGGCCCAACTCCGCCCCGACATCCTCTGCAACCGGATACTCCGCACCCGCGAACCCGGCACACAGGAACCCGGCACGCAGGTACCCGGCGCCCGGGTCCTTCCAACCGGACCCGTTCCCGCCGGGAACGCGGCACCAACCGTTGGCGGCGGGTCAGGGCAGCCAAGCGCTGAAGTGCCCACCCCCCGGACCGAGGTGCTGGTCACCGTCCCGGTGTTCGCGCTCCTAGGCCTCACCGACGAACCCGCCATGCTCGACGGCCACGGCCCCATCCCGGCATCCATGGCACGCCAACTGGTCGCGGACGGGGCACACTCCTTCTACCGGGTCCTGGTCGACCCAAGGGATGGGGCGCCCCTGGAGATCGGCCGCAAAAGCTACCGGCTCCCCGAAACGGTGAAGCGCTGGCTGCGGATGCGGGACGGTAAGTGCACCTTCCCCTGCTGCAACAACCACACCCTCGACAACGAAACAGACCACCTGCTCGCCTGGCACCACGGCGGAACCACCGGAATCAACAACCTGGCCCAGCTCTGCCCCAAACACCACCGCCTCAAACACAACACCCCATGGGCACCCACACCAGCAACCCGAAACGAACCACCCGGCTGGACCTCACCCACCGGCCGCCACTACAAAAGCGAACAACCCGACCAGGAACCACCACACTGGCCCGACGGGTGGCATCCCACCGGACCAGACGGCTACCTTTGTGCCGGGATGACCGGCTCTGCCCCGGTGAAGCCGCCCCAGCCCCTGCATCCTCCCAGCGCCCAAGTTCCTGCCTACCGATAGGAGCCTTTTCGAAGACACTCTTGCGGGCCACTTAACCGGGTGAGGTGCTGAGCTGCGTGGGCAGAATGTGTTTGCAGGCAGTTTTGTCTGGCTAACCCCGGTGGTGCTCAATCAGCCAGCCGGCCATCTGCCGGGCGCGCCCGGCGGCCTGCACGTCCCCCTCTATGGCCTGAAGAATGGAGCCTTTCATGAGGATCAGGAGCGAACTGGCAAACTCCCCGGTGCGCACCAGCCCCGCCTCTTCGCCTGCGCCCTGGATGTGACCATGAATTTTCGCGAGGTACTCGATGCTGGCCCGCCCCAGGGGATGGGCCGGTCCCATCTCGAGCAGAACTTTCGCGAAGGAACAACCCTCGAAGTCCTCCCGCCTGAACCAGTCCGAGAACACGTCAAAAATGGCCAGCAGCTGCTCCTCGGGATTGCGGCCCCGGCGAAGGGCCTCAGAGAGTATTGCATCCACGGTCCACTGTTTGTCCCGCTGTTCAAGGAAGGCCAGGACCAGGGAGTCCTTGGACGGGAAGTGGCGGTAGAAAGTGGCCTTGGCCACGCCGGATCGTTCAATCAGCTCATTGACGCCGACGTCACGGACGCCGCGCTGGGAGAAAAGCTCGTAGGCCACCGACATGATCCTGGCAACGGACGTGCTGGCAGCGGTTTCAGGTGCGGGTGCGGCAGTGACCAGGGGTGAAGGAGCCACCGCGGAAGGCGTGGCCGAAGGTTCCAAACCCACCGCAGCCGGTGGAAGTTCCGCTTCTGGGTTCATTGCAATTCCAGCTTACCGCCGCCAGGGAAGACAGACCGGTCTTACCCGCTGTAATGTTGCTTCCAGCGCAGTGCTTGAGACGCCGCGGAGGCACCGGAAGGGCCGCTTCGGATTGGTGCAAGGAGGCCCCTATGTCAGCGGAGCGGATATTCCAAAGCGTGCCGTCGGATCCGGACCCCTGGATGTCCAACGATACGCCCGCCGAAATTCGTCGGCTCGCCCTTGAATCGCTTCGATGGCAGGCGCAGGAAATCATTGACGAAGTTCTCCACAGCAAGGCACCCGATGGAGAACTGGCCAGGGCCAGGATGCGGCGCTGCGTCGCCCGGCACCCGGGCGAACCGGAGCAGGCGTTGCTGGAGCAGCTGGCATGCAACCCGGATCTGCCGGTTTAGGGAAACTTTCTGGGCCAGAAGAGCTGGCAGCTACGAGCTCAAGGGCATATTGTCGATCAACCGCACCGGCCCCACCTTGGCGGCAATCAACGCCAGCGCTTCACCGCGGAAAGGGGTCTCGCGGCAGTTTTCGGCCAGCGGCTCCAGCGTGTCCGGATCCACCACCTCCAAGTAGTCCAACGCCACGAGCGGCTGGGACTCCACCATCGCCTGCGCCGATTCCAAATCCAGGGGTTCGCGGGATCTCGCCCTCTCCTTGAGTAACCGCAGTGCGCGGGACAGCACCAGCGCGGCTTCGCGTTCGTCCTCGTCGAGGAAGCGGTTGCGGCTGGAGAGCGCCAGCCCGTCCACGGCGCGCACGGTGGGCACGGCCACGATTTCCACCGGGAAGTTCAGGTCGGCCACCATCCGCCGGACCAGCGCAAGCTGCTGGGCGTCCTTCTGGCCGAAGTAGGCGCGGTACGCCGGCAGGCCACCCTGCACCTGCCCGGAATCCTGCAGGCCCGACCCAGGTATGCCATAGTGCAGCAGCTTGGCCACCACCGTCAGGGCGCCGTCGAAGTGACCCGGCCGTGAGGCACCCTCCCACTTTTCACCAAGAACCCCGGATGTGACGCGCACCAGCGGCTCGCCGCCCGGGTACACCTCGTCCACGGAGGGCGCAAAAACCAGGTCCACGCCCTGTTCTTCCAGGAGGGCAGCATCGGCGTCCAGGGTCCGGGGGTAGCGGTCAAGATCTGCCGCGTCGCCGAACTGCAGCGGGTTGACGAAGATGGTGGCCACCACAACGTCATTCTGTTCGACGGCGGTGCGGGCCAGGGCAGCATGCCCCTCATGCAGTGCCCCCATGGTGGGCACGAGTCCCTGGGACGTGCCGCCTCTGAGCGTCAGCAGGCGGCCGCTCTCCGCGTGCAGGTCGGCAACGGTGGTAACGATCTTGATGGGCATTCTCAGTCTTCCTCAGGTTCCAGGGCCTTGCGCAGTTCATCCAGCTGGCTTGGTTTCAGCAGCCCGCGGCCCTCGGCGCGGAGGCCCGTGGCGCGCGCCATCGCGAGGTAAGCTGCCAGCACATCGCCCTGCCCGCCGCCGTCGAACTCCCGCAGTGCCTCCGCATGGGCTTTCACCGTTCCGACGTCTCCCCGGGCAACGGGCCCGGTAAGGGCGGACTCCCCGGAGGCCAGCGCGTTCTCGAGGGTTGCCCTCAACAGGGGGCCGAGCATGCGTTCCGGCGCCTCCACCCCGACCGCACTGAGCAGCTCGGAAGCCTGCGCAACGAGGGTTACGAGGTGGTTGGAACCGTGGGCCAGGGCTGCGTGGTACAGCGTCCGGTCCGCCTCGGCGATGACGACGGGTTCGGCCCCCATCTCCACCACGAGCGCCTGCGCGATCGGCAGCATGGCAGCATCAGCGGTCACGCCGAAAGTGCAGTCCAGCAGGCGCGTCAGGTCCAGGCTCATGCCGGTGAACGTCATAGCGGGATGCAGGGCCAGCGGAACCGACCCCGCGGCGCGAACAGGATGCAGCACCCCCACCCCGAACCGGCCTGATGTGTGCGCAACCAGCTGGCCCGGCTGCCAGGCGCCCAGTTTTGCCAGTCCTTCAACCAGGCCCGGCAGGGCGTCGTCGGGCACTGCCAGGAGCACCAGCTCTGAGCGCTCCACGATCTCCTGGACTTCCAGGATGGGCACGCCGGGGAGCAGTGTCCCGGCCCGTTCACGGCTTGCTTCGGAAACGGCCGAGACGCCGACGACGGCGTGTTCAGCTGCGCGCAGGGCGGCACCGAGCACGGCACCCACCTTTCCGGCACCGATGATTCCGACGCCCAGGCGTCCGGGTTTAGCCATGCTGCTGGCCTTCCTGTTGTTCAGGCTCAACCGCCGGGGCGACCTGCGCCAGCCACTGTTCAGTAGTTTGCCGCTTCCGCGCCAGCCGGGCGCGGGCGGACTGTTCGTCAAAGAGTGTCCGCGCCTGCTCAACGCCTGCCTGCCGCAGCCGCGGCACAACCGGCCCGGCGGTGGTATGCAGGACCAGGTCAGTCACCCCGAACCGGCGCGCCACGGGGCCCTGGTGCAACGCCATCGACTGGGTCCGCTGGTGGGGCACCACCACGAGATCGCGCCACCAGCGGCCTGAGCGGATCAGCAGGGCGGTGCCGGTGGCGGTAAATCCGTTCCGCCGCCATCCCAGTGGCGCCAGGAGACGCGCCCTGCGCGGCGTGGTGACAAAACCGCCGTCGGAATCCATCCCGTGCAGCCCGGCACCGAAAACATCGCCCGGCTGCGGAGTCCCGGGGTCCGGAAGCACCAGCGCGAGAATCGACATCACATCCTCGAGCCTGCCCACTGGCAGGAGCGTTGTACGACCGGAGCCCTCGCCGGCTCCCTCAACGGCGCCGTATCCTGCGATGTTCACCTGGATCCGGTACCAGCCCAGCGCCCGCCACATCGGCGGCTGGGCTACTTTCAACGCCTGGATCCGGCCGGGCGGAAGTGTTTGGGCCTGCGTATCAAGCAGTCCGTACCGCAGCCGGATGCCATCAGGAGAAATGGCCGCAGTAAAGTTGTACCCCTTGTTGAACAGGCCCCAGTAACTGGCTGCGAGGCCAAGGGCGGCAGGGATCAGGTAGAAGTAGAACGCCGCGTTGCCGGTGATGGTGGAAAGGACCACTGAGCCCACCGCGCCCACCACCACAAAAATGCTCTGCTCGCTGAGCAGCAGGGAACCGATAAGGCGCGACGGCGGCACGGAGAGTACCGGAAATTCCGGCGCCTCAGGTGCCGGCTCCTCAGGGCGGGATGGATCCAGCGTCACTCCGGCTGCCCGGGCGAGGATGGTGGCCCGGAGCTGCCGGGCCTCGTCCATCTTCAGGTAAGCCAGCCGGACAGCGGACTCTCCGGCATCTGCAACCTCGAACTTGAGCTCGGCCAGGCCGAAGATCCGGGCCAGGAGGGGCTGCACGATGTCGATGGCCTGCACACGGTCCAGCCGGGCCTGGCGCTGCTGCCGGAAGACGAAACCGGTGTTGACCCGGACATAGCCTCCCGAGACCTGGTACTTGGTGAAATACCAGGTGAGGATGAAGCCCAGCACCGCGATGAGCAGCACCACGCCGCCTCCGGCCAGCAGCATGGGCGCCCGGCCGGCGAACTCATCTTCCAGGATGGGCCTGCCCTGCAACGCCCGCTCGAAAACGTCCCGGCCGAAAAAGAAACCAATGGCGGCCAGGGCTACCCAGCCACGGACAAAAGGCGACGCAGGGTGCACCCGCAGCCATTCGCCGTCGCCCGCGGCGCCCTGTGTGGACCGCGACGCGGGATTTTCGGAAGCGGGGACAGCAACGGGGTCCCCCAGTTCCGGACGCGGCCCCTCCGCCGTCACAGTCCTGCCAGCCTGGCTTCGCCCCGGGCAGCGAGCTGCTCACGCAGCCGTGCACCTTCGGCCGCGGGTAGGCCGGGGATCTGGGCGTTGGTGCCGGGTGAGGCCGTGTGCAGCTTAAGCGTGCACAGGCCCAGCCCGCGTTCCACGGGCCCCACTGCGATGTCCACGTACTGCATGCGGCCGTACGGAACAGCCATGGCGCGCTGGAAGAAAATACCCGTCCTGATCAGGAGATCGTCGTCACGCTCGGCGTATCCGATGGCCCGCACCTGGCGCGGAATCAGCACCAGCCGCCAGACAGCGAGCACCAACGCCGCCGCAGGCACGGAGGCGGCCAGCCACAGCGGCGGCCAGGCCCAGACATCCAAAAGGACAAACAGCAGGGGCAGGGACAGGACAAGCACCGTTATAAGGTTCCCCAGCGCCCACTGCACCAGCCGGACAGTGACGTACTTCGGTGATACCCGCTGCCAGACAATTCCCGGCGGATCAATCGCCTCGGTATGCATATTCGCCTTCTCCTGCGGCAGCTTCTCCGCGTACCGCGCGGCCGGGCTTGCCGTCTACGCCGTTCGTATCGCCGTCCTCCGGCGGAATCCGGCAGAACCGTTCAACCAGCAGGCCCACCACGATCATGACCAGCCCGCCGGCGGCCATGGCGAGGGCCAGCCATGTGATGCCCTGGTTGCTGCGCAGGCTCCAGATCCGCAACTGGTCCAGGAAGATTCCCACGTGCCAGCCGAGCAGGACCGTCCCGGCGTAGGCGCAGGCCTGGGCCAGCACCAGTGTGCGCGCTGCGAGGAGGGGATCTAGCATCCTCTTCTTTTGCGTGCTGTTGGGCTTGTTGCTGTTGCGCCACCGCAGGACCCTGACGCCGAGGACCAAAGTGATGACGACGATGACTGCCATGGTGGCGAGCGCCGTCAGCGGCAGGACCGGAGTGCCCATGCCATAACGGCTGGTCACCACGGTGGCGGACCAGCCCGCCACGGCCAGGATGAATCCAATCAGCAGGAGGCGCAGCGGGTTAAGGGGTTTCATCGCTTCTCCACCGCCCCCGCGGTGGGCAGTCCGTCGAAGTCGCCGAAGCCGTCGAAGGGGGCAATCCCGGCGAAATCCTCCGCCCGCGCGGCCAGGGTGCTGACGCGTTCGCCGTTCAACGTGGCTGCCGGCTCGATGAGCGACCAGGGATAAAGCACGAAGGCCCGGGAAGCTGCGCGGGGGTGGGGAAGGGTGAGGTCAGGATTATCGCTGCGCAGCTCGCCATAGGTGATGATGTCGACGTCGAGCGTGCGCGGCCCCCAGCGAACTTCCCGCACGCGGTGGTGCTTGTTTTCCACGGCCTGGCAGTGTTCGAGCAGTTCCTGCGGAGGAAGGTTGGTTTCGACCGTGATAACCATGTTCAGGAAGTCGGGCTGGCCCGGCGGCCCGCCCACCGGCTTCGTCTGCACTATCGGCGACACGGCGAGGAGGCGGATTTCGGGCGGGTCGACGAGGTCTGCAACCGCCTCGGTCAGCGTCTCGTTGCGCTCGCCCACGTTGCTGCCCAGAGACAGCACCACCTTGGAATAACCCGGATTCATTGTCCCTCCCCCTGGACTGGTCTCTCCCCGTTGTTCCGTGCACGGTGGACGCTGACGGACACGTCACCGAAAGGCACCTCGATGGGGGCCTGCGGTTTGTGCACCGTGACGTCCACGGCCTGGAGCCTGAATTCACTGAGCAGGCTCTCCGCTATCCGGACCGCCAGCGCCTCAATTAGGTTCAGCGGCTCCCCCGAGATCCATTGAGTAATACGCTGAGCCACCTCGCCGTAGTGGGCGGTGTCCCGGACATCGTCGGATTCCGCCGCCTGGGCGAAATCCAGATAGAGCACCGCGTCCACAACAAAAGGCTGGCCCTCGCGGCGCTCAAAATCAAACACACCGTGATGGCCGACGGCGGTGACGCCGGTCAGCGTAATCCTGTCCATGGCTGGTCCTACTGGGTGGTTCTTGGGGCGGCCATGCGGGCGGCCACCTTGACGGCGTCGAGGCTGGAGCCGACGTCGTGCACGCGGACGGCCCAGGCACCCCGGGACGCGCTGATGGCGGTAACCGCAGCGGTGGCGGCGTCCCGCTCCTGGGGCGCGGCGGACTTACCGGCCACGGTCAGCAGCGTCCCAAGGAACCGCTTGCGGGAGGCGCCCACGAGAATCCTGTGGCCCAGGCTTTCCAGCTGGTCCAGGTTTTGCAGGAGCTCCCAGTTCTGGGCGTCGTTCTTGGCAAACCCCAGCCCCGGATCGATGATGATCTGGTCCTGGGCAACACCCGCGGCATAAAGCTTGTCCCGTACTCCGGCCAGTTCGGCCACTACCTCCCCGGCAACATCCGTGTACTCCGCGAGGGAGTTCATGGTGCGGGCGTCGCCGCGGCGGTGCGTGAGGATGTAGGGGGCTTTGGAGGCGGCTGCGAGTTCAGCCATCTCCGGTTCCATGGAGAGGCCTGAGACGTCGTTGATGATGGCGGCTCCCGCTGCGAGGGCGGCAGCGGCAGTGGAAGCGTGGATGGTATCGATGCTGACCAGGGCACCGGCCTTCACCAGCGCCTCGATCACGGGAATCACGCGCTGCTGCTCTTCTTCCGGGCTGACGTCCTCAGCACCGGGACGGGTGGACTCTCCCCCGACATCGATGATGTCCGCTCCCGCGTAGAACATGCGCAGTCCGGAGGCGATGGCAGTGTCCGCCGTCGCGTTCTGGCCGCCGTCACTGAAGGAGTCCGGGGTGACATTGACGATGCCCATGACCAGGGTGCGGTCCGTGGGCAGGTCTTCGAACCGCGCCAGCGGACGTGGTTTCCGGAGGACCGGCAGCGGAGAGGTCGCCGGGCCGGTTCCCGGCGCTGCAGCAAGTGAATCCATGGTGATGGTTACCTTCCGAGGATGAGGCTCATGGCTTCGGCGCGGGTGGCCGGGTCATGAAGCTGCCCGCGGACCGCACTGGTGACGGTCTTCGCTCCGGGCTTGCGGATACCGCGCATTGACATGCACATGTGCTCGCATTCAACTACGACGATCGCGCCACGGGGTTTGAGGTGGGCGACCAGCGCTTCGACGATTTCCGTGGTGAGGCGCTCCTGCACCTGCGGACGGCGGGCGTATATGTCCACGAGCCTGGCGAGCTTGCTCAGCCCCGTGACCTTGCCTTCGTGTGAGGGGATGTAGCCCACGTGGGCCACCCCGTGGAACGGCACCAGGTGGTGCTCGCAGGTGGAATAGAAGGGAATGTCCTTGACCAGGACCAGTTCCTCATGGTCCAGGTCAAACGTGGTGGACAGGACGTCTGCGGGGTCGTGGTGCAGCCCGGCAAACATCTCGGCGTAGGCTTTGGCCACCCGCTTAGGGGTGTCCACCAGGCCGCCGCGGTCCGGATCCTCCCCGATGGCCAGGAGGATCTCACGGACAGCGGCCTCGATCCGGGGCCGGTCCACCTTCAGGTGTTTGGAGTGGTGGGCGCCGCCCTCCGCCGGGTATCCGGCGGAGGCGGGAACGTCGTCATCGTCGAAGTGGGTCACGTAAGAAGCTTAGCCGCGAAGGACGTCAGGCCCCGAGTCGGGGATTCCTCCCTGGAACGGGGCGTCTTCGGGAACCCCCTGCGGATGCGGCGGCTGGGCGTCCAGCGGCTCATCCAGCCGCGCCCGCTTGGCTTCCTCCTGGGCCTCGCGCTCTGCCTTTTCCAGGCGGGATTCCACCGGTCCGGCCTTCTGGACCGGACGGGTTTCCTTGGAAAGCCACACCTCGCGGAAGTCGCGCTTGCGGATGTCGCGGAAGATGTCGGAAATCTCGTTCTGGTTCAGTGTTTCGCGTTCCAGCAGCTCGAGGGCCAGCCGGTCCAGGACTTCCCGGTTTTCGGTGAGGATGGCGTAAGCCTCGTCGTGGGCCTGGTCAATCAGCCGGCGTACTTCCTCATCCACCACGTAGGCGATCTGGTCCGAGTAGTTGCGCTCGTGCCCGGCGTCGCGTCCCAGGAACGGTTCGCCGCCGCCCTGGCCCAGCCGGACAGCGCCGACACGCTCGCTCATGCCGTATTCGGTGACCATCTTACGGGCGGTTCCGGTGGCCTTCTCGATGTCGTTCGATGCGCCGGTAGACGGATCGTGGAAGACGATCTCTTCTGCGACGCGCCCGCCCATGGCGTAAGCCATCTGGTCCAGCAGCTCGTTGCGGGTCACGGAGTACTTGTCGTTTTCCGGAACCACCATGGTGTAGCCCAGTGCCCGGCCGCGGGGAAGGATGGTGATTTTGGTGACCGGAGCGGAATTCCGGAGCGCGGCTGCCACCAGGGCGTGGCCGCCCTCGTGGTACGCGGTGATCTTGCGTTCGTGTTCCTTCATGACCCGGCTGCGCTTCTGCGGGCCTGCCATCACACGGTCAATGGCCTCGTCCAGTGCACGGTCATCGATCAGGTTCGCATTGGAGCGGGCGGTCAGGAGGGCGGCCTCGTTCAGCACGTTGGCCAGGTCGGCGCCGGTGTAGCCGGGGGTCTTCTTGGCGACCGCCTTGAGGTCAACGCCGGGCGCCATGGGCTTGCCCTTGGCGTGAACCTGCAGGATCTGGTCGCGGCCAATCAGGTCCGGCGCGTCTACGCCGATCTGCCGGTCGAAGCGGCCCGGGCGCAGCAGTGCGGGGTCCAGCACGTCCGGACGGTTGGTGGCGGCGATCAGGATGACGTTGGTTTTGACGTCGAAGCCGTCCATCTCCACCAGCAGCTGGTTGAGGGTCTGCTCGCGTTCGTCATTGCCGCCGCCGATGCCGGCGCCGCGGTGGCGGCCTACGGCGTCGATTTCATCCACGAAGATGATGGCCGGCGAGTTGGCCTTTGCCTGTTCGAAGAGGTCGCGGACGCGGGAGGCGCCGACGCCGACGAACATCTCAACGAAGTCCGAGCCGGAGATGGAGAAGAAGGGAACACCGGCTTCGCCGGCAACAGCGCGGGCCAGGAGGGTCTTGCCGGTGCCTGGAGGGCCGTACAGCAGCACACCCTTGGGGATCTTGGCGCCTACGGCCTGGAACTTGGCCGGTTCCTGCAGGAATTCCTTGATTTCCTGGAGTTCCTCCACGGCCTCGTCCGAGCCGGCCACGTCAGCGAATGTCACCTGAGGCATGTCCTTGCTGACCATCTTGGCCTTGGACTTGCCGAACTGCATGATCTTGGAGCCGCCGCCCTGCATGCGGGTCATCAGGAACCAGAAAAGGGCGCCCAGCAGGATGACCGGGATCAGGAGGGAGAGCAGGCCGGAGAACCAGTTGCTTTCAATCGGCTGGTCCGTGTAGCCGCCGGTGGGGGCAGAAGCGGTAACAGCCCGGACAACGTCCTGGGCACGGGCGTCAACAAAGTAGAACTGGACGCTTTTGCCCTTGTCCTGCCCGTCCTGCTGGTAGTTCTCCTTCAGCACCAGGTCAACGCGGTTTTCGCCATCAAAAATCTTGGCCTGCTCGACGTTGTCGCCGGCGAGCAGTTCCAGGCCCTTGTCAGTGTCAATCCGTGCGGCGCCGCCAGGAGCCAGGGTTGCAAAGGCCACCAGGAGCATGCCGATCACGACAACGATCCAGATGCCCGGGCCCTTGAAGAAGTTCTTAGCTTTCATCTGTTCGGGGGCTGGCCCCGTCCCTCCTGGTAGTGCTGCACGGCGAGTAGTCTGCGCGCGTGATGGTGCTGCGTCAGCTTCTAGCTATACACCGTCCGGAGTAGATCACGCATGGTACGGGGCAAAAGTTCCCTCTGGGCGTACTGGAGCCGCCCAGGGCAGGACCCTTCGCTGCCCTAGGTCCGGGGTCCTGCCACGGACCCGCGCGGCACCAGCGGGCAGTCCAGGAGGACCGGTTCGGTGACTGCCTCGTCAGCTGCGGAGTCCTCTTCCACTGTTTCCACCAGCCGTTCCGCGGCCCAAGCGCCCATCTCGTAGTGGGGCAGGGCCACGGTGGTCAGCCCCGGGTGCAGGTTGGCGGCAATCAGTTGCAGGTCCTCGAAGCCAACAACGGAAAGGTCGGCAGGAATGGACAGTCCCAGCTCGGCGGCAGCCCGGTAGGCGCCCATCGCCATTTCGTCGTTGTAGCAAAACAGGGCCGACGGCGGGTTGCCGGATTCGAGGATCCTCCGGACCGCCTCGTAACCTCCCTTTGCGTCGGCCGGAGCTGCCTCCACAGCCGCCGAGCCGCCGTCGAGCCCGGCGGTGATGAGGGCGCCGCGGTAACCACGCAGCCGCTCCCGCGCAGAGAGAACCTCCGCTGCGTTGTTGATAAAGCCGATGCGGGTATGCCCGGCAGCAAGCAGGGTTTCGACGGCGGTTCGCGCGCCGCCGCATTCGTCCGGAACCACCGAGGGGAAGCCAGCGCCGGCGCCGACGGCGTTCACGAGGACAGCCGGCACCTTGGCGAGACTAGCCGGGGCCTCTCCGGCCAGGTTGCACGCGGAGGCGTAAAGGACACCGTCCACCTGCCGCCCCAGCAGTTCCTCCACGTCCGCTTCCCGGGACTCCCGACTGTCAGATGGGGAGCTGCTGACCACCATCAGGGTGTACCCGCGGGACCGGGCAGCACGGTCTGCTCCCAGGATGATCCGTCCGGAATGCGGGGTGGTGGACGTACCCCCGCTGACCAGCCCCAGTATCCCGGTGCGCCTGCTGCGGAGCGCCTGCGCCAGACGGTTCGGCCCGTAGCCCAGTTGCAGGGCGGCGGCCCGCACCTTGTTCCGCGTCGCGGGGCTGATCCGCGCGTGGGCGGCATCGTTCAGGACGTGGGAAACGGTGGTAACGGACACCCCCGCGGCCAGGGCCACATCCCTAATGCCAATGTTCCCGGGCAAAGTCCGCGGCGCAGCCTACTCGTAAACGTGCGGTGCCAGGGTTCCCACGAAGTCAAGGTTGCGGTACTTCTCGGCGTAGTCCAGGCCGTAGCCCACGACGAATTCGTTGGGGATGTCGTAGCCAACGTACTTGACGTCGATTTCCACCTTCGCGGCCGTGGGCTTGCGGAAGGCGGTGCAGATCTCAACTGAGGCGGTACCACGGGACTCCAGGTTGGTCTTCAACCAGGACAGCGTCAGGCCGGAGTCGATGATGTCCTCGACGATCAGTACGTCCTTGCCCATCAGGTCAGTGTCCAGGTCCTTGAGGATACGGACAACGCCGGACGACTGGGTGCCCGAACCGTAGGAAGAAACAGCCATCCAGTCCATGGAGATGTGGCTGTGGAGTGCCCGCGCAAGATCGGCCATGACCATGACGGCGCCTTTGAGGACGCCCACGATCAGGATTTCGCGGCCCTCGTAGTCCTTGTCGATCTGGGCAGCAAGTTCGGTGATCCGCTGCTGGATTTGCTCCTTGGTGTAGAGAACGTGCTTGAGGTCTGCCTGGACGTCGTTTGAATCCACCAATGGCTCCTGTGTAGATGCGGGGTGCGACTATTTTGCGGGCGGTTTTTGAGGCCGGAATACTAGCTTCCCACAGCGTGCGCCTCCGCGGGGACCGGGTGAGTCCGGATCGGCGGCGGCAGGGCGGTCCGCGGCAGGTACGTCCTCAAGCTGCGCCAGCGACAACCTGTACACTCCCACTCCCCCGGGCAACTCAACCGGGCCGGCCGAGCCCTGCCGCCGCAGCAGCGCTTCCGCCGCCAGAAGCCGCTGGTAACTGGGCTGCTGCCCGCCGACGCCGGCCGCTGCCTTGGCGATCACCCGGAACCGGATGGCGGGGGCAAGAGCGCGCAACGCCTCCTCGGGAAGGCTTAATCCCGAGCCGTTCCGCTCCACCAGTGACGTGAAGGTGGCTTCTGCCACATCCTCCAGGTAGTCGGCGTCCAGCTGAAGGATGGACGCGGTGCGGGCCAAGGATTCGGCGACGCCGGGACCCAGCTTTTCCTCGAGGTGCGGCAGCACTTCCACCCGGGTGCGTGACCGGGCGAAGGCCGGGTCAGAGTTGCTGGGATCGTGCCACGGACGCAGGTCTTCAACTGCACAAATTTCCTCGGTGTCCGCCCGGCGGAGTCCCAGGAACGGCCTCAGCAGCTTCCCCCGCGACGGCCTCATCCCTGCCAGCGAACGGGTGCCGGAACCACGGGCCAGGCCCAGCAGCACCTGCTCGGCCTGGTCATCCAGGGTGTGGCCCAGCAGGACTGCGTCCGCTCCCTGGGCGCCTGCGGCCGCTTCGAGCGCTGCGTGCCGGGCTTGACGCGCCGCGGCTTCCGGCCCGAGCCCTTCTCCGGCTACCGTCACCCGCCTGACTTCCACGGGGGCAAGGCCGAGTTCCGCCAGGACCTCCGCTGTTTCCGCCGCGACCGCTGCAGAACCCTCCTGCAGTTGGTGATCCACCACCACCGCGCCCACCGAGATGGGGTGGCCGTCAACGTGTCCGCGACGGGCGAAGTAGGCGGCCACCGATGCCAAGGCGAGCGAATCCGGGCCGCCGCTGCACGCCACCAGTACGTGCCGCGGATAACCGGCCCGGGCCAGAGCGTCCTGAAGCATCTTCCGCGCCGTCCCGACCACGGGCGCGAGCCGTCCGGGCCGCAGACGGCCGCTGCGCTGGGCGGGTTGGGGCGCGGTATTGATCAGATTCCCATCCGCTCGAGCCACAGCTTGGCGTCGTGGATTTCCGGCTCGGTGGGCAGGTGGTCCACGGACTCCCAGACCCGGTTGAAGCCGTCCATTCCGGCGGCGTCCACCACGGCACGGACAAAACGGGCGCCGTCGGAGTACTGGCGCATCTTCGCGTCCAGGCCCAGCAGGCTGCGGATGAACTTTTCCACCACGCCGCGGTCCTTGCCGCGGTCGTTGAACCGCTGGCGGATGGTCTTCACGGACGGCACGATGCTGGCATCCACGGCGTCCATCACCACGTTGGCGTGGCCTTCGAGCAGGCTCATCACGGCGGTGAGGTGCGAAATGGCGGCCTTCTCCTCCGGATCCTGCAGGAGGTCCAAAATGGCGCCCCGTCCAGGCGTGTTTCCATTGCCCGTACGGTCCTTCAGGGAACGGGCAGCGGCGGTGGCCCGCTCCATCAGCGTGTCAACGTTACCCAGCAGATGCCCGCTGAGTTCGTCGATCTGCTCCAGCATGTGGTGCCGCAGCCAGGGAGCGGCCGCGAACTGGACCCTGTGCGTCTGTTCGTGGAGGCAGACCCAAAGGCGGAAGTCCTCGGGAGTGACGTTCAGTTCGCGCTCCACGGCCACGATGTTGGGGGCGACGAGGAGCAGTCGCCCGCCCGACGGCGCCGTGGAACCTTCGGCAAGGGCGGCAAAGGGATCGTACTGGCCCAAAACCTTGCTGGAGAGGAAGGCGAGGACCGCACCGAGCTGGCTGCCGGTGATGGCGCCGCTGACACTGGCCGCGGCGGGACTCACCGTGCCGCGCCGGTTCTCGAGCATCTTTTCCATGGCGGGCTTGAGCATTACGGCGAAGCTTTGGGTGTTGGCTTTCGCCCATGAGGCGCGGTCCACAACCAGCACTGTGGAATCGCGGAGGTCCCGCGCCGCTTCCAGGCCGGTAATCTCATGGACGTGCTCCACCGAGGCATCCGCAAGGCGGCGAAGGCTGTCCACGGCGTCACCTATTTCCGCCTGGTTCAGGACCGGGCCGGCAGGAACCAGCCGCGCCGCGGTGGAGGCGGCGAGGTCCCAGTTGATCAGGGACGATGCCTGGCTGGACAAGGTTTGGGCTGACGACTCACTTGCAGTGGACTCCATAGCTCCCATCAGACCACAGCAGCCCCGGGATAGTCCTTAAGTTCGCTGACCGGCGAACCCCGGCACGTCCGCGAAGTGGGCGCGGTGTCCTGACGGCCTTGTCCGGCGTCACCGGCAGCCGCAGGCCGCCAGCGCCGTCGCGGCCTGGTCCAGCGCCGCCCTGTTGCCGGCGGCGCCCGGCGTAAGCCCGTTGCCTATGAAGGAGAAGACCAGGAGGCGGCCGTCGGCGTCCACCACGTAGCCGCTGAGCGCCAGCACTGTGTTCAGCGTGCCGGTTTTGGCCCGGACCAACCCTGCACCCCGGGCTGTTGAGTCGTCACGGTAACGGGTGTTCAGGGTTCCGGTGAGGCCGGCCACCGGGAACCCGTCCAGGGCGGCCCGCAGCCTTTCGTCCGTGCCTGTGGTTATCACCCGGACCACTTCGGCGAGCTGCCGGGCCGAGACCTGGTTTCCCATGGCCAGGCCGCACACGTCAACCAGCGTCACCGCATCAGCGGGGATTCCGGCTTCGGCGAGCTGCGCGCGGACGGCGGCAGTGGCCCCGTCATTACTGCCTGGCTGGCCTGCCGCTGCCGCTGCCATCCGTCCGAGGACCTCCGCAAGGTAATTGTCCGATTCGCGGAGCATGAGGTCCACCTGCTCGGCCACGGTGGCGGACTCCACTTCGGCCAGCGCTGCCCCGCCTGCTTCTCCGGCTGGCCCGCCCGCTGCCTGCCCAGTGCCGGGGGAACGTTCGACGGGGGCCGCCACGGTCAGTCCCGCGGCCGCGCCTGCCGCCCGGAGCCGGGCCGCGAACTCCTCGCCTGCCGTGATGGCCGAGTCCTGCGGGCGGGGCCCGGTAGTGACGGCGGGGTCGTAGCGTGCCGAGTTCAATGCCAGAGGGTAAATTGGCGCCACTTCACCGGCCGCCACATCGCCGCTTCCCCAGGCGGGATTCAGCGCCGGGCCGGTGAAGAGGGAATCATCCACGAGGACCTTGATCTCTCCGGTTGTCCCCGCTGCAGAAAGCGCCTGGACCGCCGCGGCAGCAAGCGTGGCAAGGCCCGCGTGGCCCATCACCTGGTTCCCGTTGGAATCCCCGGGCGCCAGGAGGACGTCACCACCCCCAACAAGCACCACCTGCCCGGCAGCGGGACCTGCAACAACAGTGGTGGTGAACCGGTGTGCGGGGCCAAGGGAGCGCAGGGCCGCCACTGCGGTGAGCAGCTTCAGGTTGGAAGCGGGGACCCGGCTCTCGGAACCGCCCCGGTCAAAGAGGACCTGACCGGTGAGGGCATCCTGCACCAGCCCTGTGAAGTTGCCGCCGCCGTCGGCCTTCAACAGGGGCTCCAGTTGGGCTGTGACGCTGGAGGCCAGCGGGACGGCCGCATTGTCATCCAGCGGCTCGAGTCCCTGCTCCGGACTTAGCGTGGCGGGGGGCTGCTGCCACGCAGGTGCCGGCGGAACGGGCGCGGGGGGCTCGGGCCCCAGGAAACCAGGGGCAACCAGCAGGGCTGCGGGGACCTGAAGGGCAACAAGGAGGGCTGTCAGCAAGAGCACAGGCCAGGACCTCCCGGGGCCGCCAACGCCGCCTGGCACACTGCGGCGGATACGGCCCGGCGGCGGCTCCCCGGCAGTTGGTTTGGTCATGCTGGTGCTGGTCCTCAAGTCCTGAAATATCCCCACAAGTTCCTGATTCCAGGGCCTCTCGCTATATCCTCAATAATAGTCGGCGGCACGGACACTCCTTTTGGTAGGCCGTCCAGTGTGCCGCGAACCCCCTGCAATTGCCGAGGAGCATTCCATGAAGCATGACGTGACCATCGAGATTCCCAAGGGATCGCGCGTCAAGTACGAAGTTGACCACGAGACCGGCCGCGTCCGCCTGGACCGCGTCCTCTTCACCTCCATGCAGTACCCCACGCACTACGGGTTCTTCGAAAACACCCTGGGCGAAGACGGCGACCCGCTGGACGCACTGGTGCTCCTGCAGGACTTCGACCTCCACCCCGGCGTCATTGTTGAATCGCGCCCCATCGGCGTTTTCAACATGACCGACGACGGCGGCGGAGACGCCAAGGTCCTGTGCGTGCCGGTTGACGCCCGTTTCGACCACATCCAGGAAGTCAGCGACGTCAGCGACTTCCTGATCAAGGAAATCGAGCACTTCTTCACCCGCTACAAGGACCTGGAACCGGGCAAGTGGGTCAAGGCCGAGGGCTGGGGCGACCGCGCCGCCGCCGAAGCCGAGCTGGAAGCCTCCATCAAGCGTTACGTGCCCACGGGCCACTAATCCCCACTGTCCCCCTCACCTCGCTGCGCTCGGCCAGGGAACCCTGACAGCGTGGGCCCATCCACTGTCCCCCTCACCTCGCTGCGCTCGGCCAGGGAACCCAGACAGCGAGGGCCCATCCACTGTCCCCCTCACCGGAGCAGTACAACGGCGGGTGCCTGACTTGCGAAAGCCAGGCACCCGCCGTCGTTGTCTGTCAGTACCTCCAAGCAGGATATGAAACTCTTGGTGCGTGAACTCCGCACCAACTTTCAGCCCGCCCTGCGGCCCGGTCACCGGCTGGCGGGACGGCGACGTCATCCGGGCCACCGGCATTCCCTACGCCACCGCCGGGCGTTTCCAGGCTCCCGTCCCTGCCCCTGACTGGACCGAGCCGTACGTTGCAACCTCCCTGGCTCCCGCCTGTCCGCAAGGGCCGGTGCCGTTCCTCGACGACGTCCTGGGCACCCGCTACGGCGAGCTTCCGGGCAGCGAGGACTGCCAGAACCTCTCCATCACCATGCCCGCAGACCTTGCCCCGGGCGAGAGCCTGCCCGTAATGGTCTGGATCCACGGCGGCTCCTACACCACCGGTTCAGGCGACCTGGCCATCTTCGACCCGGCGGTCCTCGCGGCTGAAAACCGGGTGGTGGCGGTCTCGGTGACCTACCGCCTGGGGCTGTTCGGATTCCTGGCAACCCGCAATGGCCGGCCCGGCAACCTGGGCCTGCTCGACCAGCTTGAGGCATTCCGCTGGGTGCAGCGGAACATCGCTGCCTTCGGCGGTGACGCCGGCCGGGTGACCGCCTTCGGCCAGTCCGCCGGCGGGGACGCAATCGCCCATCTCATGGCAACCCCTGAGGCACCGTCGCTGTTTCAGCGGGCAATCATCCAGAGTGCGCCCTTGGGCATCTCGCGCGGGCGGGCAAAAATGAACCACGCGATGGGCATCGCCGCGGAAGCGGTCACGGAGGAAACCCCGGCGATGGACGTGGTGGAACGGGAGGACCACGTAGCGCAGGTGGCCCGAAAATTCGGAATGCTGGCCGCCATGCCTTTCGGGACCCAATACGGCCATGCACCCCTGCCCGGGGAAGCGGACATCGAGGCTGCCTGGAACCGCGCAGCCCCCGGCATCGAAGTGCTGATCGGACACACGTCCGAGGAGGCACGGCTCTTCCTGACGCGCAGCCCGTACCTTCACGGGCTGGCAGGCGTGCCTGTGGTCGGCAACGCCGCCGTCAAGGCCATCGACTGGGTGGTCACCGAAACGGTCTATGGCCGGGCGAGCCGGAAATTCGCCCGCCGCCATGCCCGGGCCGGCGGAAAGGCCCACCGCTACGTGCTGGATTGGCATGCCCCCCGCAACATTTTCGGCGCTGCCCACACCATCGATCTCCCGCTGCTCCTCGGCAACCGGACCACGTGGGACGGCGTGGGGCTGATCGCGGGAGCCCGCTGGGAGGACGTGGATGCCGTCGGCCGGCAAATGCGCAGCCTTTGGGCAGCCTTCGCCCGGGGCGAGGACCTCGAGGACAAAGGTGGAATACCCGGGGCGCTGCAGCTCACATCAGAACGGCCCGCGGCACGGTCCGGCCTGCCGGCAACGGCGTTGCGGACTGCTTCCACCATGTTCCGGCGCCGGTAGCAGTCATGGCCGGCGTACTTGCGACCCCCGCGAAGCATCCCGGCTAGGCACCCAGCTTCCAGTTCGTGATCTCCTCCGGGTCCTCCCCGTGGGTGCGGGTGTGCTCACGGGCACGGATCCTGCTGTCCTGGAGCTCCTGCCGCAGCAGCGAATGCTTTTCCGCCAGGCCGGGCACGCGGTCGATGGCGTCGATGGCCAGCTGGAACCGGTCGATGCCGTTCAGCATCGCCATGTCGAAAGGCGTGGTGGTGGTTCCCTCCTCCTTGTAGCCGCGCACGTGCAGGCCCTCCTGGTTGCTGCGCCGGTAGGTCAGCCGATGGATGAGCGCGGGATAGCCGTGGTAAGCGAAGATGACGGGCTTGTCCGGGGTGAAGATCCCGTCGAAATCGCGTGCCGGGAGGCCATGCGGATGTTCGCTTTCGTCCTGCAGCCGCATCAGGTCAACCACGTTCACTACGCGGACCTTTAGTCCGGGCACCCCGGCGCGGAGCAGCCCGGCCGCGGCCACCGTCTCGACAGTGGGCACGTCCCCGGCACAGGCCAGGACGACGTCGGGCTCCTCGCCGGGCACCTCGGACCCGGCGAACTCCCAGATGCCCAGTCCCCGCTGGCAGTGGGTGGCGGCGTCGGCGGGCCCGAGCCACGTCGGTGACGGCTGCTTTCCGCTGACCACAATGTTTACGTAGTCCGTGGACGCCAGGCAGTGCTCCATCACGGACAGCAGCGTATTGGCGTCCGGTGGCAGGTAGACGCGGATAACCTCTGCTTTCTTGTTCACGGCATGGTCTATGAAGCCCGGGTCCTGGTGGGAAAAGCCGTTGTGGTCCTGCTGCCACACGTGCGAGGACAGCAGGTAGTTCAGCGACGCCACAGGCTGGCGCCACGGCAGCTTGCGGTGCACCTTCAGCCACTTGGCGTGCTGGTTGAACATCGAGTCGACGATATGGATGAAGGCCTCGTAACAACTGAAAACACCGTGCCGGCCGGTCAGCAGGTAGCCCTCCAGCCAGCCCTGGCACAAGTGCTCGCTCAGCACCTCCATAACCCGGCCGGAGCGCGCAAGGTGCTCGTCGGCGTCGTCAATCCGGTACTGCCACACCTTGTCCGTGACCTCATACACGTTTTGGAGCCGGTTGGACGCAGTTTCGTCCGGGCCGAACAGCCGGAACGTTTCCATGTTCAGCTCGATGACGTCCCGCATCCACGAGCCCAGGGTGATCATGGGGCTGACGCGATCCGTCCCCGCGGCGGCAACCTCGACCGCGTGGTCCCGGTAGTCGGGCAGCTTCAAAGGGCGGCGCAGCAGGCCGCCGTTGGCGTGGGGCGTAGCGCTCATCCGGTAGTCCCCGGTGGGTGCACCCCGGGCGACCTCGGGCCGGAGCCTGCCGTCGCCGTCGAACAGTTCCTCAGGACGGTAGGACTGCAGCCATTCCTCGAGCAGCCGCAGGTGGTCCTCGTTGGTGTGGACGGCCGAGAGGGGCACCTGATGGCTCCGCCAGGTCCCTTCAACCTGGAGGCCGTCAACCTCACGTGGTCCCGTCCAGCCCTTCGGCGAGCGCAGCACAATCATGGGCCACCGGGGCGCCCCGCTGTCACTTTCCTCCGCTCCTTCCTGTGCCCGCCGGGACTCCTGGATGGCGCGGATGCCGTCCATGCAGATTTCCAGTGCCGCGGCGAAGTCCCGGTGCGCCTGCGCGGTGTCGTCCGGGTCCTTCACGGTGACGAAACAGGGCTCGTGGCCGTAACCGCGCAGGAGCTGTTCCAGCTGGGCTTCGGGCATCCGCGCCAGGATGGTGGGGTTGGCGATTTTGTAGCCGTTGAGGTGCAGGATGGGCAGCACGGCGCCGTCTGTCGCCGGGTCCAGGAAGTTGTGCGAGTGCCAGCTGGCCGCCAGCGGCCCGGTTTCGGCCTCGCCGTCGCCAATCACGACGGCGGTTACCAGCTGGGGATTGTCGAGCACTGAACCGTAGGCGTGTGCCAGGGAGTAACCGAGTTCGCCGCCCTCGCTGATGGAGCCGGGGCTTTCCGGAGCGGCGTGGCTGGGAATGCCGCCCGGGTAGGAGAACTGGCGGAACAGCTCGGCCATGCCGTCAGCGTCGTTGCCTACGTGGCCGTAGATTTCGGAATATGTTCCTTCCAGCCAGGCGTTGGCCACCACGGCCGGGCCGCCGTGGCCGGGACCTGCCACAAAGAGCATCTCGGCGGAGTCGCGGCGGATCACCCGGTTCAAGTGCGCGTAAACGAAGTTAAGCCCGGGTGTGGTTCCCCAGTGCCCCAGCAGGCGGGACTTGGTGTGCCCGGCCTTCAGCGGTTCGCGCAGCAGGGGGTTGGAGCGGAGGTATATCTGGCCCACGGATAGGTAGTTGGCAGCACGCCACCAGCGGTCTACGAGTTCGAGTTCGTCCTGCCCCATGCTGCCGGCCATAACCATCCTCACGTCGGGTTCGCCGCCAAAGGCGGCCGTCGGTCCATCGCATCAGATGGCTCCGGGCGAGGCAACCCCGCTTGCCCCCACTCTGCTACCTGCGGGTAGTCTTTGGTTCAAATGTTCACCTTGACCATCAACCAGACCGACAGCCGGCGTGACGGCGACCGGGTGCCGCAGTTACTTAAGGACCTGCGGCACATTCCTGCGCGCCTGGATTTTGACCGGTCCGTGGAGGACGAGGTCCAGGGCATCGTGGACTGCCCGCACCAGGCCGTGGAAGCCGCGCTGATCGCACTGCGCTGCGGCTCCTGGTACGTGGGAATCGGCGTTGGGCCGGTCAACAAGCCGCTGCCCAACCAGATCAAGGACGTCTCCGGTCACGGACTGGTGTACGCCCGGCGTGCAGTGGACCGGCTGCGGAACAGCAAGGAGCGGGTTCCGGTGGCGGTAGAGGGACCCCTGGCCGATGTCGCCCATGACGCTGAAGCGGTGCTCCGGTTGCTGGGCCATATCGTCCGGGACCGTTCCAGCGCTGAGTGGCGGGTCCTTGACCTGCTCACCCCGGGCGTCCGCGGCCAGCAGAAGGCTGTGGCCCAGGAACTGGGCATCACCACCCAGGCGGTCAGCAAAGCAGTGGCCCGCGCGCAATGGAACGAGGAACACGCTGCCCGGCCGGCCGCAGCAAGGCTGCTCGCACTGATCCTCGAGGTGCGGTAGCGGCGCTGTTGGCGTGCTTGCTGCAGTTCAGTCGACGGCGGTGATCACCTCCGTGCTGTCCGTCCCGTTGCTGCTTGGAGCCGCCCTGCTGCTCGGCTGACCTGGGGTGCGGGTCAGCCCTGGCTGGCGGCCAGCACCGGTTCGCCGTTGAAGTACTCAAGCTGCCAGCCGTCGATCGCGTGGTGGTGTGCGAGGTTCAGTACGGCGTTGTCAATGCTCTTGAGGGTGCTGCCAACGGCGCGGCTGAGGGTCACCCGAAGCAGCGTTCCGTGGGCGACGACGAGAAGCCGGCGGCCGCGGAATTCCTCAGCCAGAGCCTCCAGGGCTGCGAGTCCGCGGTCCGCTGCCTCGTCCTCGCTTTCGGCGCCCCGGAAACCACCGGGAATGCGCATCGCATCGAGTTCCGGCCCGGCTTGCATGCCTTCCGCGGGCCCGAAGCAGCGCTCGACCAGTTCGGGGACGCGCCGGACATCGCTGAGGCCAAGCCCCGCGGCGATGACATCGGCGGTCTCAGCTGCGCGGCCCAGGGGTGAGGACACGATGGCGTCCCATTCGTAGGCCGCGAGGACAGCGACTGCATCCCGCGCCTGGGCCCGGCCCACCTCGTTCAGCGGGATGTCTGTGGATCCCTGCAGCCGGCGCTGCGCATTCCAGTCGGTCTGGCCATGGCGGATGAGGGCGAACGTCGTAAGGGTCATGCTTTCCATTCTGCCCGACGACGGGCGTCCGCTTGGCCAGGGCCCGTGCGTATCGGCGTGCGCTCCGCCGGCAGCTTTAGAGGAGGCTTCGCAGCACGTGGGCAGCGCCGTCGTCGAACACGGAGTGAGTCACTTCGTCCGCGGCGGCGATGACTTCCTCGGGGGCCTGGCCCATCGCCACGCCCCGTCCGGCCCAATTCAGCATCTCGATGTCATTGCGGCCGTCGCCGACAGCCACCGTGAGGTGCTGTTCGATCCCGAGGCGGCCACGCAGGCTTTCCAGGGCGCTGGCCTTGGTGACGCCGGCAGCGGCGATGTCCAGCCACGCGGTCCAGCCCACCGAGTAGGTGACGCCGGCAAGGCCGATGTGCTCGATCGCCTCAGTGAATTCTTCGGGTGTGTTTTCGGTGCTGAACACCACCACACGCACTGCCGTGGCCTCGAGCATGGTGTGAAAATCCACGCCAACGGCCTCGACGCCGAAGCTGGCATCCTGGAAGCGTTCGGTGGAAAGGAAGTTGCCGTCCTCGTCCTCCAGCGCGTACTTCGCCGACGGAAGCCGCTCGCGCAGTGCACGGAGCGCAGGAGCGGGATCGAAGGTGGCCTTGTGGATGACCTCGTACCCGTTTTCAAGATCCGGGTGAAGCCGCAGCGTCACGCCGCCGTTGCAGCACACCGCATAGCCGCGCTCGATGCCGATTTTCTCAAGGATGGGGAGCATGGCGTTGAGGGAGCGCCCGGTGGCGATCATTACCTCGTGCCCGGCTGCCACTACTGCCTGTGCCGCTTCGCGGACGGCCGGCGTCATGTGGCCGTCGTGGTCCACCAGCGTGCCGTCCACATCCAGGGCGATCATCAGCTTTTGGGCTGCGTTCTTGTTTTCGTTCTCTCGCCGGTCATCGTTGCCGGCGACTGAGGTTTCAGTCAGCGTAGTCATCCATCAAGTAGAGCAGATGCCGCCAAAATCCTGCTAGGACGCGCGCCACAGTGTTATTGAACAGTTGGTAAATGCCTCTGGCGGGCCCGGCACCGGCGAAGTGCAGGTGCAGAGTCCGCCAGAGGGGGCGAAGCCCAGGACCAGCCGAACCTACAGGACCGGGAGGACCTCCAGCCCGCCGAGGTACTTCTGCAGTGCCTTGGGCACGTTGACCGAGCCGTCCGCATTCTGGTGGTGCTCCAGCAGTGCCACGATCCAGCGGGTGGTGGCCAGCGTTCCGTTCAGGGTGGCAACAGCCCGGGTGCCCTTGGCCACGCCCTCGGAATTGAGCGCGCGTTCGCGGATGTTCAGGCGGCGGGCCTGGAAGGTGGTGCAGTTGGACGTCGAGGTCAGCTCGCGGTACGCCGCCTGGGTGGGGACCCACGCTTCGCAGTCGTACTTACGGGCGGCGGACATGCCAAGATCGCCGGCAGCGGTGTCAATGACCCGGTACGGCAGCTCGCACTTGGCCAGCATCTCCTCTTCCCAGGCCAGCAGGCGCTGGTGCTCGGCGGCCGCTTCCTCAACTGTGGTGTAGATGAACATCTCCACCTTGTTGAACTGATGCACGCGGATGATGCCGCGGGTGTCCTTGCCGTGGGATCCGGCTTCCCGGCGGTAGCAGGAGCTCTGGCCGGCGTAGCGGATGGGGCCCTTGGAAAAGTCCAGGATTTCGTCCGCGTGGTAGCCGGCCAGCGCAACCTCGGAGGTGCCCACAAGGTAAAGGTCGTCTTCGGCGAGACGGTAGATCTCGGCGTCGTGCTTTACGTCAAAGCCCGTTCCCTGCATCGTCTCCGGGCGCACTAGAGTGGGCGTGATCATCGGGACAAAGCCGGCCTCGATGGCCTGGTCCATGGCCATCTGCAGCAGTGCCATCTCCAGCCGGGCACCTACACCGCGGAGGAAATAGAACCGCGCGCCGGAGACCTTCGCGCCGCGTTCCATGTCGATCGCGCCGATCAGCTCACCGATTTCCAGGTGGTCCCTGGGCTGGAAGTCCGGGAACTCCCGCGGGGTGCCAACGGTCTTGACCACAACGTAGTCGTCCTCGCCACCCTCGGGGACGCCGTCCTCGACGAGGTTGGGAATGGTGCGCAGCAGTTCTTCCTGCTTCAACTGCGCGGCGTCTGCCTCAGCGGAGGCGGTTTTGACCGAGTTGGCCAGCTCCTTTACCTCGGCCAGCAGGGCCTTCTTCTCGTCGCCCTTGGCCTGGGCCACCTTTTTGCCGAATACATTTTGCTCGGCGCGGAGGTTTTCGAAGCGGATCAGTGCCGCCCGGCGTGCAGAGTCCGCGGAGATGATCGCGTCCACCACTGATTCGTCTGCGCCGCGGGCGCGCTGGCTGGCTCGGAACTTATCCGGGTTTTCGCTGAGGTCTTTTACGTCGATCACCTCATTAGGGTATCCAATCCGCAGGAGTACGACGGCGGCGGGCCGGGGTACGGGACCGGCGCACCTGACGCCGGGATACTGTTGAACCACCATGAGCGACCTGATTCTCTACCTGCTGATTGCGGTGGCTCTTGCCTTCGCTGTCTCCAGCTGGTGGGGAGTCCGCAGGCTCAAGGCGCTGCACGTGCGTAGTGCCGTAGGCGGGGATGCGCACGAACCAGGGCTTACCCAGCAGCGGGTCGCCGTCGTCCTCAACCCGGTCAAGGCCCGGTCGGAAGAAGCCAGGGCAACCATCCAGCGCGCATGCCTGACTGCCGGCTGGGACGAGCCGGTGATCTACGAAACCACGGCGGAGGACCCCGGCTTTTCGCAGGTGCAGGCGGCGCTGCGGCACAAGCCCGACGTCATTGTGGTGGGCGGCGGTGACGGCACCGTACGGGTGGTGGCTGAGTCCCTTGCCCGCACCGGAGTAGCGATGGGCCTTATTCCGCTGGGTACCGGCAACCTGCTGGCCCGCAATGTGAACCTGGATGTCAACGACCTCCACGGCAGTGTGCAGACGGCGCTCTTCGGCCACCAGCGCTTCATCGACACCGCCCGGATGGGCATCGAGAACTCCCGCACCGGCCAGTCCTCCGAGCACGCCTTCCTGGTGATCGCCGGCATCGGCATGGATGCCGAAGTTCTGGCGGACACCAACGCCGGCCTCAAAAAGACGTTCGGCTGGCTTGCCTACACCGAGGCCGGTATGCGCCACCTGCCCGGCCGGCGGAAAAAAGTCTCGATCTCGCTGGACGGCAGCCCGGACCAGGTCCGGAACATCCGCAGCATCCTTTTCGCCAACTGCGGCCTGGTTCCCGGCGGCATTGATTTCATCCCGCAGGCCATGATCGACGACGGCATGCTGGACGTGGTGGTGATGAGCCCCCGCAGCGCCATCGGCTGGCTGCTGATGTACGTAAAGATCATGTTCAAGCACAGCGGGAAGCTGCCCATCATGACCGTTTACAGGTCAGGCAGGATCGTCATCAAGTGCCTGGAACCGATGCCCACGCAGATCGACGGCGACACGGCAGGAGAAGCCACCAGGGTTACCGTCCAGGTGGAGCCGCGTTCGCTGTTGGTCAGGGTCAAAGGGCAGGATTTGCTGGTCTGAGGAACGAAGGTCAGGCGTGGGCTTCCTTGTGTGCCTCGGCGGCTGCTTTCGCGGCGGCGCGGGCCTCGGACTGCTCACGGATCATGGCCTGTTCCTCTTCGAAGCGCAGGCGGTCAGCCCGGTCTGCCTCGTCGCCGTCCCAGTCCTGGTTGTCGGCGGTGGGGCGGGGATTGATGATCATTCCCTGGCCATCGTTGTCAGAGCTGTTGGTACTCATGACCCGCTCCCTTCGTTAGGGGCCATCCCCCAATGTGGATCAAGTAAGCATACGCATTGTCCACAGCCCGCGGAAGTGGTAGGAAGTGCAATTACCTACGCTGTGGGCGAAGGGCCGGAACCGGTTTCCGGCCGGCCCGCGGGAGGCTGCAACCCGTCCACCCACTGCCGTGCCGCTTTGAAGGCATTGTCGGAGGTATGCGGCTCCACCCGCGTCTCCTGGCCATCGGCCCGGGGGTAGGAGCCAAGGAAACGGGTGGCCGGACTGATGCGGTGCAGCCCCGCCAGGGCATCGGTTACGCGAGCGTCATTGAGGTGGCCGTCCGCATCGATGCTGAAGAAGTAGTGCCCGAGGTACTGTCCGGTGGGCCTGGATTCGATCCGGCTGAGGTTCACGCCCCTGCTGGCAAACTGGTCCAGGATCTCCATGAGCGCGCCGGGCCGGTCCTCGGGCAGGGGCACTACAACCGTGGTCTTGTCCGCCCCGGTTCGTTCGGGCAGGATGCCGGGGCGGCTGACCAGGATGAAGCGGGTAACAGCGCCGGGGTTATCGCCGATGTCCTCGGCGAGTGCGGAAAGCCCCGGCTGTTCCCGGGCAACAAGCGGCGCGCAGATGGCGGCGTCGTAGTGGCAGTCCGCGTCCAGCAGTCCCACGGCTGCTGCGGCAGTTGACGATCCCGGCACGTATTCTGCTCCCGGCAGGTTTGCCTCCATCCATAGCCTGCACTGTGCCCAGGCGTGGCCGTGGGTTGAGACCCGCCGGATGTCCTGTAGCGCTACGCCGGGCCGGGCCACCAGGACAAAACTGATGGGTACCAGGACTTCGCGGATGATCCGCAGTTCAGGACCGGTGGCAATGGCGTCGAGGGTGGCCGTTACACCGCCTTCCACTGAGTTCTCGATGGGAACCATCGCCGCACTGACTGCTCCCTCTCGCACCTTGTCCAGCGCGGCGTTGACGTTTGACGCCGGGACGCGGTGGGCCTCGGCAGCGCCGGGCACCTTCAGAAGGGCTGCTTCGGTGAAAGTGCCCCCAGGCCCAAGGAAGGCATAGGTGGCAGCGGGCGCAGGCATAGGTATTCCTTTAAAGACATGGAAGCGCCCGTGGCCGGGCGCCGAAAGTAGCGAAGCTCGCGGGGGCCCTACAAAACCAGCGGCTTGAGCCCGTTGTCGGAGACCAGGGGCTTTCCGGCCTCCAGCCACTGGTCCATGCCGCCGGAGACATTGATCGCGGTGTAGCCCTGGCCCGTCAGCCACTGCGCTGCGCGGAAGGAACGGCCGCCGGTGCGGCAAATGACGTACAGATCCTGGTCCGGATCGAGTTCGTCCAGCCGCGCGGGAAGCTGGTCGAGGGGGATGTGGAGGGCGCCGTCAGCATGCCCGGCAACCCATTCGTAATCCTCGCGGACATCCAGGATGGCGGCATCGGCGGGGAGGTCGTTGACGCGGACGGTATCAAAATCGCTCATGGCAAGTCCTGTCTGGCAGATCGGGTTCAGGGTTAAGCCTAGTGCCCGCGCCGTGCCCGCAAGTTCGGCAAGTTCGGCAAGTTAGGCTTCTGGATAAAACTTTAGGAGGCCCTTTGCCTGCAGAGCAGCCCACCATCCTTGCCACTTCCGGCGGCATCAGGCCCGGTATGCGCACCCGCCTGGAGTTCGGCCCTTTGCTGCACCACGCCGTCGAACTTTCCGGCGTCAGCGGCCGGGCGCCGAAGGTGACCCATATAGGCACCGCCGCAGGGGACCAGCGGGCGTTCCATGCAGAACTGGACGAAGCGGCACGGCTGGCGGACTTCGACTTCAGCCACCTGAACCTCTTCACCATGCCCAATCATGCCGACCCCGAGGCGCATCTGTTGGAGCAGGACGTTGTGTGGGTCAACGGGGGCTCGGTGGTGAACCTGCTGGCAGTGTGGCGGGCCCACGGCCTCGAACATATCCTTCGCCGGGCATGGCAGAGCGGAGTGGTCCTGGCCGGTGTGTCCGCCGGGTCGCTCTGCTGGTTCAAGGGCGGAACCACGGATTCCTTCGGGCCCGAACTGCGGGCAGTAACGAATGGCCTGGCCTTCCTCCCTTACGCCAACGGGGTGCATTACGACTCGGAGGAGCGAAGGCGGCCGCTGGTTCACCGGCTGGTGGCGGACGGGACGCTGGGCGAGACGCACTGCACGGACGACGGCGTCGGGCTGGTTTACCGGGGCACCTCACTGGTGGAGGCCGTAGCCGAAGTCCCCGGAAAGGGCGCCTACGTCGTCACGGCTTCCCGGAACGGAGATGGCGTGGAGGAGGAACGCCTGGAACCGAGGTACCTTGCCTGAACTACACGACCTTTCCGCCGTCGCCCTTCGGGACAACCTCCGGAAAGGCGAGGTCTCCTCAGCGGAAGCGGCAGCGCACTTCCTGGGCCGGATTGACCAGCACAATCCCCTGCTCGGGGCGTTTGTCACGGTGACGGCTGAACAGGCCACGGACCATGCCCGGGCGGCCGACAGGCTTCGAAACCGGATTCCTGTCGAGGAGCTCCCGCTCCTGCACGGCATGCCCCTGGCGTTCAAGGACCTCACTGACGTGGCCGGGGTGGTGACCACGCACGGCAGTGCTGCGCTTGACCACAAACCTGCCGTGAACGACGGGCCATTGGTGGCGCTCCTGAAAGATGCCGGCGGCGTGTCCCTGGGAAAGACCCAGGTGCCCGAATTCGGGCTGACCGCCTACAGCGAAAACCGCGTGGCACCGCCGTCACGGAATCCGTACGCTCCCAGCAGGAGTTCCGGGGGTTCCTCGGGTGGAAGCGCCGCAGCGGTGGCCGCCGGATTTCTTCCGTTCGCGCCCGGCTCGGACGGCGGCGGGTCCATCCGCATCCCGGCCGCCGCCTGCGGATTGGTGGGGCTCAAGCCGGGCCGCGGGCTGGTGCCGGCCGGGGAAAGCCTGGGAGACCCGGCCCGGCTGGTGGTGTCCGGCCCGCTGGCCAGGAGCGCCGCCGACGCCGCCCTGATGATGGATGCCCTCACACCTTCCGGGTCCGCCCGGGATCGCGGCTACCTCGCCCGGCTGGAACAGGAGCCGCCCCGGCTAAGGATCGGCGTCACCTTGGACAGCCCCTGGTCCGGCACCTTTCCTTTTACTCCGGACCAGGAGGCATTGGACGCACTCCGGGCGGGGGAGAAACTTCTGGAGCACGCGGGGCATTCGCTCAGCGAAGCGAACATCCGCTATGACAACCGCTACCCTGATGCTTTCACCACCGCCTGGACGGCGCCGGTGGGCACGGCCAGGATCAGTCCGCACCGGGAAGCGCTGCTGGCGCCGCTCACGCGGACATTCCGCCGCCGGGCCCAGCAGCGCAGCCATGCGAAGGTGAACGAAGCGGTTGCTTTCCTGCGGCAGTTTGAGCGCGACACCGTAGCGCAGTACGCGCAGTGGGACCTGCTCCTGATGCCGGCGCTCGCCCAGACGCCGCGCCCGGTGGGCTGGTTCACCGGCACAGCGCACGGCGGCGACCGCTGGCCGGCGGCACAATGGGCAGGCGACGCCGACGGCGACTACCGGAAACAGTGCGAATTCGCGCCATGGTCCGCCATGGTCAATGTGTGCGGCCTGCCCGCCGTCACCCTTCCGGTCCACTGGACCGGCGACGCCCCCGGCCTCGGGCTGCCGATGGGTATCCAGCTCGTAGGTTCCTCGGGTTCCGAGAAACTCCTGCTGCAGGTGGCGCATCAATTGGGTTATTGAAGCCTCGGATGGGGGCTTGTTGACCTGGTTCTAACGCGGGTTTAATACTGCCGTAACCGTGATGCATAAGACTGGCAGCACCGCACCGGTTCCGTTCCTGCAAAGGCCAATACTCAACGAGGAGTTACTCTCATGGGCGCTGAACATTCCACCACCGCCAGCGAAACCTCCCGTCCCACGTATCAGGGCAGGCGGGACCTCAGCAACGCCAACGTCAGGGAGGACCTGGCCAGAACCGGCCGCTGCGCGTTGGTCCACTTGCCCACCGGCCGGATCTGCCTGCTTCCACTCAGGCATCACGGGCCGTGCGAGTTCCACCGGCCGCAGGACGCCGAGGACCTCATCTCCGGCGTCGCGTAAGCTGCACCTCCTCCTTGCAGGGCATGCTACGGATCCCTCGACTCCGTGGGCGAACAGGAGGACGATTAAAGGGCAGTCACCATAAGGAGGCCTGTGATGTGTTATTCCTACAGCAACAAAGACTTCGGGCGGAGCACCAGAAAAGAAGCTGACCGCCAACCCGAAGCGAAGCAGGAAAGCCCGGTAGAAACACCGGAAAAGCCGGTGAAGGCACAGAACTATACGTTCTGGGCATTCCCGAACTGGCGCAGGACGCCGGCACCGCGCACCCCTTCAGCCGAACGGAGCGAGGAAAGGGTCTGACGCCGGCATGGTCAATGACAACGGAAGGGACTCCAATGGAGGCCCTTCCGCTGTGTCGGGACGGCTCCAGGCCACCCCCATCCCGCCACGTGGTGATTTTCCAGGACTCAGCTCCTCCCCCGCGTTGTGCTGCAGGAAGACCTCCGACTAGGGTGGGACCATAAGCATGCTTAGTATTCACGTCCGCAGGAAGGGAACAGCATGAGCACGGAGAACTACCCGTCCCCCGCGCCGGACCGGCAGCCGGAGCCCGGCACCGGGAACTACACCGCGGCCCCATCTTCAGCCGGAACGTCTTCCCCCGCCGACTCCCCAGCCCCCGGGACCGGAGTAAGCCAAAGCCCGCGGGCAGCAGAGAGCACCCCGGCAAACGGACCCCTGCCTGCCGCTGACCAGCCACGGGTGACCCGTGCCGGGGTGGTGTGGGCCGCCGTCGTGGCCGCCCTGATCCTGCTGATCCTCCTGATCATCTTCATCCTGCAGAACCAGGACCAGGTGGCCGTCCGCTACTTCGGGCTGGAAGGATTTGTCCCGCTGGGGATGGCACTGTTCATCGCCAGCGTGACCGGTGGCGTCCTGGTGGCAGTGGCCGGTGGTGCCCGCATCCTGCAGCTTCGCCGGAACGCGCACCGCGCGCGCTCTCCGCAGCGGTAATAGCGCACCGCGCTCCGGCACCTGGCGGACCAGACAAGGCCAGGGTGCTTCCTTACATACCCGCCACCTGATGAATAAGCTGGGGCTGTACCTGGAATACAGGAGGGCTATATGCGCGGTGATAAAGATGCCTCCGCAGAGCGCCGTCTGCGGCCCACATTGACGGCAAGGACCCGGCGCCCGCTGCCCCGCCGGATGCTGGCAATCCTTGTCCTGGCCATGGCGGGTTGTGCATCTGGTGGCGACCCCAAGCCTGCCGAACGCACCCTTTTGCCCGGAAGCACCGTCAGCACCGCATCCCTTCCGGCAGGGACCTCGGACTGGGCCCTTTACGAAAGCCCACTGGTTCCACTCGAGGACAGCTCCGCCGACTTGGCCATGCCGGTGGTGTCCGCGAAGGGAGGAATGCGCGGAACAGCCTACTTTGACCTCGTGACCGTTACTGAGTACCGGCCGGATGGAACTGAGATTCGGGAGGTCTCACACGATGACCTCACCAGCAAGAGCATCATGAAGTGGTACGAGTGGAGCAGCGGCACCGGGAACCCGCCGCCCACGTTCTCGCGGGAAACCACCGGCTACCAGGACGATGGAAGCCTTTCGATCTCCAACGCCGAGGGAGCAGATGCGATTACGGGCTGGAGCAATGACGAGCACCTGTTCAAGGTGGTGCCGGGCAACCAATACCGGATCCGCGGCTACATGCGGGGACAGGATATCGAGCTGACCGGCGCCGGAACGGACATCGGCTTCCATCTGGACTTTTACGCGGTGGAGGAATAACAGAAGGCGCCGGCCCCTCAGGCTGCCGCCAGGACACGCCCGGGCCGCCGTCGCAGGTCTACTGCCCCAAATAGGGCAGCACGTAGACGGCGAAAATGACGAACGCCGCCAGGAGCGCGAGGGCTCCTGCTCCCGACGCGCCGTGCCGTCGAGTGTCCGGATTCCGCCCGCCGGCCGCCGTTCCGCGCACATTTCCCTGGCCCCTGGTACGTGGAGGCACAACACGGGCAGCCGGCACGGGCCGGGGCTCGCCTCCAGGATCCGAGGGCGCCGGGCGTGCACCGGCCGGTTTCACCACCGTGCCGGAACGCACGTTGCGGAACGCCGTGATTCCGGGTTCCTGTTCGTGCGTGAGCTGCTGGCCAAGGTGCGCATAGAGCCCCGCCACGGTCTGCTGGTCCAGCACCGGCGGCAAAGCTTCAATGGCTCCCACAACGCGCTGCGAACCAGCCACGGGCACGTCAGCGTTCGTCACGCCGAACAGATCAGGTTGGGCCGCCATACAAATCAGGGGACGCACCAGCCGGCGGTGGGGCGGCGCCATCACGGAGGCGACGGCGGCGCATTGGGCAAGCGCCCCTTCCACGGCCTGGGTGCGGGCGTACCGGCCCTGCCACAGCACACCGGAGGAGACGCGCACTTCGCCCGTCCAGTTCTTGGCGTCCACCACCACCACACCGCCCGGGCCCACCAGGACATGATCCAGGCTGGCTTTTGGCCGACCCGGCCAATAGACGTCATGCAGCACGTACCAGCCGCGCGGCACGAGCTCGCTGAGCTTCTCCGCCACCACGCGCTCACCTGCTGCTCCGGCATCCCATGCCTTGGTGGAGTGCTCGGCCTGGTCGAGCCGGCGTTTGAGTCTCGCGACCCTTTCGGCGGCCAGCCTGGAGTGCTCCGCTGCCCCGTCCCCTGCCCCCATGGCCGTCCCTGCTTTCATTGGAATTTCGACGGCGGAAGGCCGTCGTCGCCCTTTGCTTACGGACTCTCCGCCCGGTTTTTCCGAAAGTAACAGGAGGCGGTGGCGGCGGTATATAAGTACTTTTCCGGACCGGTACTCAGGCGGGCTACTCGGCTGATGACGCGGTTCCGTCACAGGCGGGACACACGACCGGATTCTGGACGGGTCGTTTTGACTCCGGCCCGGGTCTGGCATGCTGTAGCCATGGCTAGCCGCGCGGGTACAGTTGCCCAACCCCAGGACCTTGTTGACATCACTGCGCTCCTTGACGCGTATTACGACATCACGCCGGATCTGGGTGATCCCGGCCAGCGTGTGGCGTTCGGAACCTCCGGGCACCGCGGCTCGAGCCTTAAAGCGTCATTCAACGAGCAGCACATCGTTGCCATCACGCAGGCGATCGTGGAGTACCGGGCAGGGCAGGGCATCACCGGCCCGCTGTTCCTGGCCAAGGACACCCACGCCCTCAGCGAGCCGGCGCAGAACTCCGCGCTCGAGGTCCTGGCTGCCAACGGCGTCCAGGTCCTTATCGACGCCCGCCACGGCTACACGCCCACCCCGGCACTGAGCCACGCCATCCTCACCTACAACCGGAACGCCGGCGCCGGCGCTCCCCAGGCGGACGGCATTGTGGTCACCCCCAGCCACAACCCCCCGGCCGACGGCGGCTTCAAGTACAACCCCCCGCACGGCGGCCCTGCCGACTCCGATGCCACCGGCTGGATTGCCAACCGCGCCAATGAGCTCCTCGAAAACGGCCTGAGGGGCGTGAAGCGCGTACCGCTGGCCGACGCACTCGCTGCCGACACCACCGGCAAGTTCGACTTCCTGAGCAGCTACGTGGATGACCTGCCTTCGGTCCTGAACCTGGACGCCATCCGCGAGGCCGGCGTGCGCATTGGTGCTGATCCCATGGGCGGCGCGGCAGTGGACTACTGGAGTGAGATTGGCGAGCGCCACCACCTGAACCTCACAGTGGTCAACCCCACGGTAGATCCGCAGTGGGCGTTCATGACACTGGACTGGGATGAGAAGATCCGGATGGACTGCTCCTCCCCCGCGGCCATGGCTTCACTGATCCGGCGCATGGCTGATGCGTCGTCCTCCGGCCGGCCGGCCTTCGATATTGCCACCGGCAACGACGCCGACGCTGACCGCCACGGCATCGTCACACCTGTTGTTGATGGGGTGGGCGGGCTGATGAACCCCAACCACTACCTCGCTGTCGCCATCGACTACCTCTACCGCAACCGCAGCGGCTGGAACCCGAATTCCGTGGTGGGCAAGACCTTGGTGTCCTCCTCGATCATTGACCGGGTGGCAGAGAGCCTCGGCCGGAAGCTGGTGGAGGTTCCGGTGGGCTTCAAGTGGTTCGTTCCCGGGCTGCTCTCCGGCGAGGGTGCGTTCGGCGGTGAGGAATCAGCCGGCGCCTCCTTCAACAAGAAGGACGGCAGCGTTTGGACCACGGACAAGGACGGCATCCTGCTGGCCCTTCTCGCTTCGGAAATCACGGCGGTCACGGGCAAGTCCCCGTCCCAGCTCTACAAGGGCCTGACCGACCAGTTCGGCGCCCCGGTCTACGCGCGCATTGACGCCGCCGCTACCCGCGAGCAGAAATCTGCACTCGGCAAGCTCTCGCCGACGGACGTGACGGCAACGGAGCTGGCCGGCGAGCCGATCCTTTCCAAGCTCACGGAAGCGCCGGGGAACGGCGCGTCCATCGGCGGGCTAAAGGTGGTTACAGAGAACGCCTGGTTCGCCGCCCGCCCGTCCGGCACGGAAGACGTTTACAAGATCTACGCCGAGTCCTTCAAGGGCGAGGAGCACCTCAAGCAGGTGCAGGCCGAAGCCAAAGCCCTGGTGGACGGCGTCATCGCCTAAACGGTTGCTGCGGGCCCCTGGCCCCACAGCCGCAGGATGCGCCGGACGGTGCGGTCACCGTCCGGCGCCATGTCCACCAGGGCAATCCGGTCCAGCACCACCTCCTCACCCGGGTTCAGCCGCCTGCCGCCGTGGTGCGAAACGTGGGGCCGGTAGCCGGAGAGGGTATGGCCGGGCGTCAGGACCTTGCCGCCGAGGTTCCCAACGGCCGCCACCAGCTCTTCGTGCAGGGCCTGGAGGTCCGGCTGCGGTTCGATGAGGCTGACGGGCACGGAACCGTTCCGGCCAAACCCTGCGTCCTCCCCTGCGGTGAGGCGGGCGCCGAGTGCCCTGCGGGCAGGGCCGTCGGCAAGTGCGGCAGCGCCGACGGCAGGGTCGGAACCGTCCGGGCTGTCGACGTCGAACCTCACCAGGGTGATGTGCAGCGGCCAGTCAGTGCGCAGGAAAATTGCGTTGTCGGCCACGGCTTCGACGAACACGACGAAGATGAGATTCCGCATCTGCCCAGTCTCCCACCACCCCCCTGCGACGCTCTCTCACTTAATGCAGGTTAAGCACAAACGCTCTTTCATGGGGTGAAAGAGCGTTTGTGCAAAAGGCGCATTAAGTGAGAGAGCGTCCGGGTGGGGCGGGCGCAATCAGACGGTGCGGACGACGTCCTCGTAGGCGAACTTGGGCTTGGCTTCGCCGAAAGCGTCCTCGGCGGGCTGGCCGATGTTAACCACAAGGAAGCTCTTCTGGTCCCCGTTGGGGAAGAACGCAGCGTCAATCGCACCGAAGTCTGCGCCCGTCATGGGACCTGCGGCGAACCCGAGGGAGCGCACGGCCAGGATGAAATAGCCGGCCTGCAGGTGGGCGTTGTTGTTGCCTGTGGCGGCTGCGAGCTCCGGGTTGGCGTCATACATGGCCTTGGGGGCGTTGTAACCGGGAAGGAAGCTGTCCCACCGCCCGGCCCAGTCGGTGTCGAAGCTGAGGATGGCCACCAGCGGAGCAGAGGCGGTCTTGGCACGGTTGCCCGGCATCAGGGCGTCAACCAGTGCGGCCCGGGCCTCATCCGAGCGGACGTAGGTTACGCGCAGCGGCTGTGAGTTGAAGGCTGTTGGGCCGAACTTGGTCAGCTCGTAGATAGCCTGCGCCTGCTCCTCAGTCACCTCTCCCGTGAAGGAGTTGGCGGTCCGGGCCTGGGCAAAAATGGCGTCGACGGCAGCCGGATCGATGACTGCTTCTTCGTGGGCAATGGTCATGGGCTTACCTTTCGCTGCGCCTCCCCGCTGCTTGGGGCGGCCTCGTTGCTTTCCATACTTGCAACTTCAACCACTGCGGTCCTCTTCCCGTGACGGCCCGTGACATCCGACACAGCGGACCGGCACCTGGGGCTGGCGGTATTCTGGAGCAAACTGATCTTCGCCCTCCGCGGCACCCCCCTTTTGAAAGGCTCCCGCCATGAGCATGCTCGGAACCAAGTGGAAGCTGCACGGCACCGGCAAGTCCATCCGCCCAGGCCACGTTGTGGCCCCTGACGAGCGGCTCGCCTGGCCGCTGACCATCGGCGTGGGCATGCAGCACGTGGTGGCCATGTTCGGCGCCACCTTCCTGGTGCCCATCATCACCGGCATGCCGCCCGCCACCACCCTGTTCTTCTCGGGCATCGGCACGCTGCTTTTCCTGGTGATCACCAAAGGCCGGGTGCCCAGCTACCTCGGGTCGAGTTTCGCGTTCATCGCGCCCATCATGGCGTCCCAGCAGCAGTTCGGCGTGCCCGGGGCCCTGGGCGGCGTGGTCCTGGCCGGGGCAACCCTTGCCTTGGTGGGCGCCATTGTGCAGAAGTTCGGGGCAGGCTGGATCAACCGGCTCATGCCGCCCATCGTCACCGGGGCCATCGTCGCACTGATCGGGCTCAACCTTGCCCCGGCAGCAAAGAACAATTTCGACGCCGCCCCCGTCACTGCCGTTATCACCCTTGCCACGATCATCCTGGTCAGCGTCCTCTTCCGCGGCATCCTGGGCCGGCTCAGCATCCTGGTGGGTGTGGTGGTGGGCTACCTCGTAGCCATGCTGCGCGGCGAGGTGAGCTACGAAAAAATGGACGCCGCCGCCTGGGTGGGCCTCCCGCAGTTCCAGACCCCCGAATTCCACGTGGGCGTCCTGGGCCTGTTTGTCCCCGTGGTGCTGGTGCTGGTGGCCGAAAACATCGGCCACGTGAAATCAGTGGCCGCCATGACGGGCCAAAACCTCGACGGCGTCTCCGGCCGCGCGCTTATGGCTGACGGTGCGGCCACCGTCCTGGCCGGCTTCGGCGGCGGGTCCGGAACCACCACCTACGCCGAAAACATCGGTGTCATGGCCGCTACCAAGGTCTATTCGACGGCGGCCTACTGGGTGGCAGGCATCTTCGCCATCCTGCTGAGCTTCTCCCCCAAGTTCGGCGAGCTCATCGCCACTGTTCCGCCAGGCGTTCTGGGCGGTGCCGCCACCATGCTGTACGGCATGATCGGCATCCTCGGGGTGAAGATCTGGGTGCAGAACAAGGTGAACTTCTCCAATCCGGTGAACCTCACCACCGCGGCAGTGGCCCTGATCATCGGCATCGCCGACTACACCTGGACCATCGGCGACCTCAAGTTCACCGGTATCGCGCTCGGTTCCGCCGCTGCCCTGGTGATCTACCACGGCATGAAGTCCATCGCGAAGGCCCGCGGGACCGTGGCCGAGCCCGAAACCGAACAGGCCGGTTTGCCGCCTGCAGACAAGGCAGCCATGAACGCAGCAGCAAAGCGCACGCCCAAGAAACGCTAGCGCCGCCCTGCTAGGCCACTTCGCCAACTTCCCCGGTGTCCTCGAGCGCGCCCGAAGACACGGTTCCAGCGGGGTGGCCGGGCGGGAACGGACCAGGGCGCCCAAGTCCGAAGACCGGTCCTGGCTGGGGACGTTTCGCCGCCAGGGACTCCACCGTGTGGGGCCGGAGCCGGCTCAGCACCCAGGGGAACAGGTACTGCCGCGCCCATACCAGGTCATCGGCCCTTGCCTGCTTCCAGCCGGAGGTAGGAACAGGGCGGGGCTGCAGGGCCTTCAGGGAATGCGGGACTCCCAGTGCGTCAAGGGTAGCGGCAGCCACAGCGTGGTGGCCCAACGGTGAAAGATGCAGCCGGTCTTTGTCCCAGGTCCGGGGGTCGTGGAGCGCCGGCAGGCACCACAGGTCCACCATCACTGCGTGATGGCGCATGCCAATGCGGTGGAGGTGCTCGTTGTATATGGCCAGCCTTCCCCGGGTCTGGCCCAGCATCGGCGTGTTGCCCCAGTCCGGCCCGGCAAACAGCAGGACGGTTCCGCCCGTCCCGGCCAGCAGGCCCACCGCCTGGTCCATCTTTTCCGCCAGCTTATCCGGGTCTCCCCGGTGGAAAACCACATCGTTTCCGCCACCGGACATCGCCGTCAGGTCTGGCTTAAGGGCAAGTGCCGGTTCGAGTTGACGGTCCAGGATCTCCTGGAGCACCAGTCCCCGCACGGCCAGGTTGGCATAGGCGAAGTCGCTTTGGCCGCTGCTGAGTTCCTCGGCGGCACGGTCCGCCCAGCCACGGAACCCGCCGATGCTGCGTGGCTCCGGGTCGCCGATTCCTTCCGTGTAGGAGTCGCCGAGGGCGACGAAGCGGTGCCACGGATGCCGTTGCGCCGGGGGCCTCCCGGAGTGCGCTTCCTGCTCTTCGATGGTCATGCCGGCCGTCCTTTCGCCGTCGTCGTCGTCGTGGAAGGGAAGGCTTCGGGGGCAACCGCCTCCGATGGCTGGTCCAGCTCCGCCGGGGCCATCATGCGGAAGTCTTCCAGGTCATCCGCCGGATCCCGCCGCGGCATGGAAGGATCCCGGCCGGGGCCAGGGGCAACAACATTCAGGGCCGCATCCCGCAGGCCCAGCTCGTGGTGCATTGCCTCCCTCTGCAGGAACCGCAGGGCCCCTTCCCGGGTGAGGCCGTACTCGACTGTGAGGCTGCGCACTGCCAGGTCAACCAGGACCAGCGAGCTCTGGGCCACGGCAAGGCCAGCCGTAGCCTCTGCGCGTTCGGCCACCCGGACCACTACGCGCAGCGCGCGGGCAACCTGCTGCACATAGCTGCGGCTTCGCAGGAGGTCATCGCTGGTGAATGTGTGGGGCGATGATGCGTAGAGATTGATGGCTGCGCTTGTCACGCCCTCGGACACGATGGGCACTGACAGGAGGGCCTGGACGCCGTGGCCGGCAGCCGCGCTCGCATACCCTGGCCAGCGCCGGTCCCTGCTGACGTCGGAAAGCAGCACGAACTCACCGCTGCGGAGGGCCTCAATGACTGGACCGTCAGCGAAGGAACATTGTTCCTGGTCCGCCTCGCGCGCCTGATCATTGCTTGCGGCCAGGGTGCGAGCCTTCCCCAGGCGGAAGAGGGTGGCGGCCCAGCCGATGCCGCGGGCTTCACCCTTGATGTCCGCCATGAACTCACGGGTAACTTCCCAGAGGTAGGTTTCGACATCCTTGCTGTCGAAAACCGGCTCCGGGGGCAGTGGAAAGGGTCCCCAGCCAACCGGTTCCGTGGGTTCAGCGGCCATGTTGCACGCCTTGGTTGAAGCGCTCGCGGCCCACTGCAAAACCTGGTTCTAAGGATACGTCCCGCGGCCTGCCCGCGGGAGGGGGCAGCAGGGTACAGGCCCGGCTGCTGCACCCTGCATTCCTGCTACGCCTGCGCGTCTGCGGTCAGGACGACGTCGTAGGCCTCCACGCGCCGGTCCGTCACCGTGGTGGGGGACTCTAGATGGACAGCGCCCGAGGGAAGGATCCCGGCGGCGCCGTACCTTTCCATGACCTGCCATTGGGCCACCACGTCCTCGCCGGCGTGCTCTACGGGAAGGGTCGTCCAAAAGGCGAAGCCGCCGGCGGCATTCAAGGCTTCCCGCCGGTAAAGCACGCAGCCCCCCAGCCACGCCACCCGGTAGGGCAGCCACTCCCCCGGCGCCAGGGAAAGATCAGCGCTAAGGTGGCTGAGATTGGCGGCGTTATGAAGCGGCCAGCGGTCAAAGCCGGGGACGCCCGGCCGGATGCGCTCAGGAGTCACTGGACCGTCCCACGCTTCAAAGCCGGCTGTCTGCTCCGGCCGCTTGTCATCAAGGTAGGACAGGCCCTGCGGAGCCATCCCCACGAAGCCGCAATCCAGCTCGTCAAGAGCCCTGCTAAGCCGTTCCAGCGCTCCCGGTTCCAGCCAGATGTCGTCATCAAGGAAGAGGCACTGGCCGGCTGCCGATTGATCCAACAGGAACTGGCGGTGCTCCGCGAGCCCGCGCCGCGGGAGGTGCCGGAGCAGCGTGACCGGGCGCCCCTGGGCCTCCAGGACGCGGACCATCGCTGCAGCAGCAGGATGTTCCCAGCCGGGGGCGTCCGTGGACTGGTCGCTGACCACCACGCGAAAGGCGGGGCCCTCCTGCCCGGCCAAACCTGCCAGCGTCACGGCCAGTTCTGCCGGCCGGTTGCACGTGGGTATCAGCACATCCACTGCCACGCTGTCAGGCACCTCAACCCGCCGTGCCCACTGTTCGGACGATCTCCTGCTCAAAGCCAACCTCCTGGCGCCGCCTTGGCATTGATGGTGGGGTTCGTCTGGTTCTGTACCCAGATCAGGGTGGATGTATGCCCGGCACGGCGAAGGCCTCCCCCTACAGCCAGTGCAGGCAGTAGAGAGAGGCCTTCAGCGGTAAGAATGCCAGGTGCGCCGGGAGCGGCACCAGCCTGTTACCCGGCGTCGAAGCTCTCGCCGTCGTCGTCGTTCGGTGATTTTTCCTTGGGCAGGTCGTTGCCGCTGCCGTCCGGAATCCCAGCGGCTTCCTGGCCGGACTCCGAGGACACGGGTGCCGACCCCTGGGAGTCATCATTCGTCTCATCCAGCTCAGCTTCGCCGGAGGGAAGGTCCACGTCCCGGGGCACCGGATCACCCGTCCCGGACTGAGGCTCGTTCGTGTCCACGCCGGCCGCACCACCCGTCGCCGAACTGTCCACGGAGCCCTGAATTCCTCCCATCTCCTGTTCCGCGGTGGGAGTGCCGTAGCCGCCGGGATCCGCTTCCGGCTGGGCGTTCTGGTTTTCCTGCGTCATGTTTCCTCCTGTTATGCGTTGGATGAAAGCTGGTAGCGGGCGCTGCTTAGAGCCCCTTGCCGCCCGTGACCGGCAGCACGGCCCCGGAAATGTAGGACCCGTCCTCCGAGGCCAGCAGGACGTAGGCCGCCGCAAGCTCGGCGGGCTGGCCGGCGCGTTCCAGCGGAGTGTCCTGGCCAAACTTCGGAAGCTTTTCGGGCCATTCCGTCGCCGGAATCAGCGGGGTCCAGATGGGTCCCGGAGCCACGGCGTTGACCCGGATGCCCTTGGGGCCAAGCTCCTGGGCCAGGGCCTTGGTGAAGGCCACCTGCGCCGCCTTGGTCATCGCGTAGTCGATCAGGCCCGGCGACGGGTTGAACGCCTGAATGGATGCCGTGGTGATGATCGAGGCACCCGGCGTCAGGTGGGGCACCGCCGCGCGCGCCGACCACAACAGCGAGTACAGATTGGTCTTAAAGACCCGGTCAAACTCTTCGGTAGGCAGGGACTCCAGGCTTTCGCGGTTCTTCTGGTAAGCCGCGTTCAGCACCACTACGTCAAGACGTCCGAACTCCGCCGCCGTTTCATTCACGATCCGGGTGCTGAACTCCTCTTCGCGGCCGTCACCGGCAAACAGCAGGGCCTTTTGACCAGCCTTGCGGATCCAGTCCGCGGTGTCCTGGGCGTCCTCCTCCTCCTCAGGAAGGTAGGAGATGGCAACGTCGGCGCCCTCGCGGGCGAAAGCGATGGCGGCTGCCTTGCCGATGCCGGAGTCGCCGCCGGTGATGAGGGCTGCCTTGCCTTGCAGTTTCCCGTGCCCCTCATAGCTGAGTTCCCCGTGGTCCGGCTTGGGCTCCATGGGCGCCGTCAGTCCGGGCTGCTTCTGCTCCTGCTCCGGGAACCCGTCCGCGTGATAGCCGCCCCGGGGGTCCTTTGGCTGGTCTGTCTGCTTTTCCGTGTCGCTCATAGTCCGCCTGCTCACTGTGTCGGTTTCAGAGGGCCCCACGTGCACGGGCCCTTTGAAGCTATCCCGGCCGGAGGAGCGAAGTCCACCGTTCCGCGCGAATAATCAGTAAACTTATCAAATGTGGGGCGCGGCGCAACGTCGTCCCGGTTTCTGGGTACCTAAAGAGTAGAAAGGTTGCAGGAGCTGGACGGCGCAGAAAGGAGCGGCAATGTCGGATGTGGAGGACTACACCGGCCGGACAGGCAGGAATGAGACCCGGGAGGAGCAGCTGGACCGCAACTGGGCGGAACTGCTGCAGGAGATGCGGGTGCTGCAAATGGGCGTACAGATCCTGGCCGGCTTCCTCCTGACCCTGCCTTTCCAGGAAAGGTTTGAAGACCTCGATGACTTCCAGATTGCCCTCTACCTGACCAACGTGGTGATCGCGGCACTGACCACGGCGCTCATTCTCTTGCCGGTCAGTGTCCACCGGCGGCTCTTCCGGAAGAGGCTCAAGGAAACCCTGGTCTCCAGCGGGGACACCATCGCGAAGATCACCCTCGCCGGTATCGCGCTGCTGAGTGCCGGCACAGCAGCTTTGGTGTTCGACGTCACGGCAGGACGCACAGCCGGCCTTTCCGCCGGAGGAGCGTTGATGGCCGTGATGGTCATCCTGTTGGTTTTCGTCCCCATCCAACTGCACAGGCGGGCTGAGGCCAACAGGTAATCGCCACTTCGCCGCCCTGATGCGCAGCGGGCCTGCAAACCGGCCGGAGCCCTCAAGCACGCTTTCGTTCCGCTGAACCCCTTTTTCCCAATACCGCCGCGCGGCCGGACATCCGGCCGCGGACAACGACAGGAGAACCCTATGAAGACACTTTTGAAGACGGCCCTGGTAGCCCTGCTGCTGCTTGCCGCGCCGGCAGTTTCACTCGGCGCCGCCCATGCCTCCCCGGTGGCAGACAAAGCCCCAACCACCGTTGCGCTTTCTGCTGCTTCCCCCACGCCTTCCCCCGGGGACACCGCCTCCACCGGCCCAGTTAATCCGGGCACCGGCGAATCAGCTGAAAATGAGTCGACCCGGTTGGATTACACGCCTTGGGTGATCGGTGCGGTGGTGGTGGTGACCCTGATCGCTGTCCTGCTCTGGCAGCGGCGCCGCAACAAAACCATCGTCTAGCAGGCGCCGGCTGACCGGCGGTGACCTCGACTAGGCGCCTTCAAGTACCTGGCTTGTTGCCCAGGCCAGGTACTTGGCTGCGTTGGCCACCGCGTCTTCCGGACTGGCCGCCACGTCCAGCAATTGGGCAGCGGCAACCACTCCGTGCCCGGCGAGGTCTTCGGGGGTTACCAGGATCCTGCCGGCCACCACAATCACGGGGATACCTCGTTCCCGGGCAGCGTCGGCGAGGGCGATGGGCGCCTTGCCGGTCAGCGACTGGTGGTCCATGGACCCCTCGCCGGTGATGACCAGATCGCTTTGAGCCAACTGGCCTTCCAGCCCTGTCAGGCCCGCCACGAGCGCGAATCCGCCTTCCAGGGCTGCATCAGTAAAGGCAAGGAACGACGCCGGGAAGCCGCCGGCGGCGCCGGCCCCCTCGACGTTGACGTCCCGGCCGGTGGCTTCCCGCAGCAGGGACGCCCAGTTGCGAAGCCCGGCATCGAGCAGTTCCACAGTTTCCTGGTCGGCGCCCTTCTGCGGGGAGAAAACGTGCGCCGCTCCCAGCGTTCCATAGAGCGGGTTCCGCACGTCCACGGCGATGCGGAAGGTGGCGGCAGTGAGCCGGGGATCCAGCCCGGAGGAGTCCAGCGCCACGATGTCCGCGAGCGGGCCGCCGCCCAGTGGCACCACATTCCCGGCCGCATCCAGCGGCTTCAGGCCCAGTGCGCGCAGTGCCCCGCTGCCGCCGTCGGTCATTGCCGATCCGCCAAGCCCCAGCACAATCTCGGTGGCGCCGGCGTCCAGCGCAGCCGCAATCAGCTGGCCGCAGCCGTAGCTGTGGGCCCGGAGCGCGTTCGCGGGAGTGGGCTCCATTTCTGCCAGGCCGGAGGCCTGCGCGGTTTCAATGACTGCGGTGACCTTGCCGCCGCCGGCCTTCCGGATGGCCCAGGCGGCTCCGACTGGGGCGAGGATGGGCCCAACCACCGCGTTGATCCGCTCCTCGTAACCGGCAGCGACCGCGGCTTCAAGGGTGCCCTCGCCGCCGTCGGCAATGGGGAACTGGGTGGCGACGGCATCCGGATAGACGCGCAGGGCACCCTCGGCAATGGCGGCTGCTGCTTCAGCAGCAGTGAGGGAACCCTTGAATTTATCCGGAGCAATAAGAATGCGCATGGGCTCCATCATGCCAGCACCAAATCGGAAAGCGCTTGCCCGCCTCGTAATGCTGATCCGTCAGGGACGCTGCGGGGGCTTTTACCCCTGGCGCCATCCATGGCCGGTGATGTGCGAGCCGCCCTGCGGACCCATTTGGAGCATTCCGCCGTCAACGGCCCAGGAAGCGCCTGTGACGTAGCTCGAAGCGGGAGAGGCAAGGAAAGCGATCACGGCAGCGACCTCCCTGGCGTCCCCCGGCCTGCCCAGGGGCACCCCTGGCCGCTCCGTCGTTGTCGGGTCCTCATCCTCCTGGCCCGTCATCGGAGTGGCTATTTCTCCGGGGGCAACGCTGTTGGCCGTGATGCCGCGTTCTCCAAGTTCGAGGGCCAGCGTCTTCATTAGGCCGCCCAGGCCATGCTTGGACGCATCGTAAGCCGAGGATCCCACCCGCGGCTGGAACTCGTGCACACTGGTGACGGCAATCAGCCGCCCTCCCCTGCCCGCCCGGACCATGCGGCGGGCAGCTGCCTGCAGGCAGACAAAGGCTCCGTTGAGGTTGGTGTCCAGGGTTTCCATCCAGGTGTCGACGTCCAGGTCCAGGAATTTGGTCCCGTCCCCGGTACCGGCGTTGTTGACGAACACGTCCACTCCGCCCAATTCGTCGGCCAGCTCCTCGATGACGCCGCCGGCGGCCCGGAGGTCAGTGGTATCAAGCCGGCGCACCACGGCCGTGCGTCCCAGGCTGCGGATTTCTTCGGCAGTCGCTTCGGCGCCTGCCTCGTCCGTATGCCACGTCACCCCTACGTCCATGCCTGCTTGGGCCAGCGCAACGGCGGTGGCCTTGCCGATTCCGGAGTCTGACGCGGTGACGATGGCCGTGGCGGGGCTGAATCCTGTGGTGTCCTGCATGGTGGCTCCTTTTGGTGATCAGGCGGGGCGGCGCAGTTCCGGCGGCGAGGGGTAGCCGTCATCGCTCGAAGCGGCAGGGTCGTCCCGCACGGTCAGGAGCGGGACAGCAAAAGTCACCACGGGACGTGCCTGGGCATCGTCCGCCGACCTGACGGTCAGGCTCCTGGTTCCCGGCGGCACCGAGGGAGCGAAGACCTGCAGGTTCCGGGACCCCAGGACAGCGGATTCGCGCAGCGAGTATTCCGTCCCGAAATGGTCCTGGAGGATGATGTTGGGCTCAGGTCCGTCGTCGGAGGCCAACTGGATGTTGACCACCAGGCCGGTGGCCCAGATCTCGACGGACAGAACGGTGAATGCGGTGTTGTCCGTGACGTGGCGGCCGTAAGTAGGCGGCAGCAGCATCCCGCGGAGGGAACCGGAAGGGATAAGTTCGCGCATGGTTGTTCCTGTTGGTTTTTGCGCCTGCCGACGACGGGACGGCACCGGCAGTGGTCCGGCGCTGGTCCTGCGGGTGCGGCTGGCGAAAGCGGCTTAGGCGTCTTCCCGGCCTGGGTTTTCAAGCCGGAAGAAGTTGGACTGCTGGCCGTCGCTGCGCTGTTCCTGATAAATGAAGTTCAGCTGGCGGGAGTCGAAGGTTTCGAACCACTCTTCCCAGCTGACGTGGCGGAGCTTGTCGTTTTCGCCGCCGAAGTCGATCCGGAGTACGCCAAGGTGGTCACCGTGCTCGGTGCCGTCCACCGTGGCGGGAACGCCGTCGCGCTCCTCCGCCCACTGCCTGATGACCTCGTGGTGTGTTGTGACCAGGCTCCTGCCCTCGCGCTCCGGTTCGTCATCAGTGGAGGTGACCTCCTGTGAATACTTCAGTGATTTGGATGATTCCGGTCCCGTACGGACCTTCCCTCCATCCGGGCCGGCGCCCAGGTCCTCTTCGTCCTGGTCCGTTTCAGCCTCGCGGGTTTTGTTGCCTTTGTCCTGTGCCATGGTGGCCATCCTTTCCCCTGCAGCTAACTAGTAAGTCTACTTACTATCTAGCCTCCCGCTCCGCCTCCCTGTCAAGGGCGCAGGGCCATCGGAGCGGATGGCGATTGTACCTCTGCCCCGCCTGGTGCGGCTAGGACCTGGGACGTGCCACCGCGTAGTAGCCGGGAACGAGGCTTTGCGCCGCTATGTCTGTCATAGGATTCGTTTCGATTGCGGTTGTGCCGTCTTCCAAAACTTCCCAGGTTTCGTCAGGAAGGACTTGCGCCCGTTCAGCAGGACCAAATTTGCCGGGCATGGGGAGTTCGCGAATGGCCCGCTCCAGTGGTGCCGGGATGCCCCTGGTGGTTGCGCCAAGGTGGGAGACGTAGTCCACGGGGTTGCCCTGGAAGTTGGTTTCGGCAAGGAATAGCGTTCCGCGCGTGCCGGCCAGCAGCCGCAGGTTTTCAACCAGCGCCATCTGGTCGTCCGTGTTCAGCACGTGCAGCACACCGCGGATGAAGATGTTGGCCCCCGACGCACCGGCCAGGCCGGCTGCAGCGCCGGGCCCGGTCATGTCCCGTACTTCGTAGCGGAGGCGATCGGTACTGCCCGCCGCAGCGGACTCTGCCCGGGCGCGGCCAATGGCATGGGCCGAGACATCCACACCTACTACGTCGGGAAAGACGGCGGCGAGCGCACGCGTGAAGCTGCCGTGCCCGCATCCCACATCAATGACCGGAAGCTCCGGGTCCAGGTGGCGAACCAGCACGTCCTTGTACCCAAGGAATTCACTGTCCCTGCCGGAGTCCCAAAGCACTTCACCACCGGCACCGGTGGCGTTGATGCCGGACCAGTACCGGTCCCACGCCACCGGCCGGTCCTTGTGCGCGGACCGGGACAGGCGGATGAGCTTGGGAATCATCAGATACTTCTGCAAGGCAGAGCGCATGGATTTCGCTGGGGAGGACACCGACCAAATATATGATGCAGACCACTGGACAGGAGCCAACGGCCCAACTTGCGGTGCGGCGTCACCCGCCGCAGGGCTTTTCGTCACTCTTGCCGGATGTTCAAACTCTTGCGGGTTCATCCGGGGCGCGTCGCCCTACAATGTACTCAACTGGGATCGAAGGGGGCGTTGTGACGGCTGACATGCCGTGGGACTCAGCTGTGCCTTGCACCGCTGTCCTGGCGGACCCCGACGGCGGCAGGCTGGCAGCGATCGCACAGGCACTCCGTGACGCAGGCTACGACGTGCGGACTGCCGCGACCGCGGGCGGGCTGACTGCCCTGCTGGAGGCAAGTGATCCTGCAGTGGTTGTGGTTGACACGTCCCTGTCTGCTGTGGAGACGGAAGTTCCCGTCCTGGTGATGGTGGACCTGGACAGCCCCGCTGAACTGGCAGCGATGCAGCCTCCCGGCATCCACGACTGCATCGCTAAGCCCGTGCCGCCCAAGGAACTGGTCCACCGTGCCACCGCGCTCATCAGGCAGGTGTCCCGGCGGGCCGCCGCGCGCCAGGAAGCCGAAGGGCTGCGCGAGCAGCTGCGGCTGGTGTCCGCTGCCGTGCGCGGCACCAACGAGCCGCAGGAAATTGCCCACCTTGTAGTTGAGGGTTTCGGCAGGACGTTCAGGGCTGACCATGTCCGGCTCACCACTTTTGCGGACGAGCGTGTGCCGCCGATCACCGCCGCGTGGACCAAGGCCGGGCTCGAGGAGCTGCCCGTGGAAGCGCTTCCGGATGAGGATTCAGCCCGGCACACGGCGGACAGGCTCTGGGCGGCAGCCGAAACGTTTTCCTTTGACGGGACCGACGAGGATTCACGGGCCGGTGAAGCGGCCAGCGCCCTTCGCCTTGCCCCTGCGGCGTCGTTACTGGCGGTGCCAATGGGCGAGGGAAGTTCCTCGCTGGGCATTATCTGGATCGTGACGCTGGACCAGCCGCGGCAATGGTCGCGCGCGGAGCTGGGACTGATCCAGCACGTGGCGGGCAACGCGGCTTACGGGCTGATTCAGAGCCACCTGATCAGCAGCCAGCAGCAGGTGGTCAAGCAGCTCCAACAACTGGACAAGGCGAAAACCGACTTCCTCGCCACGGTCAACCACGAGTTGAGGACGCCGCTGACCTCCATCATGGCGTACCTGGACATGATCCAGGAGAGCACTGAGCAGCCGGTCTCCCCCGAAGTCCACCAGATGCTGGACATTGTGGTCCGCAACACGGAGCGATTGCGGATGTTGATCGAGGACATGCTCAGCGTTTCCCGCAACGGGCACGACGACAACCTGATGCATCTCACCCCCGTGCGCCTGGGACAAACCCTGGACCTTGTGGCCGGCGCACTGCGGCCCCTGGCCCAGCTGCAGAACGTCACCATCGCCGTCGACCCCCTCCCGGAGGATCCGGAAATCCTGGCGGACGAGGTACAGCTGCAGCAGGTTTTCACCAACCTGGTGTCCAACGCCATCAAGTTCACTCCCAGCGGTGGCCGGATCGAGGTGGGCAGCGAGTCCCATGCTGCTGCTGACGGCACCCGGTGGGCCACCGTCAGTGTCGCGGACACCGGCATTGGGATCTCCAGCGAGGAAATCGACCACGTTTTCACCCGGTTCTACCGCGCCTCCAACGCCATGTCCGGGGCCATCCCCGGTACAGGGCTGGGCCTGGCCATCACCAAGGACATCGTGGCCCGGCACGGTGGCCGCATCGACGTAGCCTCCACCCTGGGGACGGGCACAACCGTCACCGTAAGCCTTCCCCTTGATCCTTGCCGAACCCGGGCCAATTGAACGCGGGAAGGAGGACCGATGTTTGCTGAGAACGACCCCCGGCTCTCCCAGCTGCTTGAGGGCATCGTCCGGCTGGCGTCGGGAGACCTTAGTTCGCGGATCGAGGTCTCCGAATCCCGCGATGAGCTTGACGCCATCATCATGGGCACCAACCTTCTCGCCGAGGACCTTCAGATCATTTACGAGGAACTCGAACAGCGCGTGCAGGTGCGCACCCAACTGCTGCATGAGGCCCACCTCGAAATGCAAAAGATGGCTATGCAGGACCCGCTGACCGGTCTGGCAAACCGCTCGGCCCTGCTTGAAGCTTTGCGCGCCGCGCTTGATGACGACGCCCATGACGGGCCGGTCATCCTGTTGCTTGACCTCGATGCGTTCAAATCCATCAACGACAGCCTGGGCCATACCGCCGGCGACCAGGTCCTGATCACCGTCGGGGAACGTATCCGCGGTGCGGTACGCGCCACCGACGTCGTGGCACGCCTTGGCGGGGACGAGTTCGCGATCGTCATGCCGGCAGTTTCGGCCGATCAGGCCGCCATCGTGGGACACCGCATCCTCGCTGCACTGAACGAGCCTATTGAGCTGCCGGGCCGAAGCGTGCGCTGCGGCGCGAGCATCGGACTGAGCGTGGGTGGCGCCGGGCAGACCCCTGAGGACATGCTGATGGAGGCCGATGTGGCCATGTACGCCTCCAAGGCTGAAGGCCAAAACAGGCTCCACCGGTTCGAACCCGGCCTGCTGCTGGTGCGCAGGCTCCGCAGCCAGCTGGTGGAGGACCTTCGGGCTGCTATCAGGAGCGACGGACTGACACTGCATTACCAGCCCGTGGTGGAGCTCGGTTCGGGCCGGATCGAGGGCGTGGAGGCCCTGGTCCGTTGGAACCATCCGACGCGCGGGCTCATCATGCCGGATGAGTTCATTCCACTGGCGGAGGACGCCGGACTGATCTCCGAGCTTGGTTTGTGGGTGCTTCGCACCGCGGTTCACCAGCTGCGGCAATGGATTGACGGCTCTCTCGTAAACAGCCATTTTTCCGTCCGGATCAATATCTCCGCCACCGACCTGCAAAGCCTGCAGTTCATCGAGGACGTGCGCAACGTCCTGAAGGAAACCGGGGTCCGGCCGGAACAGGTGGTCCTGGAACTGACGGAAGTGGCCATCGTCAAAGGCAACGAATTGGACCGCTACTCGCTGGGCGGGCTGCGGGGGCTCGGTGTGGGAATTGAAATTGATGACTTTGGAACCGGTTACTCATCCATCAGCTACCTGCGCCGGCTGCCGGTGGACCGGGTGAAAGTGGACCGTTCCCTCATTACCGGCCTCGGCACCGATCCCACTCAGCCAGCTCTGGTGGCTGCTGTCCTGCAGCTCGTGCGTGCATGCGGCCTGGAGGCTGTCTGGGAAGGCGTGGAGACGGCGGAGCAGGCCGAGATACTCCGCGGCCTGGGCTGCCTCAGCGCCCAGGGCTACTACTTCAGCCGGCCGGTTCCGCCGGAGCAGGTTCCCAGACTGCTCGCCGCCCAGCCGGAAACCGCCCAGCCGGAAAGCGCGAAGCCGTAAAGCCGTAAAGCCGTAAAGCCGTAAAGCGAAAACTACTGCACTTTTGTTCGCCCCGATATACGATCATCGTGCTGGGTCTGATTTTCATCGCCGCGGGTACCGTGGCCTACCAGCAGCATGGGACTTTTAGAAGCGGTTGGAAATTGAACAATAAAGGGCCACTGGGTCATTACTTCGTCAACTGGGGGCGTAGCTAATGTCGGTTCGTGTACAGGCGTGGGGAATCATCGCCGGGGTTTTGGCAGATCAGGATCCGTCCGGGGCCGCTGTCCGTCAGCGCCTTAGCAACAGCCTCGATGAGAATCCCGGCGTGCCCGAACGGGCTCTTTTGGAGTACCTTCTGGAGACGCGGCGCAGCGACGCCAACACCGTTGAAACGCTGGACAGCGCCCGGAGAATGCGCCTGGAACCAGCGGCAATCCCGCCGAAACTAGCTGAACAGATCGATGCGATCCGCAGCATGTCACGCATCAGTGCGCTGCTGGAGAGCCGGATGCTGATGACGGCGTTCCAGCCCATCTACGGACTTGCCAAAGAATCCGTAGTGGGAGTCGAGGCACTGTCACGCTTCGTCAGCGACGACGGTGCAGCCGCCGAACTGTGGTTTGCCGAGGCGGCTGCCGTGGGCCTGGGCGCGAACCTCGAGTTTTCGGCCCTTGGATCCGCCGCTGCAGCAGCCAAGGATCTTCCTGAGGACCTGTACGTCTCGCTTAACATCACGCCTACGTCGTGCCTTGACCCGCGCCTGCCGGAACTGTTTGAGCATATTGACCTCCCCATCAACCGCGTAGTGCTCGAACTGACGGAAACCATCAGTGACGAGGAATACCCGCAGTTCATCTCGGCCGTCAGCCCCTTGCGCGAACGCGGCCTGCGCATCGCCGTGGATGACACCCACTCGGGGGCCGGCGCCTTGAGCAGGATGGTGCACCTGCGGCCGGACTTCCTGAAGGTGGGCCGGAACGTCATCGGCGGCGTGGACAACGACGGTATCCAGCGGGCCATGATTGCCTGCATGGTGGACTTTGCCGGGCAGATTGGCACCACCCTTGTGGCAGAGGGCATCGAGACAGCCGGTGAACTGAAAGTCCTGACAGAGCTCGGTATCAGCGCCGGCCAGGGGTACCTGCTGGGCAGGCCGTCGGTCCGGCCCCTTGACTGGGCCAGCTGGAATACCAGCGCCGATCTGGACGGGCTGAAGCGTCAGCTCGTCGGCCCTGAGAAGTCCACGCCAATTTTTCCCGGCACCGAGCCCCGCTGAGCACCGAGCCCCGCTGAGCACCGACCCGGCTCCGCTGACGTACCTACAGGTCACCGGCGGCCGGACGTCCTCCTTCTGCTGGTGAAGTCCGAGGGATGGATTATTCGTCGTGGCCCTGGTCTGCGCTCATCTGGTCCTCGGCCGGCGGAGTTTCCCCGGGCGGCACTCCGCCGCCCGGTTCCAGCCCCGTAACGTTGCCTTCCGCGGGGTCCGGATTCGCGGAGCCGCCGGTGTCCCGTCCGCCCTGCTGCCCGCCGGGCTTGATGGCCCCTGCATCAGTTGCGCCTGGCTTGCCCGGCTGATCCGGGTTCGCGGGGTCGTTTTCCGGATGGTAGCTGCTCACAGTGCTCGTCCTTCCTGCCGGCCGTGGTTGGTACCCCAGCTCTGGACTAATTGTAAGCATGCTGATAATTCTGGAAGGGTAATGGTCCGGAAGCCCACTGGGGGCGCCGGCCCGCGATGTGAAAAGGAGCAGTCACATGGGTATCGGCGACAGCATCGGCAAGGCAGCAGAGAACGCCATGGAAGACCTGGCTGGAACAAGCAAGCCCACTGAAAAACTGAACGTACCGGACCCCACGGATCCCAATGATGACGTAGAGGTCCATTCCTCCCTCAGTGAGGGATCCAACGCCATGGAGGCCGAGAAGCAAAAGGCTCCCGGGCTGAAGGCCGGAGCTGCACCGGACCCGGTCTCCGAAGCTCCCCTGGGTGGGGACGCTGAGGACGGGGAAGACACCACGGCATCACGGACCGGCCTCGGTGGCGGCGGCACGGATTCAAGCGGGCTTGCCGGCAATGCCACTGCGCCCGGCGGCGGCACGGACGGGATTCCGCGTGACGTGCCGGGGTCAGCAGGTTTGCCGGAGGGTGATCCTGATGAGCTGCGCGCAGATCCTTCCGAAGGGGACCAGGACCCGTCCACCAGCACGGGCCGGGGCTAGGCGTCCTCAGGATCCGGCCACTCGCCGCGCTCCAGCAGCACGTCCCGGAGAAGGTCGGCCCGGTCGGTCACGATGCCGTCAACGCCGAGTTCGAGCAGGCGGCGCATCTCTGCGGCATCGTTGACCGTCCATACGTGGACTACCAGCCCCAGGGCGTGCGCGCGGCGGACAAATCCGGGCGTGACCACTTCGATCGCCCCGTACCGCACCGGGACCTGAAGCGCGTGGACGTCCTGCAGGATCCGGCGCAGGACAACCCGGAAGACTGGTCCCGGGAGCACCCGGCCGAGGACGGTGAACAGGCCCACGGGAACAACCCCAGCCGATGACGCCACCGGGCGGCTCAGCAGCTTCAGGACCGCCCGCCGTCGCCGGTCTGAGAAGCTGGTGACCAGGATGCGCGAATGTGCCTGATGGCGTTCGATGGCGTTAGCGAGGCTTGGGACGGAGTTCCAGTCCTTGACGTCCACGTTCAGGCGGACCCCGGGCAGCCCCGTCACCAGGTCATCGAAGGTGGGGATTGGCTCACGGCCGGCGATGCGGGCGCGGGCCACGTCAGCAGCAGTGAGGTCGGAGAGCCGCCCGGTTCCGTCCGTCACCCGGTCCAGGGTGTCGTCGTGGAAGACGTGGACCACGCCGTCCGCAGTGGTGTGCACGTCGGTTTCCAGGTACCGGTAGCCGAGTTCGACGGCGGCGCGGAACGCGGCCATCGAATTTTCGAGCCCCTGACTTGAAAAGCCCCGGTGGGCCATGGCGACGGGCGGCTGCGGACCAGCAGAGCCAGGGCTGCTAAAGAACGGCAAACTCACCTTGCGAGCGTACCGGAGTGCCCGGCCTTGCCGGGCCGGAGGCTGCAGGGCCTCAGTCCTCTTCGGGAAGTATCTCCACGCCGTCACTGCAATGCAGCATGGTGCGGCCGCGGCCGCCGTCGAGGTTAATCCAGACAGCGGTGTGGTCCGCGGTGATGGTGTCCACCAGGCCGCCTGCCTCGAAACCGGGCGAGAAAACCACGCGGACGCGGTGGCCCTGGCGCAGCTGCTTCCAATGCGGCGCGGGAGTTGCCCTGCGCAGCGGCACATCTACAGCGTCGTGCCTTACGTTTTTTGCCATCATTACCCCTTGAGCCGGAAAGGGAGGTCGGCTCCCTCGCCTAACCGTATAGAGCAGAGGTGAACGCAAGGTGAGCGTCAGCTGGAAATTGGGCCTAAGGAAGTTTGACGCCCAGCGACGCCAACCGGGCCTCCAGAACCTGGGCCACGCCGTCGTCGTCAAAATGGGGCGCCTGTTGCCCGGCGGCGAGGATGGCATCCGGATGGCCGCTGGCCATTGCGTAGCCGTGGCCGGCCCAGCGGAGCATCTCGATGTCGTTAGGCATGTCCCCGAACGCAACAACATCGGCGGCGTCGATGCCCAGGGCGGCAGCATATTTGGCGAGCGTCACGGCCTTGTTGACGCCGGGAAGGCACAACTCAAGCATGGACATGCCCGGTGAGGAATGCGTGGTGGCAGCCAGATGTTCGACGGCGGGCCGAACCTCTGCCAGGAAGTCGTCCGGAGTGCCCTCCCGGACGATCGCCAGGAACTTCACGACGGCGTCATCGGCGGCGAGCGTTTCCGCCAGCGGCGCCGGGGTGAACTCACTGAGCAGCTCGCTGGATCCGTTTTCGATGAAGCCTGGCTCAAGGTGGAAGCCGGTGAGGGTTTCCGCGGCGAACAGGGCGCCTGGCCGGAGCTCCTTGATGATGCGGCGGATCTCCAGCACGGACTCGATGGGCAGGGTATGTGCCGATACCAGCCGTTCGGCTTCGAGGTCCCACACCACGGCGCCGTTGGAGCAGATGACAGTACCCGCGTGGCCCAGCCGGTCCTGCAGGGGGTGGAGCCAGCGCGGCGGCCGGCCAGTGACAAAGACGAGTTCAACGCCGGCATCCCGGCAGGCGTGGAAGGCGCGGACGGTACGGTCACTGATCTTTCCATCGTGCCCAAGGATCGTTCCGTCAATGTCACTTGCTACCAACCGCATCCTGCCAGTCTACGTGGCGGCCCCGTGCACCCGTCCGCCCAGGCGGGCGGTTACCTTCCCGGCAGCGGCGGCACAGGCTTCACCGAGCGCCTGAAGGCGGTCCTGCGAAACGCGGAACCGGGGCGCCGGGATCAGGACGGCTGCCACCACCTCGCCGCGGTGGTCATGAACGGGTGCTGCCAGGCCCACTTCGTCGATGGACGTTTCCCCGTAGTTGATGGCCCAGCCGCGGTGGAGGTCATCCTTTAACCGCACGAGGTAGGCGTCCAGGCTGGATTCATCCAGTCCCGGGTAGGTGATGGCGCCGCTGTTGAGGAGGGAACGGACGCGGGGTTCGGATTCCCGGGCGAGGAACACCTGCACGGAGGCGCTGAGGGCGTCCTTGTACCGGGCACCGAGCGGGGTGGTGTGCTTGATCTGGTGGTGGCTGGCAATTTGCTCCACGCAGATGGACTCGCCACCGCTCCAGACCATGAGGGCACTGGTTTCGCCGGTCTGCTCCGACAGTTCGCGGAGCACGGGGTAGGCGACGCGGCGCTCTTCCAGTTCAGCCAGCAGGGGTCCGGCCACGGCAATCAATCCGAGTCCCAGCCGGAACCGCCGGGTCTCGGCGTCGCGTTCCACCAGGCGTTCCTGCTCAAAGGTGGCCAGGATCCTGGAGACGGTGCTTTTGTGCAGCCCCACGCGGTTCGCGATCTCGGTGACCCCCAGGAGCGGCTCGTCCGCCGTGAAGGTGCGGAGGACCGCGACGGCATTCACGATGACGGAGGCGCCTTTGCTGTCGCCGTTGCCTGTGGTTTCGGGTTCTGTTGCGCTCATGGTGGTACCCATCATTCCCTAAAGGCGGCCGGAAGCGGCGCGATGGTGGTGGCGCCGCTTCCGGTGGCTGAGGATTAAGCGCCGATGATGTTGTGCTCGGGCCCGAACGGGAACTTGGTGATGTTCTCCGCTCCGTCTTCGCCCACCACCAGGATGTCGTGCTCGCGGTAGCCGCCGGCGCCTGGTTGGCCGTCCAGGACCGTGATCATCGGTTCCATGGAGACCACCATGCCCGGTTCGAGCACCGTATCGATGTCCTCCCGGAGCTCCAGCCCGGCTTCCCTGCCGTAGTAGTGGCTGAGGACGCCGAACGAGTGTCCGTAGCCGAAGGTGCGGTTGGCCAGCAGGCCATAGCCGACGTAGATCTCGTTAAGCTCGGCGGCGATGTCCTTGCAGACCGCACCGGGCTTGATGAGTTCGAGCCCGCGCTTGTGGACTTCGACGTTGATGTTCCACAGTTCCAGGGAGCGGGCGTCCGGTTCGCCGTAGAACAGGGTCCGTTCCAGGGCGGTGTAGTAGCCGGAGGTCATGGGAAAGCAGTTCAAGGACAGGATGTCGTGTTCCTGGATCTTGCGGGTGGTGGCCCAGTTGTGTGCGCCGTCGGTGTTGATGCCGGACTGGAACCATACCCAGGTGTCGCGGATCTCGGAGTTGGGGAAGGTCCGGGCAATCTCGTGCACCATCGCCTCGGTGCCGATCAGGGCGACCTCGTACTCTGTGATCCCGGCGGTGATCGCGTTGCGGATGGCCTCGCCGCCGAGGTCGCCGATCCGTGCCCCGTGTTTGATGACCTCAATCTCCTCGGCCGATTTGATCATGCGCTGGCGCATGGCTGCCTGGGCCACGTCCACCAGGGCTGCGGACGGGAATGCGGCCTGAATCTTATTGCGGTTGTCCAGCGGCAGGGAGTCATCCTCGACGCCGAGGCGCCGCGGGTTGATGCCGCGGGTGCGCAGGACTTCCTGGATGGCGAAGATGTAGTTGTCGCGGCGCCAGTCCGTGTAGACGATGTTGTCGCCGTAGCTCCGGCGCCAGGGCATTCCGGCGTCGATGTTGGCGGTGACAGTGACTGCGTCATCCTTGGTGACCACCATGCCGTAGGGCCGGCCGAAGGTGGTGAACAGGAAGTCGGAGTAGTACTTGATGGAGTGGTAGCTGGTGAGGACGACGGCGTCGAGGTCCTTTTCTGCCATGATGCGGCGGAGTCCGGCAAGCCTGCGCTCGAACTCGGCGTCCGAGAAGGTGAGGCTGACTTTTTCGCCGTTCTTGAGGACCGTCGTGCGCTCCAGTTCGGCGACGTTGGTGGCGTTCTCGGTGGTGATGGTCATGGTGGTGTTGCCTTTCTAACAGTGGTGTCTTTAGCGAAAGCGAAGCAGTTGCATCAAGCGCAACGCTGTTGCACCAGACTAGAGGTGGTAGCTGACGCAGTCAATGGCCCTGCAGGCGCCTTTATTGCGGTACCAACGCAAGCAGGTCCCGGCAGCGAACATGTCGGCGCCAGGGCGATATCCAGCCCTGTTGTTGCGCCAAAGGAGTTGGGGTTGCATATACGGGGGCAAGAAACGTGGGAAGATGTCCTTGGGCGTACGTAGTACTAGGCCCTTCTATTGACACTTGCTGTGACGGCTGACATATTTCGTGTACGCGCTATGTGCATCTTGTTGTGCATTACGCAATGAGATCCTTGATAGCTGGAGCAGCATTTTGGATTTCGAAGCGGCAGCAATGAGATGGTTGGTGCCCGGCCGGCTGACCTGCCCGCGGATACGGCGGCCAGGAGTCCCGGGACTTAGGAGAGGAACACCAGTTCGTGGTTCACAAAGTCAAGGCAGTCATTGCCAAGGAAAAAAACGCCCCGGTTACGCTTGAGACCATCCTGGTTCCGGATCCGGGACCGGGTGAGGCGCTGGTGGACATCCTCACCTGCGGGGTCTGCCACACCGACCTGCACTACAAGCAGGGCGGTATCGGCGATGAGTTCCCCTACCTGTTGGGCCATGAAGCCACCGGCGTGGTGTCCGCGGTGGGCGAGGGCGTGACCGAAGTGGCTGCTGGTGACCGCGTGATCCTGAACTGGCGTGCGGTGTGCGGCGAGTGCCGGGCCTGCGCCAAGGGCCAGCCGCAGTACTGCTTCAACACCCATAACGCCACCCAAAAAATGACCCTCGAGGACGGCACCGAGCTCTCCCCGGCGCTGGGTATCGGCGCGTTCGCCGAGAAGACCCTCGTCGCCGCCGGGCAGTGCACCAAGGTCGACCCCGAGGCGGATGCTGCCGCCGTCGGGCTGCTGGGCTGCGGCGTGATGGCCGGCATCGGTGCCGCCATCAACACCGGTGAGGTCAAGCGTGGCGAGTCCGTGGCCGTTATCGGTTGCGGCGGCGTCGGCATTGCAGCGATCGCCGGGGCCAAACTGGCCGGCGCCACCACGATCATCGCCGTGGACATCGACGCCAACAAAGTGGAAATGGCCAAGTCACTCGGCGCCACGCACGGCGTGGACTCCAGCAAGGAAGACCCCATCGAGGCCATCCGCGCCCTCACCGGAGGCAACGGCGCCGATGTGGTAATTGACGCCGTCGGCCGCCCTGAAACGTACAAGCAGGCGTTCTACGCCCGCGACCTCGCCGGACGTGTGGTGCTGGTGGGCGTCCCGACGCCAGAGATGAAGCTGGAGCTGCCGCTGCTGGATGTCTTTGGCCGGGGCGGGTCGCTGAAGTCCTCCTGGTACGGCGACTGCCTGCCCTCCCGTGATTTCCCGATGCTCGTGGCGCACTACAAGCAGGGCAACCTGGACCTGGACGCCTTCGTCTCCGAGCGGATCACCATTGACCAGGTGGAGGAAGCCTTCGCCAGGATGCACGAAGGAAAAGTGCTGCGGTCGGTTGTTGAAATCGAGCAGGCGGCTTCCTGATGGGCGTCCGGATCGAAAACCTGGTCACCTCGGGCACGTTTTCGCTCGACGGCGGCACATGGGACGTTGACAACAACGTCTGGATCGTGGGCAACGATGAGGAATGCGTGATCATCGACTCGCCGCACGATGCCGCCGCGATCATCAGCCAGGTGCGGGGCCGGAAAGTGCTGGCCATCCTGCTCACGCATGCCCACAACGACCACATCGGCGCCGCACGCGAGGTGGCCGACGCCGTAGGAGCGCCGATCTACCTCAACCCGGAGGACCACGTCCTCTGGGAGCAGGTCTACCCTGACTCAAAGCCGGACCATTCCCTGGCGGACGGTGACGTGTTCAAGGTGGGTGGCACGACGCTTCAGGCAATCCACACTCCCGGCCACTCCCCCGGCTCCACCTGCTTCTACCTCGAAAGCGAAGGCACGGTGTTCACCGGGGACACCCTTTTCAACGGCGGGCCGGGAGCCACCGGGCGTTCCTACAGCGACTACCCCACCATCCTCACCTCCATCCGCGAACGGCTGCTGACGCTGCCGCCCGGAACCGCGGTCCGCACCGGGCACGGAGATGACACAACAATTGAGGCCGAGCGGGAAACACTGGCCAAGGTTTCGCAGTAGGCAGTGAACTAAGGAAGTTGGAACGATGAAGTTCGGCAAGCAGCCCGCCCCCGTGGCGGACATCGATGAGGACAACCTCGAAGTCCACAAGCCCAAAACAGAAGCCGCCGGGGTTAAGGCCGTGATGGTGGCGCTGGAGCGTGCCGTGGCGCAGGCCGGGGTGACGCGGACGACCCAGTCACTGCTGCGGTTGAACCAGCGGGGCGGGTTCGACTGCCCGGGCTGCGCTTGGCCGGAGTCGGACAAGAAGCGTAAAGCGGCGGAGTTCTGCGAGAACGGCGCCAAGGCCGTGGCCGAAGAGAACACCCTGCGCACGGTCGGGGCGGAGTTCTGGGCGAAGCACTCCATCGCCGAACTTTCCACCAAGACGGAGTATTGGCTGGGCAATCAGGGCCGCCTGAGCGAGCCGGTGGTGATCCGGCCCGGCGACACCCACTACTCGCCCATTTCCTGGGCTGATGCGTTCGAGCTGATCGGTGAACACGTCCGGGCCACCACCGCTGACCGGTGCGTTTTCTACACCTCCGGCCGCACCGCGAACGAGACCGCTTTTATGTACCAGCTGTACGCGCGGGCCCTGGGCACGAACAACCTGCCGGACTGTTCAAACATGTGCCACGAGTCCTCGGGCTCGGCGCTGAACCCGACCATCGGCATCGGCAAGGGCACCGTGTCCCTGGATGATATCCACGATTCCGAACTGATCTTCGTCGTCGGCCAGAACCCCGGCACCAACCACCCGCGCATGCTCTCGGCGCTGAAGGAATGCAAGGACAAGGGCGGCAAGGTCGTGGCAGTGAACCCGCTGCCCGAGGCCGGGCTGTTCAACTTCAAGGACCCCCAGACCGTCTCCGGCGTCGTCGGCGGCGGCACACCGCTGGCCGATGAATACCTGCAGATCAAGGTCGGCGGGGACCTGGCCCTGTTCCAGGCCCTCGGCCACCTGCTCCTGGCCGAAGAGGAGCGTAACCCGGGCACTGTCGTCGACCACTCCTTCATTGCCGCGCAGACGGACGGGTTCACCGCCTACCGTGAAGCCCGCAAGGAGCTGGACTGGGCCGAAACGGAGAAGGCCACCGGCCTGTCCCGGACCCAGATCGAAACCGTGGCCGGGATGCTGATCCGGTCCAAGGCCACCATCTTCTGCTGGGCGCTGGGCGTCACGCAGCAGCCCCACTCCGTGGACACCATCAAAGAAATGGTCAACGTCCTGCTCCTGCAGGGCAACTTCGGCAAGCCTGGAGCGGGCGCCTGCCCGGTCCGCGGCCACTCCAACGTCCAGGGCGACCGGACCATGGGCATCTGGGAAAAACCCAAGGAAGGGCTCCTGGAAGCACTCGATACCGAGTTTGGCATCCAGTCCCCACGGCACCACGGCCACGACGCTGTCGAGGCAATGGAAGCCTTCGAACGCGACGAGGTGGACGTCTTCGTGTCCATGGGCGGGAACTTCTCGCTCGCCTGCTCCGACACCGAAATGCTCGAAGCCGGGATGCAGCGGATCGGGCTGACCGTGCACATCTCCACCAAGCCCAACCGCTCCCACATCGTCCACGGCCGCACCTCACTGATCCTGCCCACCCTGGGCCGGACCGACAAAGACGACAAGCACCCCAAAGGCGCCCAGTTCCTCTCCGTGGAGGACTCCATGTCCGTGGTCCACTCCACCCAGGGCCGGCTCACCCCGGTCTCCGAGCACCTGCTCGCCGAACCGGTCATCGTGGCCAGGATGGCCGAAGCGACCTTCGGCCCGGACCACCCGGTGGACTGGAAAGCCATGGCCGAGGACTACGACGTCATCCGCGACCACATCGAACGGGTCCTGCCCGGCTTCGAGGACTTCAACACCCGCGTGAGGACCAAAAACGGGTTCGTGCTGCCCAACCCGCCCCGCGACACCCGCTCCTTCGCCACCGACATCGGCCGCGGCCGGTTCACCGTCAGCCCGCTCGAATACCTCACCCCGCCCAAGGGGCACCTGGTCCTCCAAACCATCCGCAGCCACGACCAGTACAACACCACCTACTACGGCCTGGACGACCGCTACCGCGGCATCTCCGGAGGACGCCGCGTGATCCTGATCCACCCCGAAGACCTCGCCGAACTCGGGTACCAGGACCGCGACCTCGTGGACGTCATCAGCACCTTCCGCGGTGTCGACCGCAACGCCGAAAAATTCCGGCTCGTGGCCTACCCCACCGCCAAAGGCTGCGCCGCCGCCTACTTCCCCGAAGCCAACGCCCTGGTCCACAAGGAAAACGTCGCACGCGAATCCAACACCCCAGGCTTCAAAGCCATGTTCGTCCGCTTCGTCCCACACCCCGCGGTGAGCAGCGACGTAGAAGCTGCAGGGGAGCTCGAGCCGGCCGCGGTCTAGTTCCTGGCGTATGCAAACAGCGACGGCGACATTCCGGCATGTGCCGGGTGTCGCCGTCGTTGTTCAAGTGTTGGGGCTCCGTCTACACCGGGTTATTTCCGTCGGGCTGGGCTTCCGGATCAAGGTCCTTGCCGTAGCCGGCTGCCGAACCAAGCCCTCCCACCTGTTGTCCGGCGTTTGTCTGCCCCGGCGTAGAACCGCTGTCAGGAGCGTCCTGGGCTGATCCGGCGGAGTCTGGCGCGACATCCTGCCTCAGGTGCTCGTCGTCGGGAATGTTCTTGGAAACGTCTTCATCAGCCATCCCACCAGCCAAGCACCAGTGGCAGGTGCGGGCAAGGGACCCGGATGATTTATCGGCCTTCCAGGAACCCGGCCAGGACTTCTATCCATTCGTTGACGGCGTCAAGATGTGCATCATGCGACCCTCCGGGTAGGTCTAAAGCGCGGGACATAGTTGCCCGCCCCTGATCGACGACGCAGCTGATCCCGACATCATCAGGGGCCTTCATAGGCCTTGTTCGCTCCATTCCAGCTGTCGTCCAAGTGCTGGAACATAAGGTGGTCCTGCCATCTGCCGGCGATTTTCAAGTACTTCGGGGCAAGTCCGTATTGCTGGAACCCTGTCCTTCTGAGGACGGCCTGGGAGGCGACATTGGCAACCAACGTTTCGGCCTGCACTCGGTGAAGTTTCAGCTCCGAATAGGCGAAGGCGACTGCTGCCCGGACAGCCTCCGTCGCCAGGCCCTTGCCCGTCTGGTCCTCAGACAGCCAGTACCCCATGCTGCACGATTGGAAGGCGCCGCGGGTGATGCCACTGAGCGTCAACCGCCCGGCGACCGTGCAGTCGTCATCCAGGACGACCCACGGCATTGCGTTAGCCAGGCCTTCCGGCGGCGGGATCGGCCTTGTAGTGTGATGGCGTGATCGTCCCCGACATCTCCCAAAACGCCGTGGCAGTCGCGGATCACTACGACGAGCTCGATCCCATTTATCGTCGGGTGTGGGGTGAGCATGTGCATCACGGGCTGTGGACAACCGGCCGCGAGACGCCGGCCGAGGCCGTCGGGGCGCTAGTCGACACGGTCGGCGACCGGCTGCGGCTTACTCCCGGCGAGGCGTGCGTCGACATCGGCTGCGGCTATGGCTCAACGGCAAGGCAGCTCGCGGTGACTCGCGGGGTGCGGGTTGCAGGCTTCACGCTTTCCACCGAGCAGGCCCGGTACGCCGCCGCGCATGCGGTACCGGACGTTGACGTCCAACTCCGCGACTGGCTTCACAACGGGCTGGCCGATGACTCGGCAAACGCCGCATGGGCCATTGAATCAAGCGAGCACATGGTCGATAAGCCCCTGTTCTTCGCCGAGGCGCACCGCGTGCTGGCCCCCGCCGGCCGCTTCGTCGTCTGCGCGTGGCTCGCCGAAACTGACGTCAGCAGGTGGAAGGTTCGCCACCTGCTGGAGCCGATTTGCCGCGAAGGGCGCCTGCCCTCGATGGGCACGCGTGAGGAGTATGAGGCGATGGCCAGGGCGGCGGGGTTTACGGTCGATGGCTATGAGGACGTCAGCGCCCGCGTGGCACGCACATGGCGGATCTGCGCCCGGCGGCTTGTGGAGGCCTTGCTCGTCGATCGCGAGACCCGCCGCCTCGCCCTTGGCGCACGCAACCGCGTCTTCGTTCTGAGCATCCCCCGGCTGATGCTGGCCTATCGCACCGGTGCGATGCGCTATGGGATATTCACGCTGTCGAAGCCGAGGGCTGAGCCGTACCGCTAACCGCTCAGAGGCACGCGAAAGGCCCGCCGGTCCTGGGACTTCCCAGGACCGGCGGGCCTTCGTGTGGTTGGGTGCCCGCTGGCTCAGCGGACCACCTGCTTAGCCGCGGAGCCGCTCCATACCGGGGTCGAAGAGCGGTTCGGGTGAGACGGTCGCAGCGATGCGCTTGCCGAAGTATTCGACCTCCACGGCGTCGCCCTCGGTAACCGAAGCCGGCAGCCAGGCGTAGGCAATCGGCTTCCGGACCGAGTAGCCGTAAGCGGCGCTCGTAACGTACCCGGCAGCGGCGCCGTTCACGTACACAGGTTCCTTGCCCAGCACCAGGGACGTGCCGTCGTCGATCGTCAGGCACCGCAGCGCACGCGTGGCCGGCTGCTCCTTGCGTTCCGCAAGGGCTTCTGCGCCCACGAAGCCCGTCTTGTCCTTGGCCACGGAGAAGCCCAGGCCGGACTCGTACGGGTGGTGCTCGGACGTCATGTCCGTGCCCCACAGCCGGTAGCCCTTTTCGAGGCGCATGCTGTTGAAAGCGCCACGGCCGGCGGCGATGATGCCGTGCTCCTGGCCCGCCTCGAACAGCAGGTCCCAAAGCTTTAACCCGTACTCGGCGGTGGTGTACAGCTCCCAGCCGAGTTCACCCACGTAGGAAAGCCTCATGGCGGTGACCGGGATGCCGCCAACAGAAATTTCCTTGGTCCGGAAGTACTTCAGGCCCTCGTTGGTGAGGTCATCAGCGCTGACCTTGCCGATGACTTCGCGTGCCAGCGGGCCCCACAGGCCGATGCAGCAGGTGCTGCCGGTGATGTCCGTGACGTGCGCCCACTGGGCAGGATCGGCAGCAGACTGCTTGCGGGCCTCCACCCGGAGGTAGTCGAAGTCCACATTGCTGTTCACGCCCAGCTGGAATTCTTCCTCCGCCAGCCGTGCGATGGTCACGTCACTGCGGATGCCGCCGTCGTGCTCCAGCAGCAGGCAGTACGTCACGGCACCCGGCTTCTTGGCGATGTTGCCCGTGCTGAGCCGGTGAAGCAACGCCTGGGCGCCCGGGCCAACAACGGACAGCCGCTTCAGCGGCGTCATGTCGAAAAGTCCGACGGCGGTACGCGTCTTCCATGCCTCGGCTGCGGAGATGGGGGAAGAGAACAAGGCAGACCAGGGGTCCCGCTCCGGCGTCTGCCATTCGGCAGGGAGCTCCTCCAGCAGGCCGCGGTTGGCCTCGAACCAGTGGGGCCGCTCCCAGCCGGCGGACTCCAGGAAGAAGGCTCCAAGTTCCTTCTGCCGGACGTTGAACGGGCTCACGCGCAGGTCCCGCGGGAATTCCCTGGGCTGCAGCGGGTGCATCACGTCGTAGATCTCCACGAAGTTCTGCTGCGACGTCTCGCTGACGTACGCGTCGGAGGTCTGGACCTTTTCGAAGCGGGTGAGCTCGCAGCCGTGCAGGTCCGTGCGGGACCGGCCTTCCACCAGCAGCTCCGCCATTGCCTTGGCTACGCCGGCCGAGTGCGTTACCCAGACGGCTTCGGCCACGAACAGGCCTTCGAGGTCGGGCGCCTCGCCCATGAGCGGGCCGCCGTCGGGGGTGAAGGAGAAGATGCCGTTGAAGCCATCCTCGATCTCAGCGTTGCGCAGCGCAGGCAGCAGGTCCCGGCTGTCCTCCCAGGCGGGCAGGAAGTCATTCAGGGTGAAGTCCAGGCGGGATGGCATGCGGTGGTCCGACATTTCCTCCGCGGAAACCTTCGGCAGGGCGGACATGTCCACTGGCATGGGGCGGTGGGCGTAGCTGCCGATGCCGATGCGGTTGCCCCATTCGCGGTAGTACAGGTCCTTGTCCTGGTAGCGCAGGATGGGCTTGCTGGCACCCTTGGGAAGCTCGTTGACGCCCTCAAGTTCGGGCAGCGGGGTGGTGACGGCGTACTGGTGGCCCAGCGGCAGCAGCGGGACTTCGAGGCCCACCATCTTGCCGAGTTCCCGGCCCCAGAAACCAGCACAGGACACCACGATGTCAGCCGGAATCAGCCCGTTGTCGGTTTCGACGCCGGTCACCTTGCCGCCCTCCTGGGCGATGCCGGTCACCGTAGTGGAGCCGAGGAAGGTCACGCCTCGCTCGCCGGAGCGCTCGATCAGCAGTTGCACCGCACGGGCTGCCAGGGCCAGGCCGTCGGTGGGGATGAGCAGGCCGCCCAGGACTTCGCGGCCGCCGGTGAGCTTGCCGGTGTTCAGGAGGGGGTAGATCTTCTCGCATTCGTCGGCGTCGACGATCCGGCTTTCGACGCCCCAGGAGGTCATCACGCCCATCTTGCGCTTGAGGTCGGCCAGGCGCTCGGGGGTGGTTGCCAGCTCCAGGCCGCCCACCTGGTTGAAGCAGGACTCGCCGTCCTTGCTCAGGGCCAGCAGCTTGTTCACCGTGTAGGTGGCGAATTCGGTCATGGTGCGCGACTGGTTGTTCTGGAACACCAGGCCCGGGGCATGCGACGTGGAGCCGCCGGCAAGTTCCAGCGGGCCCTGTTCCACCACCGTGATGTTGGTCCAGCCGCGGGTGGAGAGTTCGTCGGCAAGGTTGGTTCCGACAATGCCGGCTCCGATAATGACAACGCGTGGTGATGCGCTCATGGGTGTGTTTCTCCTGTTTTTGCTTAAGAGGCGTTGGCGTTAGCGGAAGACGACGGTGCGGGTGTTGTTGAGCAGGACCCGGTGCTGGCAGTGCCATTTCACGGCCCGGGCAAGCGCCTGTGTTTCGGCGTCCCGGCCCACGGTCACCAAGGCATCCGCGTCCAGGCTGTGGTCCACGCGGAACACCTCCTGCTCGATGATGGGTCCCTCGTCAAGGTCCGCAGTGACGTAGTGGGCGGTGGCCCCAACGAGCTTGACGCCGCGGTCGTAGGCCTGGTGGTACGGCTTGGCGCCCTTGAATCCCGGCAGGAACGAGTGGTGGATGTTGATGGCCCGGCCGCGGAGGTTGTTGCACAGTTCGTTGGACAGCACCTGCATGTAACGGGCCAGGACCACCAGGTCGGCGTTGTACTCCTCCACCAGTTCCAGCAGCCGGGCTTCGGCCTCCGGCTTGGTAGCGGCCGTCACCGGAACGTGGATGAAGGGCAGCCCGGCGGCCTCTGCCATGGGGCGCAGGTCCTCATGGTTGGACACCACGACGGCGATCTCCGCACCAAGGCTTCCGGCCTGCCAGCGGAAAATGAGGTCGTTGAGGCAGTGCCCGAACTTCGAGACCATCACCAGCAGCCGCTGCGGCCTGCCGTCATTGAAGGTGAAGCTCATGCCGAATTCGGCTGCGATGGGACCGAAGGCTTCCGTCAGGACATCGACGTCCTGGTGGTTGAGCCCGTTGTCCTGGTGGAGGTCGGAACCAAGGGTGAAGGCGGTCCGCAGGTAGAGTTTCCCGCTGACGTGGTCGTCGAACTGCTGGTGCTCTACGATGTCGAAGCCGCGGTCCGCCAGGAATCCCGTCACTGCCCGCACAATGCCGGGCTTCTCGGGGCAGGAGAGGGTAAGGACGAACTGCGCGGGACGCGTAGCGGGGGCCGTCGTGGCTGCACCAGCTGCGGCGGTGGCGCTGCCTGGCGGGCGGCTTTCAAGAAGGATAGTCATGGTGTGCTCCTAGGGTGCTTGCGTGTGCTTGGGGGCGACGGCGGAATCCGCCGGTATGGGATCGACTGCGGTGGAGCCGGCCGTACTGGAACTGCCGTGGCACGGCGCGTCCTCTGAACAGCGTTCACCGCATTCATGCTTTGTCACGAGGTCAAACTGGGCGCCGCCGTGCTGGTCCACGCCCGTGCGGATGGCGCGCTCCACCACCGAGTCAGCCAGCCGCCGTCGCAGGGACAGCGGATCCCGGCGCAGGTCCTTGACCAGGGCGAAGCACAGCAGCAGCATGACCAGCACGAACGGCAGGGCCGCCACAATGGTGATGCGCTGCAGGCCGGAGAGCGCCTCCGACGGCTTGTCGCCGCCGGCCAGCATCATCACGGCAGCTACTGCACCTGTCAGCAGGCCCCAGAAGATGATCAGGCCGCGCTTCGGGTCAGAGGATCCGTTGGAGCTCAGGGACGCCATGATGATTGACGCCGAATCCGCTCCGGTGATGAAGAAGATGGCCACCAGGACCATGGCCAGGACGATGACCGATGCGGTCAGCCAGGCAGGCATGGACATGTTCTTCACGAGGTCGAACAGTGCTCCGTCGAAGTTGATCGAAGGTGATCCGCTTGCCATGGACACCAGGCCGGGGGTGCCGGCCTTGTCCGCCTCCTGCTGGACGTGGAAGGCCGTGCCGCCAAAGATGCCGAACCAGATGACGCTGACCACGCTGGGGACGAGCAGGACGCCGGTGACGAACTGGCGGATGGTGCGGCCGCGGCTGATGCGGGCAATGAACATGCCCACGAACGGCGTCCACGATACCCACCAGGCCCAGTAGAAAATGGTCCAGCCGGACAACCAGGTCCGCAGCGCTTCGTCACCTACGGCCTCGGTCCGCGAGGACATTTCGGCGAGGTCCCTGGCGTAGTCTCCTACCGCGGCAGGTATGAGGTTGAGGATGAACAGGGTGGGCCCGGCGACGAAAACGATGAGCGCCAGGATCACGGCCAGGACCATGTTGATGTTGGACAGCCATTGGATGCCACGGCTGATCCCGGAAATGGCCGAGGCGACGAAACAGGCGGTCAGGATGGCAACGATGGCCACCAGGACAGGGGTGCCGGTTTCGCTGATCCACCCGTTGGATGTCAGTCCGCTGCCGATCTGGAGTGCGCCGAGGCCGAGGGACGCGGCCGTGCCGAAGAGCGTGGCAAAGATCGCCAGGATGTTGATGAACCTGCCCACCGGCCCTTCCACTGTCCTGATCCCGAACAGGGACGTGAATGCTGCGGAGATGAGCTGCCGGCGGCCGAGGCGGTAGGTGCCGTAGGCCATGGCAATTCCGACGACGGCGTACATGGCCCAGGGGTGAAGGGTCCAGTGGAAGATGGAAGTGGCCATGGCCGTCTGGACGGCCGCGGGCGTCCGTCCATCCACGGTTCCCGGCGGCGGGGAGACGAAGTGGTAGAGCGGCTCGGCCACGCCGTAGAACATCAGGCCGATGCCCATGCCGGCCGCGAACATCATGGCAACCCATGAGACCGTCCGGAACTCGGGCTTTTCGCCATCTTTACCCAGCGGGATGTTGCCCCACTTGCCCAGGGCCAGCCACAGGACAAAAACGACGAACAATGAGGCCAGGACCATGAAGAGCCAGCCGGTGTACTCCATGACCCAGTCGAGGGCGAGGGTGGAGGTGGAGGACAGGCTGTCCCGGCCCAGGAAGCCCCAGGCAACAAAGGCCAGGGCGAGGAGGCCCGTGATGCCGAAGGTGACTTTGTCCAGGGTGAGCTTTCGGTTCCGGCGTTCCGCCACCGCCTGCTCAGAGCGGCTCTGGCGAAGCTCCTGCATGATCTGCTCGGTGTTCTCCACCTCGGCCTCCGCGCTGTTGTTAGCGGGCTGGAGATCTGGTTCGGCCCGGACCTCTTTGTCCGGGCGGATATCGCTGTTCAAAGCCATGTCAAGTCCTTTGATTTGAATTCATGGGCTGGCGTTGTGCTCCGGCGCCCACAGGCCGGGGGGAAAGGTTGGGGCTTTGCTGGCGTTCGGCTATCGATGTCAGCTTTGCCCTAACCCGGCGGTTGTTCCGCAAAGATCAACGCGTCTCGTAATAAGCAACAGAGTGGCCCGAATCACAACCCGATGTCAAGAAGTTTCCGAAGTCTTAAGCCCTATTTCAGGGGTTTCGGCTACGGCTTGACAATGGCCGGAACAGGGGTCAGGCATCGATCACCAGGTCGGACTGGGCAACAGAGCAGCACGGCAGGAACTTGCCTGCAGAGATTTCCCGCGCCCTGATCCCGCCCTGGTGGTTCATCTCGACCTCGCCGGAAATCTTGACGACTTTGCAGGAGCCGCACATGCCTTCCTTGCAGTTCGCCCCAATCCTGACGCCGGCGCGCTGGGCAACCTCGAGGATTCGCTCGGTGGGGTCGATCCGCACATTGATACCGGTGCGCATGAAGGACATGGTGAGACTGCCTGTTCCCACCGTGTCGAAGCTGGAGGCATCAGGGGAAGCGGCTTCCGGCTCCACGCCAGGGCTGTCGGCAGAGGGGTCGGAGCCGGGCTTGTCCGGTTCGCTGATTTCCAGAGGCAGCCCCGAGGCCTCCAGTGTTCCGTCGGCGTCGTAGCCAGGCTCGTAGAGCCCGAACGCGGCGGGCTGGCTTTCGTAGTAGTCCTCGGCGGATTCGGCGATCTCCTCGGCGATTTCCTCCGCGACGTCGGCTGCGAGAGCCACCTCCGCCTGGTATTCAAGGAGCGTCTGGCGGTCTCCCGAGAAGAACTCCATGTAAATGGACGTGTCGTCGACACCAACCTTTTGAAGGAGTTCGGTGGCGGTGTTCAGGTAACCCTCGGGGCCACATGCGTATACCTGCCGGCCGTTGGCGTCGGGGGCCACCTCCTCGAGCATGGCCGCCGTCAGCCTTCCACGGAGCCCTTCCCAGCCCTCCGGTTCGCTTCGGCTGCCCAGGGAGTAGTGGACCTTGACGCGCGAGTCCACGGACGCGATATAGGCCAACTCCCGGTGGAAGGCAAAGCCTCCGGCATCCGAGCCGTGGTAGAGCACCACAACGTCGGCGTGGCCGGGCAGGGAGTGGATGGTCCGCACCATGGACATGATGGGAGTGATGCCGGCGCCGGCGGCAAGCAAGAGATACCGTGCCCGCCGGTCGGCGTCGGGCAGGTGGAATGCTCCCACGGGTCCCAGCATTTCAAGAACGGTGCCGGGTTTAACGTTCTCGTGCACCCATGGCGAGACCAGGCCGGTGGAGTCGCATTTGACGGTGATGTTGAAGGTCCACGGCTGGGTGGGCGAGCTGGACAGCGAGTAGCTGCGGTCCACCGGGTCCTGGTCCTCGCCGTTCAAGGGGAATGCGATGTTCACGTACTGGCCCGCGCGGAACGCCAGGGGCGCGCCATCGCAGCGGCGGAACACGAAGGTCATCATGGCGCCGGCCTCGGGAATGGTCTCGACGCATTCGGCCATGAATTCCTGCGGATGCCACGGGTTCAATGCCCGAGCTGCCCGGGCAGGTGTTTCAGTGCTTCCCATCACTCTGTTCCACGGCATCTCAAGACCGCGAATTCGCTGTGGTTCCTGGATGGCCGTTTCAGTGAGGAGTTCAATCATGCCAGGTGCTCCTGCACGCGCTGCACGTACCAGTTGATGAATGCCTCAACCTGGTATTCGCTCTTCATGTAGGGGCCGGGCTCGTAGGCGGGGCTGGCGGCACCCTGCTGGCAGAGTTCCACGAACGCCTTGTCCTGCAGGTTCGTCTGCTTCCAGGTGTAGGTGAGCTTCTCCAGGTCGTAGTCGACGCCTTCCACGGCGTCGTCCGCCACCAGCCAGGTGGTGCGTACGAGGCTCTGGTGTTCGTTGATGGGGAAAACACCGAACGTGATGACGTGGTCGCCGAGGAAATGGAACCAGCTGTTGGGCTGCAGGTGCATGGAGCAGCGGCCAAGGCGGAAGTCGGGCAAGTCACCGAGCAGCTTCTTGGAAAGCCTGCGCCCGTCGGCGGAGAACGATTCGCCCTCTCCATCGAGTGATTCCCGTGAGATGCGGATTCCCGCGATGCGGGTGTCGAGCTGCTCGACCACCTCGTAGGGGAGGCCATAGCGGCGGCAACGCTCTTCGAGCGAGGACTGTGCCTCTTTGTTACGGTCCCACACTTCTTCAAGGTGGGGCGGGACCAGGCCCTCCGTCAGGCCCCAGGTGGGGAAGAGGGAGCAGGCGAGCTCAGGGTGGCCGTCGCAGTGGTAACACTCGCGGTTGTTCTCCATGACGAGCTTCCAGTTGCCCTCTTCGATGATGTTTTGCTGGTAGGCAATTTTCGTCTTGGAGAGATCGTGGGGCGCGAGGTAGGGCTCGAAGATCTTCGCGGTTTCGTCGAAGTCTGTCGGCGGTTCATCCGCGATGCAGACGAAGATGAGGCCGGCGACCTCGCGGCCGTGGGCGCGCTTGAGGCCGAAGCAGCTCTTGTCGAACTTGGTTTCCCCCGGAGCGGAGGCATGGATCAGGTTGCCCTCCGGGGAGTAGGTCCAGGAGTGGTAGCCGCAGACCAGGTTTCCGGTGGAACCGGCAGCTTCGGTCAGAACGCGGGCGCCGCGGTGGCGGCATACGTTGTGCAGGACGTTCACGTCGCCGTCGTCGTTACGCAGCACAATCAGGGAGTAGGGTCCGTAGTCGACCGTCACGTAGTCGCCGGGCTCGGGCAGTTCGGCCGTGCTGGCCGCAAAGATCCAGTGCTGGCCGAAAATGGCCTTCATGTCGATGTTAAAGATCGAGGGATCGGTGTAGAAGGGTGCGTCGAGGGAGTAGCCGGTGCGCCGGAACTCAAACAACTCGGTGATTTCAGCCAGCTGCTCGGCAGGCAAAGATGCAGCGAGTTTGCCGCGTGAATTGAGGGGCACGTTCACTGAAACAGTCATGGGTTTCCTCCCGGGAGGCATGGGTAGTGGGTATTGCTTGTTGACCATGGAGGCGCGGGTGAAAGCGGCATGATCGAAAAACTTTGTAAGGATGAGATTAGAGTCACAGGAGCCGCAAAAAAAGCGCAAAATTCCGAAGGTTACCCTGCACAATAAGTGCATGATCGATTCGAGGCTCATCACACTTCGCGTGTTCGCCCGGTGCGGCACTATAGGCGCGACCGCTGAGCTTACGGGCTACTCCCCCTCCGCCGTCTCTGCGCAACTGCGGGAGCTCCAGCGCGTGCTTGGAATGCAGCTGCTGACAAAAGACGGCCGGGGCGTGCGGCTGACAGCCACAGGACGGTTTCTCGTGGCGGGTTCGGATCCCCTTATTGCGGAGTGGGAGCGCCTGCGCGCCGCGGCCATGGAGGCCGGCGACCAGGTGCAGCCCCATTTTGGCATCGGGGGATTTTCCACTGCAGCCGCCCAGTTGCTCGCGCCGCTGGCCACCACCTTGCGCTCAACGCGCCCCCTGCTGGAGGTTCAGGTTCTTGAGGCCGATCCGGCCCGCTGCTTCGACTTGTTGATCGCGGAACGGATCGACCTTGCGGTCATTGTCGCCATGCAATCCGACACCTATGGTGAGGACGATCCGCGCTTCGAGCAGAAAGTCTTACTCGACGATCCACTGGATGTCATCATTCCCGGTGACCATCCGCTGGCGTCACGGGGAACAGCCACCCTTGAAGAGCTGGCATCCGAACCCTGGATTACGGAGGCCGCCGGTTCCACCTATCATTCCCTCTTCACCGCGGCCTTCACGGCAATCGGGGTAACACCACGGATTGCCCATGAGGCTATCGAATGGGAAACCCAGATTGCGTTCGTGGGTGCGGGGCTGGGCGTCGGCCTGCTGCCCCGGCTGGCGCCTTTGCATGGTGCGGAGAACGTGGTTCGGCTGCGTATCACCGGCGAGGCTAAACCCACGCGACGCATTGTCGCCGCGGTGCGCAGGGGCAGCATAAACTCACCCCTGATCCAGGAGTCGCTCGGCATCCTGCAGGTTAACGCGAATCGGATCCTCACCGCCCGGCTCGAAGAGGATCTCTGAGCGCTGCCGTGCGGGGGCGTGCTGGCATTCGGCAGCGCCCTTATCCTGCATCGGCACAGGCGCATCAGTGGCGGGCGTAGCCCAACCGCGCGCTGATTTCCAGCCCTGCTTCTTTCAGCCCGTCCAGGAGTCCTGGTTCCTTTTCCGGTTCGAAGCGGAAGGCGGGTCCGGAGATGCTAACGGCCCCGACTACAGCGCCCACATGGTTGTAGACCGGCACCGAGATGGAGTTTAGCCCGATCTCGAATTCCTCCCGCACCACGCCATAACCCTGCCGGGCCACGTCAAGTAATTGGGTTTCGAGTTCTTTCCTGTCTGTGATGGTGCGCGGCGTGCGGGCCGGGAGCCCGGTTTCCTTCAGGATCCGTGCACGCTCCTCCGCCGGCAGCCCTGCAAGCAGGATCTTGCCACTGCTGGTAGCGTGCAACGGCGTCAAACTGCCCACCCAGTCGTAGGTGGCGAGGGTGGAAGGGCCCATGGCCTGGTCCACGTTTACGGCGAAGTTGGAGCGCAGCACCGCAAGGTTGACGGTTTCCTTGAACTCCTCGGCCAGAGCTTCGAGGACCGGGCGCGCTTCCCGCACCAGGCTGAGCCTGCCGGGGATGGAACTGGCCAGGCGCAGGATGCCGAAGCCCAGCTGGTACTTGCCGCGTTCGCTGTTCTGGTGGACCATCTCGCGACTGACCAGGGAACCGAGCAGGCGCGACACCGTGGACTTGTGAATGCCCATCTCCTCGGCGATTTCGCTCACTCCGGCATGGCCGTCCCGGGCCAGGATTTCCAGCACTGCCAGGGCGCGGTCTACAGACTGAACGCCGCCGGACTGTCCCGCCTCAACGTCGATGTCGGGTTCGCGCTCATTGTTCGAAGCCATGGTCCATACTCTCAAGTAGGTTGCGCAGGGTGAAATCAACCACACGCAAAAGGTGCCCCGCTTGAGTCTTGGCGCTGCTTATCCGCAGCGCGGGCAGCAACTCCTGCATCACTGCAAAAGCCGAGGCCGCTCCGCTTCAGGCAGAGCAGACCAAGAAGCGTGCCGTCGTCGTCCACTACTGCAAGCCGGCGCCTGCCGGCTGCCTGCAGCGCAGCTGTGCCGGCTTCAACAGGCACCCGGGGACCGATACTCCTGTTGGGCATCACGCCATAGGAGAGGGCCCGGGCCGCCGGTGGTGCCCCTTTCGGGATATCGGACCGCTCCAGCGTGCCGAGGAGGCGGTTGGCCGGGTCCACGATCAAGGCCATATGGACGTGGTCGTCGCGGAAAAATCTGCGCACCTGCTCGACGGTGCAGTCCTCCAGCAGCGTTTTTGGGCAGGTGACCATAGCGTCTTCCACCCGCCGCTGCGGGGGATTCTTTTCAACCATGTGGCTTTCCAACGCTCGCCCATTCATCCCGCGTGACCGCCAATAACCCTGTCCCGGCCGGCAAGCCCGCCGGTGACGGCCAGAACCGTCATAATCCCTGCGGTGACAAGGAGCGGGAGTGTCCATCCTCCGCTCATATCCCGAAGGGCCCCGAACATCACCGGCCCTACAGCAGCCATGCCGTAGCCAACAGATTGCGCCATGCCGGACAGGGAGGCTGCCTGCGGGTGGCTGACGGTACGGAGGCTGAACAGCGACAAGGCGATGACAATAAGGCTTCCGCAGCCAATGGCGCCCGCAAGCACCCACAGCAGGATGAGGTCCGGCGCAAGTGCCAGCCCCAGGAAGGTCACCACCATGATTGCGCCGCTTGCGAAGGAAATGATCCGCTGGTCCAGGCCGCGGTGCAGGATTCCCCCTGCAAGAAGGCTGGCGAAGACGCTGATGAGCAGGAAGACGGACAGATGGATTCCTGCGGTTGTGGTCGGGACGCCCCGGCTCTGTTCGATGGTGGGCAGCCAGGCCATCAGGACGTAAAAGGCGATCGACTGCAGCCCCATGAAGACCGTCACCTGCCAACCCAGCGCGGAGGACCACGGCGACCTGTAGGAGGCCGCCGGTGCGGCGGTAACCAGCGGGCGGCTGTGCCGGCGCAGCCAGGGCAGGAGCACCGCCATGGCAATGAGGGCCAGTCCCACCCAGATGCCGAGGGCAAGGCGCCATCCGGCCGGCGACGTCTGGGCCACGGGAACGACGACGGCCGCCCCCATGGCGGCGACGGCGGCCTGCGTGGCGGTGTATGTTCCGGTGACCTGGCTGACTCTCGCCGGAAAGTCCCGCTTCACCAAAGAGGGCACCAGGACATTGAGAAATGCGATAGCCAGCCCGATCAATGCTGTCCCCACCCAGATGGAAGACGGCACAGGTAAGGAGCGAAGCACGATTCCCGAGGCCAGGATCAGCAGAGACATCCACAGCGCGCGGTCCAGCCCCAGACGGGCAGCGAACGCGGGTGCCACGGGTGAAAAGACTGCGAAGACAATAAGCGGAAGACCCGTGAGGAATCCTGCCGCGGCGCTGGAGAGGCCAAGGTCACCGCTGATGTTCGACAAAACGGGTCCCACGCTGACAAAGGACACCCGGAGATTGACCGCGATGAGCAGCACGCCGATGAAGGCCAGGCCGAACCTGGCAGTACGCTGCGGTGCGTTCCGGGTTACAGCGGGCATCGAGCGGTGACCGTCCTTCGAAAAGTGAGAGAGCGTCGCGGTTTCGGTGGCGTTAAGTGAAAGAGCGTCCCGGTTGGCACGGCACTCAGAGGATCTTGCGGATGGTTTCCTCAAAGCTGGTGACATGGTGCAGGGCCAGCTCGGCCGCCTTGTCGGCATCCCCTTCGGCCACCGCTCTAAGCAGGTCGACGTGCTCGGTAATGTGCCCGGTGACGGAAGGGACCTTGTCCAGCACCACGCACCAGATTCGCGTGGCCAGGTTGTCGTAGCGGATCAGGGTGCTTTCCAGATGCGGGTTCGCGGCTGCCTTGTAGATCAGCCGGTGCACCATGAGGTCGTAGCGCATGAGGTCGCGTGACTCACCGGGCCCGGGGTCGATCCCGGCAATGGCATCCGCCACCTCCAGCAGTTCGCGGCGCATGGCCTCGTTTGCCCTGCGGGCAGCACGGCGGGCCGCCAACGGCTCCAGCAGTTCCCGGATCTCCGAAACGTCCGCCAGTTCCGTGAAGTCCACGTTGGTGGCGAAGGTTCCCCGGCGCGGGTAGGACACCACCAGGTGGTCCACCTCCAGGCGCTTAATCGCCTCCCGGACCGGCGTGCGGCCGAATCCCAGCTCTGTAGCGAGTTGGCCTTCGTTGATCGGCTCGCCCGGCCGGATTTCCAGCATGATCAGCTTGTCCCGCAGCTGGCGGTACGCGGCCTCAGCCTGGGACGGTGCCTCGTCCTCGGTCTGGGGCAGGGCAAGAAGTGCGTTCAATGCGCCGCTCCGTTCGTTTGTACAACGTGGAACCGAAACGAAAGCTTCTTGCCGCTTCCGCACCGGCTATTGACTCTGCTGTGATCATAATCATACCATTGAGCAACACACTGATATATCAGTTATCCAGCAAGTGGTATTTCAAAGGAGCACCCGTGGTTGAGCAGTTGAACGAGCGACTTTCCGCAGTCGATCCCGAGGTCCAGCAGGCCATCGCCCAGGAGCTGGTGCGCCAGCAGTCCACGCTGGAGATGATCGCCTCCGAGAACTTCGCCCCGTCCGCAGTCATGGAGGCACAGGGCTCGGTCCTGACCAACAAGTACGCCGAGGGCTACCCGGGCAAGCGCTACTACGGCGGCTGCGAACATGTAGATGTGGTGGAGCAGCTGGCCATTGACCGTGTCAAAGCCCTCTTCGGCGCCGAGTTCGCCAACGTCCAGCCGCACTCCGGCGCGCAGGCCAACGCCGCGGCCATGTTCGCCCTGCTGAACCCGGGCGACACCATCATGGGCCTTGACCTGGCCCACGGCGGTCACCTGACGCACGGCATGAAGATCAACTTCTCCGGCAAGCTTTACAACGTGGTCCCGTACCACGTGCGCGAATCCGACCTCCGCGTCGACATGGCCGAGGTTGAGGCCCTGGCTCTCGAGCACCGCCCCCGGCTGATCGTCGCCGGCTGGTCCGCCTACTCCCGCCAGCTCGACTTCGCGGAATTCCGCCGCATCGCAGACCTCGTGGACGCCTACCTCATGGTGGACATGGCCCACTTCGCGGGCCTCGTGGCCGCAGGGCTGCACCCCAACCCGGTGCCGTACGCCGACGTCGTCACCACCACCACGCACAAAACCCTCGGTGGCCCGCGCGGCGGCGTCATCCTGGCCAAGGAGCAGTACGGCAAGAAGATCAACAGCGCCGTATTCCCGGGCCAGCAGGGCGGCCCGCTGGAACACGTCATCGCCGCCAAGGCCGTGGCCTTCAAGCTCGCTGCCTCCCCCGAATTTAAGGAACGCCAGGAACGTGTCCTCCAGGGATCCAAGCTTCTGGCCGAACGGCTCCTCCGCGAGGATGTTGCCGCAGCAGGAATCTCCGTGGTCAACGGCGGCACCGACGTCCACCTGGTCCTCGTCGACCTCCGGAACTCCGAACTGGACGGACAGCAGGCCGAAGACGCCCTGCACCGCATCGGCATCACCGTAAACCGCAACGCCGTTCCGTTCGACCCCCGCCCGCCGATGGTCTCCTCCGGCCTCCGCATCGGCACCCCCGCCCTCGCCACCCGCGGCTTCGGCGCCGAGGAATTCGCCGAGGTTGCGGACATCATTGCGGCGGCGCTCATCGCCGCGGCGGGCACCGGCACCGACGGCAGCACATCCCTCAGCGATTCCGCCGTCGTCGAACTCCGCGCCCGGGTGACGGCCCTCGCCGAGAAGTTCCCCCTCTACCCCCACCTCACCGACGGCACCGAGATTGCCGCTTTCGAAGCAGACATGATTGGAGCAGCCCAGTGAGCACCCAGCAGCTCCCCGAGCACCCGGACTTCCTCTGGCGCAACCCGGAGCCCAAGTCCTCGTACGACGCGGTGATCGTGGGCGGCGGCGGGCACGGCCTGGCCACCGCATACTTCCTGGCCAAGAACCACGGCATGACCAACATTGCCGTCCTCGAAAAGGGCTGGCTGGCCGGCGGCAACATGGCCCGGAACACCACCATCATCCGCTCCAACTACCTCTGGGACGAGAGCGCCGCGATCTACGAGCACGCCCTCAAGCTTTGGGAAATCCTGCCGGAGGAGCTCGAATACGATTTCCTCTTCAGCCAGCGCGGTGTGATGAACCTTGCCCACACGCTGGGGGATGTACGTGAAAGCATGCGCCGCGTCGGGGCCAACAAGCTCAACGGCGTGGACGCTGAATGGCTTGACCCCCAGCAGGTCAAGGAACTCTGCCCCATCCTGAACATCAGCGACAACATCCGCTACCCCGTCATGGGCGCCACCTACCAGCCCCGCGCCGGCATCGCCAAGCACGACCACGTGGCCTGGGCCTTTGCCCGGAAGTGCGACGAGTTGGGCGTGGACATCATCCAGAACTGTGAAGTCACCGGCTTCATCAAGGACGGCAACCGCGTTACCGGCGTCAGAACCAACCGCGGCACCATCAACACCGAAAAGGTGGGCCTCTGCGCTGCCGGCCACAGCTCGGTCCTGGCCGAAATGGCCGGCTTCCGGCTCCCCATCCAGTCCCACCCGCTCCAGGCACTGGTCTCTGAACTGCACGAACCGGTCCACCCCACGGTGGTCATGTCCAACCACGTGCACGTGTACGTTTCCCAGGCCCACAAGGGCGAACTGGTGATGGGTGCCGGTGTTGACTCCTACAACGGCTACGGCCAGCGCGGCTCCTTCCACGTGATCGAGCACCAGATGGCTGCCGCCGTCGAGCTGTTCCCCATCTTTGCCCGGGCGCACGTGCTGCGTACCTGGGGCGGCATCGTTGACACCACCCTGGATGCCTCCCCCATCGTGGGCAACACCCCAGTGGACAACATGTTCGTGAACTGCGGCTGGGGCACGGGCGGCTTCAAGGGCACTCCAGCGGCCGGCCTTACCTTTGCGCACAACATCGCCACGGGTGCCCCGCACAAGCTGAACAAGCCGTTCGCCCTGGAGCGCTTCGAAACCGGTGCGCTGATCGACGAACACGGCGCCGCCGCCGTCGCCCATTAGCCGCCAGCGAACACTGCACTTTAGAAAGAAGACGCACATGCTGCTCATCTCCTGCCCCAACTGCGGCTCCCGCGACGAGACCGAGTTCCACTACGGCGGCCAGGCCCACGTGGCCTACCCGGAAAACCCGAACGAGCTGGATGACCGCCAGTGGGCCGAGTTCCTGTTCTACCGGGACAACACCAAGGGCGCCTTCGCCGAGCGCTGGCTGCACAGCACCGGCTGCCGGCAGTGGTTCAACATGCTCCGCGACACCGTCACCTACGACATCCAGGCCGTCTACCCCATGGGCACGCCCCGGCCGGACGCCGCCGGTAAGGGCACTGCCGAGACCGGGACTGCCAGCACCGCCGCTGACAGCACCACCACCGGGACCGCAGCACCCAGCATTTCCGGGACAAGCACCGCTCCCACGAGCACCTCTTCAACCAGCACCACCGCCCCGGAAGGAGCAACCAAGTGACTTCCCAGAACGCCCGCCTCGCCGCCGGCGGACGCATCGACCGCACCATCTCCTGGCGTTTCACCGTCGACGGTGAGGAATTCACCGGCCACCCGGGCGACACCCTCGCTTCAGCCCTGCTGGCCAACGGCCGCATCGCCGCCGGCAACTCGCTCTACGAGGACCGCGCCCGCGGCATCATGTCCGCCGGTGTGGAGGAATCCAACGCGCTGGTCAAGGTGCAGCCGCGTTTCCCCGGCCACGTGGCCGAGTCCATGCTCCCCGCCACCACGGTCACCCTGGTGGACGGCCTGCAGGCCGAACTGCTTAACGGCCTGGGCAAACTGGACCCGGAGGAGGACCGCGCCGAGTACGACAAGAAGTACGTCCACACCGACGTCCTGGTGGTTGGCGGCGGCCCCGCCGGGCTGGCCGCTGCCCGCGAAGCCGTCCGCACCGGCGCCCGCGTAATGCTGCTGGACGATCAGCCCGAACTGGGCGGTTCGCTGCTTTCCGGATCCACGGCACCTGAGCTGGCCGAAACCATCGAAGGCAAGCCGGCCCTGGAGTGGGTGGCGGACGTCGAAGCCGAGCTCGTCTCCGGTGCCGAATCCACCGTCCTGAACCGCACCACAGCATTCGGTGCCTACGACGCCAACTACGTCATCGCCGTCCAGAACCGCACCGACCACCTCTCCTCCCCTGCCGCGTCCGGGGTATCCCGGCAGCGTATTTGGCACATCCGTGCCAGCCAGGTGGTGCTCGCCCCCGGCGCCCACGAACGCCCGCTGGTGTTCGAAAACAACGACCGCCCCGGCATCATGCTCGCCTCGGCCGTCCGCAGCTACCTCAACCGCTACGCCGTCGCCGCCGGGCAGCGCGTGGTCATCAGCACCACCAATGACAGCGCCTACGCCATGGCCGCGGACCTGCGCGCCGCCGGCGTCAAGGTTGCCGCCGTCGTGGACGCCCGTCCGCAGCTCACCGCAGTGGCTACGGCCGCCGTCGAAGCCGGAACGCGCGTGCTGATCGGCAGCGCCGTGGCCAACACGTCGGCTGATTCCAGCGGCCGCCTTGCCGGCGTCACCGTCCGCAGCATCAACGACGACGGCGAGCTCACCTCGGGCGTCGAGCAGATCGCGTGTGACCTGCTCGCTGTCTCCGGCGGCTGGAGCCCGCTGGTGCACCTGCACTCCCAGCGCCAGGGCAAGCTCCGCTGGGACGACGAACTGGCCGCTTTCGTACCGAGCACCGTGGTGCCCAACCAGCAGATCGTCGGCTCGGGCCGTGGCAGCTTCGCCACCGCTGACTGCCTCACCGAGGGTATCTTCGCCGGCGTCACCGCGGCTGCCGCCGCAGGCTTCACCTCCGCCGTCCAGCCGTCCGTGATCGGCGAGCCGAAGGCCTCCGCCCCCACCCGCCAGCTGTGGCTGGTTCCGGGTGAGCAGGGCACGCCGGATAACTGGCACCACCACTTCGTGGACTTCCAGCGCGACCAGTCCGTGGCCGACGTGCTGCGCTCCACCGGAGCCGGCATGCGGTCGGTTGAGCACATCAAGCGGTACACCTCTATCAGCACCGCCAACGACCAGGGCAAGACCTCCGGCGTCAACGCAATCGGCGTCATCGCCGCCGCGCTCCGTACGGCCGGCGAAGCTTCCCGCGGCATCGGCGACATCGGCACCACCACCTACCGCGCACCTTTCACGCCCGTGGCCTTCGCGGCACTGGCAGGACGCCAGCGCGGCGAGCTGTTCGACCCGGCCCGCAAGACCTCGATCCACCCGTGGCACGTCGCTAAGGGTGCCCTGTTCGAGGACGTGGGGCAGTGGAAGCGGCCCTGGTACTACCCGCAGGACGGGGAGGACATGGACGCCGCCGTGCTGCGCGAGTGCGCCGCCGTCCGCGAGTCCGTAGGCTTCATGGACGCCACCACCCTGGGCAAAATCGAAATCCGGGGCAAGGACGCCGGCGAATTCCTCAACCGGATCTACACGAACGCCTTCAAGAAGCTCGCCCCCGGGTCCGCCCGCTACGGCGTGATGTGCACCGCTGACGGCATGATCTTCGATGATGGTGTGACCCTCCGCCTGGACGAGGACACCTACTTCATGACCACCACCACCGGCGGTGCCGCAAAGGTGCTCGACTGGCTGGAGGAATGGCTGCAGACCGAGTGGCCGGAGCTGGACGTGCACTGCACCTCGGTGACCGAACAGTGGAGCACCATTGCCGTCGTCGGGCCGAAATCCCGCGACGTGATCGCCAAAGTCGCGCCGGAACTGGCCGCCAACGGCGGACTGGAAGCTGAAGCCTTCCCGTTCATGACGTTCCGCGAAACCACCCTCGCCTCCGGCGTCCGCGCCCGGGTCTGCCGGATCTCCTTCTCCGGTGAGCTGGCCTACGAAATCAACGTGCCGTCCTGGTACGGACTGAACACGTGGGAGGCCGTGGCAGCCGCCGGCGCCGAATTCAACATCACCCCCTACGGCACCGAAACCATGCACGTGCTCCGCGCCGAAAAGGGTTACCCCATCGTCGGCCAGGACACCGACGGCACCGTCACTCCGCAGGACGCGGGCATGGAATGGATCGTCTCCAAGGCCAAGGACTTCATCGGCAAGCGCTCCTACGCACGTGCAGATGCCAGGCGGGAGGACCGCAGGCACCTGGTCAGTGTTCTTCCTGTGGACGGTACGCTGCGGCTGCCGGAAGGTACCCAGCTCGTTGAAAAGGGCCGATCCACCAATCCCGCGTACGGCCCGGTCCCCATGGAAGGCTTCGTCACTTCCAGCTACCACAGCGCGGCACTGGGAAGGTCGTTCGGCCTGGCACTGATCAAGAACGGGCGCAACCGCATTGGCGAGACCCTGGTGGCTGCCGCCGGCGACCAGCTGGTGGACGTCGTCGTCGCCGAAACCGTACTTTTTGACCCCGAAGGGACCCGCAAAGATGGCTGAAACAGCAGCACCCGCAACTACCCGCCAAAAGGACCTCTCCGTGCGCGTCAGCCCGGCCGCCCAGCTCCGGGCAGCCTTTGAAACCGGCTCCGTCCAGGGGCTGGTGGAAATCAACGAAGTACCGTTCCTGACCATGGTGAACCTTCGGGTCAACAGGGACAGCGACGCCGGACAGCGCGTAGCCTCCGTCACCGGCGGCCTGCCCGCAGCGTGCGGCAGCGTAAGCGGTACCGGGGACACGTCCGTGCTGTGGCTCGGGCCCGAGGAGTTCCTGGTGGTGGCCCCCACCGAAGCGCACGAGTCCCTCGGCGGTGACCTGATCCAGGCACTCCGCGAAGCGCTGGGTGACGGCGAAGGCCAGGTGGTGGACCTCTCCGCCAACCGCACCACCTTCGACCTCACCGGGCCCCGGTCACGCGCCGTCCTCGAAAAGGGCTGTTCCCTGGACCTGCACCCCCGCGTGCTCAAGGCCGGCACCGCGCTGTCTACGGAAATCGGCAACATCCCGGTGGTCCTGTGGAAGACGGGCGAGGAGTCCTTCCGGATCTTCCCCCGGGCCTCGTTCGCGGACTTCCTGGGGCGCTGGTTCCTCGACGCCATGCGGGAGTACGCCTCCCCCGAGGTCCCCTAAATGGCGCTCAGCGTCCTGGACCTGTTCTCCGTTGGCATCGGGCCCTCCTCGTCACACACGGTGGGCCCGATGCGGGCAGCGAAGCTGTTCGCGGACGGACTGAAGGGCGACGGACACCTGAGCTCCACCAGGCGGGTCCAGGCAGAGCTGTTCGGCTCGCTGGGCGCCACCGGACGGGGCCACGGCTCGGATAAAGCCGTGGTCCTGGGTTTGAAGGGGCTCGATCCCGAAACCGTGGATACGTTCACCGCGGATGACCAGGTGGCCGCAGCCGCCCTGGACGCCGAACTGTGGATCAACGGCGACCACCGGGTGGACTTCAACTGGGACGAGGACGTGGTGCTGCACCGGCGCAAGTCGCTGCCGGCCCACCCCAACGGCATGACGTTTCGGGCGCTGGACCACGCAGGCACTGTGCTCAGCGAACGGAGCTTCTATTCAATTGGGGGCGGCTTCGTGGTTGACGGTGATGCCGGCGCCGGGGACCGCGTGGTGGCTGATACCACCGCGCTCCCCTACCCCTTCAACACCGCCGACGGGCTCTTGGAAATCTGTGAGCGCGAAGGCATGTCCATTTCGGATGTCATGCTGGCCAATGAGCTGGTCTGGCGGAGCGAAGCGGAACTGCGGGAGAAGCTGCTGGGGCTCTGGGCCGTGATGCGCGAATGCGTGGACAACGGCTGCGCTGCGGAAGGGATCCTTCCCGGCGGGCTCAACGTTCGGCGGCGCGCGCCGTCGTTGTTCCAGACCCTGACGGCGGACACCGGGGTGACCGATCCGTTGCGGGCCATGGAGTGGGTGAACCTGTTTGCGTTGGCCGTGAACGAGGAAAACGCGGCCGGCGGGCGGATCGTCACGGCCCCCACCAACGGTGCAGCGGGCATCGTCCCGGCGGTGCTGCACTACTACGTGAAGTTTGTGCCCGGCGCCAACGACGACGGCGTGGTCCGCTTCCTGCTGGCGGCGGCCGCCGTCGGAATCCTGTTCAAGATCAACGCCTCCATCTCCGGTGCCGAGGTGGGCTGCCAGGGTGAGGTGGGCTCCGCCTGTTCCATGGCCGCCGCCGGGCTCTGCGAAGTGCTGGGCGGCACCCCTGCCCAGGTGGAGAACGCCGCCGAAGTAGGCATTGAACACAACCTCGGCCTGACATGCGACCCGGTGGGCGGGCTGGTGCAGATCCCCTGCATCGAGCGGAACGCCATCGCCAGCGTCAAGGCCATCAACGCCGCCCGCCTTGCCCTGCACGGCGACGGCAGCCACAAGGTATCCCTCGACAAAGCCATCAAAACGATGCGTGAAACAGGAGCCGACATGAAAACCAAGTACAAGGAAACCTCCCGCGGAGGCCTTGCCGTCAACGTAATCGAGTGCTGAACAATGACTGCCATCCAGACTGAATCTCCCCTCACCCAGCCGCCCACCAGCGTGGAGCATGTCCTCACGCTGGACTGCAACGAGTCACCGGGCATCGTCCATGCCGTGTCCGGTTTCCTGCTGGAGCACGGCTGCGACATCATCGACAACCAACAGTTCGGCGAACGCTCCGAAGGCCACTTCTTCATGCGGGTGCATTTCGCGTCCGACGGCGATGCCTCCACCGCCGACGCGCTGCGGGCCGCTTTCGCCCCGGTGGGCGAAAAGTTTGGCATGAACTGGCAGTTGGAACCCCACGGTTCAAAGCGCAAGGTCCTGATCATGGTGTCCAAGTTCGGGCACTGCCTCAACGACCTGCTGTTCCGCGCCAGGATCGGCGAGCTGCCCATGGAGGTGGTGGCGGTGGTCTCCAACCACCTCGACCACCAGGGGCTTGCCGAATGGCACGGCATCCCGTTCCACCACATCCCGGTGACGGCGGCCACCAAGCCGGAAGCCGAAGCCCGGCTGATGGAACTGGTGGACGGGCTCGGGGTGGAGCTGGTGGTGCTGGCCCGGTACATGCAGGTCCTCAGCGATGACCTGACGCGCAAGCTGGACGGCCGGGCCATCAACATCCACCACTCGTTCCTGCCCAGTTTCAAAGGTGCCAAGCCGTACCATCAGGCCTACGCACGCGGGGTCAAGACCGTGGGTGCCACGGCGCACTACGTCAACGCCGAGCTGGACGAGGGCCCGATCATCGCCCAGCAGGTGGTGGAGGTGGACCACACCTACGGACCCGAGGACCTGGTGGCGGCTGGCCGTGACACCGAATGCAAGGCCCTGTCCAACGCCGTCCGCTGGCACTGCGAGGGCCGTGTGATCCTGCAGGGGAACCGCACGGTGGTCCTCCGCTAACTGCCGCCCCCACCCGACGCTCTCTCCCTTCCTGCAGCTTTTCGGGCGATCCTCTCTCCCTTAATGCAGGTTTTGCCGTGACGCTCTCTCACCTTTTTTTGGTGGGAGAGCGTCACGGCTTTAAGTGGTTCTTCGTGACTGCTACTCAGCTGCTGCTCAGTCGCCGTTGGCAAACCCGGAGGCCTGTGGGTGGTCCAGCCACCCGTTCCGGAGGGCACGTTTGATTCCCTCCACTGCCCGCCGGAACTCGTCAGCAAGATCGTCTTTGTCGAAAACCAGGACGGTCCAGCCGGCTGATTCGAACGCCTTGTCCCGCCTCCTGTCGCTAAGGATCTGTGCCTCACCGAGGTGATGTTCGCCGTCGTACTGAATTGCAAGGCGGCGATGACGATAACCGAGATCGGCCGACGGCGACCTCGGTTCTCCTGGATGCAATGGCACCTGGAGTTCGGGCTCGGGCAGGCCCGCGTCACCGATTGCGAGTCGCAACAGCGATTCCGGCGCTGAGTCGGCACCGGCCCGCATCAGATCCAACGCTTCACGGGCCCGAACAATGCCTTGGAGATTGGGGTGCCGGGCCACCAGGATGCGCAGCCCCGAGAGGGTGTCGTACGGCTGCGTCCTTCCCTCGAAATCCACACGCGGGGTGCGGACGAGTTCGTCACCCATGCTTACCAGGTCATGGAGCGGCAGGACCCGGGCCAGATCGAGCCAGGTGCGGGACCGGGTGGTCAGATGGATGCCGTCAACCAGCTCAATTTCACCTTCAAGCACCAGGACGGTGTGCCCGAACACGCCCTTGCGGCGGACCGATGGCAACGAGTGGCCCACCACGGCTACCTGCACGAGCCGATGCAGGGCATCGACGCAGCAACGGAGGGGCGCTACATCGACCGCGGACTGGAGGCGCTCGCCAAAGCTGCGGGCGTGGAGCCGGTGGGCTACCGGGCACCCTGGTGGGAGCTCAACTGGCACTCCCCGGCGCTCCTGGCGGACCGCGGCTTCCTCTACGATTCGAGCCTGCTCGACGGTGACGCCCCCTACCGCTTCAGCGTCGCCCCCGGTGACGCACGGGACATCGTGGAAATCCCCGTCGACTGGGCCCTGGACGACTGGGAACAGTACGCCTTCTACCCCGGTGTAACCGGCAGCGGCGTAATTGAAAGCCCGGCCAAGGTCCTGGAAATGTGGACTTTGGAGGCGGAGGCACACCACGCCCAGGGCAGCTGTTTCGTCCTTACCAACCACCCCTTCATTTCCGGCCGGCCATCCAAAGCGGTGGCCCTGGAGCGGCTGATTGAGCGGGTGAAGGGGATGGACGGCATGTGGGTGACCACCATGGAGGACATCGCAGAACACACCCGCAGGGCGGTGCAGCAGGTCCACACCCACGCCCGGATCGACGTGCCGGGCTTCCCCGATACGGGGGCAAGATTTACGGCTCCGGCCGTACGGGAGTCCACCCGCACCTCTGCAGCAGGATAGGAAAACGGAGGGGGACCGCACCTGAAGGTGCAGTCCCCCTCCGTTTCGTTTAGGGGATACGTCAGTTCCGGACGCAGGGCCTGGTGAGCGCTTTGGGCGTGGATGTTATGGACGTGACTGGCCGGCCTCGGCCAGGTCTGCGGTGGACTGTGCAGCTCCGGCGTGGACAGTGGCCCCTGCCAGGCCAGTGGAAGCCGAAGATTCCGGGGCGGAGCGCCGCAGCGCAGGTGCGGGAGTGGAGGCAGCGTGTTCGGCGAGGACACCGGTGTGGTGCCGGAGCTTCAGGCGGTACATCAGGACGCCGGTAATGATGACGGTGGCCACGAAGATCACTCCGCCCCACTGCAGGTACCACTCGAACGGCGGGACGGAGTTGTAGATTTCCGGCCTCGGCCAGATCAGGTTCAGCGTCATGGCGCCGCCCCACAGGACCGCGAGGATGTTCACGGGGACACCCCACTTGCCGAGGCTGAAGCCGGATTTTCCGTGGCTTTCGTCGGACAGCGGCCATTTCTTCAGGAAGCGCCGCCGCAGCAGCGGGACGGTGACCAGCAGGTAGGAAAGGTAGATCAGGACAATGCTGATGCTGGACAGGATGGTGAAGATCGCGGGCTGCGAGACGTTGACGATCAGCGGAATCATGGCGATGATTCCGATGACGATGGCCGCCACCGTGGGCGTCTTCCGCTCGGGGTGCACCTTGCTGAGCTGCCGGCTGAAGGGCAGGTTGTTGTCCCGGGCCATGGCGAACATCATACGAATGGCGGCGGCGTGGACGGCGAGGGTGCAGACGATCACGGCCACGACGATGCACACCAGGAAGGCCTTGCCGAACGGGCCTCCCAGCACGGAGAGCACGATGTACTGCAGGCCGCCGTCGGCAGCACCCAGCTTGGGGTCGTTCAGGTCCGGGGCGGCCAGAAGGCCGCCGAGGAGGATCAGCCCGCCGAGGATGAAGGACGCTGTGATGGCCCGCAGGATGGCCTTCGGAGCAGTCTTTTTCGGGTCCTTTGTCTCCTCCCCCAGCGAACTGGCGGTGTCGAAGCCGTACATGACGTAGCCGGAAGCCATGGCGCCGATAAGGAACACCCCGAAGAAGCCCAGGTCGTGGTCCATGCCATAACCCGCGGTGCTGAACAGGACTTCAGGCCCCCGCACCACATGCCAGGCAAGGGCAAGGATCAGGAGCACGGCGGCAGCGAGCTCCACGAACACGCCGATGCTGTTGATTTTGGTCATCAGCTTCACACCGAAGGCGTTGATGAGGGTGGAAATGGAAATCATGATGCTGGCGAGCAACACACCGTTAAGGGCGAAATCGTACGTGCCGGTGCCGTCTCCGATGATCTGGAAACCGGACCAGATCTGGGGCAGCGTCAGCTGCAGCGCCAGGGCAACGGCCCCCAGCGCCACGATCGAGGAAATGAGGAGCAGCCAGCCGGCCAGCCAGGCGAACGTTCCTGATGAGAGCTGCTTCGCCCAGTTGTACACGGATCCGGCCACGGGATAGCGGCCGGCCAGTTCGGCGAAGCAGAGCGCCACCATGAGCTGGCCGACGAAGACGATGGGCCAGGACCATGCGTAGGCCGGCCCGGCCATGGCGAAGCCAAAGTAGAACAGTTGAAAAACACCGGTGAGGATGGAGATATAGCTGACGCCGGCCGCGAAGCTGGCAAACTTGCCGATGCTTCGGTCCAGGGTCTGGACATAGCCGAACTCGTCCATGCCGCTTGAATCAGAACTTTTGCTGGGTTCCAACATACGAACTCCTAGGTGAGAAAAGCACGATGATGATGCCCCGCGGCCTCCATTGGACGCGGGTGATATCGGCGGCCGGGCGCCACGCCTGCGGCGCCCGGCCGTTTCCCCCAAATGCTGTCGCTATCCCGCGGCCCCCACCCCGGCGTCCCCGGCAGGTGAGCCAAACCAGCCGCTGGGTGCGGGCTGGATGTTCTGCCAGATATGTTTTGCCTCGCGGTACTCATTGAGTCCCGCGGTGCCAAGCTCCCGGCCGATGCCGGACTTCCCGAAGCCGCCCCACTCCGCCTGCGGGACGTACGGGTGATAGTCGTTGATCCATACTGTTCCGTGCCGGAGGCCGCCCGCAACACGTTGCGCCTTCGACGCATCGGATGTCCAGACTGCGCCGGCAAGGCCGTACTCGGTGTCGTTGGCGATCGCCACGGCCTCGGCCTCGGTCCGGAACGTCTCGACCGTCAGCACCGGGCCGAACGATTCCTCCAGCAGCACGCTCATGCCGGAGCGGCAGTTGCCGAGCACGGTGGGCGGATAGAAGAAACCCTCCGCGAGGGGTCCCTCGTGCGGTATGTAGCCGCCGCACAACAGCTCGGCGCCCTCAGCAATCCCGGCCTGGACGTAGGCGTGGACCTGATCACGGTGCTTGGCGGAAATCAGCGGGCCCGTCTCGGCATCCGGATCGAACGGTCCGCCCATCCGGATCCTTTTCGCCCTCTCCACAACCTCGGCCACAAAACGCTCAGCGATGGTCTCCTCGACGACGAGCCGCGCCCCTGCCGAGCAGACCTGGCCGGAGTGCAGGAACACCGCGGTCAGGGCATTGTCGACGGCGGCGTCCCAATCCGCGTCCGCGAAAACCACGTTGGGGTTCTTTCCGCCGAGTTCGAAGGCGACGCGCTTCACAGTTTCCGCAGCGGCGGCCATGATTGTCTGGCCGGTCGCGAGGCTTCCGGTGAGGGAGACGAGGTCGACGCGCGGGTCGGAGCTGAGCGGGCCGCCCACCTTCGATCCCTTTCCGGTCACGAGGTTTGCAACGCCGGGGGGAATGCCGGCTTCGGCGAGGGTTTCCATGAGCAGGATCGAGGTGGACGGGGTGAGTTCGCTGGGCTTGAGCACAAACGAGTTTCCCGCGACGAGCGCCGGGGCCACCTTCCAGGCGGCCTGGAGGAGCGGGTAGTTCCACGGGGCGATGAGGGCACAGACGCCCAGCGGCTCGTACACCACGCGGCTGATGGTGTTAGGGCGGCCGGTGTCGATTACCCGGCCGGCATCCAGGCCGGCGATTTTGCCGTAGTACCGGAAGCACGCGGCAATGTCGTCGATGTCGTACTCGGCTTCGACAAGCCGTTTGCCGGTGTCAAGTGCCTCGGCCCGGGCATAGACGGCTTTGTCCCGCTCGAGCAGCTCCGCGACGCGGAGCATAACGGCGCCCCGTTCGATGTCGGTGAGCCTCCGCCAGGGGCCGTGGTCGAACGCGGCCCGGGCACTGGCGATCGCCCGCTCTGCGTCCTCCGCCGTTGACGAGGTGACAATTGCCACCTCGCGCCCGTCCGCCGGGCAGCGCACCACCGTGGTGCCGCCGTCGGGCGCCCGCTGCCAGGCGCCGTCGATATACAGGCCCTTGACTACGTCCTGGGCTTTCCCGGCCTGGTGGACTGCTTCAACGGTGGCGGTCATCGTGTCTCCTTCTTTACATCCATCATGCCTAGACCTTTGCCGCCGCTGCAGCCGCTGCCGCAGTGAGCGGGGCGCCGTTCCGCTCCAGCGGGCTGAGGCCGTGCCGGTAGAAATCTGCGTGCTGCGGAGCCAGGGGCTTTTTGCCGGCGATCAAATCCGCGGCCTTTTCGGCAAGCATCATGACAGGCGCGTAGATATTGCCGTTGGTGACATAGGGCATTGCGGACGCATCCACCACGCGCAGGCCGCTGGTGCCGTGCACCGTCATGTCCAGCGGGTTCACCACGGCCATGGGGTCGGTGTCCGGCCCCATCTTCGCGGTGCAGGACGGGTGCAGTGCGGTTTCGGCGTCACGGGCCACCCAGTCGAGGATCTCGGCGTCCGTCTGTACGGCGCGGCCGGGTGAAAGCTCGCCGCCGTTGAAGGGCTGCATGGCGGACTGGCCGAGGATGTCACGGGCCACATGGATGGCCTCGACCCATTCGCGGCGGTCCTGGTCCGTGGACAGGTAGTTGAACACCATCGACGGGTGCACAGTGGGATCGGTGGACTTGATCTTGAGCGTGCCGCGGGCGTCAGAGTACATGGGGCCGATGTGCACCTGGTAGCCGTGCTTCGCATCCGCCTTCTGGCCGTCGTAACGGACGGCGACCGGGAGGAAGTGGAACATCAGGTTCGGGTACGCAACATCCTCGTTGGAGCGGACGAACCCGCCGCCTTCGAAGTGGTTGGTGGCTGCCGGTCCCTTCCGTCCCAGCATCCACTGCATGCCGATCCACGGCATGCGCCAGACGTCCAGGGCCGGCTGCATGGAGACCGGCTGGGTGCAGGCGTGCTGGATGTAGACCTCAAGGTGGTCCTGAAGGTTTGCCCCGACGCCGGGCAGGTTGACCACCGAGTTGATGCCCAGGGAGTTCAGGTGTGCCGCGTCGCCGATTCCGCTGAGCTGCAGCAGCTGCGGGGTGTTGATGGCGCCGCCGGCCAGGATCACCTCGCCGGCGTTGACCTGGTGGGTCTTGCCGTTGCGGCGGTAGGTGACGCCCGTTGCCACATTGCCCTTGAAGTTGACCTTGGTGACCAGGGCCCGGGTCAGGACGGTCAGGTTGGTCCGGCCGAAGTTGGGACGGAGGTAGGCGCGGGAGGCGGAGAGCCGCTGGCCCTTGTGGACGTTGCGGTCGAAGGCAGCGAAACCCTCCTGGCGGTACCCGTTGACGTCGTCCGTGCGGGGGTAGCCGGCCTCCTGCGCGGCGGTGAAGAACGCCTGGAACAGCGGGTTGGTGGCCGGGCCGCGTTCCAGGACGAGGGGGCCGTTATGGCCGCGCAGTTCATCGTCCGGGTCTGCGGCGAGGGCGTTTTCCATCCGGTTGAAGTAGGGCAGGCAGTGGGCGAAGTCCCAGGTTTCCATGCCGGCGTCAGCGCCCCACCGCTCGTAGTCGAGCGGGTTTCCGCGCTGGAAGATCATGCCGTTGATCGAGCTGGAGCCGCCGAGAACCTTGCCGCGGGCGTGGGCAACCCGCCGGCCGCCCATGTAGGGCTCCGGGTCAGATTCGTAGCGCCAGTCATAAAGCGGGTTGCCGCTGGGGAAGGTCAGGGCGGCGGGCATCTGGATGAAAAGGTCCCAGGGGTAGTCGCTGCGTCCGGCTTCGAGAACCAGGACGCTGCTGTTGCCCCCGTCGCTCAGCCGGTCGGCCAGCACGGAACCCGCGCTGCCGCCGCCGACGATGACGTAGTCGTAGCTGTCTTTTGTCATGCTGCAAAGTCTCCTTTTACCCGATGCCAGTCACTGGCCCGATCGGGTCGTCGTTCTTCCGGATGCGAAAGGGTGACCGTGTTAGCCGGAGAATCCGCGGTATTCCCTGGTGTGGCGTAGGTCATATCCAAGGAGAGTAGTGCACGTTGAACAAGTGTTCAATAGGAAAACTGGACAAGTGTTCAACAATTTACGGGCGCGAAACATCACTTCCCTAAACGGCGCGGGAATGGGCGCTTGCCCTTGCTATGTGTCGCGCTCTTGCCGGTATATGACGCGGAGCGGATAGCGTCTTCCGGGCAGGCCAACGATGTGGACTGCTGGCTGCGGCCGTTAGGAGGCGTGCTGCGGCCTGGCGTCAGGCGGCGAAGGCGATCTCTTCGGTGCGGGCGATGCTCCGCCGGATGGATTCCTTGTCCACCCCAAGGAGCGCGGTCAGCCACATACCGTTTTGCAGGACAACGATATCGGCGGCCCGCTCCTTGCATTTCGTGGCGGACAGCTCGGGCTTGGCGTTCCCTATCAGGGCGGCAAGCCCGTCCAAATACCGGTCGAACGCCGCCGCGTTGATCAGGGCGAAGTCTTCGTCCGCCCTCGCCAGCGCCCAAAGATGAAGGCGCAGGGACAGGTACCGCGTGGTCAGGAGTTCCGGGCCCGCAACCCGGCGGAGGGCATTCTGGAGCTGTTCGTCAGGGGGCAATGCCGGGTCCGGCGCAACCAGCGCAAGGTCGTGTTTATCCACGCTGTGCAGCAGCGCACGGATCAGGCTCGATTTGTCTTCGTAGTAGTAGTTCACCAGTCCGAGGGCGACACCTGCCTCGCGGGCCACCGCACGCATGTTCACTCCCGAGATCCCGCGGTGCGACAGCAGGTCCAGGGCTGCATCAAGAATGCGCTGCTGCCGGTCAACCTGCTCGCCCTGTTCACGGGAGTTCACGGTGCTTGTATCCACTTGGCCAGAATATGGGGAAACCTGTGACGGCGCATACCGACGACTGGTGATGGTGCTCTAGTGGGCCTGACGCGCACCTATTTCAACAATGAGCACTCCGGCGGAAATGAGCAGGATCCCGAAGGCCATTTGCGGCGTGAGTGGTTCCTTGAACAGGATGCGGCTGGCTACCGCCGTCAGCGCGACTCCGCAGGCCACCCAGATGCCGTACCCCACCCCCAGGGGCATCCCGCCGGCAAGGGCCAGGCCAAGAAAACCAAACGCGCTCACGTAGCCCAGGACGATGGGGACGAGCCACAGCTTCTTCTTCAGCCCCTCAGAAGCGCGAAGGGACATTGTTGCTGCAACTTCCAAAAGAATGGCCAGGCTTAGGAAAACCCAGGTCATGTCTCTTCATTTCCCTGTTTGGCACTGTGGGCGTTCTGCGCTCCGGCTTCAACAGTAATCACGCCGGCCAGGATGAGTGCGATGCCAAAGCCCATCAGCCATGTGAGCGGCTCGTCGAAAATGCTTGCCGACAGCAACGCGGTGGCGCAGACACCACCGGCGCCCCATGCGCCGTAGGCGACACTGATGGTCATGCCCAGTCGCAGGCAGACGGACAAAAGGGAAAAGGCGCTGACGTACCCCGCAATGACAAGGGCGTACCAGCCCGGGGCATCCAGGGCCGCCTTCAGTGCCAGGGTTGCCGAGACCTCCGTGATGATTGCTCCGCCGAGGCACAACCACTGCTTCACTCCGCACCGCCTTCGCCGATCAGGGAAAGGATGTGGGTGACAATTTCCGACCGGTCCGGTTCGCCGGGGGCGGCCACACCACTGGCCTGCGCAGCCCACAGTCCATCAGCTGCCAGGCGGGCAGTCATGAGCCGGGTGCGTTGGCCACGCGGTGTTCCCTCCGGAATTAGGAGCCAAGGGTCCAGATGGCGGGCCCAGGCTTCCTGGAGCTCGGTCCTGTACGCAGAGTGGAACCACAGCGCCCACTCCGCCCGCATCATCTGCCCGTCAGCTGCCGCCAGAACGTATGAGCGGTACCGCTCAATGACGCTGGCCTCCCGCGCGTCGAGGAGCTCAGTCATCCTCTGTCCCATGTGGCATGCTGCGTACTCAACCAGGGCGGTCATGAGCGCATCCCGGTTGGGAAAGTGGTACATCAGACCCGGCTTGGTAACCCCTGCCTCGGATGCCACCGCGTCCAGGGTGATGGCGGCACCTTGAGTGCCTGCGGCTATGCGTAATCCAGCCTCCAGTATCTGCGGGCGCTGGCTCTCTCTCACATTGAAACTTTACCATCCGGAAGGTAAAGCATGGGGCTGCGCTCCACGAGTTCGCGGGCGCACGAATGCGACGTGCCGCGACGTTTCTTGACGCACAACTACGGAATATTGAGCTTCCGCGTCGTCCCGTGAACCCTTGCTACAGGAACGATTGTGGGGCCGCTGGGCGCTCCGTACTCTCAACTCAGCATCAGACCCCAGCAAAGGAATTCCCCATGTCAGAACCCACAGACAAGAGCCCCCGGAACACGGAACCCTCCACGCGCATCGTCGCTGGCCAGGCAGCACCCAAGCGCCCCCTCGGCCTGAAAGTCGGCATCGCCGCAGCGGTCCTTGCCCTCGTGGGTGGTGGCGCCGCCGTCGCCTCCGCCGTCAACAGCAACAACGCCGGTACTGCTACCGCCGAACAGAGCGCCCCGGCCGGCAACCCCGCCGCTGAACTGAAGCTCGGGTATTTCGGCAACGTTACGCATGCGCCTGCGCTGGTGGGCGTCAGCCAGGGCCACATCGCAGACGAACTGGGTGACACCAAGCTGACTACCCAGGTCTTCAACGCCGGACCCGCCGCCATCGAGGCGCTGAACGCCGGCGCGATTGACGCCACCTACATCGGCCCGAATCCCGCCATCAACTCATCCGTGAAGAGTGGCGGTGAGTCGGTCAACATCATTGCCGGTGCTGCCGCCGGCGGCGCACAGCTGGTGGTGAAACCGGAGATCAACTCCGCAGCAGACCTCAAGGGCAAGACCCTCGCCTCTCCGCAGCTCGGCGGAACACAGGACGTCGCCCTCCGCGCCTGGCTCACCGCGCAGGGCTACAAGACCAACGTCGACGGCAGCGGCGACGTCGCCATCAACCCCACCGAGAACGCCCAGACCCTGAAGCTTTTCCAGGATGGAAAGCTCGACGGCGCGTGGCTGCCGGAGCCCTGGGCCTCACGCCTGGTGCTGACCGCCGGAGCCAAGGTCCTGGTGGATGAAAAGGACCTGTGGGACGGCTCGCTGTCCGGTAAGCCGGGCGAGTTCCCCACCACCATCCTGATCGTGAACCAGAAGTTCGCCGCCGAGCACCCGGACACCGTCAAGGCGCTGTTGAAGGGCCACGTGAAGTCGGTTGAGTGGCTGAACAAGGCTGCAGACGGCGAGAAAGCCAGCGTCATCAACGCCGCCCTCAAGGAGGCCGCCGGAGCCGAGCTCAAGGCGGACGTAATTGACCGGTCCCTGAAGAACATCGTATTCACCGTGGACCCACTGGCCGGAACCTACCAGAAGCTCCTGGCCGACGGCGTCACCGCCGGGACCACCAAGCAGGCCGACATCAACGGCATCTTCGACCTGCGGGCGCTCAATGAAGTGTCGGGCGAAAAGACCTCCGCTGCGGGATTGGGCAAAGAGTAACGCGGCCACCAACGCTCTCTCAGTTCCTGCAGCTTTTCCGCCAACGCTCTCTCAGTTCCTGCAGCTTTTCCGCCAACGCTCTCTCACTCTCCCTTGGGAAGTGACAGAGCGTTGGCGATTAACCCGCATCAGCTGAGAGAGCGTCGGCGTTAAACACCCATTAAGTGAGAGAGCGTCGAAGGGTGCCAGACCGGTTACTCCTCCATATGCCCGTTCAGCTCCGCCCGCGTGGGCGGGTTGGCGCCGGGACGGGAGACCGTGACGGCTGCGGCCTTGGCCGCGTGCGCCAAGAGCTCGGCCAGGCCCTCGGCCGGAAGCTCCCGAAGGTCTTTGCGGTTCTGGGCGCCGTCCAGGCCTCGGTCCACCAGGCCGGAAAGCAGCGCAGCCATAAATGAGTCCCCCGCGCCCACCGTATCCGCCACCTCAACCCGGGGAGCTGCAACCCGGGCTTCGCCCGCCCGGGTGATTCCCCACGGCCCGTCTGCTCCACGCGTGACCACCACCATGGCCGGCCCCTCGTTTCCGCCGAGGTCCAGCCACTTTCGCGCCGCATCCAGGACGTCCAGGTCAGGGTAGAGCCAGGCGAGGTCCTCATCCGACGCCTTCACCACGTCCGCGAGGCTCGCGAATTTCTCCGCATGGCGGCGTGCGTAGGCAACGTCGGTGATGATGCTGGGCCGGCAGTTGGGGTCGAAGCTGATGGTGGCCCGCGGGTGGGCATATTCGACGGCGGCGAGCACGTCCGTGGCCCCGGGCGCCAGCATCGTGGCGATCGAGCCGGTGTGCAGCAGGGTGGTGCCCTGCAACATAAAGGCCAGCCGGTCAGCGATCCCGGGAAGCTCCCAGGTGAGGTCGAACGTGTAGGTGGCGGCGCCATCGTCGTCTATCAGGGCGGTGGCCACACTGGTGGGCAGCTCGTCCGGACCCAGCGGCAGCATCACGGAGCTGGCACGCAGGTGGGCGGCGACGGAATCGCCGTAGGCATCACGGCCATACCTGCCAATGAACTGCACGGGGTGGTCGAGGCGGGCGAGGCCCACCGCTACGTTCAACGGGCTGCCGCCCACGTGGGCTTCAATTCCTGACGCGCGCTGGACAACGTCGACGAGGCCTTCGCCTATAACAGTGAGCATGGTCATACTCTGCCAGAGAAGTGGGACGGGCAGCAGATCGTTTCAGTGCAGCAGATCCGTTCAGCGCAGCAGCTCCTGAATCAGTTCCCGGCACTTGAGGTATGCCGGCGCGGAGGGATCGATCAGCGCGTAGTGGTCCCCGGGCACGTAAATCAGCCGGGCCGGCGCGGGCCCGGCCTGGCCCGCCTTCACATACGAGGTGGACATGCTGGGCGGCACGTCCTCGTCCCCGGTTGCGTGGACGGCGTACACGGGAATATCCAGCGGCAGGGCGGCCATTGGGTCCGCGTACCGGTGCCGCCCGGGGACTTCCGACGACGGTCCGTGCAGCAGGTTGGCAACGGCACCGCTGCTGAGGTTGAGCCTTTCGGCCTCGGCAAGGTTCAGGACGCCGGACTGGCTGACCACTCCAGTGAGGCGGACGCCGTCAGCATTGGCTCCGACCTCGCGGTGCTCACCCTCGAGACCCAGCTGTCCCAGCCGGTCCCGCCCGGCCGCCCACACGGCGAGGTGCCCGCCCGCGGAATGCCCCAGTGCCACCACCTTGGCAAGGTCCAGAGCATGGGTCTCCGCGATCTCCCCCAGCTTGTCGATTACTGCCAGGACATCGGAGAACGTGTGGGGCCAGCCGCCCCCGTTCCCCGCCCGGCGGTACTCAACGTTCCAGGCCGCCATCCCGTGCGCAGCCAGGTCCTGGGCCAGCGGCTCCCCCAGCTCTGCCCCGTACTTCGACCGCCAGTAGCCCCCGTGGACCACCACAGCCACGCCTCGGTGAGTACCGGCGTCGGCCAGGTCAGGGAGGAACAGCTCACCCCACTGGCTGGGGTCATCGCCGTAGTAATACCTATGCCGCTGCACCATGAGCCGAGCCTACCGCCGGAGGCACCTGGCCGTTGCCGTCCGGGCGGGGCGCTGCCATTCTGGGTGGATCCACCCCTGCAGTACCTGAAAGGACACGAGATGCCGCTCTATCTGTCAAAGTTCAGCTACACGCCGGAGACCTGGGGGCGGCTGATCAACAACCCGGAAGACCGGCGGAAGGCGGCCCAGACCTACATCGAATCGGTGGGCGGAAAGCTTCACGGATTCTGGTACGCCTTCGGCAGCCACGATGGCTACAACCTCTGGGAAGCCCCGGACAACGTTTCCATGGCAGCGGTGGCATTGGCCATCAGCGGGGGCGGCGCCCTGAGCTCGTTCGAAACCACAGTGCTGATGAGCGTCGAGGAAACCATGGAGGCCCTGCAAAAAGCCGGAGAAATCAAGTACCGGCCGCCGGGCAGCTGATGGCAGGGTCAGCATCACCATTGAGCACCCGACGGCGGCGGATCACCTTAGCGCCGGATGTTCCGCCGCTGCGCGCCGCTGCCTGCCGGCTGAACTGAACCACCGGGCCCAGAGACCTGCAGCGGCGCCGGGCAGCCACCGGCACAAGGCCCAGTAGCCAACTCCCACCACCAGGGAACCCACTACGGCCAGGACCGGGTTGATGGGCAAGAGCACCGGATAGACCAGCCAGTGCGTGAGGTAGATGTACAACGACGCCGCGGCAAGCCACCCCGTGGCCTTGCGCAGGACGGCGGGCACGGGCAGCGCCGGCACCCAGACCAGCAGAAGGATGCCCGCGGCCACGGTGACCTCCCGAACGGTGCTGTTGAAGAAGCCGGGCAGGGTCAGCAGGGTAATGGCAGAGACGGTCAGGCGGTGCAGGTGGGTGCGGGCCCGGGCGAGCGCCCAGCCCAGCGCGAAGATCCAGAACACCGGCGGAGGTTTGGGCAGGCCGGGGTCAACGATGTCATAACGGCTCAGCAGGGCGATACCCACCAGTCCCAGCGCGAAGGCAAACGGGGCCCGCCTCTCCCAACGGTCAACCCACGGCACGGCCATGAGCGCTGCCATGGCCAGCAGGATGTACACCAGCAGTTCCACGAACCAGAAGTGCCACTGCGTGGTCACCTCCTGCGGCCCCACCATGGCATTGAGCAGGAAGATATTGGCAACCGTGTAGCGGTCCGTGAGCAGGTAGGCCAGTGCGATGAACGCCACCGACGGCACCACGATCCGGGCCGCGCCGCGGAGCTGCCGGCGCAGCCTGGGACGGCGTGCTTCTGCCAGCTGGAACCGGGCGAAGTTGTATCCCGCCACTGCGAAAAGCAGGTGGGCGGTCTGGAACATGAACAGTTCCACATGTGTGGCCACGATGCACACAATGGCGGCGGCGCGGACCACGATCGATGTCTCGAGGAAGGAGACGAACCGACGCCGCTTCGGCTGCCGGCGGCGCTCCAGTTCCTGCACGGGGATGAGGTGCCAGTCCGGCGGCAGCTGCCCCAGGACCTGCTCAAGCCGCACCGAGACCGCCACGTAGGACAGGGAGTCCCCGTCCAAAGAGACGAAGGTGTCATCGTCGGCAACGGAGGAACATTCCAGGGCATCGATGAAGATGCGCCTGATGTCCGTGTCCGCGGCCGGGCCGGCGGGCGCGGCTGGCGCGGCAGCGGACGCAGCGGGCTCCGCCGCAGCAAGCAGGAGTACCGCGGGGTAGTCCACCTTGCCGGTAGCCAGGCGCGGAAGGGCTTCCACCGGGTGGATTGCGACGGCGGCGCGGGGCAGACCTATAGTGCCGGCAAGGGTTTTGGCGAGCATTCCGCCGTCGTGGTCGCCTTCGGCGGCGACCACCAGGCCCTCGTCGGAGCCTGCCGCCGCGGCGGTGATCCCCATGTCGGCGAAGATTGTCTCCACCTGCCCGAGGTCCACACGCAGGCCCACGATCTTGACGAACCGGCTGCGCCGGCCCACCACCTGGTACAGCCCGTTCGGGTGCCGCCGGGCGAGGTCGCCGGTGCGCAGTTCGTGGACTTCCCGGCCGAGTGCCAGGTCCGCCGGCTGCTCGGCGTACCCGAGCATGACGTTGGGGCCGTTATAGACCAGTTCCCCGTCCGCCAGGTCCTCCACCGGTTCAATGCGGAAGGCGCCTCCCGGCACCGGGACGCCGATGCTTTCCGGATGGTCCGCGGCGAGATCCGGTGGCAGGTAGGCCATCCTGGCCGTCGCCTCGGTTGCCCCGTACATAACGAAGAGGTCCCAGCCGCGGCGCTGCCCGGTTTCCGCCCACGAGCGCACCTTCTCCGGCGCCAGCCGGCCGCCGGCCTGGGTGACGTAGCGCAGGTGGGGCAGGTCCTTCTCCGCAAAGCCCACCCGTTCCAGGAGGTCGAATGTGTAGGGGACGGCTGCGAAGGAGGTGGCCCGGCGTTCCCGGAAGAGGTCCCAGAAGCAGGGGTCCACCACCGAAAGGTCCGTGAGCACCAGCCCGGCTCCGCGGACCAGGTGGCTGTTGATGACTGAGAGGCCGTAGCAGTAATGGAGCGGCAGTGTGGTGGCGGCCCGGTCTTCGGGTCCGATGTGCAGGTACTCCGCTATCGCCTCGGCGTTAGCCGTGAGGTTGGCGTGCGAGAGCCGCACCAGTTTCGGGGAGCCGGTGGAACCCGAAGTGCTCAGCAGCAGCGCCAGCTCGGGATGCAGGTGGTGGCGGGTCCCGCGGCGGCGCTCCTCCAGCAGCGGTACCCCGCCGCCGTCACCGGGCCGAAGGAGCACGTCCGGATCGTAGGCGTCCAGCAGGGATGCCAGGGCGTCGGGCTTGTCCGCCGGAGCTAACAGCAGTGGATGCCCCGCCGAGAGCGCCGCCAGATAGCCCACCAGGGAGTCCAGGTCATTGCGTGCGGCCAGAACCACCAGCCGGCGCTCGGTGCCCAGCCGTGCGGCAAGGTGGTCCACCAGGGAAGCAAGCTCCCGGTAGGAAAGGACGCCATTGGGGGTATGGACCGCGGGGCGGTCTCCGTGGCGGGCGAGGTCCGTGAACGCGACGCGGGCGAGCCCGGGCTGCGCTGTCAAAGCGCCACCAGGGTGGGAAGGGTAAGCATGGGGAGTGCCTAACTGAGCTGAAGTGGTACTGAAGGGCGCGGCTCCAGGGAGCTGCCCGGGGGTGGTGAGGTGATGGCGCGGTCACCGAGCAGCAGGGTGGGGGTGGTTCCTGCCGCCACCGTCACGGCTACCGGGGTGCCGATGGGGTGGCGCACGGTGTGCGGTTGCCAGGAGCGCACCGTCCGTCCCGAGGCGAGCGTGACGTAGTGGAGCACGAACGCGCCGTGGTACTCGATGGCGGATACCCGCGCGGGAGAGTCTGCATCCGGCTGCAGGGCCACCTCGTGGGGCCGCAGCACCACATCGACGTCCGCTTCGCTGTTGGCCCAGCCCGGGACGGTGGACACCACGCCGATCTCGCAGGTCAGCAGGGCGCGGTGCACATGGGCGGGGAGGAAGTCGGCGTCGCCCATGAAGGAGGCAACGAACCGGGTGGCGGGCTGTTCGAACACCTTCTCGGGGGTGTCCGCCTGTTCAATCACGCCGCGGCGCATGACCACCACGCGGGTGCCCACGGACAGCGCCTCCGTCTGGTCGTGGGTGACCAGCACCCCGGTGGTCCCGGCCTCCTTGAGCGTAGCCACGGTGTCGCGGCGGACCTGCGCGCGCAGGGATTCGTCCAGGCTGGAGAAGGGTTCGTCCAGGAGCACGACGGCGGGGCGGGGCGCCAGGGCGCGGGCCAGGGCCACGCGCTGCTGCTCGCCGCCGGAGAGTTCGTGCGGATACCTGCCGGCGTAGTGGCTGAGCCGTACGAGGTCGAGCACTTCCCCGGTCCGCGCCCGGCGCTCAGCGCGGGTCAGGCGGTTTAGGCCGAACTCGACGTTCTGTGCCGCGGTCATGTGCGGGAACAGCGCGTAGTCCTGGAAGACCAGCCCCACCCGGCGCTTTTCGGGTTCCACGAAGCGGCGGTTGTCCGCCACCACGTCCCCGGCGACCCGGATGATGCCCTGGTCCGGGCGTTCCAGGCCTGCGGCGAGGCGCAACGTTGTGGACTTCCCGCAGCCCGAGGGGCCGATCAGGGTCACCAGTTCGCCGGCCGGGATGGCGAAGTCCAGGCTGTCAGCGCCCAGGGTTGAGCCGTAGTGCTTGCTCACGCCTTCAAACACCAGCGCTGCCTCAGCCCCGCCGGTCCCGCCGGGACGGTGTCCGTGTGCCCTTATGCTCATGCCGGGGCCCTTCCAGAGGTTTCAACACTTCGGGCCTGCCGGACCAGAACCAGGACGGGCAGGATGGCCGCTGCCACGATCACCAACGCGGGCAGCGAGGCCTTCTCCCAGAAGTTTTCGCGCGCCAGCTCGTAGACCCACACTGACGCCGTCGTAAACCCGAACGGCCGCAGCAGCAGCACGATGGGCAGCTCCTTGACGGCGTCGATGGCCACCAGCATCAGGGCCACCGCGATTCCGGACCTGGCCAGGGGTACGTGCACCCGTGCGAGGATCCGGCGGGGTGCCGCGCCCAGGCTTAGGGCGGAAAAGGTGAGGGTCATGGGAATCTTCGCGAAGCTGGAGTCCACTGCCTGGTAGGCAGGCGCCAGGAACCGGATGACGTAGGCGTACAGGATGCCAAGCACGGATCCGGTGATGAGCAGTCCGGTGCCGCCGGGAACGCCTGCCGTTTCCAGTGCATCGTCCAGGGCAGCAAACGAGATCAGCACGCCGATGCCCACGACGGCGCCGGGCACGGCATATCCGAACGTGGTCAGCTGCGCCGCCCAGGAGACAAACCTGCCCCCACTCAGCCGCACTCCGTGTCCCACGGCCACGGCGATGAGCACGCAGACGGCAGCGGTAACTGCCGCCACCAGGACCGTATTGATGATGTACTCGCCAAAGCGGGGATCCGCGAGGAAGCCCGGATTCCTGGCAGCTCCCCCGGCAGCCCACGCCAGCAGCTGGAACACCGGAATCAGGAAGCCCGTGCTGACGGCCGCGGCACAAAGAGCGGCAGCTCCCCAGCCGCGGCCGCCGTCGAGCCTCCGGGACTGCAGGCCCTGCCCCCGGCCGCCCTGCCGGTGGTACCGTGCCCTGCCGCGGAGGGCCCGCTCTCCCGCCAGCACGGCGACGGCGAACAACAGCACCAGCACGGCCAGCTGGGTGGCCGCGTGGAAGTTGAAGGTGCCCTTCCAGACCAGGTAGACGCCCACGGAAACGGTCTGGACGTTGAAGTACTGCACCGTGGCGAAGTCGGTCAGGGTTTCCATCATCACCAGGGACATGCCCGCGGCCAGTGACGGCCGGGCCAGTGGCAGCAGGACGCGGCGCAGCGCCCGGGCACGTCCTGCGCCCAGGGTCCGGGCGGCGTCGTAGGTTCCGGCCGTATGCTCAATCAGCGCGGTGCGGGCCAGGAGGTACACGTACGGGTAGAGGGACAGCGACATCACCAGGATCGCTCCCGGCAGCGAACGCACTTCGGGCACCCACACGTCTGCACCGAACGCCGTGCGGAGGGCTGTCTGCACCGGCCCGGACACGTCGAACACGGAGAGGAAGACGAAGCCCAGGATGTAGGCAGGCACGGCCAGGGGAAGAACCAGCAGCCAAACGAAGAGGTTGCGCAGGGGGAAACGGTAGGCGGTCACCAGCCAGGCCAGGCCGCCGCCCACAAGGAGCGAGCCCGCACCCACGCCGAGCATCAGCAGCAAGGTGGTCAGCACCATCCCGGGAAGATCCCGCGGCGGCGCGGTGCTGCCCAGGCTGCCCAGGCCGTCAAGGACCACCGCGAGCACGGGCGTAACAACAACCGCAGCCACCACTGCGACGAGTGCTGCCCAGGCCGGACGGCCGGCACCGGCCGTCCGGCGGGGACGGCGCTTCGGCGTCCCCGCTTCAGCGAGGACAGCCGTTTCGGTCACTTGTATCCGGCCTCGGCGAGCAGGTCGACAGCCTCGGCGTTGAGGTCGCCGTAGGCTTCGGCGTTCAACGGCATCCGCTTGAACTCCCCGAAGCCCGCAATGACCGGCTCCGGCTTGGCGGACGGGTTGACCGGGAACTCGTGGTTGGCGTCAACGAAGGCGTTCTGGCCCTTCGTGGCAAGCCATTCGACGAGCTGCTGCGCCTTTTCTGCGTTGTCGGAGCCCTCCACCACGCCGGCCCCGGAGATGTTGACGTGCGTTCCGGCGCCTTGCTGGCTGGCCCAGTAGAGGTCCACCTGGAAGTCCGGCTTTTCCTCCAGCGTGCGGGCGAGGTAATAGTGATTGTTGATTCCCACCTGGCAGGTTCCTGCGTCGATGGCTTCCAGCAGCAGGACGTCGTTGCTCATGATCTGTACGTCGTTGGCCACCCAGCCCTTGGCGATTTCCAGTGCTTTCTCCCGGCCGTGGAGGCCGATCAGGCTCGCCACCAGGGACTGGGTGTAGGAAGAGGTGGCGTCGCGCATGCACAGCCGGCCCTTCCACTTAGGGTCAGCCAGGCCCGCATAGGTGTCAGCCGCATCAAATTCTGCTGGGTCAACCTTGTCCGGGTTGTAGGTGACGGTCCGTGCGCGCATGGCCAGGCCGTACCAGCGGCCCTCTGCGTCGCGCAGGTCCTCCGGTACTGCTTCCTTCAGGACTGGGGAGTCGACGGCGGCAAGTTCGTCCTGGCGGGCGGCGTTCCACAGATTGCCGGCGTCCACGGTCATAAAGACATCGGCAGGGGTGTCCTCCCCCTCCGCCTTGAGCCGCTCAAGGAGCTCGGCGTCGTCCCCGCTGATGAACTCCACCGTGATGCCGGTCTCGTCCGTGAACTGGCCGAAGGCACCCTCCAGGTCATAGTGGCGTGCCGAGTAAATCTGCAGGTCGGCCGGCTTCCCGCCGACAATCCCGCAGCCGGTCAGGGCGGCGGTAACGGCTGCAAGGCCTGCGGTGGCAGCAATCAAGCGTCGGATTGGCACGTCTGGAGCTCTTCTCACAAGGGCGGCAGTGACCGCAAGCTGAATTTGGCAAGGTAAGGCTATCTTAATTCGGCGTGGCGGCTTGAACTGTGAACCCAAGGTGACACCCGCTGTAGGCTCGGGAGCTAACGGAGGCCAAAGGGGATCACGATGACAAGCACCACCCAGCCCGGACCGGTACCAGCCACAAAGCCTGGATCTCCCTTGGCACCGCCGCATCTTTCGCAGCTTGTGGCCAGCGCACCGGGGCGGCCAACCCAGGCGTCCTTTTCTCCGTTCGACGGCGGAGCCATCGGCGAAGTGCCCGTCTGCACTCCCGGTGACGTCGAGGCCGCCGTTGCCGGCGCCCGGGCAGCCCAGCGCAAGTGGGCCGTCGTTCCCCTCCGGGAGCGCCGCGCCGTCGTCGGGCGCTTCCGCAGGCTGCTCCTCGAGCGCGAAGCGGACATCCTCGACCTCGTGCAGCAGGAGAGCGGCAAGTCGCGGCTCAACGCGTTCGAGGAACTGGCTGATGCCGCCCTCACCGCGGCCTATTACGAGCGCAACGCCGAACGGTACCTGCGCCCCGCCCGCCGCACCGGGGCCGCTCCGGGCCTGACACGGACAATGGAGTACCGGATCCCCAAGGGCGTGGTGGGCGTCATCAGCCCTTGGAATTATCCCCTCACCCTCGCCGTCTCGGACGCGGTTCCCGCCCTGCTGGCCGGCAACGGGGTTGTGCTCAAACCCGATTCACAGACCCCGTTTACGGCGCTGCTTGCCCTGGAACTGTTGCAGGAGGCCGGGCTTCCGCAGGATCTCTTCCGGGTTGTCACCGGGCCGGGACCGGTTCTGGGGTCCGCGATGATTGGCTCCGTCGATTTCCTCATGTTCACCGGTTCCTCTGAAACCGGGAAGACTGTGGCCAGGCAGTGCGCCGAGCGGCTCATCGGTTTTTCCGCTGAACTGGGCGGTAAGAATGCCATGCTGGTCCTCGCCGACGCGGACCTGAAGAAGGCAGCCCGGGGTGCGGCGCAGGGCTGCTTCTCCAATTCCGGCCAGCTGTGCATCAGCATGGAGCGGATCTACGTGCACCGTGCCGTTTTCGAGGAATTCCTGGCTGCCTTCACCCGGCTGGTGGAAGGGATCCGTGTGGGCGCGGGCACCGGCTGGGACATCGACATGGGCTCGCTCACCGGTCAAAAGCAGCTGGACAGGGTGACCGCCCACGTCCAGGACGCGCGCGCCAAGGGAGCCCGGATCGTGACCGGCGGCCGCGCCCGGCCGGATCTGGGCCCGTTCTTCCACGAACCCACCATCCTCACGGACGTCACGGAGGGCATGCTGGCGGCCCGGGAGGAAACGTTCGGGCCCGTGGTCAGCATCTACCAGGTAGAGCACGACGACGAAGCGGTCGCCCTTGCCAATGACTCCCGCTACGGACTCAACGCCAGCGTCTGGTCCGCGCGGCACGGTGAATCAGTGGCGCGCCGGGTGATGGCCGGGACGGTGAACGTGAACGACGGCTACTCCGCTGCGTGGGCCTCGCACGATGCGGCGATGGGCGGGATGAAGGACTCCGGCGCCGGGCGCCGGCACGGCAGGGAAGGCATCCTGAAGTACACCGAGGCCCAAACAGTGGCCGTGCAGCGGCTGTTCCCGGTTGGCGCTCCTCCGGGGGTGTCCAACGAGCGGTACACGCGGCTGGTGAAGGGTGCGCTCAGGTTGATGGGCCGGTAGCCCGGCGCCTGGAAGACACCGGCCGCCGGGCGCCCGGCTGGAGCTGCGGGGCGCCCGGCTGGAGAGCACGACGGCGGGGCCTGGCGGGTTTTTCAGGCCCCCAGCAGCCGCTCCACGTCAGCGGCCTCCGGATACGCGGCCTGCGTCCCCTTGCGGGTGGTGGCCAGGGCGGCAGCCACCGACGCGAAAGCAGCAGCCTCGGCAAGCCCATCGCCGGCGGCAAGCCGCACTGCAACGGCACCGGTGAAGGCGTCGCCGGCGCCGGTAGTGTCAACAGCACGGACCGTGGTGGGAGCAATCCTGGCCACCCTGCGGTCCTCCGGCGCCAGCGAATCCAGCACCACCGACCCCTGCGCACCGAGCGTAACCAGGACCTGCTGGATGCCGTGTTCGGCAAACCGCAGCCGCACCGTGTCCCAGTCGGCATCCGCCGCGTCAGGGCCCGGCGCAGCGGCACCGTCGCCCAGGAACAGCGCGGCTTCGTGGGCGTTGACCAGCAGGACATCGGTGAGTGCCGTCAGTTCCTCCGGCACCCCGCCGTACGGCGAGAGGTTCAGCAGAACTGTGGCGCCGGCGTCGTGCCCTGCCCGGGCGGCGGCCAGCACAGTGTCCATGCTGACTTCAAGGCACAGGCACACCACGGCTGCCTCCGCCATGGCATCAGAGGCCTCCGCCACGTCCGCCGGCGACAATGTGCCGTTGGCACCGGCCGAGATGATGATGTTGTTCTCGCCACGGGCGTCCACGGCGATAACAGCAACACCGGTAGGTTCCGGGGAAGTCCGCACATGGCCGACGTCGACCCCCGCGCCCGCGGCGGAGGACAGCAGCATGTTGCCGTTCGCATCCTCCCCCACGGCTCCGACGAGGCTCACTTTCCCGCCCAGGCGGCTTGCTGCGACGGCCTGGTTGGCGCTCTTGCCGCCCGGGTTCACGGCGAACCCGTTGCCGTGCACGGTCTCGCCGGGAAGCGGGAGGCGTTTGCAGTAGATGGTCAAGTCCGCGTTCAGGGAGCCGACGACGGCGATTCGGCCCGCGCTCCCAGCTGCGGCGTTCACTCGGCCACCTCAGCCTCAACCGGCTTGGGGATCAGCAGCGAGGCGGCGAACGCGGCCACGGTTAGGGCGAGGCCGACCACCACAACGGTCAGGTAGGACGCCTTGGCATCCCCGAGCGAAGCGGTGGCCACGAGCACGGCGGGCAGGATCAGGAAGCTGAGGCCCGCGCCGAGGTTGAAGGCGCCGGCGTTCATGCCGGGCAGGAAGCCGGGGTTGCCCGCGGGCGAGAGGACAACGCCGAGTCCGTTGAGCATGATGTTGACCGTACCGGCGTACATTATGCCCAGCAAGACGGTGCCGGCAATCATCAGCGGCAAACTGTTCAGGCCGAGGAACGCGATGACGGCAAGCGCGGCGATGCTGCCCAGGAGGCCGATGCGGAGCACCCTGGTGTAACCCAGCACGGGGGCGAGTTTGCCGCTAAGCGGCCCCACCACCCAGCCCAGCAGGGCATATGGCGTGAGGATAATGAGCGACATTTCCGTGGGTCCGATCCCGAAACCCGGGCTGGCCGCCTGCACGTATGCGGGGACGATGCCGTTGATGACGGCGAAGATACCGGTCATGGTCAGCGTGGTGGTCAGCAGGGGCGCCCAGGTGGAGCGCTGGCGCAGGTGCACCGTTTCCACCATGGGCTGGCTGGTCCGTTTTTCCGTCCGCCAGAACAGGTAGAACGCGACCGCGGACACCAGTACCAGCGAGAGGCTCAGCATCAGGGTGCCCGATGAGAACCCGCCCACCAGCTTGGCTCCCTCGTTGAGGGCGGTGAGCAAAGCACCGACGGCCACCACAATGAAGAACACGCCAAGCCAGTCCATCCGGGTGCCTGCGGCCGGCTTGCTTTCGCCCGCCAAGAAGGTGATCAGGGCGGTGGCTACCAGCGCCAGAACCACCATGAGCCAGAAGATGCTGCGGAAGCCGTAGTGCTCGGCGAAGTACCCGCCCACAAAGGAGTCGACGCCCGCCACGCCGCCGTTGACGGCCGTGATGAGGCCCATCAGGATGCCGTACTTCCGCGGGTTGCTGACCGCGGAGCGCAGCATGATCAAACAGAGCGGCACGGTGGGGCCGCTGACGCCCTGGATGATGCGGCCCACGAAGAGCCAGGTGACGTCAGGGGCGAGGGCCGCGATGACCGAGCCGGCGGCCATCAGCAGCATCATGCCCACGAGCACCTTCTTCCGTCCCACGATGTCGCTCAGACGGGGCAGGAACAGGGAGAACAGGGCGGCTGCGGTGAAGAACCAGGTTTGGGAAAGGCCGATAACAGCCTGGTCCGTGTTGAGCTCCTCGCCCATGGTCACCAGGGCGGGGCTGAGCATCGAAGCATTGAGCTGGAAGGCCACGCAGGCTGCCAGCAGGGCTGTCATCAGGGCGGTGACGTTGCCCCGGCTGGTGTTGGTTTCGGAGACGGTGGCAGTCATTTACTTGATCCCTCCCACTGTGGCGTGGGCACGTTCCTGGTGTTCGACGCCTGCCGTGCTGCCTCCGGCAGCCGGCTCACCGATGTTAACCAGTGCGTCCGTGACGAGGTTCCAGAACCTCTCGTGGTCCAGCTCGAGGACCTCGGGTCACCTTCGCCGCTGGTCCTGCTCGATGCCCCCGGGCTGGAGGCGTACGCACCGTCGGTGAACCTGGACGTGGCCAGCGGGGCGCGGGAACTGGCGGCACATCTCGCCGAGTCGGGCCACCGGCAGGTGGCATACGTGGACAGTGTCACGGGCACCGAAACGTTTGCCCTCCGCCGGAAGGCCTTCCTGGAGGAGGTGTCCGGCCGCGGTGTCACCGTGGGCGAGGAACGCATTATTGGCACCACCATCGACGTCGGCGCGGCGGCTGCCGCCTTCGCCTCCGCTTGGCCGACGTGGCAGCGCGAGGGGGTAACTGCCGTCGTCTGCGGTACTGACACCCACGCCTACGGCGTGCTGCAGGAGGCGCGGGTGGCCGGGGTGCGCATCCCCGAAGAGCTGGCCGTGGCCGGCTTCGATGACCTGCCCTATTCCGCCACGAGCAATCCCGGGCTTACCACCGTGCACCTGCCCGCCACTTCCCTGGGGTTGAAAGCCGGGGAGCAGCTGCGCCGCCTGATGGAGGGCAAGGCCCTGGAACAGACCGGGGTCACGCTGGAGAGTTCGCTCGTGGTGCGCGGCTCCACAGTGGCGGCCAAGGCCTGACGGTTCGGCCCGCCGTCGTTCTTGCTGTAATTTTCAAGGCATGGCAGGCCGGTCGCTCTCCCGCAGCCAGTCATTGAAGAACGCGGCGAGCTGCTGGCCCGAGGCTTCCTCCATCACTGCCTCGAAGTCTTCGCCGGTAGCTGACGAATCGTCATACCTGGCCAGCCATTCCCTCGCACCTGCAAAAAACGCTGGGTCCCCCACCTTCGCGCGCAAGGCGTGAAGGGCTGCTCCGCCACGGCGGTAAACCTGCTCCGCGAAGAGGTTGTCCCGTCCCGGTTCGGTAATATTAAGCGCCCAGAGGTTTTTCGTATCAAGCTCGGCAACAGTGTCGGTGAATTGCTTTGCCACTGTGGCTTTTCCCTGGTGTTCGGCCCACAACCACTCGATATACGTTGCCCAGCCCTCGTTGAGCCAGATGTCCTGCCAGTCCGCCGGGCTGACGGAGTTCCCGAACCATTGGTGCCCCAACTCGTGGGCCACCGTATTCTCGCTCGCCGCCTGCGAGTAGACCGGCCGCGTTTGGATTTCCAGGGCATAGCCAACGGAATCGTCATCAACGATCGCGCCGAACGCCTCGAACGGGTACCGTCCGAACAGTTTTTCCAGGAAGGAGATCATCCGGGGCTGCAGGGCGAGTGAATCGTTGGTTCCCGTGAGCGCTTGGCCCGTCACGCCGGCGTCGACAGCGTTGATGATCGGCAACCCGCGGGGTCCTTCGTCATAGGACAGGGCGTAATCACCCACGCTTGCCGTGGCCAGGTAGCTGGCCATGGGATCGGATGCCTCCCAGGTCCACGTCGTCCACCCCGCCCTGGTTTGCGGTTTAGCCGCGGGCAGGCCGTTGGCCACGGCGGTCTTTCCTTCCGGGACGGTGATGCGGAAGGTGTAGGTGGCCTTGTCCTCCGGGTCGTCATTGACGGGATACCACGTGGACGCTCCTTCGGGTTCATTGGCTACGAGGGCGCCGTCGGCGGTGGTGACCCACCCGTACAGCGCCCCGGTGGCGTCGACGGGCCGACCGGTAACGCCGGCGTAATCGATGGTGATGGTGGCCTTGTGGCCGGCCTTCAGCTTCGGCCGAGGGTTCACGGTCAGCTCCCACACGCGGTTGGCGTCGTCCCGCAGCTGGGACCATTCGGCAGGGACAGCGCCGTCCCCGGCGGTCCCCTGCTTCGCGTGCTTCCCGTCCACCTCTACTGCGCTGACCAAGAGGCCGCGCAGGTCGAAGTTGAGGGCGTCCAGATCCTGTGTGGCACGCAGGGTGATGGTGGCCTCCGCGGTGAGGTTACCTGCGAGCACGGCAGGGTCTGACGGCGGGGTGTACCGGAGATCGAGGTCGTAATGGAGGACGTCGTACCCGCCGTTACCGGCGTTGGGAAAGTAGGGGTCGCCGCTCCCGGTTGCTCCGGCGGCGTATTGCGGCGCATTATTTTGAGGCATCGCTTGCGCGGGAGCGCCAAGGCCGGCAGCAGTGGCTGTAACCAGCACCATGGCGGCCGCTATGGTGCTTGATGTTCTCATCAATATGGTCATTGTGGTGGTCCTGAAAGGGGCAGAAGCCGGGCGCAGGCCGCTTGAATCTGCCGTGCGGCAAGTAACGTCAGTGCCTTCGCGGCAACGAGACCGGTACCTGCGGCTCCTGACGCCGCTCCCCACAGTTGGGAAGAACTTAGGCCCCGCTGCCGGGCTTGTCAACGCTCAGCTGGAAACTCCCCGCGCCGCCCGGCCGGGGCGGGCGCCGGGAGGCTGCCTCGCGCCGCCGTCGTTCTGTCCCACCCCGGCCGTAAGCTGGAATCATGCCGAGTAACTGGGACAGCCTGGACGCGAGCCTCCGCGAGTCCGTGGAGCACAACGTGGAGATTTACGAGCGCGTCCGGCCTGCCTTGAAACTGGTGACCCGGGATGTCCTGCTGCTGATGCGGGACATGCTGAAGGACAGTGAAGTTACGCCGCTGTTCGTCACCGGGCGCACCAAAACGGTGGAATCGTTCAAGGAGAAGATTTCCCGGATTGAGGAGCCGCTGGAGCCCGGCGGCCCGCCGGTGCTGAAGTTCCCGGACCCGTTCCGGACCCTGAACGACATGGTGGGCATCCGCGTGATCACCAAGTTGCCGGCCGAGAACGCCGCGGTGGCCAACATCATCAAGCGCCAGCGGCAGCTGTTCGACTGCCGCGGTGACCGGGAAAAGGACATCGGTTCCATCGAGTCCGGCACTTACGGTTACTCCAGCCGGCACCTGATCCTGCGGACCATCCAGAACGAGGCCGTGAAGGAGTACCAGCAGGTTTTTAATCCGGACGCCCAGCCCAACGGCAGCTACTTCTTCGAATGCCAGATCCGCACGATTTTTGCCCACGCATGGAGCGAGATTGAGCACGACATCCGGTTCAAGGCCGAGGATCCCCGCGCCTGGTCACCGCACTTCGACCGGCAGTTCACGGCCACCGCGGCGATGCTGGAAACGGTGGAAACGGCGTTCGCAGACCTCCACGAACGCTACGAGGAAGTGCGCAGCTTCTGGGACATGGACGGCGAGGGGGCCGCGCCGCTCACGCCCAACCGGATCCGGGACGTCTGGCGCACGCTGCTGCCGCACGTGGACCGCAAGGTGGACGACGACTGGGGCTGGGCCGCCGAGCTCCTCGCCGCGCACGGCCTCAACCAGACCATGCAGCTGGCCGGCCTGCTGAGTGCCAACCGCATCACCGAAGTCCGCAAAGCCCTGGACCACCGCTACTCCCCCGGCCCGGACCGGCTGCTCGATGACCTGCTGCTCTGGCAGTACGGCACCAAGCACATCGACCTCACCGCCGAAGCGCCCGACGCCGTCCCGCACCCGCGGCGCGACAGCCTCCTGCGGCGGCTCAAAGAGATTGAGCGGTACCGGCTGACGAAGAAGTAGGAAGAGGGTTCCCGGGCGGAACTCCTTCGCGCGTCAAAGTTCGGCCGCCACCACCCGCCGCGGGTACCGACCCAGCCAGGAACGGTCACGGGCGGGAGGAACTTGCCGGGACCAGCGGGGAATCGGCGTAGCTTCCTCCATGCTTAGTGGCGATCCTGCCGTGTCTACTTAGGATGGATCGGTGACTAATGAGCCTTCCCTGAATGACATTCAGCCCGCGGAGTTGCGGCCGGATGCTGAGCTACTCGTCGGCCTGTTGGTCTCACCCTCTTTGGCGGCGGCGTTCGGCCCGGACGCCGCCGCCGCAACACGCAATGATCTGATGCAGCAATACCCGGGGGTGCACTGGGAGCTGACGGTGGTTGAGGACAGGTTGGTGGATCCACCCACCGAGACGCTGGATCTGCTGGAGGCGGCCCGGGACCGGGTGCTGGAGGAAGGCTGGGACCTCGCCGTGGTTCTTACCGACCTGCCTCTGAAGGACGGCCGGCGCCCGGTGCTCACCCAGCTGAGCCCACTGCATTCGGTAGGACTGGTAGCCGTCCCCGCCCTGGGGGCAAGACACGTGCGGCAAAGAGCACAGGACACGACGGTGCAGGTGGTCGGGCAGTTGCTGGGCTACGACGCTGAGGACCTTGACGCTCAGCAGAATTTCGCACGGAAGGCCTTCCAGCTGTCCAACGATCTGGAGGAGCGCGCGGACGACAACGTTGTGCAGTTCACCGCTCGGGTACTCAGCGGCAACGTTCGGCTGCTGCTAGGCATGATCCGGGCCAACCGGCCTTGGGCCTTTGTGGTCCGGTTGTCACGGGCACTGGTGGTGGCAGCGGCCACCGGGGTGCTGACACTGGTTGCCTCCGACCTTTGGTTGCTGGCCCTGGCCTACGGACCCCCACGCCTGGGGTTGTTGGCGGTCATGGCGATCACGGCGGTGAGTGCCGCCCTGATTCTGGGAGGCGGATTGTGGGAACGCCCGCGGCGGCGTGCCCAGCGCGAGCAGGTAACCCTGTTCAATTTGGCCACCGCCGCAACCGTGGTCATCGGCGTCCTGGTGTTCTATCTGGCCCTGTTTATCCTGTCCCTGCTCGGGGCGTTCCTGCTCGTCGACGGGACGGTCCTGGCAGGTGTCGCAGGACGCCCGGTAAACGCGCTGGACTATGCAAAGATCAGCTGGCTTACCGCCAGCCTGGCCACCGTGGGTGGAGCACTGGGAGCGGGACTAACGGACGAGGACGTGGTTCGGGCTGCCGCCTACACGCGGTCCAGCACCTGACACTGCCCAAACGCAGGAGTCCCGGGCGCAATACTCCGCCGCGCCCCGGGGCAGCCAGGAGCATTCGCGCAACGGGCACCTTCCCCCAAAGGCGTTATGGGCCCCCACTAATTGCAGGTTTTTCCGCCTGTTGGCCGCTCAGAAGCCGAATATTGAAAAGGGCGCCTTCGATGCCTCTGTTCCCCACAATGGCCGCTGCAGGTAATCCTCCAACTCGGGGATGGTGATTCCGGCAGCCCTCGCCAACGCTGAGGGGGTGATGCCGGCGTTTGTGGCTGTTCTTAGTGCGGCGCATAGCTCTTCCTCAGCTGAATCCAGCTCCCACTGCAAGCGTTCGAGCCGTGCTGACGCAAGGGTTGCGTCTCTCAACGAGTCGGTTGAAGACTCTGCAGTCAGTTCTGGTCCCGTCGCGGCTACCCCTTGTGCATCTGGCTGAGCAGGCCTGGTGGGCGGAAGTTTGGCGGCCGGCGCTCCGTGAAATCCTGCGCGTCGGTGCTTGAGGTGCTCTGCTACGGCGGTCATTTTCATCCCCAGACGTTTTCGGGTTTTACTAGCTTGCCTAGTATTTAGGACATCGAGCAAATTGTCCAGCTATCCGTGCTTTATTCCGCCTTGGCTACTTCATGCATGGCGTCCCGCATCCGGTTCACAAAGTCGATGACGGTGGTGAGCTCGCCTGGGCCTAAGGAGCCGATGACGTCTGCAAGGGGCCGTCGGGCTTCCTCCAGGGCACGCGCGTCCTCGTATTCAAACTGTTCCGTGTACTTGAGGAGTACAGCGCGCCGATCCCTTGGATGCGGTTCTCTGGCTACGACTCCACGTTGGACCAGTCGGTCAACGAGGGTAGTGACAGAGGCTGAGCTGAGCCCGAGACGTACGGCGAGCTCCGTGGGCCAGAGCCCTTCCCCGGCCGAAGAAGCTTCCTCTATGTAGCGAAGGGCAAGGGAATCGGTGGCTCCACGGTCCATGATGGGCCGGGTTCGCCGCAGCATTGAGGTTTCAGCCGCCCGGTATTCACTGAGGGCATTGAGCAGGTCGGTGAACAGGATCTGTTGTCGCCCGGCAATGGGGTGAGCATCAAGGCCTCCTGTCACAGACATCGAAACCACGTCCACTTCCTAGGTTGGCTACTTACATGCTCGTCAAGCAACCCAGCGTACCGCGATTCGGAACAATCCGCTTACCGGTTGAGCGTCCAGCTCAACGAGCGCTCGTGCAGGAGCCGCGAAGGAGGCCGAAATCGACAGACCCCGACGACTTGGCGAAGGAGACGGTCGCCGAGCGCCAGCTTTTTCAGCAAGCCGGTTTACATTAGGGGAAATAGATCAGCTCTTGGGGGTACAAATAATGGCGTCCGTGGAACCAGGAAAAGCTGAGCTATTTTTGGATGAACACGGCGTTCTTCAGCTGAAGTGGGCCCGCAATGCCACTATCCGGTCAAGTGATGCTGAGGCGGCCATGCATATGGTCAATGAGCTTTGCGGACAGACTGAGTGCCCCCTGCTGGTGGACATGGCGACAATCTCTAAAGTCAGCCGCGGAGCCCGAGTTGTCTTCGCCCGCACCTGCCAGGCCTCACAAGTCGCGCTTCTGGGCGCTTCCCCAGTAGATAAAGTCATAGCTAACTTTGTTTTGGCCCTGAACCCGCCGACCCGCCCCAAGCGCTTTTTTACGTCCCGGACAGAAGCCATGGCATGGCTACTGACAGGCACCACAGTCTGACTTGCTTCCGCTCGGGATCCTCGGAAGACTCCGCTTCCAAGCGCGGTGTGGCGCGGTTTTGAAGGCCACCCGGAGGCTTAGGCCAGCTGGCCAGCTGCCGGGTGCAGGAAAGCTAGGCGTCGAAGTGGGTGCGGATTGTTGGATCCGCCGTCAGGGAGGCGACCACTGACGCTGCGACATCACGTAGCTTCGTGTTGCGGCTGTTTGAAGCGATTTTCAGGATCTTCATGGCGGCGTCCTGACTGCAGCGGTTTTGGGCGATGATTGCCCCGGCTGCAAGGTCGATGACAGTGCGCGATTCCATTGCCGCAGCAAGGTTGTTTTTGGCCTCAGCGAGCTGGGTGATGCGTACCGCGAGCCGGAGGGCTTTGGAGGCATGGTAGGCATAGGACTGGACGTTGTCGATGTCCTCGCCGCTGAATCCGTGGGAGCGGGTGGAGTACATGTTAAGGCCTGCTTCCGCTTCCCCTTCAAGGGCCAGCGGCACCGACAGGCTGGACCTGACCTTTTCCGCCAGCGCCGCTGCTGCATAGCCGCCCCACCGGCGTTCCGTCCGGACGTCCGGCACGTGGACCGCGCTCCCTTCGCGTATGACCGTAAGGCATGGACCATCGCCGGCGCGGTATTGAATTTCATCGAGGCGGCGTGCGGACCCCCTTCGCTGCTGGCAACCATCACGGGCTTCTTTTGGCGCAGCAGGGTGATGCTGCAGAAGGCAACGGCAGGGTCCGAAAGTGTTAGAGCAGTGAAGTTCGCCAGTTCGTCCAGCATTGCCTTGACGTCCTCGGTCCTCAGTACGAGGTCCTGCAGATGATCGACGAGCAGCTCTGGCTGCAAGTGAAGTGGTTCCTGGGCCATGACTTGGCCTCATTCCTACTAATGCCCGTACGGCAGCCTTTGATGCGGGTTCCGAACCGACGTTGCGGCCGCCTGCAGCGCCCGCATGTGGAGTCTGGTTTTTTAGCTGTTGCCGGTGTGGACGATGCTTTCCTGGTCCTCTTCATGGGCGGGGGCGTCGGCGAGGCCATCCGGGGTCAGGTCCATGTCCTCCAGGGCGGCATGCGTGTCAGCGGTGGTGGCGTTAGTGTCAGTCATGGAAGGTATTCCTTCGCTTCTGCCGGTGCTGTGTGACCAGGCAGGCGGCGTGCATGGAGTCGCGTCACGACTGTTCAAACCATGGCCGGATAGCTGGTGAGGATGTAGTCCGCAGCGGCAGGGCACTTCTTCATGCGCAGGCCTTCTCCCGGGCTGAGCCGTTGGGTCATTGCAGCCCAAAAGACGTGTTCAGGCTGTGGTTTCTGCTGCGACACGCAGCACCAGCTGGTGTAAAGGCCGTAAAGGGAGTCCCCGTCGAGGCTTGCGCCTGACTCGTGGTCTTTGTAGGTGGCTTCTTGAAGGAACTGGTCGAACTGTGAATGCGCCAATGTGGGGCTCTTTTCGCTACAGTGCAGGTCTCCGCCGTTCGGCTATAGCGGCCTTAACTCAAATGCCATGCACGGGGCATTGAGCGTACTGACTTACCGTTGCGTTTCTGACGCTCGGGCTTGTTACTGCCCGGTGAAGCAGATGATCCTGGCCCGCACCGGAAGGGATGCTACGCCAAAGCCGCTATGTTCGGTAAGCGCCGGGGGCCGCTTTAGGCGTGCTCGTTGCGCGCTCGTTAAGGGTCTGCGTAATCAACTGTTCTCCTTTGGAGAATGTGAGCAGCCTGGACGGCCCCTGCAAACCCTGGTCCCTTTACTGAAACCATGTCGACAACTTCTCTACACTGTAGACTGTATGCGTAGACTAGGTGTTAAGCAAGCTTATGTATCGCCGTGTGGGTGGGCTTGGCGCTAAGTAAACAGGACGGATCCAATATGGCCTCTATTAAGAGTCGCGACGACCAAACTCCAAGAGGGCGGGGGCGTCTGAGCAGGGACATTGTGCTGAGAGCTGCTCTGGAGTTGGTGGACTCTGAAGGCCTCGATGTATTGAGCATGCGTCGCCTTGCCCAGGAACTCGGCTGTGATCCCATGAGCCTCTACCGGCACGCAGCGAACCGGGCGGCCCTGCTGGACGGCGTCACCGAGATAGTGCTGAACGAATTGGCAATTTTTCCCGATGACCCCGACTGGCAGGCACAGCTGCGCCGGATTGCCCATGACCTCCGGCTGTTGGCCCTTCGTCACCCCAACGTCGTGCCCCTGCTGGTCACCCGGCCGCTATCCACTCCCCTGGGCTTACGCCCACTGGGGACGCTTCGTCCGCTGGAACAAATCCTGGCGCTGTTGATAGACGCTGGATTCGCCCCCGCTGACGCCTTGCACGTCTACCGCGCCTACTACGGATTCCTTTATGGTCACATCCTCAACGAACTCCAGGAATTCATCGTGGACCCGGACGAAAACGAGGCCATCCTGAGATTGGGCCTGCACCGCTTGCCGGCCAAAAAGTTCCCCCACCTCAGGGCACTGGGGCAGTCCTGGCAGACTACGACGGCGACGCCGAACTCGATCAAGGCCTTACTATCCTTCTCAACGGATTGAATGCCCAACTAAGGCAACTCCCCCACCGGGGATCTCCGGACCCGGATGGGGCCGACTCCTAGAGGTAGTTGTCACTCCTGACCAACTGCAGCCATGAGCTTCTTGCGGTGATGCATTGGCTGCGCGGATTTCGTCGTAACGCTTACGGGGCGTTAGAAGCCGTCATTGCTTCAACGACGGTCTTGGCGGTCGCGTACCCGTCGGCAATCACCTTGTCCGGATCCGCTGCTCGCAGCATCATTCCCAGCACGCCGGTCAGGATCAGAGCCACTCGTTCAGCGAGGGCTTGTGCCGCACCGGTACCGACAACGGGTATGGCGAGTTCGTGAAGACGCGTGGTGAGTAGTTCCGTGTCACTGCGCAAAGCCTCATCGAGTAGCTGACTCGGGTGGGGCGTTTCTGCCGCCACACTGAGGAACGCGCACCACCGGGCCGTTGCAGGCCCGGACCGATACCGGGCCAGGGCAGGGAAAACAGCAAGTAGCTTCTCCTTGGCCGTTAAGGCAGCACAGACTTCCCGCTGCCAGTCCTGGTCCCAGCGCGTCAGGCGACGTCGCAATGCCTCGACGATAAGCCCTTCCTTGTTCCCGAAATGGGAGTACAGGGTGGCGGGCGCAACGTTGGCCTGTTTGAGGATCACGTCGACGGGTGTCGCTGCGACGCCTTGGGTAAAAGCAAGATCTTCAGCAGCGTCGAGCAACCTTTCCCGCGCGCTGGGTTGTGCGGCCATGCTTCCATCCTATAACGTTCGTTTCAATGAAACGCGCGTTACAGACCCGTCGGTCGACAGCCCCTCGAATGTTCGCGATAAGTGCCGTTGCGCTGGTTGCGACAACCTATGGCCTGGCCCGATTCGGATACGGTCTCTTCCTTCCTTCCTTCTCTTCGTCCTTCGCGCTGACCCCGACCATCGCAGGTCTCCTCTCATCCGGCGCGTCGCTCACATACTGCGCTTCAGCCGGTTTTGGATTCCGGTACGCGCCCCGTCGGCCCCGCTTCGTAACCGTCCTCGCCGGCTCGACCGCAACCCTTGGAAGCGCGGGCATCGCGGCGGCTCAGGACACGATCTTCTTCATTTTCGCTGTGCTACTGGCCGGGATGGGGGCTGGCTTCGCATCACCTGCGCTGGTGGAACTCGTGCAACGCAACACGGCAACGGCCAAGCGAAACCAACTTCAGTCGATCGTGAATTCGGGCACCGGTTTCGGTGTCGTCGCCGCCGGCGGTATGGCCTTAGTGCTGGGCCCCTCGTGGCGGGCAGCTTGGATCCTCATCGCCGTCATGACTTTCATCGCCATGGTCGGCGTCCTTCGCTCGGACGCTTCTGACACCGAAGGGCTTAGTAAGACTGCGAATCACAATGAAGGGTCTGGTAGCGGAGCATCCAGCGTTCGAGACCTAGGTTGGCCAATCGCTGCGGCTTTCGTCCTCGGGCTTGGAAGCGCCGCCCTCTGGGTATATGGACCCTCACTCCTCGAGGACGACGGCGGGATGACTGTCGCAACATCCGCGATCGCGTGGATGGCCTTGGGGGCCGGTAGCTCAACCGCGCTCCTCCTGGCGCCCTGGCTCGCCCAGCACTCCGTCAGGACCACTTGGTTTATAACCGTAGGTGCGACGTCGGCCGCCACAGTGGGATTCGCCCTGGTACCCACCAGCCCTGCGCTCAGCCTCGCTGCAGCAGGACTTTTCGGCCTCGCCTATACAGCAGCAACCTCAGTGCTCATCATCTGGGCCTCCCTTACAGCGGCGAACAGCGCTGCAGGAACGTCAATCCTTTTCATCAGCCTCGTTCTGGGCCAGGCCCTCGGATCAACAGTTATCGGTGCCCTAATTCAAGAAACCAGCCTGGTCTTTGCCTTCATTACTGCCGGAGCCCTATGCCTCCTCAGTGCTCTCGGAGCTACAACACAGCGGACAATTCCCGGACGTCGGCAGCAAGGAAAGACTCTTGAGCGCAGGATCAGGTGAACCCGTGGTGTCCGCTGGCTTGGGTGAAAGCTCCCGTGGCCATCCGGGCACCCGGACCGCTTCCATGAGTCAACGCGAAGGGTTGATATGGCCGGGATCGGGGCGTAGAGTCCACGACGTCGGAAGGGCAAGGAGCCGATCATGGGGCAACTGGTGGTCCAAGAGTTCGTCAGCGCCGACGGATTCGCCGCCGATGCCAACAACGATTTCACGTTCTATGAGTACTTGTCCGGCGGCACTGCCGAATTTGACCGCAGCCAACTGAAGTGGCTGGAGACGGTCGACACGATGGTCCTGGGGGCAAAGACCTACCGCGAATTCGTGGAGTACTGGCCAACGCCGGCCTCAGCACATGAACTCATTACGCCGGCGCTCAACGCGCTCCGGCGTATCGTATTCTCCAATCACCTTAAGAACGCCCCGTGGGGAGACATGCCGGAAGCACGAATTGAATCCGGCGACGCCGTAGCGGCAATCAGGAGAATCAAGGCCGAAGCGAAAGCCGACGTCGTCATTTGGGGCAGCCTGACCCTCGCCGGAACGATCCTGGCGGCGGGCGAAGTAGACCAGGTGAGACTGATCGTGTTGCCGGTAGCGATTGGTGCGGGACGGGGCGTGTTTCCTTTTGAGCAACGTCCACAAGTGTTGTCCCTGCAAAGTGCAACAACATATGACCAAGGGCTGATCGAGCTTGTCTATGGAGTCCTCGGGAAGGGTTCCGGGATTCACGCCGCGGATGCGTTGCCCGAGACATCCGGGTTCGACGAAAACTCCGGCAGCTGAAGGTTCGTAGCTGAACGCAGAGGGGCCCTGCATGCCAGAGACCTACTTAAGCGTCGATGACTATATCGCCGCGCAACCCGCTGAAACACGTCAGGTCCTGCAGGAAATCCGCAGACAGGTACACGAAGCCATACCCCACGCCGAGGAGAAGATCAGCTACGGCCTCCCCACCATCACCCTCCGGGGGCACTACGTCGTGTACTTCGCCGGCTGGAAACAACACGCTTCGGTTTACCCTGTGCCCCGCGGCGACGAACTTCTGAGGGCAGAAATGGCTCCCTATCTGGCGGGAAAAGGCACATTGAAGTTTCCGCTGGCTAAACCCGTTCCCTACAACCTCATCGGGAAAGTCGCCGCCCAGCTTGCCGCAGAAAGACATGGCGGGGCATGACCGCCGGTGTTTCTGTGACCGCTATGGGCGCCTGGTGTCTGTACAACTAATACTTGTCCGCGGGAAACTGACGCAATGCGGAAACTGGCCTTCGCCATGAACCTGAGTGTGGATGGCTACATCGCAGCGCCGGGGGGGTGACATCGGCTGGAGCACACCGAGTGACGAGCTGTTCCAGTGGTGGTCCGATCGGGTGGGGACAACGGCGCTTGCCCTGTACGGGCGCAGATTGTGGGAGACGATGAGCTCCCACTGGCCCACCGCGGACCTACAGCCTGACGCCACACCTGCACGAATCCAATACGCCCGCCGCTGGCGGAACATGCCAAAGGTAGTATTTTCCTCGACGTCCACCACAGTCGACTGGAACACCCGCCTGGCCACGGGCGACGCCATTTCAGAGATCACCAGGCTCAAGGACGAGACCGGCGGCTTCATGGACATCGGCGGTGCCACCCTCGCCGCGGCCGCCATGCGGGCGGGGCTGATCGACGAGTACTCGATCGTCACCCATCCGGTCCTGGTGGGCGGCGGCACCCCGTTCTTCACAGCTCTGGACAGCTGGGTGAACCTCCGCCTGGTGGAGACCCGGACTTTTCCCGGCGGAGTGGTCTTGACCAGCTACGAGACCAGGCGCTGAGGCACGACGGCGAATCACCTGGACGCAGACCAGCGCCAACTGCGCACGGCTATGACGCCGAACGGCACGCCCCTGCCGTGATGGGCGGCGTCAGTTGCCCTTCCGATCAGTGTGCCGGCCGGTGAGCTTGTCCAAAAGCCGGTCCACCATGCCGACGCCGGGCCCCACGGTCTTGTGGAACAGCTCGGAGTGCGGCGCGCTGGGGTGCGGCCGGGTAGGCGCCAGCTTTTTGGCTTTCTGGACCTTCTCGCCAATATGGACCAGTTTTTCGCGCGGGATGTGCAGGCGGAGCTTCGGGAACTGTTCGGACTCTTCGTCGTTGGCGTGATGGGTCAGCTGCTGCTCCAGCTCCTGCACCAGGTCCATGAAGGCTTGGCCGGATGACTCGGCTTTCTCCAGCTTCTTCATCAGCGTGACGATTTCGTCGTGTTCCTTCTTGTCGTGTTCGACTTCCTCCGGCCCGTTGGGCACGTGGTCCCTGATCGCAGGATAGACGTACATCTCCTCCGCGACAGCGTGCCGCATGATTTCCGCGATCAGGGTATCGGCCAGGTCCCTGCGCTCGTCCCCATTTGGGGAGCTTTTGATCTGCCCGATCAGTGCAACCATGTCCTGGTGGTCACTGGTCAGGATGTCCACGACGTCCACATTGGGTCCGGCGGAATTGGAATCACTCATGAGCTGGGCCTCCTCCTGGATCGCTTCCCGTAAGCGACGTGAGGGTCAAGTTACCACGCGGCAGCAACCCGATCCATAGGTGGAAGCCACCGCCTATGGATAGAAAATAAGGAGGAGTGCGGTCGCGGAAATAAGGACAAGAGGGGCATCTGGAGCGACCACGGCGGTCGCTCCGGATGCCCCTCTAAGGGCCGGCACTCAGCACCGGCCGCGGAAAGTCCTGGTCAGTGGGCGCCCAGGAGGTGTTCGATGGCGAGTTGGTTGAGGCGTACGAACGCGAAGGAGCGTTCGGCTGCGGTGTCGGCGTTGAAGTCCTCGAAGGCGGTGGTGTCGGCCAGCAGGTCGGTGCCGGTTTCGCCCTCGCCGAGGGTGGGTTCGCCGAGTTCGAACACGCCCGAGGCGGTGAGGGCTTCCTGGACCTGGGGATCGGCGCGGAACGCGAGGGCGCGTTCTTTCAGGAGCAGGTACATGTTCATGTTGGCTTTGGCTGATTCCCAGACGCCGTCGTAGCCATCGGTGCGGG
>NZ_JBNHEZ010000006.1:0-313347 GCF_059089735.1 Arthrobacter sp. sptzw32 | reverse complement strand
CAAAGGGAACCAGGTCATTGTCGTGGAACGTGATGCCATACGCGCCCAGCTCAGCGAGCCGGTGCACCGCCTCTACCGGATCCAGCGCCGCACGGGTAGCCACACCAAACGGGTCAGCGCCGGTCCAGCCCACAGTCCACAGACCAAAAGTGAACTTATCAGCAGGGGTAGGGGAAAGAGTCATGATGCGTCCTTGCACTTGGGAGGAGTCAGGCCGGAGCGGCCAATTAGTTTATGCAATAAACTATATTGCGGCCAGCTCGCTGGCGTCAAGAGTGCCAGCGACCCGGCCGCCAGGGGGATCAGCCGCGGCGGGCCGGCCGGTCGAAACGCCAGCCCTCGGACTTCAACTCCGGGATGATCTGGTCTACGGTTTCCACCGTCTGGCTCCTGTCGCCGCCGCCGTCGTGCAGGAGCACCACTCCCCCTGGCCGTATGCCCTCCCTGATCCGGCGGACCAGCTCGGCGGTTCCCGGCGGATCCCAGTCGCCCACAACAGTGGCCCAGCCGAGCGGCTGCATGCCCATGTCCGCAGCCACCTGCGGAGTCCCGCCCCAGCTCCCATAGGGCGCGCGGAAGTAGTTAATCTTTGCTCCGGGAACGGCCTCGCGGATAACCGCGCTGGTCGCTTCGAGGTCTGCCCTGATGGCGTCGGCACTCCATGTGCCCATGTTGTCGTGGTGCATCGTGTGGTTGCAGAGCAGATGGCCTGCCTCGGCGATCTGGCGGACGATCTCCGGGTGCTGCTTTGCGTGGTCCCCCCACAGGCAGAAGGTCGCCTTGACGTGGTGCTTCTCAAGCACCGCCAGCAATTTGGGGGTGTTGACAGGGTCGGGGCCGTCATCGAACGTGAGGCTTATGTACTTGCCTTCATGCCGCGTGGAATCGACGATTGCGGGAGTTGCCTGGTCCGCCTTGGCAGGAACAGCGCCGGCAAGGCCGGCGGGAATGGCGGCGACGATTGCCAGCGCGGTTGCAGCGAGGGGCAACGCCGCTTGGCGCAGAATTTTTGAGCGGTGCAAGGGGAAACTCATGGCTACCTCATTGGAGTCGCAGAAAGTTCCGGTAAGTTCCGGAACGCGCTCAGCGTAAGCTCACCCCAAGAACGGCGTCAAGGGTGCAGGCAGCAGACGGGAACCGCTGTCAGGCCTGGCGGGGCGCTCCCGTGCTCTCCCTGAGCACCAGTCTGGTGGAGAGCTCTACACGGGGGCTTTCGACGCCTTCGCCCTGCAGCATCCGGAGCACTGTGCGGGCGGCAAGTTTGCCCATCTCCGCCAGGGGCTGCCGTACGGTGGTCAGCGGAGGAGAGGCCCAGCGGGCTTCGGGAAGGTCGTCGAAGCCGACGACGCTGATGTCCTCCGGGACCCGCAGCCCCTTTTTGCGCACTGCTTCATACACTCCAAGGGCCATTTGGTCACTGGCGGCAAAGACTGCCGACGGCGGATCGGCCAGCTCGAGCAACCTGACACCGGCACGGAACCCGGACTGGTAGTCAAAGTCGCCCTCAACCACCAGGGCAGGATCGAAGGGTATGGCGGCAGCATCGAGCCCCGCGCGGTACCCGTCGAGCCGCGCCCTGCTGCACCACAGGCCGGGTGTGCCGGCAACAAATCCGATGCGCCGGTGGCCGATTCCGGTGAGATGCTCGGTTGCTCCCACCGCCCCGGTCCAGTTCGTGGCGCCAATGGTGGGGACGTCAAGGTCCGGCACGCCTGCGGGGTCAACCACCACGGCGGGAACGCGAAGCCGCTGCAGTTCGGCCCGCAGGAAGGTATCAAGGTCCGTAGTGACGAGGATGGCGCCGTCACTCGCCCGGGCGCTGACATTGTCCAGCCACTGCCGCGTGGAGGTTGGACTTGTCTTGCGGTGGATAGCGGAAACCACGGTGGAGGCGCCGGCTTCATTTGCGGCTTCCTCCACCCCGCGGATGATTTCCACGGCCCAGGGACTGTCCAGATCATTAAAAACCAGGTCAATGAGGCCGGACCGCACCTCCGGGCGGTTCCCCCGCCGCTGGTAGCCGTGGTCCCTGAGCAGGGTTTCCACCCGCTCACGCGTCCGCGCGGAAACATCGCCGCGCCCGTTAAGTACACGGGAGACGGTGGGCACTGAAACGCCCGCTTCGGCTGCGATGGCCGAAATTGTTACAGCCGGGCGCTGGGTCTCGGGCACGCATTCCTCCTGGTTTCGCTGCAAGTATAGGCCTTTGCGCCACCACGCCGGCTAAGACTTTTCTGCAAACCCTTGACGTGCTCTTCGAAACACTCCTAATCTACAACCACTGCTTTCCGGAAGTTTCCGGAAAGCGTCCGGTCGGAATTCGAGTGCCGATCGAACGTACTCAAAGGAGAGCTCTCAATGAAGGTTGCAAAACTGGTCGCTGCCGCTGTCATGGCGTCAGCGTTTGTCCTCCCAACGGCACTGCCTGCAGTTGCCGGCGGGAATGACAAGCCGCAGCCCCCCGGCCATGCCAAGCAGGACACCCTGCGCTGGGCCGCACCCAAGGATGTCCGGATCGGCACTGCAGTTGCCGGCGGAGGCCACCACGAAACGATGCCGTATGCCAACCCGTTCACCTCGGACCAGCAGTACCGAGAGGTCCTGGCTTCGGAGTTTAGCTCCCTCTCGCCGGAGAACCAGGCCAAGTGGGAGTTTATCCACCCCCAGCGCGATCAGTACCGCTTTGCCGAGATGGACGCCATCGTGGAGTTCGCCCAGCAGAACGGCCAAGTGGTCCGCGGCCACACGCTGTTCTGGCACAGCCAGAACCCGGCCTGGCTGGAGCAGGGCAATTTCAGCAAGGACGAGCTCCGCTCCATCCTGAAGGACCACATCACCACGGTTGTTGGACGGTACGCCGGCAAGATCCAGCAGTGGGATGTCGCCAATGAAATTTTCCATGAGAACGGCACCCTCCGCACGACCGACAACATCTGGATCCGCGAACTTGGTCCCGAGATCATCGCCGACGCCTTCCGCTGGGCCCATGAAGCCGACCCGAAGGCCAAGCTCTTCTTCAACGACTACGGTGTGGAAAGCATCAACGCCAAGAGCACGGCCTACGTCCAGCTGATCCCGAAGCTCCAGGCCCAGGGCGTCAAGGTCGATGGCTTCGCGGTCCAGGGCCACCTCAGCACACAGTACGGCTTCCCCGGCGACATGCAGGCTAACCTTCAGCGCTTCGATGACCTGGGCCTCGAGACCGCCGTCACCGAGATCGACGTCCGTATGAACATCGCCGCCGGGACCAAGCCGACGGCCGAGCAGCTGGCAAAGCAGTCCAGCTACTACCAGCGCGCGCTCGAAGCCTGCCTGAGTGTTGAAGACTGCAAGTCCTTCACCATCTGGGGCTTCAACGACAAGTACTCGTGGGTCCCGGTCTTCTTTAGCGGCCAGGGTGAAGCTACGGTGATGTGGGAGGACTACACCCGTAAGCCTTCCTACTACGCTCTGCAGTCCACACTGCTCAAGGCCAGCCCGGGCGGAGAACAGCGCCTGGACCGCCACCCCGCCTACCAGCAGTAGCGCGGCGGCAGAACTCCTGACAAAACGGCCCGGAACCATGTAGTTCCGGGCCGTTTTGTGTTGCCGCTAACCCGCCACTGCGTGGATCCGGAACGCGAGGGAATGTGACTGGCCTGGCTCAAGAACAACAAGGTCCTGCCCCGAATTCAATGCGTCGGGCGGGCAGGTCATAGGCTCAACGGCCAGCCCCTTCCGGCCCCGCAGCTCTCCGGAGTAGAGCTGCAGCCAGGGCGTGTCGGCTCCGATGGCTTCCACCACTGACGACAGCTGCAGGGCGGGGTTGCGCAGGGTTACGTCCCACGTCCCCTCAGGGAGGGCGGTGAAAGCGTGATCGAGCGACTGGGAGGCCAGCATCCGGAGCTCGGAGAAATCGAACTCGGTCCCCGGGGTTTCCAGAAGCCCGGTCGGCTGCAGTCTTTCGTTCGTCAGGAGCACCTTGCCGGCCCGGAACCTCAGTTCACACTTTGAAACGTCCTCGCCTCCCACGGTGATGTAGGGGTGGGAGCCGCAGCCGTACGGTGCCGGTGCTGTCCCGCAGTTGGCGGCGCGGAGCTCCACATGGAGCCCGGTGTCTGCGTCCAGGGCATAGCGGGCGGTGAGTGCGAGCTGGAATGGGTAGCCGGGTTCGCCGTGCAGCAGGTGCGTGAGGACCACTTCATTATGTGAGCGCTGCTCCAGCTGCCATGCGTTCCACAGCGCCAGCCCGTGCAACGCGCTGCCGGTAGCCGCCTCGTTCACCGGCAGCTCATAGCGCTGCCCGTCGAAGCTGTAGGCGCCGCCGGCCACGCGGTTGGGCCACGGCATGAGCACCTTTCCGGCATAGGCCGGCGATAGGGTGTCGGCAGGGAAGGGCAGCACGATGTCGTTGCCCTGGAAGGAAAGGCTGATGAGCCCGGCTCCCACGGTTGCGACAGTCGCCCTGTAGTCACCCGCCTCCAGGATTATTAACTCTCCGTTGGGAGTGGCGCTGGGTGACATTGCGTTCCTTTCAGGAAGGTGCTGCCGAGGTTCAGTCGGGGCAGGTTGCGGTGCTTTGGCGGACAACAAGGGATGTTGCAAGGTCCAGGCGCAGGTTGTTGGGCCGCTCGCCTTCGCGGAGGCGCAGGACCATCCGGGCCGCCTCTTCAGCCATTTCTATCAGGGGCTGGTGCACGGTGGTCAGCGCAGGGCTGGACCAGCGCGCCACCTGAAGGTCGTCGTAGCCCACGATGGACAGCTGGGCCGGGACGGAAATTCCCAACTGGCGGGCTGCGTCCAGCACGCCGAGGGCCTGCAGGTCACTGCCGGCGAATATGGCGGTGGGCCGCTGTTCCATCTGCAACAGCTCTCGGGCATGGTGCCGGCCGCCGTCGACATGGAAGTCACCGTAGCGGATGAGGGTACGGTCAATGGGAATGCCTGCGGTGTTCAGGGCCGAGTTGTAGCCGTCGATCCGGGCCAGGGAGCACATCATGTCCTCGGGGCCGGAAATGGCGGCAATGCGGGTATGGCCAAGTTCAATGAGGTGCCGTGTGGCCATCATGCCCCCGGCCCAGTTTGCCGAACCAACGGAAGGAACGTCCGGGGCAGGGTCACCAGCGGGGTCGATGATCACAAACGGAATGGAGCGGGCATCCAGCTGCTGCCGGTACTCCTGCGGCAGATCCGAAAAGACGAGGACAACCCCGGCCGGCCGGCGGGCCATCACGCCTTCAATCCAGTCCGCGCCAGGCGCATGCCTGGTGCCGCTCTCAGTGAGGATAACGCTCATCCCGTTCGCCTTTGCGACGTTTTCGACGCCGCGGATGATTTCCAGCGCCCAGGCGCTTTCCAGCTCATGGAAGACCAACTCCAGCAGGGCGGACTTTGACGCAGTCGTTTTACGACGCTTATAGCCGTGCTCCTCGAGGAGCTCCTCAACTTTCGAACGTGTTTTACGAGAAACGTCCGTTCGGCCGTTGAGAACCTTCGAAATTGTGGACAGCGAAACACCCGCCTCCTCGGCCAGTTGGGCGAGGGTAACGCGCGCGTCGGAAGATACAGGGCTGGACATGAGGACCAGCATAGCGGGAGTGTGGCCCTTTTGGCCTCATGAAACTTTCGCGCCTTGCGCCATGGATGTAACGCAACTTACACTTGCAGGCATCACATAACTTTCGATGAAAGCATCGAAACTTTCGAGAGGCGTTCGAAGATGAACAAGCATGGATGGGTCGCACGCAGCCTTGCAGGCAGTGCGGCTCTTGCCCTGGGCCTGACAATGGCCGGCTGCTCCGGAGGGTCCGGCGCGTCGAGCCGGCCCGAGAACGAGATCCACGTCGCCATGTACGGCGATGCAGGCAACGTAGTGGAACAGAAAATGATCGACGCCTTTAACGCTACCTCTGAGGTGAAGGTTGTCCTCGACAAAATCCCCGGCGCCGAGTACCAGTCGAAGCTGCAGACCATTATGGACACGCCAACCGCACCCGATATCTTCTTCAACTGGGGTGGCGGCAGCATCAAGAGTTTCGTTGATGCCGACCTGGTGCTCCCCCTTGACGATTTCATCAAGGAGGACGCACAGCTGAAGGACGCTTTCCTGCCGTCCGTGTTCCAAACCGCTGTCATTGAAGGCAAGTCCTACGGCGTGCCGATGCGCGGCACGCAGCCGGTCATGCTCTTCAACAACTCGAAAGTCCTCGCGGACGCCGGGATCAGCAACCCCCCGGCCACCTGGGAAGAGCTGCTGGAGGATGTAAAGATCCTCAAGGACAAGGGCATCACCCCCATCGCCCTGGGTGCCGGCGACCGGTGGCCCACCCTGATGTGGTTCGAGTACCTCTACGACCGTGTGGCGGGTGAAGGCCTTTTCCAGAAGGCACTGGAAGGGGACACCAGCGTCTGGGAATCGGAAGAAAGCCGCAAAGCCCTCGGCATGCTCCGGGAGCTCGTTGATGCCGGAGCGTTCGGCACCAACTTCGACTCAGTGAAGTTCACCGACGGCGGGTCCCCCGCACTGCTGGCGAGCGGCAAGGCCGGCTTCGAACTGATGGGGTCATGGGAGTACTCCACCCAGCAGAGCAACGACGCCAAGTTCGCCGCGGAGGTCCTCGGTTACAGCGAGTTCCCGAAGATCGAAGGTGGAAAGGGCGACGAGAACAACCTGGTGGGCAACACCAACAACTTCTACTCGATCCACAAGAACACGCGCTACCCGGAAGCTGCCCGCGATTTCCTGAAGCTCATGTACTCCGATCAGTTCGTGCAGGAGCAGGTTGCCATCGGTAACCTCCCCACCACCACCAACACGGAGAAATTCCTCGACAAGGCAGCGGATCCCGAATACGCCAAGTACCAGTTCAGCCTGGTCAAGGAAGCCCCGTCGTTCCAGCTTTCGTGGGACCAGGCATACCCGCCGGAAGCAACAGTCACCATCCTCACCGCCGTCTCACAGTTCTTCAGTGGACAGATTGACGAAGACGGCTTTATCAAGGCAATGCAGAGCCTCTAGGAAATCATGACCACGACGCTTGCAAACCGCAGGCGCCCGACAGGCGCGGGCGGCCCCGAAGAGGGCCGCCCGGCGCGACGGGGCGGCTCTTCCTCGAGCCGCCCCGGCTTTGTCTGGGCCCTTCCTGCCACTATCTTCTTCGCACTTTTCGCGCTGGTACCGCTTATCGCGGTGGCGGTGCTGTCCTTCACCACCTGGAAGGGCCTCGGCGATCCCAAATTCGTAGGGCTCAAGAACTGGGAAGCCCTCTTCCAGGACCCCGTCATGCTCCAGAGCCTCTGGCTGAGCCTGGTGTTCATTGTGCTTGGCATTGTGACCCAAACTCCGCTGAGCATTTTGCTGGGCGTCTGGGCGGCCGGCAACCAGAGAAACCGCGCCATCCTGAGCGCCATCTACTTCGTTCCGCTGCTGTTGTCCTCGGCTGCAATCTCAGTCCTGTGGCGTGCCCTGCTTGACCCTAACTTCGGCATTCCGGGGCAGATGTCCTGGCTGTTTGGAGACGGAAACGTCCTGGGTACCCAGACGGGTGCCATCGCAGTGCTGATCTTCGTGGGCATGTGGCAGTTCACGCCGTTCCACACACTTATCTACCAAGGCGCAGCCAAGCAGATCCCGCCGGTGCTGTACCAGGCCGCGTCCATCGACGGCGCCGGCACAGTCAGGCAGTTCTTCAGCATCACCCTGCCCCAACTGAAAAACAGCATCATCACGTCCGTGATCCTGATGGTGGTGGGTGGCCTGACCACCTTCGAAACAGTCCTTATCCTGACCAATGGCGGACCGGGCACCAGTACCACCATCACCGCTTTCCACATGTACCAGGAAGCGTTCCGCCGGTTCGATTTCGGTGCCGGCAGCGCCATCGCACTCGTACTGGTCATCATCTCCACGGCAATTTCCTTCGCCGTGGTCCGTGTCTCCGGATACGACAAGATGCGCAGTTCCCTGGAGGGGCTCTAAATGAAAACGCGTCCAAATTACCTAGCCGGCATCGGTGCCTTCATCTGGCTGGCCATCGTTGCTGTGCCGCTGTACGTGATGCTCTCCGCGACTTTCCAGACCCGTGCCGAGTTTGGCGACAACGGGCCGCTGTCCTTTCCTACCAGCTTCACACTGCAGAACTACGTTGATGCCATCTCCAGTGGCTTCGGCCGGTACTTCTTCAATACCGTCATCGTTACGGTCGGCGTCGTTGGCCTGGTCCTGCTTCTGGTGCCCCCGCTGAGCTATGCCATCGTCCGGAGCCAGAGCCGTGCCGCCTCGGTCATTTTCCGCATGTTCCTGCTGGGCCTGGCGATCCCCGCCCAGGCTGTGATCGTTCCGGTGTTCTACCTGATCAACACCGTGGGCCTTTATGACAACCTGCTCGGTGTCATTCTTCCGACGGCGGCCTTCGCCCTTCCGATCTGCACCATCATCCTCAGCGGAACCATGCGGGACATCACTCCCGAGCTTTACGAGGCCATGGCCATGGACGGGGCCACCCCCGCCCGTTCCTTCCTTCGCCTGGTACTGCCGCTGTCCAAGGGTGGATTGTCCACCATCGCGGTGTTCTCGGCACTCCAGGCATGGAACGGATTCCTTTTCCCGCTGATCCTGACGCAGTCCGAATCCACCCGGGTGGTCACCCTCGGCCTGTTCAACTTCCAGACGCAGTTCGGCATCAACATCCCAGGACTCCTGGCGGCTGTAACCCTTTCCATGGTGCCGGTACTGCTCGCCTACCTCTTCGCGCGCCGCGCGCTTGTCCAGGGCCTCATGGGCGCTGGCGGAAAGTAATCATGACAGAAACCAAAACGCACAGCGCGCCGTGGCGCGACACCGCCGCCAGCCCGCAGGAGCGCGCGGACAGCCTCATCGCCGCCATGACGCTCAAGGAAAAGACGGCCCAGCTCTACGGAGTCTGGGTGGGCGCTTCCAGCGAAGGCGGTGAAGTGGCGCCGCACCAGAATGAAATGAACCCGCCCGTTGACCTGGACGAGATCCTGCCCAGCGGCCTGGGCCAACTGACGCGGCCCTTTGGCACTGCACCGGTGGATCCGGCACTGGGTGCGCTGTCCCTTCAGCGGACCCAGCAGCGCATTGCTGCCGCCAACCGCTTCGGGATCCCGGCGCTGGTCCATGAAGAGTGCTTGGCCGGCTTTGCCACCTGGCAGGCAACCGCGTACCCGGTGCCCCTGGCCTGGGGCGCCACCTTCAACGCCGGGCTCATCCGCACCATGGGCGCCGCGATCGGCGCAGACATGCGTTCACTTGGCGTGCACCAGGGCCTCGCCCCCGTCCTGGACGTGGTCCGCGACGCGCGCTGGGGCAGGGTGGAAGAAACCATCGGTGAAGACCCCTACCTGATCGGAACGTTGGCCACCGCCTACATCCAGGGTGTGGAAAGCAGTGGGGTAGTGGCCACCCTCAAGCACTTCGTGGGCTACTCGGCATCAAAGGCAGGCCGGAACCTCGCCCCCGTCTCCGTAGGGGCCCGTGAGATGGCAGACGTCCTGCTGCCACCCTTCGAAATGGCCGTCCGTGAATCCGGCGTCCGCTCCGTGATGCACGCCTACACGGACCTTGACGGGGTCCCCACCGCTGCTGACTCCTCGCTGCTCACCGATCTCCTGAGGGACACCTGGGGATTCGATGGCACTGTGGTGGCGGACTACTTCGGTGTCGCCTTCCTGAAGAACCTGCACGGGATAGCCGGGACGTTTGGGGAAGCGGCAGCAGCCGCCCTGGCCGCGGGCGTCGACGTCGAACTTCCCACCGTGCACGCCTTCGGTGAGCACCTCATCGCCGAGGTTGACGCCGGCCGTGTCCCCGTCAGCCTCATTGACCGGGCCCTGCACCGGGTGCTGGTGCAGAAGATTGAGCTGGGCCTGCTCGATGAGGACTGGTCCCCCGTTCCCCCTGCGCTGCAGGAGGCGGATCTGCAGAATCCTGCCGGGCTCGAAGGAAGCATCACCCTGGACACCGAGGCCAACCGGAAGCTTGCAGCCCGGATAGCCGAACAGTCGATCGTCCTGGCCAGCAACAACGGGATCCTGCCGCTGGGCAACCCGGGCCGCATCGCCGTTATCGGACCCAATGCGGACAACACCCAGGCGTTCCTTGGCTGCTACTCGTTCCCGGCACACGTCGGCGGCCAGCATCCGGACGTCCCGGTCGGCATCGAACTGCCCACCGTGGCGCAGGCCCTCGGGGCCGAATTCCCGGACAGCGCCATCACGGTAACAGAGGGCTGCTCCGTGGACGGAACGTCCACAGAGGGATTTGACGACGCCGTTGCTGCCGCCACCGGCGCCGACGTTGTCATCGCCGTTCTGGGCGACCGCGCCGGTCTGTTCGGCCGGGGAACCAGCGGTGAGGGCTGCGACGTGGAGTCCCTCGTGCTCCCTGGCGTCCAGCAGCAACTACTGGACCGCCTGATCGAAACGGGTGTGCCCGTAGTGCTGGTGCTCCTCACCGGCCGGCCGTACGCCGTTGGCTCCGCCGTCGAGGATGCTGCGGCGATCGTGCAGGCGTTCTTCCCCGGTGAAGAAGGCGGTCCGGCTGTTGCCAGGATCCTCAGCGGCAGCGTCAACCCCAGCGGGCGGCTGCCGGTGAGCATTCCCGCCCGGCCGGGCGCCCAGCCGTCAACGTACCTGGCAGCCCCGCTTGCGCAGGCCAGCGGTGTCTCCAACATCGATCCTTCCGCGGCCTTCCCCTTCGGGCACGGCCTGAGCTACACCACCTTTGAATGGACCGGGCTGGAGCTCGAGGGCCCCTCAACCGTGGCAGTGGACGGCGTCGCCGAAGCAAGCATTTCTGTCACCAACACAGGTGACAGGGCCGGCGTCGAACTCGTCCAGCTGTACCTGCACGACCCCGTGGCCTCCGTGGTCCGCCCTGTGCAGAAACTGGTGGGTTACGCCCGGGTGCCGCTGGAGCCGGGCGCTTCGGCCCGGGTTTCCTTCACGGTCCCCGCCGACGTCGCGTCATTCACAGGACGCGATGGCCGCCGGATCGTAGAGGCCGGCGACCTTGAACTTCGCTTCGGAGCATCAAGCGGAGACATCCGTCTGCACGCCAGTATCGCGCTGAGCGGTGAAACGCGCGTTGTTGACCACACCCGCAGCCTGCACTGCGGCGTGACGGTGACACCGAACAAGTAATTGGACAGGCAGGCGGCCGTGCCCCTTGGCACGGCCGCCTGCCTTTACGCTGAAAGGAATCCCATGGGAACGCCGCATCGCCTAAGCATCCTTGCCACCACGACATCCGAGGCTGATGAGAAGCTCGATGCCTCCATCCACCAGCTCCGTGCCCTGGCCCAGGAAAACCCTGTCCAGGGCATCCTGGTGACGAAACACGGCGCCGGCCGCTTCACCGTGGAACTGAACGATCAGGTCCCTTACGGGGAGACGTGGGAATCCGTATAGTTTCCGGTCGAGGCCGGCGCCCCCCGCTCCAGCTGGGACAGGTAGTTGAACAAAACTGTGATCCCGAAGGTCCACGGCTCCATGTCCTCGGTCCTGTCCGTCCGGTTGATGAGAGAGCCGAGCAGAGGGCTGCTGATGGTGACGACGTCCCCGGGCTGGTGCGTGAAGCCGAGCCCCTCGGCATGCCGGTCCTGAGTCGGAGCGAACAGCGTTCCTGTGAAGAGAGCGAAGCCGTCGGGATACTGGTGGTGCCGGCCGTACGCGGCGTCCACGAGCTCCTCGAAGGGCCGGCTGATCCGGGCCAGGCTGTTCCGGCCCTCCAGCCGGTAGCCGTCTGCCCCTTCCACGGTAAGGGTGATCTCCTCGATCCGCAGGGCGTCCAGGGTGAAGTCCTGGTGGAACAGCCGGATGAACGGGCCAATGGCACAGGATGCGTTGTTGTCCTTCGCCAGGCCGAGCAGGAGTGCGCTGCGGCCTTCGACATCCCGAAGGTTCACGTCGTTTCCCAGCGTGGCACCCCGGACCCGTCCTGCAGAGTCGGCGATCAGGACAAGTTCAGGCTCAGGGTTGTTCCACGAGGAGAAGCCGGGGATCCCGACTCCGGAACCAAAGCCTACGGAGGAGAGCACCGGAGCTTTGGTGAACACCTCAGGGTCCGGGCCAAGCCCAACCTCAAGGTACTGCGACCACATACCCTGGGCTGACAGGACACTCTTGACTTGCCGGGCCTGTTCCGATCCCGGGCGCAACGCGTTCAGGCTGCCACCCATAGCGCCGGCAACCGTTGCGCGGACCTCCGCCGCCCGGTGCACATCACCGGCGCACCGCTCCTCGATCACCCGCTCAATCATGCTCTCCACAAAAGTGACACCGCAGGCCTTAATCACCTGAAGGTCTATCGGGGACAGCAGGTGGGGCCGGTTACGGTCCCCCGCGCGTGACGCTTCCACCAGTTCGGCAAGGTCCCAGCCGGGATTGCCAGTTCGGTGCAGCACCAATTCCAAGGGGTCTTTGTGGTCCATAAGCCCAGCAACAGTCCGGACCTCTGGGGTCAGATCGGACACCATCCCATTCCGGACAGAGACCACCCTTGGGCCTTGGGAGACCGGATCCCAGACCCGGCCGACGAGGATCGCGCCTGCCGAGTCGGCCGGAAGGATTTGCGGTAACGGGGTTTTTGTCATTCCTGGTCCTCATCTTCAGTGGCTGCTTTCCAGCCTGCACAGAGCTGCCGTCGAAACCTCCACGGATTGTGGCCAAGGAGCGCCGGGGGGGGCGCCAAGGCGGCCCCGGACCTCCCTTCGCTCAGATTGCGGGCACCGTGTCCAGGTTGAAGTAGGAGCGGGCATCCGGCGGTCGAATGTCTGCCACTGCGTCGTGAAAAATGCGCATCGGATGCGGCGTGTAGGGGTGCTCGGCGATCGCGTCGTAGTCGAGTTCGATGCCCAGCCCGACGCCGTCGGGAATGAGGATGTCGCCGTCCTCGGTCAACTGGAGGCGCTCGTTGGAGATCTCGCTCCGCCACGGCACGTCCGAGGCCATGATTTCCAGGTACCGGAAGTTGGGCAGCATCGCTCCGAGCTGGAGCGTTGCCGCGGTACTGAGGGGTCCGCTCGGGTTGTGTGGGGCGAATGGGATGTAGTGTGCCGCGGCGAGCGTGGAGATGAACGACAGTTCCAGCAGGCCGCCGGCGTGCGTGACGTCCGGCTGGATGTAGTCAACGGCGTTCCGTGCCAGGACCGGGACGAAGGTGTTACGCCCGAACCAGCGCTCCCCCGCTGCGATCGGTACCGGCGATTTGGAGCGCACCTCGATGAGGGCATCGATTCCGTCCGGCGGGCAGGGTTCTTCGAAGAACACGGGCTGGAACTGCTCGATTTCACGGGCCACCCGGATGGCTGTGGGGACATCGAAGCGGCCGTGTCCTTCGATGAACAGCTCGATATCGTCGCCTACTGCTTCGCGGACGGCAGCGACGGGCTCGAGCATGCGCCGCAGGTCCCTCGGCTCAAGTGTGAGGTCGGCTGCTTCAAACGGGTCCCATTTGAGCCCGCGGAAGCCCTGGGCGACTGTCCGGACGGCGGCGTCCGCGAAGTCCTCGGGTGTATTGGCGCCCGAGAACCAGCCATTTGCGTAGGCGCGGACTCTGTCGCGGACCTGGCCGCCGAGCATGCGGTGGACCGGGACGCCGAGAGCCCGCGCCGAAACGTCCCACATGGCCATTTCCAGGGCACTGAGCGCGGTCGTGGTCACGGGCCCGCCCCGCCAGTAGGCGTCGCGGTTAAGTTCGTAGATGTTCCGGGCGATCCGTGTGGGATCCTTGCCGCGAACAGCGCCGGCAAGGATTTCGACGGCGCCGCGGACCGCGTGCTCCTGGCCTTCGAGGGTTGCCTCAGCGACGCCGGTGATGCCGGCATCCGTGCTGAGCCGGACGAAAATGAGGTTTGTCCGGTAGAAATCGACGACGACGGTGTCCAGGTTGGTGATTTTCATCGCTGCGGCTTCATTTCTCTTCAGCGACTGCGGGGGGAGCCGTGGAGTCGCGGACAATGAGGTGGGTAGCAAGTTCCACCCGATGGGAATCGGGGAATTCGCCATCGGCCTGGCGCAGGACTGACCGCAGCGCCGCGCGCCCCATTTCCTCCAGGGGCTGGGCCACGGAACTGAGCGAGGGGACGGATTCGGCGCCCTGCTTGGTTCCGTCAAAGCCGATCAGGCTGATGTCCTCCGGAATCCTGACGCCATGGCGGCCCGCTTCGCTGAGCACTCCCAATGCGATGGTGTCGCTCCCGGCAAAAATCGCCGTGGGAAGCGGGTCGAGCTTGAGCAGCTCCTGGAACCCGGCAATACCGCTCTCCCGCCGGAACCTGCCTCCTGAAACGATGAACCGGGGTTCCACCGCGACGCCGCGGGCCATCAGGGCCGCCATGTACCCATGGAGCCGCGCCTGGTTGCACTCCGCGTTCTCGATTCCGCCGATGTACGCGATCCGGCGGTGCCCCAGGTCCAGCAGGTGTTCGGTGGCGGCCTTACCGCCGGCCCAGTTCGTGGCCCCTACGCTGACCACATCCGCGGACGGCGGGTTGAGTGGATCGATGACGACGACGGGGATTTTTCGGCGCCGGAAGGCCTGCAGCTGTGCTTCGCTGAACGCGGAAGTCACCACGATCATCCCCGCCCGCCCCTCGTCCAGCATGCGCTGTGCGCGCCGCTCGGGGCTGGGAAGGCTGGAGGGTCCAGGGCCAGTGACGCTGACCAGGATCTCCACGTCGGCAGCGGCAGCGAACTGAAGTATTCCGTTGAGGACCTCGATCATGTAGGCGGAATCGAGTACATCGATCACCACTTCGACAACAGTCCCGGCCTCCGCAGCGGAGCGCCGCAGCTGGGGCGACTGGTATCCGGACTGCTCCAGCACTGCGAGGATCCGGGCCCGGGTTTCCGGGGCAACATCTTCACGGCCGTTCACCACTTTGGACACTGTGGGCGCCGAGACGCCGGCCTGCCGCGCCACGGAGGCGAGCGTGGGCTTGGTCCGCGGAGGCGTTTTCGTTGTCATGGCGATCGCAATCTTTCGAATGTTTCGGAAATCTCATTCTGTCGGCACCCCCATCCAACGTCAAGGAAAGGTTTTGAAGCGCGAAGGTTGACAAAAAATCGTGCAAGGTACCTCTTGACCGCACAGGATTAAGCCGCTTTAGTTTAGAAAGTGATCTAAACCACAAGTTCGAAACATTTCGAAACGTGGAGCGGAGCAGTGGCTCCGATACTTGCAAAGAAGCAAATTTCCAGATGGAGAAGCAATGAAGCAGCCCCAGACCTCCCGCCGTTCTTTCCTCGCCCTTGCTGCCCTGACCCCCTTCGCGGCCATGACGGCCACTGCCTGCGGGACGTCGGGACCAGGTACCTCCAGCGGAGGCGGGGGCGCCAGCATGTGGTACCTGTCGGGTGAACCGAACCAGACCACCATGCAGAAAGCTGTCGACGCCTTCGGTTCGGCGAACCCGGACAACAAGATCGCAGTCACGTATTTCCAGAACGACGCCTACAAAACAAAGATCAAAACCGCCATCGGCGCCGGCCAGGCACCCACCATCATCTACGGCTGGGGCGGCGGCACCTTGAAGACGTATGCAGAGGCAAACCAGGTGGAGGATCTGACCAGCTGGTTTGAAGAGAATCCGGAACTGAAGGACAAGTTCTTCCCGTCGGTATTCGGTGCAGCCACGGTCAATGACAAGATCTATGCCCTGCCCAACCAGTACGTCGCCCCGATTGTCCTGTTTTACAACAAGGAACTGTTCGAGAAGGCAGGCGCCCAGCCGCCGAAGACCTGGGACGACGTTATGTCGCTGGTGAAGACGTTCAACGACATGGGCGTGGCACCCTTCGCCCTCGGTGGACAGTCCCGCTGGACCTCCATGATGTGGCTGGAATACCTGCTCGACCGGATCGGCGGATCCGAGGTGTTCACGGCCATCTTCGAAGGCAAACCCAATGCGTGGATGGACCCGGCAGTCATCGAGACCGGCACAAAGATCCAGGAGCTCGTCTCCGCAGAGGGCTTCATCAAGGGTTTCTCCTCCATTGCCGCGGACTCCAACGCGGACCAGGCGCTCCTGTTCACGGGCAAGGCAGCCATGATGCTGCATGGTTCCTGGACTTACGGCGCCATGAAGAAGGGCGGCCAGAACTTCGTCCAGGACGGCAAACTCGGCTTCATCCAGTTCCCCACCGTTGCCGGCGGCAAGGGCGACCCCAAGAACGGCGTGGGAAACCCCGCCCAGTACATGTCGATCTCCTCAAAAGCCACGGACCAGGAAAAGGAGACCGCTAAGAAGTTCTTCAAGGACGGCATCCTGACCGAAACGGTGATTGACACCTATATCAATTCCGGGTCGGTTCCCATCGTCAACGGCATCGAGGACAAGCTCGACGCCTCTCCTGACAAGGACTTCCTGAACTTCGTCTACGACCTGGCCAAGAACGCCCCGAACTTCCAGCAGTCCTGGGACCAGGCGCTGAGCCCCACCGCCGCCGAAGCACTGTTGAACAACATCGACCAGCTGTTCCTGAAGTCGATCACGCCGCAGCAGTTCGCCGAGAACATGAATGCCACCCTCGGAAAATGAGTAACCCCGTCTCCACCGCTCCCAAGACTGCCGCCCGCGGCAAGGTCGAAGGCGGGCAAAGCGGGCAGCGGAATGCCGCACTCGCGTGGCTGACTCTGCCGGCTCTGGTCTTCTTCCTCGTCTTCGCTGTTGTGCCCCTGGCGGGTGTCCTCATCCTCAGCTTCTCCAGCTGGGACGGCATCGGCGCCATCGGGGCAGCGGGCACTGACAACTGGTTCTCCGTGCTCGCCGACCCGGGCCTGTACAACGCTCTGGGACTGACCTTCCTGATCATGATCGCCTCCTGGCTCGTCCAGACTCCGATCAGCCTCCTCCTCGGAGTCTTCACGGCGGGAAGCCAGCGCTACCGGGCCGCCCTCGCGGTGCTGTACTTCCTGCCTCTGCTGCTCTCCTCGGCAGCAGTCGCCATCGCCTTCAAGGCCCTGCTGGACCCCAACTTCGGGCTGGCCACCGGGCTGGGACTGCCTTTCCTTGCCCAGGACTGGCTCGGTGTACCGCATCTGGCCCTCGGTTTGGTCATCTTCGTCATTGCCTGGCAGTTCGTGCCGTTCCATACGCTCATTTACCAGGGCGGCGTTCGCCAGATCCCCAAATCGCTCTATGAAGCGGCAGAGATCGACGGAGCAGGAACCATCAAGCAGTTCTTCCACATCACGCTCCCCCAGCTGAAGTACACCATCATCACGTCCTCCACCCTGATGGTGGTTGGATCGCTGACGTACTTCGACCTGATCTTCGTCCTGACCGGCGGCGGTCCGGGAAACTCCACCCGGATCCTGGCCCTTGACATGTATCTGCGGGGGTTCCGGGCCAACCTGATGGGTCCGGCAAGCGTGATCGCCGTCATTCTCGTACTCATCGGCCTTGCTCTTGCCTTGCTCCTCCAGCGCCTTGGAGGCAAGGACAAGCAGGGCAGCCAATTGGAAGGTATGTAGGGTGAGCACCGTCCTGAAAAGCAGCACGGAGGAAACTCCCGCCGGCTCCCCGGCCAACCCCGCCCCTGCCAAGCGCGGCTTCGGTTCCCGGATGAGGCGGCTGAACGTCCCCGCAGGGCTGGGCGGCTGGATCTGGCTCGCCGTTATCATCATTCCGGTCTACTACGTGGTCATTACCAGCCTGAAGACGCAGGAAGGCTACTTCGGCCAGAATCCGCTGGCGCTTCCCACCTCACCCACGCTGGAAAACTATCAACTGGTCCTTGAGGCCGACTTTACGAAGTACTTCATGAACAGCACTATCGTCACCCTCGGTGCTGTCATCCCCACGGTACTGGTTTCCTTCATGGCCGCATTCGCCATTGTCCGGGGCCAGGGCAGGTTCCTCAAGCTGGTCAACGGCATGTTCCTGATGGGGCTGGCGATCCCGCTCCAGGCGACGATCATCCCGATCTACCTGATGATCATCCGCCTCAACCTGTATGACAGCCTGCTGGCGCTCATGCTGCCGTCCATTGCCTTTGCCATCCCGCTGACCGTACTGATCCTGTCCAACTTCATTCGGGACGTTCCAAACGAGTTGTTTGAGTCGATGCGGCTGGACGGCTGCAGCGAGTGGCAAACAATGTGGCGGCTTGCCTTGCCGCTGACCCGCCCTGCGATCGTGACCGTTGCCATCTATAACGGCCTGCACGTCTGGAACGGGTTCCTGCTTCCGCTGGTCCTCACCCAGAGCCCCGGCCTGCGCGTACTGCCCCTGGCTCTGTGGACCTTCCAGGGCGAATACAGCGTCAACATCCCTGCCGTTCTCGCCTCGGTGGTGCTCAGCACCCTGCCGATCCTCGTGCTCTACGTCATCGGCCGACGCCAGTTGCTTGCCGGCCTCACCGCGGGCTTCAGCAAGTAACGCCAGGATCTCCACGAAAGGACACTCGCATGACCACCGCAAAACCCCTGCGGGTCGGCATGGTCGGCTACGCATTTATGGGCGCCGCCCACTCCCACGCCTGGCGCACCGCACCACGGTTCTTCGACCTGCCGCTGCAACCCCTGCTCACCGCCGTCGCCGGCCGGAACGCCGACGGCGTGCAGGCCGCAGCAGCCAAATTTGGCTGGGATTCGACAGAGACCGACTGGCGCCGGCTGATTGAGCGCGACGACATCGACCTGATCGACATTTGCACCCCGGGCGACACCCACGCCGACATCGCGATCGCCGCCCTTGAGGCCGGAAAGCATGTGCTGTGCGAAAAACCCCTCGCGAATTCCGTGGAGGAAGCGGAACGGATGACCCTCGCCGCGGATACCGCCGCCAAGCAGGGCGTCTTCTCGATGTGCGGCTTCAGTTACCGCCGGACTCCGGCCCTCGCCCTGGCCAAGCGGTTCGTGGAACAGGGCCGGCTGGGCAACCTCCGGCACGTCCGGGCACAGTATCTGCAGGACTGGCTCTCCGACGAGAACGCCCCCATGACCTGGCGGCTGGACAAGGACAAGTCCGGGTCCGGCTCCCTTGGCGACATCGGGGCGCACAGCATCGATGCCGCCCAGTGGGTCACCGGGCAGAGCATCACCGGCGTCTCCGCGCTGCTCGAAACCTTTGTCCCGGAACGCCCGCTGGCCGGTGACATGATCGGCCTCGGTGGACACGGTGACCTCAGCAGCGACGCACCCCGCGGTACGGTCACAGTTGACGACGCGGCGATCTTCAGCGCAAAGTTCGACGGCGGCGGTACCTCCAGCGGCGCCGTCGGAGTCTTCGAGGCCACCCGCTACGCGCTGGGCCGGAAAAACGCCATGCGCCTGGAAATCAACGGCACCAAAGGCTCCCTCGCCTTCGACTTCGAAGACATGAACGTCCTGTCCTTCTACGACGCAGCCGAGTCCCCCGACGCCGGCTTCCGCCGGATCTTTGTCACCGAGCCGGAGCACCCTTACGTCGGCAACTGGTGGCCAACCGGCCACGGCCTGGGCTACGAGCACGGCTTCACCCACCAGGTAGTGGACCTCGTGACCGCGATCGGCGAAGGCCGCCAGCCGGAACCTTCCTTCGCGGACGCACTGCAGGTCCAGCGGGTACTGGCCGCCGTGGAGTCCAGTGCCTCGAACTCCAGCCAATGGCAGAAGGTCTAGGAACGTGCGCACAGGACAAGGAACCCCAATGACACGACCCATCACCCTTTTTACCGGCCAGTGGGCAGACCTTCCCTTTGAGGAGGTGGCCCGGCTCGCCGGAGAGTGGGGCTTCGACGGGCTGGAGATCGCCTGCTGGGGCGACCACCTGGACCCGCGCCGCGCCGCGGAGGACGATAACTACCTCCAGGGCCGGCTGGACATCCTGGAAAAGAACCACCTCCAGGTCTTCGCGATCGCCAACCACCTCACCGGGCAGGCTGTGTGCGATGACCCCATCGACGAACGCCACCAGGGCATCCTGTCAGCGGAAATCTGGGGCGACGGTGAAGCAGAAGGAGTGCGCCGCCGGGCCGCCGAATCGATGAAGGACACCGCGCGGGCTGCGGCCCGCCTCGGGGTGAAGACCGTGACAGGTTTTACCGGCTCTTCCATCTGGAAGGCGGTCGCCATGTTCCCGCCCGCCCCCGAGTCAATGATCGACGCCGGCTACCAGGACTTCGCCGACCGCTGGAACCCGATTCTGGACGTCTTTGAGCAGGAAGGCGTCCGTTTCGCCCTGGAGGTCCACCCGTCCGAAATCGCTTACGACTACTGGACTGCCAAGCGCACCCTGGAGGCCATCGGGCACCGAAAGAGTTTTGGCCTGAACTTCGACCCGTCCCACTTCATTTGGCAGGACCTGGACCCGGTGATGTTCCTGCAGGACTTCGCGGAGCACATCCTCCACGTCCACGTAAAGGAATCCGTCCGGCAGCTTGACGGCCGCAACGGACGCCTGGGTTCCCACCTTGCCTGGGCAGATCCCCGCCGCGGCTGGGACTTCGTCACCGCAGGGCACGGCGACGTGCAGTGGAACCGCATCTTCCGGACCCTGAACGCCATCGGCTACAGCGGCCCCACCAGCATTGAGTGGGAGGACGCCGGAATGGACCGCCTCATTGGCGCACCGCAGGCTCTGGCGATGGTGCAGGAACTTGCCCGGATCGCCCCGCCCGCAGCCGCCTTCGATGCGGCCTTCGCCAGCCACTGACCCAGATTTTCCGGCCTCTACCGGCCGGCAGCCAAACAAAAGGAAAGCTCACATGACAGAACGCAAGAACGCCCTGGTGGTCCGCGGCGGCTGGGACGGGCACCAACCGTACGAGGCCACCGAACTCTTCATCCCCTACCTCAAGGACAACGGCTACGACGTCCGCGTGGAGGAGTCCCCCAAGGTGTACGCCGACGCCGAATACATGGCAGGGGTGGACCTGATCATGCAGTGCATGACCATGACCACCATTGAAAAGGACGAATTCGCCGGGCTGCGCACCGCAGTTGAAAACGGTACCGGCCTGGCGGGCTGGCACGGGGGCATCGCCGATTCCTATCGGAACAACTCTGACTACCTGCACCTGATCGGCGGCCAGTTCGCCTGCCACCCGGGCAAGCACCCGGACGAGTGCACCGGCGAACAGTCGGATAACTACGTGCCTTACACGGTGAACATGCTCCCTGCCGCGGCCGGGCATCCCATCACCAAGGGCCTCTCCGACTTTGACCTCGTAACCGAGCAGTACTGGGTGCTTTCTGACGACTACATCGACGTGCTGGCCACCACCACCCAGAAGGTCCGCGAGTGGGACCCGTGGAACCGCGAAGTCACCTCTCCCGCCATTTGGACCCGCCAGTGGGGCAAAGGCCGCATCTTCGTCGCGACCCCTGGCCACCGGGTCGAAATCCTCCAGGACGGGAACGTCCGCACCATCATCGAAAGGGGCCTGCTGTGGGCAAGCCGTTGAAAGCAGGCATCGTTGGCTGCGGAGCCATCATTGCGCAGTACCTCACCAATTTCCGCAAGCTCAACGACATCGAACTGGTGGCCGTGGCGGACCTCGACCCGGCACGTGCCCAGGCCATCGCCGAGCAGTACGAGGGCGTCCGCGCCGTCAGTGTAGAAGAACTCCTTACCGCCGACGACGTCGAACTGGTCCTGAACCTCACTATCCCGGCCGCACACGCCGAAGTGGCGCTTAAGGCAATCGCCGCGGGCAAAAGCGTCTACGGCGAGAAGCCCCTTGCCGCCACAACTGCCGAGGCACGCCAGGTGCTGGAGGCAGCACGGGAGGCAGGAGTCGCCGTCGGCTGCGCGCCCGACACTGTCCTGGGCACCGGCATTCAAACCGCCCGCAAAGCCATTGACGACGGACTGATCGGGGCACCAATCTCTGCCTCCGCCACCATGGTGACGCCCGGACACGAGCGCTGGCACCCGAATCCGGACTTCTACTACCAGCCCGGCGGGGGCCCGCTCCTGGACATGGGCCCTTATTACGTCACCGCCCTCGTTACCCTGCTGGGCCCGGTGGTCTCGGTCATCGGCGCCGCCAGCCACACCCGTAGCGAACGCACCATCGGCTCCGGACCCCGGCAAGGCGAAAAGGTTCCCGTAGGCATCGATTCCCACGTCACCGGCGTCCTTGTCCACGCCTCCGGCGCGTTCTCCACCCTCTTCATGAGCTTCGACGCCGTCAAGTCCAAGTCCCCCAACATCGAGATCCACGGCGAACGCGGGTCACTGGTAGTGCCGGACCCCAACCACTTCGACGGCGAGGTCCAGCTGTTCTCCCTGGGTGCGGACGACTGGGAGACCCTTCCCGTGTCGGCCGGTTATGTCGACGCCGGCCGCGGTTTCGGCATCGCCGACCTTGCCTCCACCGCCCCGGGCGCCGAGCCGCGCGCGGGCGGCACCCTGGCCTACCACGCGCTTGAGGTCATGGAATCAGTCCTCGAATCGGCACGCACAGGCGCTGCGGTGGCAATCAGCAGCACGGCAGAGCGGCCGGAGAGCGTGGAGCTGACCGTCCTGACCGGCGACCTGGACGAGCTCCAGGCCCAGGAAGCCGCGTCCTAGGCGCCGCTGCATAAGGCGTTTCCCTCTTCAGACATCGGAGCATCTATGGCCTACACAGCCGCCAATTGGCCCATCGCTGCGGCGATGCTGCCATTCCCGGGCACCACCGGCCAAGGAACGCACATCAATGACGCGGAACCGTCCGCCTGGGCCGAGGCACTTACCGAGGTCAGGGACGCCGGTTTCGCGAACGCGGACCTGACGGACAGCTGGGTTCGTCCCGGTGACCTCAGCAAGTATCGCCTCGCCGAATTCAAGCAGACCGCGGAGGACGTTGGAATTGGCCTTCCGGCCATCTCCGCCATTCGCCGCAGCGTCATCGATGAAGCCAACTGGGAAGCCAACCTGGCCTACAGCCACCGCACCATTGACGCGGCTGCAGAGCTCGGCTGCGAGGTCGTCTCCGTCGGCCTGCACCAGGCCATCACGCACGAGCAGCAACAACAGCTGTGGTTCTGGACTGTCGAGGGCCACAAGGACCCGGCGGCTGACAAGGAAACGTGGGGCAACGCCGTGGCCCGCCTGCGTGAACTCGGCAGGCATGCCGCAGAGGTGGGGGTCCTGCTCTCGCTCGAAATGTACGAGGACACCTACCTCGGCACCGCTGACTCCTCGGTGAGGCTGGTCCAGGACATTGGACTGTCGAACGTGGGACTCAACCCGGATCTCGGGAACCTGATCCGGCTCCACCGGCCAGTTGAGGACTGGCGTGAGCTCGTAGCCAGGACCCTGCCCTTCTCCAACTACTGGCACATGAAGAACTACTACCGCGACGAGGACGTGGCCCGGGATATGTACGCCACCATGCCGGCTCCGATGCAAAGCGGCCTCATCAATTACCGGGAGGCGTTCAAAGTGGCCCTGTCAGTGGGCTTCCAGGGCATTCTTTGCACCGAGCACTACGGCGGAGACGGGCTGAGCGTTGCAGCCGGCAACCAGGATTACCTTCGCCGGCACGTCCTTCCCAAGAGGGAGGGCTACGCGCTCGGCGAGAGCCAGGTTGCACAGGGGCGGCAACAGCCGACGGCGGATCTCGCCAGGGTGTAACGGCGCCAACGGCGTCAGGCAACAGGGCGCGCCCGCTGAGGGCACGACTTTTCCAGCAGCAAGGATGCATTGAGGAAACCATGACCCAGATCTTCGACAATCCGGCCGACTTCGTGGACGAGGCGCTGGACGGCTTTGTGGCCGTCAACCGCGCCCACGTTGCCCGGGTGGACGGCGGGGTAGTCCGTTCCACCGAGTTGCCCGCAGGCCAGGTGGCGGTGGTGGTGGGTGGCGGCTCCGGCCACTATCCCGCCTTCGCCGGCCTGGTGGGTCCGGGCCTGGCTGCCGGTGCCGTCTGCGGCAACATCTTCACCTCGCCGTCCGCCGGGCAGGTGTACCGGGTGGCCAAGGCCGCGAGCGCCGGCGGCGGGGTCCTGCTGAGCTACGGCAACTACGCCGGGGACGTAATCCATTTCGGCGAGGCACAGCAGCGGCTCAACGCCGAAGGCATACAGACCCGCACTGTCCTGGCCACGGACGACATCGCGAGCGCTCCCCTCGATGAAATCGATAAGCGCCGCGGGATTGCCGGCGACCTGACGGTCTTCAAGGTCGCCGGCGCAGCGGCCGAAGCGGGACTGGAACTGGACGACGTCGAACGGCTGGCTGTCCTCGCCAACTACCGGACCCGCACCCTCGGTGTGGCCTTCGACGGCTGCACCCTTCCCGGCGCCGCCGAGCCGCTGTTCCACGTCCCGGCCGGCCAGATGTCCCTGGGACTGGGCATCCATGGCGAGCCGGGAATTTCCATGCATCCTCTGCCCACGGCGTCCGAACTCGCCGATCTGCTCGTCTCCCGCCTGCTGAAGGACAAGCCCGATGATGCCGGGGACCGGGTGGCGGTAATCCTCAACGGCCTGGGGAGGGTGAAGTATGAAGAACTGTTCCTGCTGTTCGGCAAGGTGGAGAAGCTCCTCACCGCAGCTGGCCTGACCATCGTGGAACCGGAATGCGGGGAACTGGTCACCAGCCTGGACATGTCCGGTCTGTCCCTCACGCTGCTGTGGCTGGACACCGAACTGGAACGGTACTGGTGCGCCCCGGCGGATGCTCCCGGATACCGCAAAGGCAGCATGGCCGGGCGTGAACGCCGGGCACGACGGGCCCTGGATCCGGCAGAACCCGAGGGCGCGCCGCCTGCTGAAGCGGAAGAAACGACGGCGGCAGCGGCTGATTTGGGCCGGCTGGCAGCCGCGGTCCTCGCCCAGGTGCGGGGCGCCGTCGTCCATCACGAAACCGAGTTGGGCAGGCTGGACGCCATAGCCGGCGACGGCGACCACGGCATCGGCATGCGGCGCGGCGCGGAAGCGGCAGCGGCAGCCGCCCGGGACGCCACGGCTGCCGACGCTTCCGTGCAGCGGGTGCTGGCCGCAGCCGGGGAAGCCTGGAGCGAACGCGCAGGCGGAACGTCCGGGGCACTCTGGGGATCCGCGCTGCAGGCAGCCGGGCGGGCGCTCGGCAACAAACACGCATACAACGGTGGGGACGCGGCGGCCGCCGTGACCGCCTTCGTGGACGCCGTCACCAGCCTGGGCAAGGCTGATATGGGCGACAAGACAATGGTGGATGCGTTGCTTCCCTTCCGGGACGCCTTCGTGGCGGCAGTGGACGACGGGGCAACGGCGACCGGGGCCATGGCCTCCGCCGTGACCGCCGCCCGCCAGGCAGCCGATGCCACCGCATCCCTGCGCCCGCGGAAGGGGAGGGCTCGGCCGCTGGCCGAAAAGAGCCTGGGCCACCCGGATCCCGGAGCGGTGTCCTTTGCCCTCATCGCGACGCGGGTTTCTGATTACTTCGATTCCTCAGGGCCCCTGCCCTATCCCAGGGTGGCTGCATTGGTGGCCGGAAATGGAGCACAGTCATGACCACGGTTACCGGAGCAGGATGGCGCATCGTCATCGGAAACGACGAGGCCGGCGTCGAATACAAGGAAGCGCTCAAGGCGCTGCTCGAAGCTGACAGCCGCGTTGTATCCGTTGTGGATGTCGGTGTTGGTGCCGGCGACACTACCGCCTACCCGCACGTCGCCGTCGACGCCGCCCGCAAAGTAGCCGAGGGCCAGGCCGACCGGGCCCTGCTGATCTGCGGCACGGGACTGGGCGTGGCCATCGCGGCCAACAAGGTCCCCGGCATCCGTGCAGTCACAGCCCACGACGCCTACTCCGTGGAGCGCTCGGTGCTGAGCAACAACGCGCAGGTCCTCACCCTGGGCCAGCGCGTCATCGGCCTGGAACTGGCCAAGAAACTGGTGGGCGACTGGCTCGGCTACCGGTTTGACGAAAACTCGGCGTCCGCCGCGAAGGTGGACGCCATCTGCTCCTACGAGCCCGACTACACGAAGGCAGCCTCATCATGACCGGACCAGCAAGCACCTCCAACCCTGTGGACGCCAACGGCGGCAGGAAGATTGCCGTCGTCGGCTCCGGCTACATGGGCGGCGGGATCGCCCAGGTCCTCGCCCTGGGCGGAGCGCGCGTGGCTCTCGCCGACGTGTCCGCGGAGGTAGCCGAAAGCAACTATGACCGCCTCCTCGTGGAGTCCGACCAGTTCGTGGCCGACGGCCTGTTTCCCGCCGGCTCCACGGAAATCCTGAAGCAGAACCTCTGGGCCGCCAAGGACATCGAGGAAGCTGTGGCAGACGCGGACTTCATCGAGGAGGCCGTTCCCGAGGTCATCACCATCAAGCACCAGACGCTGGCCCGCATCAGCGCCGCCGCCCGGCCGGGCGCCATCATCGGCTCCAACACCTCCACCATCTCCATCGCAGAATTGTCCGGGCCGGTCTCCAACCCTGAACGGTTCCTCGGTGTCCACTTCTCCAACCCCTCGCCGTTCATCCCCGGCGTGGAAATCATTCCCCACGCCGGCACATCGGCCGCCACCGTGGGCACTGTCCGCGAACTGGTCCACGCGGCAGGCAAACAAACCGCCGTGGTGAAGGACGTCACCGGGTTCGTGCTCAACCGCCTGCAGTACGCGCTCTTCCACGAAGCCGCGCAGCTTGTGGAGCAGGGAATCGTGACGGCGGACGACGTGGACACCCTGGTCCGCACCACCTTTGGCTTCCGGCTGCCGTTCTTCGGGCCGTTCGCCATCGCGGACATGGCCGGGCTGGACGTGTACAACTTCTGCTACACGTCCCTGCAAAAGGATTTCCCCGAAAGGTTCGCCACCCCGAAGATCCTCAGCGACCTGGTGGATGCCGGAAAGCTCGGCACCAAGACGGGCGCCGGCTTCCTCAACGTCCCGGCCGACCGCACACCCGAGCTGATCGCCTACCGCAACAAGGCCTACGTGGCCATGCAGAAACTCCTCGATGAGCTCGGCCCCGCGCCGATCAGCTGAGGACGCTTCCACCGATGCTTCCAGAGACGGGATACCCGCCTCTGGACAACTTCCCCGCCAAGTAGCACCATCGGAAAGGTGACCTCCAGCCCCGTCTCCGATGCGCGCCTGCGCGAGTTGAAGGAACTTCGCCGGGTCAAGGACCGGATCGACCGGGACTACGCGCAGCCGCTGGACGTCGAGTCCCTGGCCCGGGGCGTCCACATGTCCGCCGGGCACCTCAGCCGCAGGTTCCGGCTCGCCTACCAGGAATCGCCCTACAGCTACCTCATGACCCGGCGCATTGAAAGGGCCATGGCGCTGCTTCGCCGCGGCGACCTTTCCGTCACGGAGGTGTGCTTCGCCGTCGGCTGCTCCTCCCTGGGGACGTTCAGCACCCGCTTCACCGAGCTGGTGGGCATGCCGCCCAGCACCTACAAACAGGAGGCGGCGGTGTCGACGGCGGGCATTCCCGCCTGTGTAGCCAAACAGGTGACAAGACCGGTCAGGAATCGAGAAGCACCGGTTCCGGAACCGCAACTAGCATGACTGCCATGGACATCAGCATCAGCTCAAGTTTCCTCCCGCACACCGATCCTGACGCCTCCCTGGCGTTCTACCGCGACGCCCTTGGCTTCGAGGTCCGCAACGATGTTGGCCGCGGCACCATGCGCTGGATCACCGTAGGTCCCGCCGGACAGCCGGACGTCTCCATCGTCCTGTACCCGCCGGCCGTGGATCCCGGAATCACCGACGACGAACGCCGCGTCATTGCCGAAATGATGGCCAAGGGCACCTACGCCACCGTCATCCTCTCCGCCCCGGACGTCGACGCCGCCTTCGCCCACGTGGAAGCGTCGGGGGCCGACGTCGTCCAGGAACCGGTGGACCAGCCCTACGGTATCCGCAACTGCGCCTTCCGGGACCCGGCAGGCAACACCGTCCGGATCAACCAGCAGCCCTGAACTGGGAGGATGTAAGCCAGCGACGCCCGGGAGGCTGCGAGCGTGGTCCCCCGGGCAAGGAAGCCCAACAGATGGAGACCCGATGAGCACGGACACCAGCACCGCCACGAGCACCGGCCCCCGGGCCAACGGGTTGCACCCTGCCGACACGCACGACCTCATCCGCGTGCAGGGTGCTCGGGAGAACAACCTCAAGGACGTCAGCGTTGAGCTGCCGAAGCGCCGGCTTACCGTGTTTACGGGCGTGTCAGGCTCGGGCAAGAGCTCGCTGGTATTCGCCACCATCGCCGCAGAGTCACAGCGGATGATCAACGAGACCTACAGCGCGTTCGTCCAGGGGTTCATGCCCTCGCTGGCCCGTCCCGAGGTGGACTTCCTGGAAGGGCTGACGACCGCGATCATCGTGGACCAGGAGCGCATGGGAGCCAACCCGCGCTCCACCGTGGGCACCGCCACTGACGCGAACGCCATGCTCCGCATCCTCTTCAGCCGCCTGGGCTCCCCCTACGTCGGCCCGCCCACGGCATACTCCTTCAACGTTCCCACCCGCAAGGCCAGCGGCGTCATGTCCACGGAAAAGGGCGGGCGGGTGGAGAAGGCCGTTGTCCAGCAGGCCGTCTATCTAGGCGGGATGTGCCCGCGGTGCGAGGGCATGGGTGCCGTCAGCGACATCGACCGGACAGCGCTGTACGACGACGGCAAGTCCCTTGGCGAGGGTGCGCTGCTTGTACCGGGCTACTCCATGGACGGCTGGTACGGGCGGCTGTTCGAGGGCATGGGGCTGCCCATGGACAAGCCAATTTCGAAGTTCACCGCGAAGCAATTGGACACGATGCTGTACGCGGAGCCCACCAAGATCAAGGTGGAGGGCGTCAACCTGACCTTCGAGGGGATCATCCCGAAAATCCAGAAATCCATGCTGTCCAAGGACCCCGAGGCGATGCAGCCGCACGTGCGCCGGTTCGTGGAGCGGGCCGTGACCTTCCAGACCTGCCCCGAATGCGCAGGTACCCGGTTGACCCGGCAGGCCCTGTCCTCCCGGATCAACGGCAAGAACATCGCGGAGCTGTGCCAGATGCAGATCAGCGACCTCGCCGGGTGGGTACGGGACCTCAAGGACCCGTCCGTGGCTCCCCTGCTCAAGGGCCTCCAGCACCTGCTGGACTCGTTCTCGGACATCGGCCTCGGCTACCTCAGCCTCGACCGGCCCGCCGGCACCCTCTCCGGCGGCGAGGCCCAGCGCACCAAGATGATCCGCCACCTCGGGTCCTCCCTCACCGACGTCACCTACGTCTTTGACGAACCGACCATTGGGCTGCACCCGCACGACATCGAGCGGATGAACCAGTTGCTGCTGCAGCTGCGGGACAAGGGCAACACCGTTCTCGTGGTGGAGCACAAGCCGGAAACCATCGCCATTGCCGACCACGTCGTTGACCTCGGTCCCGGGGCGGGCAGCGCGGGTGGCACGGTCTGCTACGAAGGCAGCGTCGAAGGCCTTCGCGCCAGTGACACCATCACCGGACGCCACCTCGGCGACCGTGCAGCTCTGAAGGACTCGGTTAGGAAGGCCTCCAGCGCGCTGGAGGTCCGGGGCGCGGCCACGCACAACCTGCAGGGGGTCGACGTCGACATTCCCTTGGGTGTCGTCACGGTGGTCACCGGGGTGGCCGGCTCGGGCAAGAGCTCCCTGATCCACGGCTCGGTGGCCCAGCGCGACGGTGTGGTGGTGATCGACCAGGGCGCCATCCGTGGATCCCGCCGCAGCAACCCCGCCACCTACACCGGCCTGCTGGAGCCCATCCGCAAGGCATTCGCCAAGGCCAACGGCGTCAAGCCGGCGCTGTTCAGCTCGAACTCCGAGGGCGCCTGCCCCACCTGCAACGGTGCCGGCGTCATCTTCACGGAACTGGGCGTGATGGCCACCGTGGAGTCCCCGTGCGAGGACTGCGAGGGCCGCCGCTTCCAGGCGTCAGTGCTGGAATACACCCTTGGCGGCAAGAACATCGCCGACGTGCTGGCAATGTCCGTCACGGAGGCGGCCGCCTTCTTCGCCGACGGCGATGCCAGGACACCGGCTGCCCGGACTGTCCTGGACCGGCTTGAGGACGTGGGTTTGGGCTACCTGAGCCTGGGCCAGCCACTGACCACGCTTTCGGGCGGCGAGCGCCAACGCCTCAAGCTCGCCACCCAGATGGCCGAGAAGGGCGACGTGTACGTCCTCGATGAGCCCACCACCGGCCTGCACCTGGCGGACGTGGAGAACCTGCTGGGCCTGCTGGACCGGCTGGTGGACTCGGGCAAGTCAGTGATCGTCATCGAGCACCACCAGGCGGTGATGGCGCACGCCGACTGGGTCATCGACCTGGGTCCGGGAGCAGGGCACGACGGCGGGCGGATCGTTTTCGAGGGCACACCGGCTGATCTTGTGGCCGGCGCCTCAACCCTCACCGGCAAGCACCTTGGTGCCTACGTCAGTGCCTGAGCCTGCCTGCCCTACGGTGGGGGTATGAGCGACAGCTACCGCTACGACGTCGAGATCCTGCACCTGCTCGTATCCCCGGCGCACGCCTACTTTGGCCGGGCACGGGACGGTGCTGCTGATGTGCCCACTTCCGATGCCGAAACGGCGGAAGTGGTGGCGGGCAAGGGCATTGCGGGCGACCGCTTCTTCGGCAAAGCCGCCCACATGGACGCTGCGGTGACCCTGTTCGCCGTCGAGGCTTTAGAGGCGATGGCTGCGGAACTGGGTGCCGGACCGTTTGATCCGTTGGCGACCCGGCGGAATGTCATCCTTCGGGGAGCACACCTGGCTCCGCTGCTGGGCCAGGACTTCGTGCTGGAATCCGGCGGCTCGCGGGTGGAGTTCCACGGCGGGCGCCCCGCACACCCATGTGCGTGGATGAACGAGGTGCTCGCCCCGGGAGGCCACGCCGCGATGCGGGGCAGGGGCGGAATCCGCTGCCGGGCAGTCTCCGGCGGCATCCTTCACCGCGGCCCGGCAGTGCTGGTCAGTCCCGTTGCACTGGATCCCGCGCAGGCGGGCGTGCCAACCCTGCTAAGGCCGGGCAGGCTGCCGTAAGCGGAGGTACGGTGACATGAATGGCTTCTCAGGGCAACAAGCCGGTTGTGGGTTACGCCTTTTGCGTGCGCCTATATCCGGCCTGCGGCAAGGTCTGCTGCGTCGGCTGCGGGATCGGCGCCGGCACGTTCCGGTGCCGATACCGACGGCGCCGGCTCTTCGACGGCCGCCTGCAACGAGCGCCGAACCGCAACTCCTGCTGCAAGGATGCCCAGCAGCGCGCCTGCCCACCACCATTTCCGTGGGGCCGGGCGCGGGGCTTCCACCCGATCCAGGGTCCCTGCCGCGGCGGCTTTCGGTGCAACACGCTTCAATTGCTCCTGGACCCGTGGAGATAGTGTTTCCACACCACCGGCAACCTCGTCGGCAAGCCGGCGCAGGACCGCCTGTAGCCGTGGGGAGGCGGTTTCTTTTCCGGTATCCAGTCCGGCCACCGCTCTTTGCAGCGCGGCCTGTACGCCAGGTGTTGCCCATTCCTTACCCCGGGCAAAATGTGCCGTGAGGTTTTCGGAAAAACGGTGGACCTGCTCGGTTTCGGTGGTGGATCCTGCCGTGCGCATGGTGCCTCCTTGGTGTGATGGTGCTCATAGCCTACGGCGGGCAGCACCTCAGCAATAGGCCGCACTTTGCCGTCTGTCTACGGTTACGATCAACGAACAGGTTTTCCGGGAGGTCGACATGCGCGGAACCAGCAACGAAGACATCAAAAAGGCGTTCAATAAGAACGCCGGCATCTATGACCGCTGGATGGGCCTCTTTGAGCGCCATGTCGCCGTCGGCGCCCGCGACTGGGCCGTGTCGATGGCACGCGGGGCTGTGACGGAGATAGGTGTGGGTTCGGGGCTCAACCTGCCGCTGTACGGCCCGGACGTGGAACACGTGACCGGGATAGAACTTTCCGAGGAGATGCTCGCCATCGCCCGCAGGCGGGTAGCCGAACAACGGATCGAAAGCGTCGAGTTGCGTTACGGCGACGCACAGGCTTTGGACCTGCCGACCCAAAGCGCCGACACGGTAGTCTCCACGTTCACGTTCTGCACCATCCCGGACCCGGCGGCGGCCAGCCGCGAGGCCTACCGCGTCCTCCGGCCCGGCGGGGTATTCGTCCTGGCTGAACACGGGCGCTCCACGCACCCGGCGGCGCGGGCTGTCATGCGCGCACTTGAACCACTGTGCGTCCGCCTCAGCGCAGACCACATCACCCGCGATCCTGTGCCATACCTGACCGGCGCGGGCTTCAGCATTACCGAAGTGCACCGGGAAGGCCCGGGGGGCATCATTTTTCGGATACTTGCCCGCAAGCACGGCTCTGACGGAAACCAGTGAGAGTTTCTGGTGGCGGCCGAGGCCAGCGCGGATGACTTCGGTGCAGGCCGTTCCGCGGCGTTCCCCGGCAGCAGATCACGGCCGTTGCGGGCGGGCCAGATGAAGGTACTGTGGGCGCATGGAGATGCGCCTTGAAGTTGTGCAGGTACCTGTGTCCGATGTGGACAGGTCGAAGTCCTTTTACACGGAGAGGCTCGGGTTCGTGCTTGACCATGATGTTGAGCACATCCCGGGAATGAGGGTCGTGCAGCTGACACCGCCGGGCTCTGCCGCTTCAATCGTCATCGGAACGGGGATGACCTCCATGGCGCCCGGAAGCCTGGAAGGCCTGCAGCTCGTGGTCCCAGATATGGGCGTCGCGCGCGCTGAGCTCCTCCGGCGCGGCGCTGAGGTCAGTGACGTCCAGGATCTGGGAGGCGTGGAGTTTGCCTTCTTTGCGGACCCGGATGGCAACCGCTGGGTTCTGCAGGGTGCTACGCCGTCCAGTGTGAGGCAGTCACATCAGGATGGGCAGCCCGCGTAGCTCCGGGGCCGGCAGTGGCGCGGATCTTCATCACGGGCTCAGCGGACGAGCGGTTCCAGGACGAGCTCCTGAACCGCCTGGCTACCCTTACCGGCGAGCACCTGGCCTGACTCCCCCGAAGGTGCCGGCCGGCGGAAACCCCTCCCAACCAGGCGGCGCTTCAGGAATGCCTGGATCGGCGGCATCTGAGCGGGTGGTTCATCCTGTCAGTCCCTGCACCTAGACTTTCTGGCATGGACAACAACCAGGAAACACTTGGCAGCCCCACTCCTGAGCCGGATGCCGGCCTCAACCGGGATCCCGAAGACTGGGTAACGGGCGACGAGCCCATGACGGCAGCGCAGCGCAGCTATCTTGACACCCTTGCCCGGGAAGCAGGAGAAGAGCTCCCGGCAGACCTCAGCAAGGCGGAGGCTTCAAAGCACATCGACCGGCTGCAGCAGCGCAGCGGCAGGGTTTCAGGAAACGACTCCGGCAACACCGAAGGCTGAAGCGCCGCCACGGGCAGTGAGCGGCGCTGAACCGAAACAGGGGTAGGTGCGCTACCAGGCCTGGTGTTCGCGTGTCAGCCCGAAGGGCACGGTTTCACTCAGATCCACGGTGAACTTGTCCATGCTGTGCCGCGTGACCAGGATGCCGTGGCGCTTTTCCGCGAGCGCATGGGCCTTCGCGGCGGTGACGGCGGCATCGATAGCGCTGTCCATGCTGTGGCGGTCGGCGACGGTCAACGTCAAGGGGAAGTTAGCAGCGGTCATGGTAAAGCCTCGAGAATTTCAGTTCAGGTGGTGGGTAGGCGGCCCTAATTTCCGATTGGAAAGCCCGCCGGACATCTTAGTGCCTGGATCATGGTCCCCCAACACTGAACCGCCAGCAACTTGAGAAACCTACTGGGAAGTAGCCGCAGGTCAGCGGGGAGGGCCGCCGCCGCAGCTGACCATAATTACGGAGCCTGATCCGCAACACTTAGAGTTAAGCCCGGGCGAAAGCCGTTTCCAGGCGCTGCAATGCGCATGCACGCCCGCCCCGGCATAACCCGCACCACAGCGCAACGACACTTCGTATGCCACGACCCGACAAGGATCCCGCCATTTCCACGGACGCTATTTTCGGCAATCTCACCCGGATCCGCAACGGCATTCTTCCCGCCGCCGCCCGGACCCGCCTGAACAGCGGGCGTGGGCTGCTGGCCGGGTTCATCGTGGTGCACCTGGTCTTCCTCATCTTCGCCGCCTCGCTCTCAATGCGCGGTGACGCGTTCAGCGACACGTTCATTTACCGTGAGTGGGCCGTGGCCGGCTTCGACGAAGGCATCCTCGCGGGCCGCGTCAGTCCCTGGGTCTACCCAATCCTCGCGCTGGTCCCCATCGCGCTTGCCGGCATCGCCGGTCCCGCGCCCTTCTTCTTCCTGTGGGTCCTGATGACCACCCTGCTTAACGCCTGGGCCCTCCTGAAGCTCACCGAACGGGGCCGCAACCGCGCCGCCATCCCCGCCGCCTGGTGGTGGCTGGTCTTCACCTTCCTGATGGGCTGGCTCGGGTTCGCGCGGGTGGACGGCCTCACCGCCCCGCTGGTCCTCGTAGCCCTTGCGTACGGAGTGGGCCGGCCGTTCATCGCCTCCGTCCTCCTGGCCATCGGCACCTGGGTGAAGGTCTGGCCCGCCGCCGTCATGCTGGCCCTGTTCGCGGTGGTGAAAAACCGGATGCTGGTGGTGCTCGCCGGAATCGTGACGTCGGCGGGCGTGGTTGCGCTGGCCGCTGCGGTGGGCAGCCTCCCGAAACTCCTGAATTTCCTCACCCAGCAGGGCGACCGCGGCATGCAGCTCGAAGCCACCTTCACCACCCCCTGGCTTTGGCTGTCCGTCCTGAACATCGGCGATTCCCGGATGTACATGAACACGGAGATCAACTCGATGCAGGTGGACGGCCCCGGCACGGCCGTGATGTCCGTGCTGATGCAGCCCCTCCTGATCCTGGCTGCCCTGCTCGTGGCCGGCCTGACGTTCTGGGCACTGCACAACGGAAAAATCAGCGGCGGCGTGGACCGCACCGAGCTGCTCCTGGCAGGCGCCCTGACCCTGGCAACCGCGTTTGTGGTGTTCAACAAGGTGGGCTCACCACAGTTCATGGTGTGGCTGGCCCCGGCCGTCGCCGTCGGATTGGCCCACAGCTGGCGTGAGTGGCGGGTCCCGGCCGCCATGCTGATCGTGATCGCAGTGGCCACGTACTTCGTCTATCCGCTGTTCTACGACGCCCTTAGCCACAACAATCCCTGGATGGCGCTGGTGCTGACCCTCCGCAACGTCCTCCTGGTGGTCCTGTTCCTGTGGAGTGTCCGCCGGCTCTACCTGCTGGGCAGGAAGACGGCCGCACCCGCTCCCGCGCTGAAGGAGTCCTAAGATTTCCACGAGCTTCTTCGACCGGCTGGTCAGCATCCGCACCAAAGTCCTACCGGCGAAGGTGGTGGATTGGTTCGCGCGCCCTTCCAGCGTGTGGTGGGGCTTCGCCGTCGTGCATCTCTACTTCCTGGGCTGGATGGCCTCCTTCTTCCTGCACGGCGATACCTTCAGCGATACCGAGCAGTACCGCCAATGGGCGATGGACGGCTACAACCCCCAGGACCTCGACGGGAAAATCAGTCCGTGGGTCTATCCCGTGCTCGCCCAACTTCCCATCTTCCTTGCGAACATTGCCGGCCCAGGCCTGTACCTGCTGGTCTGGTTCCTGATCATCACTGCCCTCAACGCCGTCGGCCTGCTCTTCCTCACCCGGGGTCCGCGGAAAGCCAGCGGCGTCGCCCCTGCCTGGTGGTGGCTGTTTTTCACAGTATTCATGGGCTACCTCAGTTTCGCCCGGGTTGAAGGCATCACCGCTCCCATCGTGCTGATCGCGCTGCTGTATGCGGCGCAGCGGCCGGTGGTGGCGGGGGTCCTCCTCAGCATCGCCACCTGGATCAAGGTGTGGCCGGCCGCCGTGCTGGCCCCGATCGTGATCGCCAGCCGGAAGCGCATCCAGGTGGTCCTGTCCGGCGTTGCCGTGACGGCGGTTGTCGCGCTGGGAACGTGGCTGTCCGGCGGGCTGCCGCACATCATGGACTTCCTCACCAACCAGGGCGAGCGCGGCATGCAGCTCGAGGCAACCTTCTCCACGCCGTGGGTGTGGCTGAGCGTCTTCAACATCGCGGGCTCCAAGATGGCGGACAACACGGCCATCAACTCCACCGAGGTGTACGGTCCGGGAGCCAGCGTGGCGGCGTTCCTGATGCAGCCGCTGCTGATCCTGGCCGCGGTGGGCGCTGCAGCCCTGCTGGTGCGCGCGCTGAACCGCGGCGCGGAGCGGGAGGAACTATTCCTCGAGGGTGCCCTGATGATGACCACCGCCTTTATCGTGTTCAACAAGGTGGGTTCGCCGCAGTTCATCATCTGGCTGGCCCCGGTGATCATCGCCGGCCTCACGCACGACTGGAACCGGTGGAAGGTCCCGGCAGCACTGCTGATGGGGATCGCCATCACCACGTTCGTGATCTATCCGCTGTTCTACACGCCGCTGATCCATGCCCATCCGGTAATGGCGGCGATCCTCACCACCCGCAATGTGCTCCTGGTGGTGCTGCTCTGGTGGTCCGTGAAGCGGACGGCAGAACTGGGCCGGAAAGCCCCTGCTGCGGTACCGGCCGGCGCCTAGTCCGACAACTGCCTCAGCGGCTGCCCAGCTGCTGGCGGCCGGGTTCTTCCGCGCGAAGGCGGCGGGCTTTCCGCCGGGCGAGCACCCAGTTCCAACCCTGCTTAGCCAGGTCCACAGGCTTGCCTTCAAAGAGCAGCTTCCGTGTATGCACATCGAGGAATAAAAGGTAGAACGTAAACGCCAGTGCGGTCACGAACGCCAGGGAGGACGCATCGATGGGCAGCTCCACAAAGGACCATACCGAGAGCTGATCCTGCGCCCCGAACACCACAAAGAACGTCACGCCCACGTACAGTGACCGGATCTGCCAGTCGTCCCGGATGCCGGTGACGGCCAGGAACGGCAGGAACCACAGGATGTACCAGGGCTGGATGATGGGCGAGAGCATCACGACGGCGGTGAACGCCAGCGCCATCCGGCGCACCGCGCGGGAGTAATCGCCGCGGAACATCAGCAGCAGGACCAGTCCGATGGCGGCATATTTCATGCCGGCCCGAAGCCAGGTGGCGAGCGTCCCGCCCGGGAGTCCCAGCGCGTTGGCAAGCATCTCCACCTGCTGGCCCAGGAAGCCGGACGGCGAATAGCCTGTGTAACCGGGCGTGGGGTCCATGATGGCCCAGGTCCAGCCGATGCGGAGGTTGTACGGGATGCCGCTGAGGGCCAGCGTGGCGAAACTGATGCCCGCCGTCGCACCCCAGATCAGGAACCTGCGTGGCCAGGACGCCGAGGGGCCCGCCCACATGACACCGATGAACGGCAGCAGGAGCACGGTGATGGGTTTGATGCCGATGGACGCGGTGACCAGGAGGATCCCGAGGATGTAACGGCGGGTAGCGGCGAAATAGACGCCGGCGACGGCGAGCCCCACCATGAGGGCGTCATTGTGGGCGCTGGCGATGAAGCTGATCAGGAACAGGGGGTTGGCCACGGAGACCCAAAGCGCCCGTGCTCCGTTGATGCCGTGCAGCTCGGCCAGTTTTGGCACGTAGATGACGCAGAGCAGCACCCCGGCCCCGGCCAGGAGGCGGAAGAGCAGCACGGAGATGTCGGGCTGGGCCCCGGTTACGCCTACCACTGCCCGCGCCAGCCACAGAAAGTATGGGCCGTACGGGGTCCTGTTCTCCGCCCAGGCAGGGTCTGCGCCCAGGGAGAACCAGTTGCTGAGGGTGGAGATGCCCACCTCGTAGGGGTTCTGGCCCTCCTGGACCAGACGGCCCTGGCCGGTGTACGCATAGACGTCGCGGGAAAAGACCGGCACGCAGAAAAGCAGCGGCAGGGACCAGGCGGAGATCGCGATGACAACGGACCGAAGTGAGGATTTTCCCCAATCAGCCAGCCGCTGCCCCAAGCGCAGCCATGAACGCATCAGCACCATGGCGCCCACTGTCAGCAGCACCGTGGAAATGGCAACACCCCAGCCTTCGGTGCGGAGGGCGATGACCACTGGCTGGCGGATCATGGGCGAGCCATTGGCGATCCAGCCGGTGCCGATGGAGCCGACGAACATCATGAGGGCACCGACGAACCCCTCAACGATTGCTACATAGGCGCGGCGTTTTGCGGGTTCGGCGGCAGCGGCTACCTGCCGGCCAAGCCGGCTTTCCGACGTTCCAAGGTGTGCACCGCCTGCCGTCATGATTGTTGGTCCCCTACTTCGTTACGGCGCTGGTTGCACCAGCGAAAAGCCGCCCTGCAACCCGGCTATTTTACCAGCAGGCCTTCCTGCCACTCCCGGATGACGGACCACCGGAAGGCACGGTTTCGCAACAGGCGCCGGTGTGGATTCACGTGGGGCTGCGGGTAATGTTGGAGAATCCGCCCGCGGCAGTTCGCCCGCACCCGGCCGGCCTTTTACTCCGGCGCAAGGAAGCGCCCTTCTTCCTGACCACGCACTTTCCTGCGAAGGCGCGCACCTTCCTGCTGCCGCCCCTTCGACGCCCGATTGGAGCCGGACCATGGCTGTTTCCACCGCCGAAAACAAGGCGCCGTCACCCCTGCAACTGCAGTCCGTGCGGGCCACCCTGCGTTCCCCACGCAGGCTGAAGACGGAAGCCCTGGCCGGGCTGGTGGTGGCACTGGCCCTCATTCCCGAGGCCATCGCCTTCTCCGTCATAGCGGGCGTGGATCCGCGGATTGGCCTCTTTGCCTCGTTCACCATGGCGGTGACCATCTCCTTCGTGGGCGGCCGGCCCGCCATGATCTCCGCCGCCACGGGGGCCGTGGCGCTGGTCATTGCTCCCCTGATGCGCAGCCACGGGCTGGACCACCTGATTGCGGCCGTCATCCTTGCCGGCGTCTTCCAGATCCTCCTGGCCCTGGCCGGTGTCACCCGCCTGATGCGGTTCATCCCGCGGTCCGTCATGGTGGGCTTCGTCAACGCCCTGGCCATCCTGGTTTTTATGGCCCAGCTCCCGGAACTGATCGGCGTTCCCTGGCTGGTCTACCCCCTCGTGGTTGCCGGTCTGGTGATAGTGGTGGGACTGCCGAGGATTACGACGGCGGTGCCCTCGCCTCTGGTTGCCATCGTGGTCCTCACCGTGGTTGCCGTCCTGGCAGGACTGGACGTGCCCACCGTCAATGACAAGGGCCAGTTGCCGGAGAGCCTGCCGAACTTCTTCCTTCCCAATGTTCCCCTGACCTGGGAGACCTTTGAGGTCCTGGCCCCGTTTTCGCTCTCCATGGCGCTGGTGGGCCTGCTCGAATCCCTGATGACCGCCAAGCTGGTGGACGACATCACTGACACCCGTTCCAATAAAACCCGGGAATCATGGGGGCAGGGCGTTGCCAACATCGTCACCGGCTTTCTCGGCGGCATGGGTGGCTGCGCGGTGATCGGCCAGACCATGATCAACGTCAAGGGATCCGGGGCGCGCAGCCGCGTCTCCACCTTCCTGGCCGGCGTCTTCCTGCTGCTCCTCGTGGTGGTGCTCGGTGACGTGGTTGGCCTCATCCCCATGGCAGCGCTCGTCGCCGTCATGATTTTCGTCTCCGCCATCACCTTCGAATGGCACTCCATTGCCCCCCGGACGCTGCGGCGGATGCCCAAGTCTGAAACCGCCGTCATGCTGATCACGGTGGGCGTAGTGGTGGCGACGCACAACCTGGCCATCGGCGTCGGCGTCGGAGTACTGGCGGCGATGGCCATGTTTGCCCGGCGGGTGGCCCACTTCGTCACCGTTGAGAGGACGGTCCTCGAGGTCAATGGTAAAAACGTTGCCACGTACACCGTGGACGGCGAGCTGTTTTTTGCCTCGTCCAACGATCTGTACATGCAGTTCGAGTACGCCCTGGACGCCGAGCCCGGGATCAGCCGCGTGGTGGTGGACCTGCACGCCTCGCACCTGTGGGACGCCTCCACCATCGCCGTGCTGGACGCCGTGACGGAGAAGTACCGCCGGCACGGCCGCGAGGTGGAGCTGCTGGGCCTGAACTCGGCCAGCGTCCAGATGCGGGAACGGCTGGCCGGAAAGCTCACCGCCGGCAGCTGAAACCCTGCAGCCGGCCGGCAGTGCTAAAGCATCCGGTCGCTGCGGGCCACACGGTTCCGGCCCAACGACTTCGCTGTGTACAAAGCAGCGTCCGCCGCGGCGATGAGGCTGTCCACATCGGTTGTGCCGGTGTCGTACGTGGAGATCCCGTAACTGACTGTCGGCATTTCCATTGCCTCCCCCGCCGGCGCTGCCGCCAGCCGCCTGCTGATTTCTTCAGCGATCATCTCTGCCCGCTCAACACTGGTACCGGGCAAAAGCAGGACAAATTCCTCCCCGCCGTACCGTCCTACTAAATCGGTGGAGCGGACGGTACCGGTGCAGGCCTCGGCGAAGGCCTGCAGGGCGCGGTCCCCTGCTGCGTGGCCGTAGGTATCATTCACGGATTTGAAGTGGTCCAGGTCGGCCAGGATCAGGGCGCCGGAGCCACGGGTGATGGCCCGGTCCGCCAACTGCTCCGCCGCCAGTTCAAGGAACGCCTTGCGGTTGAGCAGACCGGTGAGGTCGTCCCGGGAAGCCACCACCCGGAGGGCCCTGGTCTGCTGTTCGCTGCTGAGCGCGGCCATGCTGAATGAGACCACTACCAAGAGCACCATTGTCACCATAGTGGTGACGGCAGACCCGAAAACGGTGACGAACGTGGGTCCGTCCTGGCCCTCCAGCAGGAAGGCAACCCAGCGCAGGAAGTAGAAGACCGACATGCCGCCGGCAGCCACGGCCATCGGAATCCGCACGCGCGAATAACCCGGCTCCAGCCGCCAGAGCTCGTGGGAGGCCAAGCCGATGGTCAGGGTCATGGCTCCCAGGAACACCGGCCCGCCGGACCACGTGTTGGTGGCCGGGCTGTCCAGGGCCGAGGCGACCAGGGTGACCAGCGGTATGCCTGTGAAGGCCCACTTCGGCGGCGGTATGGTCCGCAAGGAACGTGCACCTGCCCAGACCGCAACGCCGCCGTGAACGAGCAGCACGTTGCCCAGCGGGTTTGCCCATACCTGATGCGGGGTACGGTCCAGCAGGAAGCACGCGGAGCCGGCGAGGAAGAATATCAGCGCCAGGCACCACCATCCGCTGTACGGCGAGCGTGTGATCCGGTAGGCGGAAAAGTAGAAAAGGAGGACCAGAACCAAGGCCATCAGGCCAAACGCGATTCTTAGAGTCGCGGTATCCAGAACCATGTAACCGTCGTCCCCCCGATGCCGAAGTCATGCCGATCCCCAGTATTGCACCGGTCAGGGTGCCTGTCAGGGTAACGGCATCGGCATGTGCAGGGCCTACAGTTGCCAGACAGCCCGCAGGACAACCCCGAAAGGCACACCACATGCTCCTTCTTTTTGGTTTCAAGACAATGCTTAAGGCCCTCCCCGGCAAGGCGGCCACCTGCCAGTACTGCCGCTCGTTCGTGCACCACCACCTTGAGGAGCGTGCCACCAAGTTCACGCTGTTCTTTATTCCGGTGTTCACCACGTCGCGGTCCTACCAGATCACGTGCACAAACTGCGGCTATGTTTCGAAGATCTCCGCGCGGGAAAAGCGGGCGCTGGAGCTGCAGCGCTGACCAACCGGGACGCCGGGCCGCAGGCGGCCGGGCACTGGTTTCCAGAGTTCCCGGTGCCAGCGGAATGTCCCAAAGCTCTGGTGGAAGCCGCCGCCTGCAATTACAGTAGGACCGGATCCGCACCCCGAAACGGGAGGTGCCGGACAGAGCCGGAAGCCATGGGGCCGCAAACCTCGGACCTGAACCGGCGCCATGCGGGAAGGGAGGTGTTTTTGATGACTGTCACAGCCGTGCGCCCATTGCGCTCCGCGACCATCATCCAAACGCTTCCCCTGTACCGCACCGGCCCCGCCTGACCTCGGCGGAGCGCGCAACACCCAGGCCTGGACCGGCAGTGGGCAGGGGCTTTCCCCGAGGTACCACAGTGAACATATCTTCAGGCACCGCCCTGGACAGCACCTGCACCCCAGTCAACGGCCCGCTCCTCTACGGCTACACCCCCGCCGTCGCCCGGCACTTTCAAAACCATCCCCTCCCGGACGCAACTGAAGCGGGCCGGGTGGTCCGCGTGGACCGCAACCTGCTGCTCGTGGCGGCCGGCACGGACCTGCTGCACCTGCCCTATCCGTTGACGGGGGAAACGGCAGTCACGGGTGACTGGGTCTGGATCGGACCCAACCGCGCCGGTGAACGCCAGATCCTGGGCGTCCTTCCACGCCGTTCGGAGCTCAGCCGCAAGCGGGCTTTCGAGGACTCCTCGGCGGCGCAGGTCCTGGCCGCGAACATGGACATGGTGGGGGTGGTGGTGCCGGTGGACCGGCCGCTCACGCACAACCGCCTGGAGCGCACCCTCGTCGCGGCGTGGGACTCAGGTGCCACTCCCCTGGTCATCATCACCAAGGCGGACCTCGCCCAGGTGGCGGACGACGTCGTCGGCAAAGTCATTTTGCAGGCGGCGGGCGTGGACGTGGTCACCACGTCGGCCGGGAACGGTGACGGCATCGACGCGGTGCTGGCGCACATTCCGGCAGGCGGCACCATCGTCCTGCTTGGCCCCTCCGGCGCCGGAAAATCCACGCTCATCAACGCCATGGTGGGCCGCGACGTCCAACACACCGGTGAGGTGCGCTCCGGCGACTTCAAGGGGAAGCACACCACCACGGCGCGGGAACTCGTGCCGCTGCCGAACGGAAGGGTCCTGATGGACACTCCAGGGGTGCGGGGCTTCGGATTGTTCGACGCCGAGGACGGCATTGGCGAGATGTTCGGCGACGTGGAAGTACTGGCGGGCCAGTGCAGGTTTGCGGACTGCGCCCACCAAAGCGAGCCCGGCTGCGCGGTGCAGCAAGCCCTTGCCGACGGCGGGCTGGATGAACGCCGCTGGCACAACTACCTGAAGCTGCAGCGCGAGCTGGCCGCCCTGGCCCGCCGCAGCGACGCCGCCGCCCAGCGCGCCCATCAGCGGGAGTGGCATCAAAAGGTGGTGACGGCGGGCAAGTCCCAACGGTGGGCGGAACGTGAGACGGCCGAGCGGAAGGACAGGTCGGGACGCAAACGCCGCTGAACAGCCGGCCGGTAAGGTGCCGTCCGCCGGGCAGTTACAGCTCCGGGGCATGCTCCCCGGGCAGCGCGCCCTCGTCTTCCGGGTGCCGCTTCAGGTTCAGCAGCGCCAGCGCCAGGCCGCCCCATACCGTGAGGATGGCGATGATCATCATTGTGATGGCGATGGGAGTCATCGTGACGTCTCCTCCTTCTCCTCGGCCACCATGGATTGGTACTCCGGGTCGTGGTGCGCTTTCGAACTCCGGCTCCAGGGAATGAAGGTCAGGACCAGCGCCAAGACCACCAGTCCACCGGCCATGCCCCAGCCGAACAAGCCCACGAACCACTCGGGATAACCCTCATAGGTGGCCGATATCTTGCTGATGAATTCGTTTGACACCATGTAGATCAACGCGAGCGGCACCACACCGGCCACCAGTCCCATCCACGTCCGGCGCATCTTGATGGTTGATACAGTGTTGAGGTGGGCTGACAGCAGCGGCAACTTTCGCAGGAACCATGCCAGTACCACCACGGTCACCAACGCGCCGAGTGTGATGCCGAAGCTGTTGACGAACGCATCGGAGGTGTCGAGGAGGTACAGGCCCGTTGCGGTGGGGAAAAGCGCCAGGGAAACGGCAGCTACGAGGCCGCTGACAACCACTGAAGCTTTGACCCGCCCCCACCCGAGCTTGTCCTGAACCGCTGCGACAATAACCTCCAGCACCGAAATGAGCGACGTAACTCCCGCGAACACCAAAGATCCGAAGAACAGCACGCCCATGGCAGCGCCGAAAGGAGCCTGGGAAACAATGGTTGGAAAGGCGACAAATGCCAGGCCGATGCCTTGGGTCACGACGTCGTTGACCCCCGCCCCGGCGGCCTGGGCCATGAACCCCAGGGCGGCGAACACGCCGATGCCTGCCAGAATCTCGAATCCCGAATTTGCGAAGGCAACCACCATGCCCGAACCCGTAAGGTCCGTCCTGCGCTTCAGGTAGGAGGAATAGGTGACCATGATGCCGTAGCCCACCGAAAGTGAAAAGAAGATGTGGCCGTACGCCGCAGCCCAGACGGACGGATCGGCCAGGGCAGACCAGTCCGGGGTGAAGAATGCGTTTAGTCCTTGTGCGGCGCCCGGGAGAAACAGTGATTGGACCACAAGCAGTACAAACATCACCACCAACAGCGGGAGCAGGATCGAGTTCGCACGTGAGATGCCCTTACGGATTCCGGCCACCATGATGATGATGACTGCCATCCAGATCAGCAGCAGCGGGAAGAACACGGACGGCACGTAGCTGAACCCGACTCCCGGCGCGTCGGCTACCTGAAGGAAGCTTCCGAAAAAGTAACCCTCGGCGTCGTCGCCCCATGCCTCCGTAAAGGAAAAAAAGGTGTACATCAGGGACCACGCGATGATCACCGCGTAATACGCCGCGATGACAAAGCACACCAGAACCTGCCACCATCCCAGCGGCTCGGCAACGCGGTGGAGCCGGCGATAGGCAAGGGGTGCTGAGCCGCGGAACTTATGGCCCACGGCATAGTCGAGGAACAGCAACGGGATGCCTGCGGTCAGCAAGGCCACAAGGTACGGGATGAGGAAGGCGCCGCCGCCGTTGTCGTAGGCAATATACGGAAACCGCCAAATGTTGCCTAGTCCCACTGCTGATCCGATGGCAGAGAGGATAAAGAGTCTCCGGGTTGAAAAGGTCTCGCGCTTCGCTGGTTCGGCGGAGGTTTCTGGCCGGTTCATGGAAAGCTCTCTCTCACGTGGAGGTGGATGTCCGGTTCAGTGGGCTATGCGGGGACTTTACTGCGGATGTCTCCCTCCGGGAAGCCCCTGCGCAAGTCCCGCCCGGAAGGGGGGAAACGGCGGCGGGACCTTGGTCCTGCCCGGGGAGTAGGGTTCCGTCATGGACATCATCCTGGTACCCGGTTTCTGGTTGGACGCCTCATCCTGGGAGGAGGTAACGCCGATCCTGGACGCTGCCGGCCACCGGACGCATCCGCTCACCCTTCCCGGCCTCGAATCCGTGGAAGCCAACCGGGCCGGGGTGGGGTTGCAGGACCATATCGACGCCGTGGTGTCCGCCATCGATGCCCTGGAGGGCAAGGTTGTCCTCGTGGGGCATTCCGGCGGCGGTGCCATCATCCACGGTGCCCTTGATGCGCGGCCGGACAAGGTGGCGCGCGCCATCTACGTGGACAGCGGCCCGCTTGGCGAAGGGGGCGTTATCAACGACGAACTGCCTGCCGACGGCGACGACGTGCCACTTCCGCCGTGGGACAGCTTCGAGGAGGCGGACCTCGTGGACCTTGATGACGGGCTGCGCGACGCCTTCCGTGCCCGTGCCATCCCCCAGCCCAAAGGCGTCGCCTGCGACCAGCAGCACCTGGGCGACGAGCGCCGGTACGGCGTTCCCGCCACTGTGATCGCCTGCGAGTTTCCTTCCTCAATGCTGCAGGAATGGATCGACGCGGGGCACCCCTTCGTTGCTGAACTGGCCCGGATGCGGGACGTTGAGTATGTGGACCTCCCCACCGGACATTGGCCCCAGTTCACAAAACCGGCGGAACTGGGCCGTGCCATCCTGGCGGCGGTGGAGCGGACCCGGTAACGACGCCGTCGTTATTGTCGCCCCGCCGCTGTACACTCGAAGCATCGAACATATATTCGAATAAGGGTGTGTTGTGGGCGTTATTGTCGGTCCCCGCGTGATAAATGCGGGCCTTTCTTTGCAGCTGGCATGGGTGTCCCCGGTGCCGGTGGCGGCGGGCTATCCCTCGCCCGCCCAGGATTACTTTGACGGCCGGATAGACCTGAACGAGCACCTGATCAAGGACATCACCAGCACCTTCGTGGTCCGGGTCACCGGCGACTCCATGGAGCGCGCAGGCATCAGCGACGGCGACGAACTCATCGTCAACAGGGCCCTTGAGCCCAAAGACGGCTGCGTGGTGATCGCCGTCCTTGACGGGGAACTGACGGTCAAGCGGCTCCGCGTCACGGCAACGGGCGTGGTGCTGCAGGCCGAGAACCCTAAATACCCGGACATCAAGGTTTCCGCGCTGAGTGAGCTGACCATCTGGGGCGTCGCAACCCGATGCCTGCACCATGTCTGAGGGGCATCAATGACCAGGCCAGCCATCATGCGGCAGATGCCGGAGATTGCGCACGTGGACGTGAACTGCTTTTACGCCAGCGCCGAGCGCGCCTTTGATCCCTCCCTCGAGGGAAAACCGCTGATCGTACTCTCCAACAATGACGGCTGCGCCGTCACCCGCTCCCCTGAAGCCAAGGCCCTCGGCATCGCGACCGGCGAGCCCTGGTTCAAGCTCGCCCCGCATGCGAAGGAATGGGGCCTGATTGCGAAGTCCAGCAATTACGAGCTCTATGGCGACATCAGCGCACGCGTCATGGAACTGCTGGGCCGGTACTCCGCCTGGCTGGAGGTTTACAGCATCGACGAAGCCTTCCTGGGGGTCAAAGGAACCCCGGAATACCTGCTGGAGCTTGGCCGGACCGTAAAGGCTGCCGTTGCCCGGAATATCGGTGTCCCCGTCTGTGTAGGCATCGCCCGCACCAAAACGCTGGCTAAGCTGGCTAACCAGTGGGCCAAGCACAACCCCGCGTTCGGCGGCGTCTGCCGTTGGGATTCAGTGCCCGCGGAGCAGCAGGAGGCACTGATGGCGAGGCTCTCCGTGGTGGAGATCTGGGGTGTGGCGGCGCGGATCACCAGGCGCCTGAACACCATGGGCATCCATTCCATCCTGGACCTCAAGCGCGCCGATCCCGTCCTGATCCGCGATCGTTTCTCGGTGGTGATGATGCGTACAGTGCTGGAACTGCAGGGGACACCGTGCATCCCCATGGAAGAAGCACGGGTGGGCCGTGACCAGCTGATTTTCTCCCGCTCGTTCTCAACTCCCATTACCAAAGCCCAGGATCTGCGGCAGGTGCTCAGCATCTACGCCCAGATGGCCAGCGGCCGGCTTGCCAAACACGGTCTGCAGGCGAAGATACTCACCGCGTTCGCCGGAACGTCCCAGTTCAATCCACAGGGTACGTCCTTTCCCTCGGTGTGCGTTCCGCTTCCCATGCCGACGGCCGATCCCGTCATCCTCACGAAGGCTGCCCACGCACTGCTGCCCGCCGTCATCGACGGCACCAAGTACGCGCGCGCCGGAATCATGGTCACGGACCTGCGGCCAAGCGGCAACCAAAAACCGCTCGAACCCTTCGAGAACCCGCACGAGGAAAGGCACATCGGGCCACTACTGGAGGACATCACCCGCCGGTACGGCCGGGGCTCCATCGGGCTGGGCCACGCCGGAATCCGCGGCGGCCCAGATTGGGCCATGAAGAGGGGCATGCGCTCCCCCAGGTACACCACCCACTGGGACGAGCTCCCACTCGTTAAGGCTGCCTAGCGGCGCATACGCCTTCGGTTGATGCTGATGCCTGGTGCGCGCCACCCGGGAACCACCCCGGGTGGCGCATAAACCCTACGCTTCGTCCTCTGCGCTGACCGGATCCTCGATCAACAGGGCGGTGCCCTGGTACGCACCAAGTTCGATGAAGAAACTGTGCAGGTCATCCACCTGGCCCACCGTCTCCTCGGTGAAGAGGTCCTGCACCTGGGCGCCGGCCTCCAGGTGGGTGGAGTGGACGCTGCCGGTGATGCTTTCGCCGGAGAAGTTCAGGACGGTCACCTGAATCTGCCCGGATGCCAGGCGGTGCACCATCACCAGCAGACCGCGGTGTGAAACGTCCGGAACATCCAGGAGCAGGCTGGTGGCAATCCCCCACTCCTCACGCACTCTGAGGATCTTTTGGAGCCGCCGGGCGAAGGACTGGTCGTCCTTAAGCTGCTCCGGAAGCGGGCCGTACAGGCTGCGGGCCCGCGGCATTCCCGACGCCGAGACGGTGGCTTCGGCGTTGGTGCCCATCAGGTCGTGCGCACCCCGGTTGATCCACCGAGTATCGCCCTGGGCCGTAAGTTCTGCGACCTGCGCCCGGTCAAGCGTAGTCATGCCCACCATGTCCCAGCCGGAGAGCGCGAAGACCCCAGGCTGGAGCGCGTTATACATGGCCAGGAGCAGGTGGGCTTCCCGCACCGTCTCAATCTGCTCGTCGGTAAGCGCGGAAATGTCCTTGATGCCCAGGGCCGCTGTGATGACGCTGACGGTTGTGCAGGCGATGCCGTTGGTGGTGAACACGGCGTTGTACGGGCCGTTCTCCCCCGTGAGCGCGTTCCGCAGCGTCTCCTGGACGTGTTCGGTCAGCTCCGTGCCGGTCAACTCGGAACCACCCAGCTCAAAGACGTCATCCTTGTGCCGGGTAGCAAAGTGCACCAGCTCGTAGGTCAGTTCGTCGTGGTTCTGCAGCGCGTGCACCAAAGACGCCTGGTCCACGCCGATCTCCATCGCCAGCTTCAGGGTCAGGCGCAGGAATTCGGTGTCCTGCGTGACCAGGGCGTAGTGGTAACCGGGCCGGGTGATGAAGTCGTAGGACAGATCCGGGCCGGTTTCCGAGGTCGCCTTGATGTCGTCGATGGTGAGGTTCAGCTCCTGGAACGTGAACCCTCCCACCTTGCGCACCATGCTGCCGATGAGCTGGTTGGCTGCCTCGGAGAGCGGGTGTCCTTCAGACCAGCCGGGCTGTTCCTCGGCGCTCTTCTCCACGCCAAGGAAGCCGTTGGCATCCAGCCGCAGCGCACCGGTGCCCAGGTCCAGCAGCGAGTGCAGCGCGTCGCCCACCACCAGGCGCATGCCGGAGAACGTTGGATCCAGCCAGTTGATGGAGGGCTGCCCCGCCTTGAAGTAGTGCAGGTATACCCACCGGCGCTTCTGCCCGGTGGTATCCACGATGGCCCGGGTGGCGCTCCAGTTGGTTTCCTTCACGCCGGGCTCGTAGAAGATGACACGCTGCAGCTTCCCGATGATGTACCCGGCCTTCTGCAGGGCCTGCTCAGCGTCAGGGCTGATGTTCACCGAGTCCTCGCCGGGCGGAACGTCCGGCAGCAGGTGCCAGTCCGATTCGGGAATGTCGATCATGTGGTAAATCCCGGGATAGTCCCGGTAGTTCATCTCGGCGAGGCGGAAGTCTGCGCCCTTGCCGGTGTGTCCCGGAACGATGTCATCGATGATGGTGCCGTCATGTTCGCCGGCCACCTCGCACATCCGGCGGAACTCGTCCTCCGAGCCGAACAGCGGGTCGATGGCCATGCTGATGCGGTCGAAGTGGCCGTCTACGCTGGGCGTCTCTGCCCACCCCTGCAGCCCGCCGGCCTTTTTCACCGGCCCGGTGTGGATGGCGCGGATGCCGATCTCACGGAAGGTCTTCCACAGTTCCGGGTCGCCGAGCGCCCCCAGGAAGGATTGTCCCGGCGTCGTCATGAAGGACAGCGGATAGGCTGTGAACCAGACCGAGGCGCGTTCGACGGCGGACCGGGGGTTGGGGTGCGCGAAGGAGTGCTGCCACATGCTCGCCTGCCCTGACAGCTGCCGCGCCATGACGTTGGCGTCGCCAAGCATGGCCTGGTTCCGCAGCCACTCCACATACGTCTTGTTGAGACCGTCGAGTTCCAGCGACGGCGCATTGGCAAAGTACTGCCGGCGGCGGGCCACAGGCCGCAGCGCCTTGGGACGTGCAGGGTAGAACTTCTCATCGAAGGTGATTTCCGGCGCCTCGTGGGCCTCCATGAGCTCTGCAGCTTCGGCCGCCTCCAATTCAGTCACACCGCCGGCCTCCTCCGCTGGCTCCACTGCATCCCCCTCAGAGACACTGGCGGTAGCTTTTCCCAGTTCAGACACTGAGTTCCTCCCTCAACTCGACTTCATTCCACTCTGCCATGATTCAACCCCCGGCCGAACGGCGGCGGGCGATGAATTTCGGTGAGCGGCGGCTTAGGGAGTCCGTACCCGGGAAGGCCCATGGACATGCACTGGACGCAACGGAACCGTCAAACGTGTTGCACGGGCCTGCGCACAGCCGGCGGCGAGCGTCTTGACTTGCCGGTTGTGAGCGCTGACAGTTGAGGAGGCCGTCACCCATCCCCACCGGAAGTTGATTTAGTTGAAGAACTGGGCAGGAAACCTCGAATACTCCTCCGCCGCCGTTGAACGGCCGGAGTCTGTGGCGGAGCTGGCACGTATTGTGCAGCGGGCGGGCCGGGTCAAGGCTTTGGGATCACGCCACTCCTTCAACCGCGTGGGCGACACTGACGGCGTGCACGTGCTGCTTGATGCCCTGCCCCGTGACATCAGGCTGAATCCCGGGAACAACACCGTGAAGGTCAGTGGAGGCGTCAGCTACGGCACCCTGTGCCGCACCCTTGAGCAGTCGGGGTTCGCCATTCACAACCTGGCATCACTGCCTCATATCTCCGTGGCAGGTGCCGTGCAGACGGGAACCCACGGCTCGGGAGTAAACAATCCGTCGCTGGCCGAAGCGGTGCAGTCCCTGGATCTGGTCCGGCCCTCGGGCGAATCGGTCACGCTTTCGCGCGGGGACGGCGACGAGTTCCTGGCCAGTGTGGTGGGACTGGGCGCGTTGGGAATTGTTACCGGGCTCGAATTGGCCGTGCAACCCAGTTTTCGCATGCGCCAGCGGGTCCTGGAGAACCTGCCGTGGGACCGGGCGCTGGCGGACTTCCCGGAACTCATGTCCAGCGCGTACAGCGTGAGCCTTTTTACGGACTACGCCGGTGACACAATCAGCCAGGTGTGGCTCAAGGCGCTGGACTCGCAGCCCGCGTTGGAAGAACTGTACGGCGCCACTGCCGCCCGGCAGGCCAGGCACCCGCTGCCTGACATGTCAGCCGAGAACTGCACCATCCAGCTTGATGAGCCGGGGCAGTGGCTGGACCGGCTGCCGCACTTCCGGCACGAGTTCACCCCGAGCAAGGGCGAGGAACTCCAGAGCGAATTCATCCTGCCGCTGAAGCACGCGCCGGCAGCCCTGCAGGCGGTCCGCACCCTTGCGGACCGGCTCGCACCGCTGCTGTTTGTCTCGGAAATCCGAACCGGAGCCGCGGACGAATTCTGGCTGAGCCCCTTCTACCAGCAGCAAAGCGTTGCCCTGCACTTCACCTGGAAGCCCCTGCAGGCCGAGGTGGAAGCTGTCCTCCCGGAACTCGAGAACCTGCTCAAGCCCTTTGGCGCCCGTCCGCACTGGGGCAAGCTCTTCTCCCCCGACGGCCACGACTGGGAGACGCTGTACCCCCGCTTCGCCGACTTCCGCACGATCGCCGCCGGGCATGATCCCGAGGGCAAGTTCCGCAACGGCCTGCTCGATTCGATCCTCAGCGTCCCGGCTGCTAGCGCCCGCTGACAAAGGGTCCGACGGCGGGCGTCCACCCGCCGTCGGACCCTTTGGTTAATTACCGGTCCTGCCAGCCCGCAGGCAGCGGCCCGTCCAGGAACGTGGTGACTACGTCCAGCACCAAAGCCGTCCTGGAGAGCCCGAAAAAATGTGTCGTACCGGGAAAAACCGCCAGCTGGGACGCCGGCACGCCCTCAAAGTCGCCGTTCACATCTCCCCCGCGCAGCTGCAGGAACCGCACAGCGTGCTCGAGCTTAACCATGTCGCAATCACCAACCGTGATCAGGGTCGGAGCGGTGATGCCGCGGATCTCGTCGTCACTCCATCCGCTGGCGCCGGCATCGTAGCCACCGAGCTTGTCCAACAGCCCCTGCAGGTGCTCGCGGTCCGGATGGGGAGAAACGGCCAGGTAGCGTTGTTCCATCGGGGTGCCGGCGATCATGTCGACCGTCATCGAGGACACTTCTCCGGCGTTTTCCCCCCTGTCGCCCTCGGGCCGGAAGGACACGGACGATGCGATAAGTTTGCGGACGCGTTCCGGGTGGTTAACCGCCAGGTGCAGCGCCACCGCTCCCCCGACGCTGAAGCCGAAGACGTCCACCTGCGGGACGTCCAGGTAATCCAGGAGTCCGAGGACATCGGAGGCCAGGTCGCGGGTGTTCAGTGGACGGTCGATGTCGTTGGTCCGGCCGTGACCCTGAAAGTCCGTGGCGATAACCCTGCGGCCTTCCGATAAGCCCGGCAGCAACGCACCGAATTGCTGCTCGATGTCGAACAGCCCGCCGTGCAGGAGCAGCAGCGGCGTGCCGCCGGCCCCGTGCAGCTCGTAGTACAACTGCAGTCCGTTGACCGGGGCAAACCCTGTATCGGGCGCTGCCGTCACTTGCTCAGACATCTGGTCCTCCGTCCGTTGTCGGGCCATCCCAGCCTCAGGTTTCCACCCGGCGGAACCGGATGCGGGCACCGATGGGGACCTGCCCCGCGAGATCCAGCTGGTGGTCCACCACCACGCCAATGACGGGGTATCCCCCGCTGACAGGGTGATCGGCAAGGAACAGGACCGGCATGCCCTCCGGCGGAACCTGGAGGGCGCCGGACACGGTACCTTCGCTGGGCAGCTCTCCCTCCCGGCTCCGTTGAAGCGCATTGCCCGCCAGGCGCATCCCCACCCTGTTGGACCGCGGAGTGACCTCCCACTCCTGGCTATAGAAGGATTCCACCTCGGCGGCGTCGAACCAGTCCTCCCGCGGCCCGGGCACCACATCGAGCACGGTCACACCCTGACCCGGGAAATCGGGTTGCAGCTCCGGACTGCTGACGGCCTGGGACACGGTGGCGTTGCCGGCAGGGACGACGTCTCCCGCCCTCAGCGGAGCGGGACCGAGGCCGGACAATGTGTCGGTGGAACGGCTACCAAGGACTTGCTCCACCTCGATGCCGCCACGGACGGCAAGGTAGCTTCGGAATCCCCGTTCCGGTGGGCCGATCACCAGTTCTTCACCGTCAAGCAACGCAAAAGGTTCCGCGACGGTTATATTCCTTTGCACGTACGAATTCTCTTCCTGGGAGTCCTCATTGGCCCGGCGCCCAGTGACAGAGATTTGCCCGGGCGCTCCTGTAACAGCCATGATCAGGTCGCCGACAGCCTGCACCGCCAACCCCCCTGCCACGGTTTCCACCACCGCGGCCGACGGCAGGTTACCCACCAAGCGGTTGGCGCGGCGCAAGGAGGAACGGTCCAGGGCGCCGGCAGCACCAACCCCCAAGCCGGCACGCCCGGGGCGGCCGAGGTCCTGGACAAGGCTTTGCAGCCCCGGTGACAGAATGCGCAGCCCTGAGGTCGTGGCCTTCCCGGCAGCGTCCCCGCCCCAGGCAGCAGCGGTGGGGGCAGCAGCCCAAGCCGCCACCTCAATCAGGTCCCGGACGGGCCGGAACTGGACCCGGTCCCCCGGAGCGGCAAGCGCGGGCTGTTCCCGGCCCAGGTCCCACATGCGGGCAGATGTTCGGCCGATCAGCTGCCAGCCGCCGGGTGACTGCCGCGGATACACCGCGGAATAGATTCCGGCCAGCGCCACCGAGCCCGCCGGGACAGCCGTCCGGGACGAGGGTTGCCGCGGGACCTCAAGCACCTGGTTTTCGCCCACCATGTACCCGAAACCGGGAGCGAAACCACCAAAGGCCACTGTCCATACCTGTCCGCTGTGCGCGGCAACAACCCCGTCCGGTCCCAGCCCGGTCAGCGTGCCCACCTCGGCGAGGTCTTCACCGTCGTACACTGTATCGATGTCCACCAGCCTGCCCTCCGCCCGGGCCTCCACCGCCAGATCCAAGGCCAGCAGGAGCGCCGGCATAGCCCGGGCCATGCATGCAGATTCCGCCGTCACCAGCACTGTTTCGGCGGCTGCCAGGACATCCACCTGGCCTGGCAGCGGCTGCTTCAGCAGTAATGCCTGCAGGGCCAGCACCGCCGGAAGTCCGGAAAGCTCGGCGAGGACCGCGGCCGTGCCCACGGCCCGCACGGACAGCACCTTCAGTCCCGTGGACTGGGCGGGGAAAGCCGGCGGACCGGAAGCAGACGGCGATGGCTCCATAGGAACCTCATAGTACGCGGAACGCCGGCGATGGCGATTGCTAGGCTGGAGGCATGAACCGCCGCCTTGCCGCCCTGTCCGCCGTCCCCTTGTTGCTGCTGCTTGCCGGCTGCGGTGCCGTAGAGGAAGCCGCCGGCAATGCTGCCAGCGACGCCGCCTCAAAGGTAGCTACGGCTGCCGCCGACGAGGTAAACCGGCAGGTTTGCGCGGTGATCCAGGACGGTGTTGTCAGCGTGGAGGACAAGAGGGTGCTCGGCGGCCTGGTGTCAGCTGCCCGTACGGCCGGTGTCCCGGCAGAAATTACGACGCCGCTGGGCCAGATTGCGGAGGCCGGGGACCAGGTGCCGGCGGAGTCCGTCCAGGCCCTGAAGGATGCCTGCGCAGCCTAACCGCGGATCCCTCCACACCCCCTTTTAGCCGCCGCGTCCTGGTGCTACGGTGAACTGACGAACTAGTAAGCCTGTGATACTAATCACGTGCGAAGGAGATCGTCATGGCTGAACAAGCTGACCCGCACCCCAACATCCTTAAACCCGCTGCAGCTCCGCGCTTCACCCGTAAAGGGGAGGCGGCACGATGACCGGCAGCATGAAGGAGTACGCGGACCTGTACAGGATGGCAGGCCCCTGGTGCACTGCATACGTGGACGCGGGAACCGGCACCGTTGACACCCTCGAGGCGGCCGACGTCCGGCCCGGCAACACCAGGGCCGCGCTGGAAGCTGCGGGTGCAACCGAAGCGGACCTCGACGCCATTGAGCAGGCCCTGCAGCCCGAACCAGGGGTTCCCGCCCCCGTTTCCAGGTTCGTCCTGGTCCACCAGGGCAAGGCGGAGCTTAACGAGGTCCTCGCAGGAGACCGCATAGGGGCAGAGCGCATTTCGGTGGATCCCGTCCCGGACCTCCTGCCCCTTATCAAGCACCGGCCCGAGGAATTTCCCTATGTAGTGGCCGAAGTGAGCCGCGAACACGGGGAGATCCGGCTGCACTACGCCGGTGCCGGTGCTCCTGCCAGCACCCAGGAGGTGCAGGGCGAAAGCGAACACGTCAGCAAGTTCCAGGGCGGGGGCTGGGCCCACCTCCGCTTCCAGCACCACACCGAGGATGTCTGGCGCCGCAATGCCGACCAGGTGGCTGAAGAGATCGACCGGGTGGCGGGCAGCAGCGGTGCCCGGCTGATAGTCCTCGCAGGAGATATCCACGCCCGCAGGCTGGTGCAGGAGCAACTTTCCAAGGCGAGCCAGGCCCTGGTGTCAATGGTGGATTCGCACACGCATACAGCGGGTGCCGACCAAACTCTCCTCGAGGACCAGGTCAACCAGCGGGTGGCAGAACAGTGGGCCGCCGAACAGCAGGACATCATGGAGCGGCTGGCCATGCAGGAGGGCCAGGCGAATCCTGAGTCCGCCACCGGAATCGGCGCAGTGGTGCACGCACTGCAGCAGGCACAGGTGGACGTGTTGATTCTGGACGACGCCGCCCTCTCGGAACGGACCTTGCTGGCACTTGACGCAGAGCCGTGGATTGCCACTGCCGAGGAAGAATCGCTGAACGCCAATGTCCTGGGCAGCGTCCCCGCACCGGCAGCCCTGCTCCGGGCCGCTGCGCTCACCGACGCCCGGATTCTGCTGGTCCCCGGCCCCGTCCTGCCGGACGGCGTGAACGTGGCCGCCCTGCTCCGGTGGCCCACCGGCCCAACGGTGCCGTCATCCTGAACGCAAATAACGCAAGCGCGAGGAAGGTGAATTATGGCAACTTCTAATGAAAACCAGGACCCTGTCCCGGTGGTGTCATCATCCCTCAAGAGGATGCACTGCCGAACCCCACCCGGACGGGCCACGGCAAGATGCCGGAAGACATAGACGACGACGTATACGAAGCAGCAGCGGACCAGGAGCGCGTTGCGGCCGGTTTTGCCGACTACGCACCAGGGATGTCCCGCCGGCTACCGATCCGCTGCCGCCCGAAGCATCAGCTGCCGCAGACCTTGCCCAGCGGGGGCTGTTGGACAACAACGATACCACTGGGAACCAGGAGAACAACAAATAGAGAAGAGCAAGGAGGGCGGGGCCGAACAGCTCCGCCCTCCTCGTTGCTGTCACTGACGCGGCTGGTCCAGGCCGCGCACGCCGGCGGCCCGTCCGCCGTGGGGGCGGCGCATGTTCCTGTGCTCGGGGGCAACGAAGGGAACCACTTCCGGATCCCGGCCAGCCGGCAGCGCGCGGATAAATTTCGACAGCTCCTCCTGCAGGACCGCCCAGGAGATGTCCGGATCATCCGGGTAGGCATCAATCTCCGCCTGTCGCGCGGCCTCAAGTGCTGCCTTGCCGGCCTGGGTGAGTTCGACCTTAAATTGCCTGCGGTCCGCCGCATGGCGGTTCCTGCTGATATGCCCGGACGCCTCCAGCCGGGTGAGCACCCGGCCCAGGGTTTGGCTCTGCACCCGGACCACTTCTGCCAGCTGCTCCTGGTTCAGTGGCCCGGCGGCCAGCCCTTCCAGCGCTATGACAGCCGCCCGGGTCAAACCTAGGGGCGCCAGAGCATCATCCTGACGCCGCTGAACCAGACGCGCCGCCAGCGTAATAAGGCGGTAGCTGTTCCGGGCATCCGGATCAAGATTGCTGGTCATCGGCCGCGGCCTTCCTGTAGGTGGCGAAGTGCGGGTGCCATCACCCCTTCATGCGTCGCTACCTACCTACAATAAGCATGCTTAGCATCCGGTTCGCAAGTAGGCTTACTATCGCCTCCACCAGCAAGGCCATATGCCGGGCCCAAAAACACACCCCTTGCAAACCAAATGGGAAGTGTGCTTAGTATCTAAGTAGTAACCCTGCTTACTAACGACAGCCAGCATCGCTGGTTCTTGATCGCAAGCTGAGCCTTTCTGAAAGAGAGCATGATGACAGAGAACCAATGGCCCCAGACCCCCAACCCTGCTGTTTCCGATCCGTACGGCGCATCAGAGGTTGGCGCTGAAGACACCTTCGCCACCACAGGCACTCAGGATTCCGGCACCAGCTCCAAGAAGCAGGCCGCCAAGGAAGAGGCGTCGAATGTGGCCGGCCAGGCAGCATCGGCGGCGCAGGGTGTGGCGCAGACCGCGAAGGAAGAAGTGGCCAACGTCGCTTCCGAGGCGAAGTCCAGTGCGCAGGATCTGCTGTCGCAGGCCAAGTCAGGGCTTTCCAGCCAGGCCGGCACCCAGCAGCAGAAGGCTGCCGAGGGGATCCGCACCATTTCCAGCCAGCTGCAGAGCATGGCTGATGCCCCGGATCAGCCGGGCATTGCCAGTGACCTGATCCGCCAGGCCGCTGACCGTACCTCCTCTATTGCTTCCTGGGTTGAGAACAAGGATGCGGCCTCGCTGTTGAGCGAGGTCCAGACCTTCGCCCGCAACAAGCCCGGCACTTTCCTGCTCCTGGCCGCAGGCGCCGGCATCCTCGCAGGCCGCCTCACCCGTGGGCTCACCGCCGGAGCTGCCGGCTCCCAGAGCGGGTCCGCGCAGTCCCTCCCGGCCCAACGGCCGGTCGGGGTTCCGCAGGCAGCGCCGCTCCGGCAGGAGACTGTGTTCGCCGCAGGAACCAGCACAGACCTCTACGACGAGCCCGTTGTAGGTGCCGGAGCGCCGGTCTCTACAGCCTCCCTGCCCTCGGGCACCGCAGCGGACACGCCCCTTCGGTTCGAGGATGACCCCTACCAGACGAGGGAAGGACGCCACCTGTGAGTAGTTCTATTCCGGAGCCTGCTCCGAGTGAGGCGCATGTGAAGGCGGACAACACGTCCCTGGGTGAGTTGCTCGGTGATGTCACCCGGGACCTGTCCACCCTGATGCGCCAGGAAGTCGCCCTCGCCAAGGCCGAGCTGAAGCAGTCCGCCACGAAGGCAGGCAAGGGCGGCGGGATGCTCGCCGGCGCCGGCGTGGCCGGGCACTTCGTCCTGGTGTTCCTGTCTCTGGGCCTGATGTTCGCCCTCGGCGCGCTGATGCCGCTGGGCTGGGCCGCTGTGATCGTCGCCGTGATCTGGGGCATCATCGCCGCGGTCCTGGCATCGATCGGCCGCAAGGAACTCAAGCAGATCCAGGGCCTGCCCCAGACGGGCGAAACACTTTCTGAAATTCCCCCAACCCTAAAACCAGGTGAGGTAAACCGATGAGCGATAACCCGGATGCAATCCGTCAGGAAATCGAAGAAACCCGTGCGCGCCTTGGCACCAACGTCGACGCGGTCGCGGACAAGGTCACCCCGGCCAACGTTGTCCAGCGCCAGACCGACAAAGTCACAAGCACAGTGAAGGACGCGGTCAGCGGGGTTAAGGAGAAAATCATGGGAGCAGCAGACTCGGCCACCTCCACCGTCCAGGACAAGGTCACCTCGGCCACCTCCACAGTCCAGGACAAGGTCTCCTCCGGGACCGGGCACACCGGGAACGCCCTGCACAGTACCGGCGATACCCTGCACGGGGCCAAGGACAACGTCAGCGCCAAACTCTCCGACGCCGGAACCGCGATCTCCCACGCACCGGCACAGGTCAAAGCCCAGGCCCAGGGCAACCCGCTGGCCGCCGGGCTGATCGCGTTCGGCGCCGGGATGCTCATCTCCTCCCTGATCCCGGCCAGCCAGAAAGAACGCGAAGCGGCCCAGCAGCTCAAAACCGCTGCCGAACCCCTGGCCGGAAAGGTCACCGACGCCGCCAAAGACGTCGTCCAGGACCTGAAGGAACCAGCCCAGGAAGCCATGCAAAGCGTCAAGGCCACCGCCACTGACGCCGCCCAAAACGTCAAAAACGAAGGCCAAAGCGCCGTCACCGACGTCAAAGACCGCGCCACCGACGCCAAAACCAACGTCCAAAACACCTAAGAACGTTTAGGTACCAGAAAGGCCGGCTCCGTATGGAGCCGGCCTTTCTGCGTCTCCTGGGCAGGTGCTAACGTTTGCCCTTCTTCCGGGAACCTTTGCCCCGGCCCTTGTCCGGGTTGGGCGCGTAGCGCTGGGCCACCTTCGGAGCTTTCTTGGTACCGCTGCCACGCCGGTCCGGCTTCGGCTCCTTCTTCGCCTTAACAGGTTGGGCGGAGGGCTGCCGGGAACTCTGGGCAGTACGCCCGCGGACAATTCCAATAAATTCCTCGATGACCTCATCCGTGGAATCAACAGGCCAGGCAACAGCTATCCCGGTGGCGGGTGCGCCCGTAAGCCGCCTCGCGACAGTGTCCTTGACGTTGAAATGCCGGGCCACTGACATGGGTAGACTTACCAGGCCGGCGCCGGTGGCCACCACCTGCAGCGCAGCCTCCGGGCCACCCAGCGTGGCAACATCGAGGAATGCCTCCTGGTCCAGGTCCTCCAATGCCACTTCCTCGAACACCGAAATCTCGTGTCCCTTGGGCGCAACCACCACAGGTTGCTCCTCATACAGCGGAATCACGTTCAGGCCTTCGCGCTCTACCGGGAGGCGGACGAAGCTGAGGTCCGCTGAACCGTCATGCAGCACCTCAACCTGCGCGCCGTCGTCGGACATAAATGCCTGCAAGGGAACGTCCTGCACCCGTTCTTCCCACCGGCGGATCCACTTGCCGGGGGTCACTCCCGCAACGTAGGCGATGCGGAGCACGCGGGGGGCGTCCGGTTCAGCCGGGTGGGCAGAGCCTGCAGGACCGGCGTCTGTCTGGGGAGTGTTGTCGGTGGGCACGTCTTCACAGTACCGTCCGCCCGGATACCCTTGAAGCATGACCTCTGCAAACTCCCAGTCCATGAAGCCGGCCACCGTTGCCAAGAAACTTGGCATCTACCTGCCCGCAACACCGCAGGAGTTCCAGGATTCAGCCATCACCCGCGCCGAGTTCGCCGAGCTTCAGGCCAACCCGCCGGAGTGGCTGGCCGAGCTGCGCCGCAATGGCCCGCACCCCCGGCCCGTGGTGGCCCAGAAGCTGAACGTGTCCATCAGCGGCCTGGCCCGCGGCGGCGTGGAGGAAGCGTTGACGACGGCGGAAATCACCTCGCTGCTCCAGGCTCCCCCCGCGTGGCTGGTCAGCGAGCGCGCCACACACGCAGCAGTCCGGGCCGAAGCACAGCGCGTGAAGGAAGAATCCGCGAAGAAGGACGCCAAGCGGGCCCGCGCCCAGGCCGAGTAATTCAGCGGAAACTCAGCCCTGGTGCAGCTGGATGAAGTTGCCGCAGCCGTCGTCGAACACTGCGCTGATTCCGGAGGGGTCTTCGGCCGGTCCGCTCTTGAAGCTGACTCCCGACTTCACCAGCCGCTCGTACTCCGCCTGAACGTCCGGGACGCCAAAAACAATTGCAGGCAGGCCGGCTTTGTGCAGCCCGTTCATGTAGTCCGCGGCTATCGGGTTGTCGCTGGGTTCCAGGAGCAGGCCCACTGATCCTGCGTCCGCGCCGGGGTCCTTGATGATGAACAGGTTGTACTCGGGCATGGCCATCAGCGTCTCAAAGCCGAGAGTCTCCGTATAGAAGGCATGGGCGGCCGCAGGGTCCTGGACGTGGATGCTGCACATTTTGAGTCTCATGGTCCCAAGGTACGGCCCGGCGGGCAGGCCGGATAGCCCCTTTGCTTCCCCTGCTTGGGACTTCCGTGGCCATTGACCGTGGCGTGGCGAGGCGCTGGAATGGAAGGACCAGCCCGGCGTTTCCCGCCGGGCCTGTGGACGTGGAGGTGCAACGTGGCGGCGGTCGCAGAATCCCTGTTCCAAGGGGCGTGGATCCTTCTGTTATGCGGATCTGTGCTGGTCACCAGTGTCGCGGCCACCGTTTTCCTGGTACGACGGCGGGCTTTGGCCGCGCCGGAGGCAGAACCTGGGCGTTCGGACCAGTTGTTTTGGGACCTCTTCCTCGGCTCGGCTGTTGCCCTGCCCGCGCTGCTCATTCCCGCCCTCACGTCCGCCTGGGCGGGACTCTTCCTCGCCGGCGCGGCCGTGGCCGCCGGCGCCGCCGCCTACCGGGGAAGCCCAAGGCTGGCGGCCTGGCTGTCCGTTCGCCGGCAGCGCCGGGAGTACCTGCCCCTGCACACAGCCGCGCAGGCTGAACACGGCGTGCTGCTGGAACGCTGGCGCCGGTACGAGCTGGATCCTGCGTACTGCATTGATTACCCGGGGATGACCGATGTCCGGCTGCCGGAGACGGCCGCCGTCATCAAAGCTATGCGGGAGGCGGAGCAGCTGCGGGCTGCGGGACAGCAGGGGTACCCGCCCGCCGTCGAACGTCTTGGCCGTGCCCTCGCGGAGGCTGAACGCGCGGCAGGAATCCCGGCAACCGGCCCCTAAATTATTCTCCGGCGCGTTAACTGCTGTGTCGCGGCCGCTGGAGTCCGGCGGCGGACCCCCGTAGCATCCGAGGATGGAGCCTGGAGAAACAGAAGACCGCGACCGGTTCGGCAGGCGGCTGGAGGACCGGGGAGCCTGGCGCCAGGCCACCACGCTCGCGGCCGCGGGCGAACTGACCGCGCGCTGGCTCGAAGGGCACAGTGAATTTCAGCCAGCCACCTTCACGGCCAGCTTCGACGCCGAGACCGTGACGATCGCCGTCGCGCTTGCGGAACTGAACCGGAACGGCCTGTTCACCAAGGAATCGCAACCTGGACTCCGTTACGCCGGCCTTGCCCAGCGCCAGTACGTGACCGGTTTTTGCAGTGCGGAGGTGGCTGCCCAACTTCTGGCCCTCTCCACCCGGTCAGAACTCGTCACCGTGGTCCACTCCCCCGGCGAGTCCAGCAACGCCGCCATCCCGGTGACGGTGGATGGCGGCGAGGTGGTGACAGTCCTAGGGTCCAGCGAGAACCCCGTCACGGAGGAGCAGATCCAAGACTGGGCCGACGAAACCAACGAAACCCTGGCGCTGCTGCTGGCCGATTCCTGGTACGTGGAAATCCTGGACCCGTTCTGGGGCCGGGATGACGTGCTGCTGCCCGCCGTCCTCGGCGCCCTGAACGGCTCGTAACTACAGTTCGACGGTGCCGCTTTCGCCCACGCTCATCCGGCTGTGGGTGACCCTGGACTTGACCCACTGCAAGACCGTCGCGGCCGTGCCGCCCGGGCTGGTCCAGTACTCGGCGGAGTCGGAATCGATGCGCAGCAGGCATACCTCAGGGGTGTCGGGGCCATCGGGGAACCATGCTTCAACCGCCTGGTTCCACAGCTCGCGGATCTTTTCCCGGTCGGTTACCACCTCGGCGGTCCCTGCCACCGACACCCATTCGGTGTTTTTTCCGAAGGAGACGTTCACGCGCGGGTCAGCCCGGACATGGGCAACCTGTGAAGTGCCAAGGCCCGTGAAGAACCACATGTCGCCGTCGTCCTTGACATCCTGGACGGCCAGCGGGCGGCTGACGAGCGCGCCTTCTTCGTTGACGGTGGTCAGCATTCCGATGTGGGAATCGTTAATGATGTCCGTGACCTTGCTGATGCTCTCGGTGTCAGTCATATTTCACCTCGTTCGTCTGCGTGCGGGGACGCTCCCCAATGCAATCCAGCCTAATAGTAAGCATGCTTAGAATCCACCCGCCGGACTTTTCCTGCGTCCCACAGTGCTTAGGCGGGCACACCTACCCTGGCTGCTTCGAGGATGCGGAAAGCCGTGTGGCGGCCCATCCGAATGGCACCGTCAACGTGCTGGTAGCCTTCGGCGGCCAGGTCGGAGGAGGACCAGTAGATGGGCCCCACCGGGGCATGCTGGTCCTTGCCGTAGCGGTGGAGTCCGCCGAGGTCGTAGCTGGCGGCGTAGGCTCCGCGGGTCCACTCCTCCGAGCCCCAGTCCGACTCGTAGTAGACCTCGGGTTCCAGGGCTTCTGCGCCGAGGAACCCGGCGATTGACTTCAGGACGGCGCTCTTGCGTTCCTCGGCGCCGAGCTCGAAGACAGCGTCGGCCTTTTCGTCCGGAATGAAGCCCACCAGGGTGCCGCGGGTGTCGCCGTAGTTGGTGTTGTCGTAGACCTCCTGGACAAGGGACCCGGCGCCGAAGCAGGTGCCGGACAGGCCGGAGTTCCGCCAGAACGGGCGGCTGTAGACCGCGTGGACCTTGATGACCAGGCCAAGTGACTGGTGCTGGTGCATCTGGTGCTGGCGGCGCGGCAGCGGCGGGTTGAACGACACACGCGAATAGAGGTTCGGCGGCACGGCCATGATCACGAAGCGGGCGTTGACGGTGGCCCTATCGGAGATGACGCTGACGCGGTGCCCGCCGTCGGCGTCAGGTTCCCAGTTGATGGTGCGCACCGGGGAGTTGAGGACGACGTCGTCAGCCAGTTCCTGCCCGAGCAGCAGGGAGACCTGCTGCATGCCGCCCACTACCCGGCGGTCGAGGATGAAGTCCTCGTCCGTGAGGTGGGTAAAGGAACCGGCGGAGGCGGCCATTAGCACTGCCTGCAGGGCGGAAAACGCGTGGGCGGGCTTGGTGAGCATGCCGCCGGCGATGAACAGGCCAATGTTGTTGCAGGCTTCTTCGTTGGCGGAGTGCTGCCGGAGCCAGTGATGGAAGGAGATGGTGTCCAGTTCCCGTGCCTTGGGGTGGGCCCAGGGTTCGGCGGGGCCGATTTCTGCAGCAAGTCCGTCCAGCAGTGCGGTGAGCTTGTCCATCTCGGCTTGAGTCTCCGCGTCCACCGGGAAGGAGTCGCCGGAGTAACGGACGGGGACGCCGTCGTTGCCGATAAACATCGAATCGCCTTGGCGGTACCTCGGGTAGGTCTCCAGGCCCAGTTCCTGGAGGAGGTCCAGGAGTAGGGTCTGGTCCGGGGAAACCCACTGGCCGCCAATCTCCAGCATGGCGCCGTCCACGGTGTCGGTCCAGGTGCGGCCACCGACGCGGTCCCTCGCTTCGAGGACGGCGACGGTCAGTCCCGCCCTTTTTAGTTCCCGGGCTGCGGTGAGTCCGGAAGGCCCGGCTCCGACGACAACGACGTCGCGGTTCAGGTTCAGCATGATGTCCTCTCTGCGCTCCCTTCCGTATCGGGAGCTAATAAATGAACGGCATTCATTTATTAGAACTATAGCTTCTGGGGGCCGGGACCGGAAGTGCCGGGTGGAATAATGCTGGAGACCACCAGAGGAAGGCCAAGAATGCCGGCAGTACCAGCCGTACAGGGACGCGCCGCCGGAAAAGCCGGCGCAAGAAGGCGTGCGGGGCGGCCCTCGGCAGCGCTGCTGGATAAGGCGGGCATCACCGCGGCCGCACTGGAGCTGATCAACCGTAAGGGCTATGACGGACTGACCATGGCGGGCCTGGCCAAGGAACTCGATGTGGCGCCGTCGGCCCTCTACAACCATGTAGCCTCGAAACGGGACGTCCTGCTCTTGGTGGAGGACCACCTCACCTCCCTGGTGGACGTTTCCGATTTTGGCGCCGCGCCGTGGGAGGACGCCGTCCGACGGTGGGCATGGAGCTACCGCAATGTCTTCGCCGAACACACCCCATTGATTCCGGTAATCGCCGTCCTTCCGGTGACAGACGCGCCGCAGACATTGGCAATGTACGAGACCGTGAGCAAAGGCTTCCTCGACGACGGGTTCCCCGAGTCCCGGATCGTCTCGTCCATCGTGGCGCTTGAGTCGTTCATCTTCGGTTCCGCGTATGACGTCACGGCGCCGGAGGACATCTTTGACCCGGGGTCGATGGCGGAGTCAACTCCGAACTTCACAGCGGCGGTGCGGAGTGCTTCCGGGGGCCCGCGTTCGGCGGACGTGGCGTTCGAACTGGGACTGGAAGCGCTGATCTCCGGACTGGGCGCGCTGCGGGGGTGATTCGAATGGATACGCCCTCTCCCGGTAATTTCCAAGGTTGAGGGCTATCACTGGCAGTGTCCAGGCGCGACGGCGAAGCTGTGCACGTTTATCAGTCAAGCTACTTTTGGTCAGCATTGACTTCTGCTAATGACTCCTCTAAATTCGCTGATTACAGCATCTGTATATATGGCATAAATGCAGAAGCTCCGTCTTAGATGGGGTTGAACAGTGAATGAGTTGAACAGCAATACCTGCATGATTCTTGGCGGCGACGGATATCTGGGCTGGACGCTTGGACTGGCCATGGCGAGCCGTACCGGCCGGCACGTTGTCTTGGTGGATAACCTCATAAAACGCCGTTGGGAAAAAGAAGCGGGGGCCAAGGTCCTGGTGCCCCTCAAAAGCCCCCAGGCCCGCATCGCCGAGTATGAGCGGATTTTCGATAAACGGAACCTGTCGTTTGAGAAGGTCGAACTTCTGGATTCCGATGCTGTAGAGAACGTCATTGCCAAGTATCGGCCGGCCGTTGTCATCAACGCGGCCCAACAGCCCTCTGCGCCCTTCTCCATGAGTAGCGCCAAGAATGCCGCCGCTACATTTTCGAACAATATAGTCGGCCACCTCAACGTGATTTGGGCAATAGCGCACGTCAGTAAAGCCACCAAGTACATCAAACTGGGTTCCGGCGGTTGCTACATGGCAACTGACACCGACTATGTCCCCCTTGGTAAGCAGGACTTTACCTTTGAGCATGAGGGCAAGCAGCACAAGGTCCTGCAGGGCTTCATTCCCATGCAGGCAACGGACTTCTACCACCAGTCGAAAATTGCCGACCTGTTGATTGATGACCTCTGCTCCCAGATGTGGGACCTAAAGGTCATCACCGTCCAGCAAGCGACAATTTTTGGTGCGACGATTCCGGAGAATCACCCGAAGGAGTCCAGCGGCCTGGCGGCCCGGTTCAACTACGATGCCGTTTTCGGCACTGTCTTCAACCGCTTCATCTGCCAGATGGCCATAGGCCACCCTCTCACGGTCTATGGCGACGGCAGCCAGAAAACCGGTTTGATCAGTCTGGCGGATACAACCGAGAAGTTCCTCGAATTGGCCGATCTCGACGTTAGTCCCGGCGAACACACTATTGTGCATAATTACACGCACCGCCTCAGCATTGAGGAAATTGCGCGAAAGCTTGCAGATATCGATCCATTAACCAAGATCGATTACTTGGTTAACCCCCGTCAGGAGCCCGCCGGCAAGCGTGAAACCCAGGTGGAATTGCATGAGGTCATTAAGGCCGCTCAAACCAACAAGGAAGCGCGGCTGCAGGCGGAAATGACAAACATGCTCGAGTTCACGCGCCGCTACAAGGACAACATCGATAGGTCCATCATTCTGCCTGAGGTTCAGTGGTCGGCAACGGGGACAAATACCCACTAGCCGGAGTCGCGTTCGAACGGCGTTTCAGGTGTACCTGGCGGGCGGAATTGGTTTTATTGCGGCTTCTTTAGCCCTAACGGCAACCGTTGAGGAATTCACGGGTACTCCGGGCAAGGACTCCGACGTCCTCGAGCGTGGACTCATGGATGAATGACAACCGGGCCACGTCCTGAACGGCTTTGACGTAGATGCCGCGATGCATCAGGAACTTGAATAAGGAGTCCGGATCAGGGGTGGGTATCGAGACGATGTTGCTCTGGCGCGTGCCATGGTCGATGAAATCAATCATGTTCTCGTGAAGAATAGCTTTGATCCCCATAAGAATCTCAAGGTTTTTCTGCTCGATGCAGTCCATGCCAACGGTATTGATCTCCCGGAGCGCCGCGTGGAGCGCCGCTAATCCCGTGATGTTCTGCGTACCGTCCTGAAAGCGGGCCGCCGTATTTTTCAGCACATACGAATCCTCATCGAAATGCTCGGTGCTGCGGATGCCCACCTTGCCGTCCCGCAGGGCGGGCATGAGGCTCCTGTTGACGTACATGAAGCCGATGCCCATGCCGGCGCGCAGATACTTTTGGCCGCCGCACACCACTATGTCCACCGGCGTCGTGGCTAAATCCAACGTACGCGCACCGATGTGCTGGACAGCGTCGATGACCAGGAAGATGCCCATTTCACGGCACACTCCTGACAGCAACGTCAGGTCCGGCATAAACCCGTCGTACCGTTGGGCCGAGGACATGCTTATGGCCTTGGTCTGCGGGCCGATGCTTTCGAGCAACCGCAGAAAGGCCCCTTCACTGTCGCAGCCGGTTATGACCTTGACCGTGACGCCGTCTTGCCGCTTGCGCAGCCAGGGAAGAAGGTTGGCAGGATATTCGTTTCCGAGCACCAACACCTCGTCCCCCCGCATCAGGGGGAGCGCCTCGCTCGCCATAATGATGCCCTCGCTCGTATTTTTCAAATACGTGATTTCATCGGGCACGCAGTTGAGTAGGCGGGCAGCTTCAGTAGCCACGTCGTCTGCCAGTGAGTCGTAACGGTAAAGCACCTCCGGCGGCCCGTACTGGTAAAAATCGGCCATGCAAGTGCGTGCGGCTTCGTAAGCGGTCCGGCTCATCGGCGCGACAGTCGCATAATTGAAGATGATTTTTTCGGACAGGGGCGTCATCTCGCTGCGGACCGGGACCTGGAGCGCGTCCACCTCTACTACCGGCGGCGTGATGGCGTGGGCTGTAGTGTACGGCATGGCTGCCTCCCGGACTGGCACTTTGGCGAAATGCGATAAGTGGCGCCAAACTACCAATTCCTCACGGGCACCGTCACGAGTAGTGGGTACTCGAAAACTTGCGACTGCAGGACGCAGTTTTACGCGCTACTCGGAACCAATGCGGGCTGCAAAATAGCCGCAGCATCCATGAACGGTGTCCTGGGTCGCCCTGCCTGCCCCAACTTTCCATAAGGTATCCCCCGACCGCTGGTGTTGATGAATTTCTGCACCCCCGGATCAGGCATTCGACAAGGTTTTTGCAACCTGGGATTCCAGCGTTTCTCCAACTCGGGTTCATAAGAGTGGTTGTTACCTCGCAGGCGTCCGATCTGCGGCTGAACTATTTCGGGGCCTGAGCGCTCCGCTTAGGAAAGGGACTCGAATGAGCTTTCTAAGGCACGTTTCTCCCGGTACGCCTGGTAACTCGTCCTCACGCAGACGTATCACGGGCTTGCTCGCAGGAACCACCACGCTGGCACTGGTGGGAGTTGGTACGTCCGCTGTAATGGCGGCGAACCCTCCCGTTGGCCCCGGCAACATTGAAATTTTTACCAAGCGCGACATGGTCGCCATTGAGGGATACGCTGCCCAGGCGGGGCAGGACGCAACCATCCGCGTAACCCGGGGCGGAACCCTCATCGGGGTCGCACGCGGCGTGGTTGATGCCTCGGGCTTCCTTGAGGTCAATCACCCGGGAGGTTCCTGCTGGGATGTGGTCACCCCCAACATCACCGGAGGCGACGAGGTCACCGTGGAGTTTGAGGACGGCAGCAGCGACGGAGCGCTGGCAGGCACGGCCGTCATCACCTCAGTTGATGCTGTTGACGGCACGCACACTCCGGACACCGCCGGTGACGTCGAGGGCAAAATTGTGGTCAAGGGCAAATACGGCGCAGACGTCGACACCGCCCGCATGGCCGTGGAAATCGTCAACCCCGCCATGAGGGACATGGGCATCGGCGAGCGCGCGATCGGCTGGCCCGACGATGGGGTAACTGCCGGCTACACGGTCGATGGCAACGCGGCGAACGGCGAGTTCACTGTGACGTACGGGTTCTTCTCTGCATCCGAGCGGGACGAAGCTCTTGCCGGTGACCCGTCCGTTGCCAGCTGGCAGGCAGAACCGGTTGGTGTTGAAGCCCAGCTCGGCCTGACCATCTCCGAGTTCAAGGAAATCGACGGCCCGGGCTTCGGCGGATGCCCCGCGGGGCCCTCCGGGCAGGCACCCAACCAGCCCACTGATGCTTTCGCCAGCACGGCAGGAAAGAACAGCGTCACCGCCACCTGGTCACCCGCCACTGTTCCCGCTGACGCTCCGGCCATCACCGGCTACGAGGTAATCGCCGAGGACACGGTTCTGGGCCAGGAAGTAAGCATCAAGGTCGGAGCCGAAGCAACAAGCGCGACTATCCGCGGCCTGGTGGACGGCCAGGCATACCCGGTCAAAGTAGTTGCATTGAACGGACAGGCAAGCATCCCTGCGGGGGCCGGCACGGTTACCGTGACGTCCGCTGAGCTGCCTCCCCAGGCCACCGCACCCACAGCTCCGGGCAGCGTGGCCGTAAAAGACGGTTCCCTCCTTGGTTCAGCGGATGTCACCTGGACTGCGGCCGCTGCCAACGGTGCGGCTGTAACCGGGTACACCGTTGAGGCGCTGTCCGGAGGTGTGGCAGTCGCTGCGGCTGAGGCAGGAAGCGGTGCCACTTCAGCCAGGCTCGAAAGGCTGACCCCTGGAGCGGAGTACAGCTTCGTCGTCACTGCTAACAGCAGTGCGGGTAAGACCACAGCCGAACCGGTGGTCTTCTCCGTGAAGGCAGGGGCACTGACTGCCCCGGCCGCCCCGAACGTCGTGCGGGTGACTACGGGCAACGGCAGCGCGACTGTGGAATGGCAGGGTGCAGCCGCAGGCAATACGCCGGTGACCGGTTACGTCCTGACGGCCACTCCGGCTGGAGGAACACCGGTTGAGGTAAAGACAGACGCGGCAGCGCGCAGCGCAGTGCTGAACGGGCTGGCCAATGGCACCACGTACACCCTCAAGCTGGTCGCTGCCAGCGCAGCAGGGGACAGCGCTCCTGCGACCTTCGGGACCGGCGCTTCGGCAACCGTCACTCCCTCAGACCAGCTCACGGCGACGGCTGAGTTCCGCGCTGACAAGCGGGAATGGCGCGTTGCCGGAAGCGCCAGCATCACCACCGGCAATACGATCACGGCCACCAACGCCAGCGGTGTGGTGATCGGCACCGCAACGGTCGCCGCGGACGGCACCTGGACCATCCGCGGCCGTAACTCGAACGCGGGATTCACGTCGACCGTCAAGGTGACGTCTTCCGCGGGCGGATCCGTCACGGGATCCGCCAGTTCAAGGTAGGCGACTCCGCCAAGTAGGACCGCATTGTTAAACTGCTCCCCGAAAGCCGGACTGAAGTTCAGTTCAGGCTTACGGGGAGCAGTTCCATGTTTGAAGGCCGCCCGGCCGGCTCGCCAAAATCAGCGAATCCCGGCCGAACCTGGCTGCCGCAGCGTCTGCCGGCGGCTCTGTTACGAGCGGGTGTGGAGGTAGTGCAGGATCGCCCGGGCTGTTTCCTCCGGCGCGCTGACATGCGGACAGTGCCCGGTGGCCTGAAGTTGCACTAGGGTGCTGTGTTCCAGGTTCTGGTGCAGGTAAGCGCCCACTTCCGGCGGGGCAAGCCGATCATTGGAGCACTGCAGAATCAGGGAGCGGGTGTGTAAATTTTTCAGTTCAGGGCGGGTGTCGGAAAAGAACGTTACTCCGGCGAAGTGCCGTGCGATGGCCGGATTCGTCCGGCAGAAGCTCACGCGCAGGTCCTCCGCTAATTCCGGTTCCTGCGGGTTGCCCATAACCAGGGGCGCCAAGGCAGCTGCCCAGGCGAAATAGTTGCTGTCCAGAGATGCCAGCAGGCCCTCGATGTCTTCCCGCGAAAACCCGCCGATGTAGCCGTCGTATGGGTCATCCGTGTGACGGGGTGAAGGAGCAAGGAGGACCAGATGGGAGAAACGGTTGGGTTCCTGCACCGCGGCGATGACGGCGATCATCGTACTGACACTGTGGCCCACCAGGATGACGTCCTCAAGGTCAAGCGCGGCGCAAATCTCCAGCAGGTCCGACGCGTACCCATTCAGGGAACCGTACTTCTCCCAGTCGTAGGCGCTGATGTCGGAGTGTCCTGCACCAACATGATCAAAAAGCACCAGCCGGTAATCATCAACGAAGTAGGGCAGCAGCTTCCGCCACATGGCCTGGTCACAGCCGAAACCGTGGGCAAACATCATCACAGGCCCATCATCCCGGCCGAGTATGGTGACATTGTTTCGGCCGATTACCGCAGCAGCTGCTTCGATCACGTTCTCCCTGACCCTCGCGTACGGTGGCGTCCTGTTCCAGACTATCGACGGGAAATCGAGAATCCTAGGGCTCCTTCCACTATGACCTCTAAGGTGGGTCGATTCAGACCGTTGCGTCCGGCATGGATTCTGCGACTCCTGCAACAGGAACCATGATGGGGATCAGGATGTTGTTGCTCGCCTTGGGCGATCTACTTCTGCGACCCACATTCACCTTGTCAGGCGGCAGCAACGAAAACACCAATGGCTTCCTGCGCATGTACTTCCCGAGAAGCACTGACCTGTCCTTCCACGGACCCGAAATCTTCGGGAATGTCGCCGCAACGCGACCGCCGGCCACTCAAACGACACGGACACGGCTACCGAACGCCCACAGAAGTCCTCGCCGAGCTAATCTCGACCCCAACAAAACAAACCGGTGTCGCAGACACCACCTGAATCCGCCCACCCTTTGAGACGCGAAGCAAGATTAGATCCTCACTGGCCCAGCCGTAGGGCGTAACCATCGTGGATGTGAAAAAGCCGGCGACCCCCGACTGGATCGTGAACCCAGATGACGTCGCCGTCCGATGTACGGGCATCGACTTTGCCAACGTACTCTGTGCGTCCATTACCAACTACCTGCACAGTGTCTCCGACCTGTACAGCGTCCCAACCGGAGCCTTTTTTGGAACTCATCTTCGAAGTCACAATTCTCCTAGGTAATTTCTGGCTCAGGAATAAGCGCTGCATCGATTTAATCGGAACGAGGATGGCGGTTCAACGGATAAACCCACTTGTCCAAGACCTTGAAGCTGTGCATCTGTACAGCCCACAGGGGTAAGTGATCGGGATTAAGTTCCAACCTGCGCGCCGAGAAGTGGGGGGCTGCACTTGGAGAGCACGAAGTGCTTAGCGGACGTCGCTGGCGTCCATAGCAGGCCTTCAGCAGCGCTTATGCACCAGGAGACCAGCATCACCAAGTCTTACTCTCAGCCGAGGATTCCATCACTATTCATAAGGACTTCGCGTGCCCCGGTTGCAATCCTCACTACAGCAAAGGTCCCGTACTTCGCGTGTGTTAGCTTGATCACCGTTCTTTCCGGCCCGCGGCCGGAAAGCCTAAATCGACCGCAGCTACCTTTTCGGAGGCACCATGGGACTTAGCTCCCACACGCAATCCAATGAACTCTTCATTGCTCCCGGCACCCCTGAAACCCCCCTGCGCCCCGGTTCAAGGCTGCTACTAAGCGCGGGACCCACTCCACAGGCAGCACCCACCGGGTTTGTTTCCGCTCTCCTGATCGATCCCGCAGCCACAGATGCCTGCACCGGTCGGGCCGTGGGCTGCGCCTGGAACCCGAGCACGTTCGCACCACTTCCCGCTGGTGGTGTTGTATGACGCCAATGAGCGGAACATCCACAGAAATCAGATCCAATGAAGTGACACAACACGGATTGCCCGTTGCGACAGGGGTCGCTGGAAGCTCCGGTGAAGCAGCGAACGAACTAAAGCGTGGGCTGAGCAGCCGTCACCTGCAGATGATAGCGATCGGCGGCGCGATTGGAACCGGACTGTTCGTAGCCTCGGGTGGCACCATTTCCCAGGCGGGTCCTGGCGGAGCGTTGGCCGCCTACGCGCTGGTCGGGCTGATGGTTTTCCTGTTGATGCAGTCACTGGGCGAGATGTCGGCCAAGATTCCGGTCGCTGGATCCTTCCAGTCCTTTGCCACCCGTTTTGTCTCACCCTCCTTTGGGTTCGCGATCGGTTGGAACTACTGGTTCAACTGGGCCATTACAGTGGCTGCCGAGCTGGTCGCAGCCGGAATCATCATGGACTTCTGGTTCCCCGGGGTCCCTGGATGGGTGTGGGCCGGGATCTTCCTGCTTGTATTGACCGGGCTCAATGCCCTCTCCGCGAAGTCGTTTGGCGAGTCAGAGTTCTGGCTCTCACTTATCAAGGTCACTGCAGTGGTGCTCTTCCTGATCGCCGGGGTGCTAATGATCTTCGGCATCCTCGGAGATAATTCCCCGGGACTGAGCAACTGGGAAAACCGCGATGACGTGTTCCACGGGGGTTGGCTCTCGATCATCTCGGTCTTCATGATTGCCGGATTCTCCTTCCAAGGCACCGAGCTCGTGGGTGTGGCTGCAGGCGAAGCCAAGGACCCACGCCGCGAAGTGCCGAAGGCTATCCGCACTGTCTTTTGGCGCATCATGCTCTTCTACATCGGCGCCATCTTCATCATCGGATGCCTGATCCCATTCAACGATCCCAGCCTGCTGGCCTCCGGCGAGGCCGACATCGCAGGATCACCATTTACCCTGGTCTTCTCCCGGGCAGGGATTGCCTTCGCTGCGGCCTTGATGAACGCGGTGATACTCACCGCCATCCTCTCCGCGGGCAACTCCGGACTCTATGCCTCCACCCGGATGCTGTACGCCATGGCCCACGACGGCATGGCCCCCAGGATCTTCGGCCGCACCAATGCCCGTGGCGTGCCAATCCCGGCGTTGCTGGCTACCGCATGCGTGGGACTTCTCGGGTTCCTCTCCGCAATCATCGGTCAGGGCGCGGCCTACTCCTGGCTACTCAACATGTCAGGCCTGTGCGGTTTCATCGTGTGGGCGGGAATCGCCATCTCCCACTACCGCTTCAGGCGCGGCTTCCTGGCCCAGGGAAACAAAGTCAGCGACCTGCCGTACAAAGCAGCCCTATTTCCCATCGGGCCACTGCTGGCATTCACCCTGTTGATCCTGGTCATTGCAGGACAGAACTACGAAGCAGTGCTCGCCGGAAGGGGCATGGAGGTCCTTTCCTCCTACATCGGGGTGCCAGTCTTCTTCGTCCTATGGCTAACTCACCGCTTCATCACCAAATCCAAAGTAGTGCAACTGCTCGACATGGATCTCACAGCACCCGAGGACCTCGAGGTCGAAGCTACCGCCGGCACACGATGACGACGCTGCCGCGGGTACCTCACTACTCCAAGGCGCCAACATAATAAGGCACATTGCAGAGACAGATACTCCCAACCGGCCCGGACACTGCCTGACAGCGTCCGGGCCGGTTCTTCACATGACTAGCGCGAACGGGATGGGCCAGCAACAATACCGCAGCTGATGAGCCGCGAGGCGTGCAGGCCTAAGAATGGCCAGGCCGCTCATCCGCCAGAAACTACCGGGATTCCCCGCAGTGACTTCTGCATCCGCGCTTCAACGCCGATAATGGATATTCCGTCAACCTGCCTCGGGCGGACACCCCGGACCTGCTGATCACGTGGCCGGAGCTGGCGGCGAACACTGACCTGTCCATGGCTGGGGTCAATTCGGGTTATCCACGGCTGGAAGCAGGAGCCGTTGGGGTAGCTCCCTGGCAGCAGTAGCGGTGGATAACCTATGAAAATTGTCCCCGGCTGTGGGCGGGCGCACCGGACTTCTCGGCAAACCGTGGGATATTTCCGGTTGCCGGGAGGACCAGGCAAGGAAGCGTATGTCAGCTTTGGGTGTGCCCAATTCCGACGCAGCGAAACGGGTGCAAGGTGGCAGCAGTGTCAATAGCGACTGCGCCGCTGGCGGAGCACGTTGATACTGCCAGCAGGACCACCCGCACTTTAGCTGACTTCCGCGCTGCTAAAGAAGTTTCCTAACAGGCCAAGCTCCGCGTCTGCTTCACGGGCTGTCGAAACTGACCCTGCGTGTTCCTCGATGGCCTCTGGTCGTAACTGTTAGAGCTGCTGGCGGGTTAGTGCCAGTATGCTTGCGGCTGTGGCGGCGGCGCCGCCATGTTGGACGATGTGGGGTTTGCCCGGTATTTCCAGGAAGCGCCCGTCGGGGGCAGTAGCTGTCAGTTTTTCGCACCAGAGCCTTGGCGCTACGGGATCACGTGATCCGCGGATGACCAGGGTGGGTTGGTTTGCCAGGGCCAGTCGGGCGTTGAGGTCGTAGGTCATCATGACGGGGAGTTCGGTGAGGTACCAGCGCGGGCCGGAGCGGGCGTAGTCGGTGAAGACTGTGGCGTTGCCGGCGGGGCTTTCGAGCAGCGAGTCAAGACCCAGGGACAGGCTTTGCTGGAAGACTGTTCGCCGGGTTGGTTCCACCACAGGTCCCAGGAGCACGAGGTGCGAGACCAGATCGGGGCGTTGAACTGCCAGTTCGGTCGCGATCTGGGTACCCATCGAGTGCCCGATCACCACCACGCGGGAGGCGCCCATTTTTTCCAGTGTCGCCGCGGTGTGGGCTGCGTAGTCGGCAATCGAGAGCTGCCGGGCCGGTGTCGGTGTTCCGCCGAAGCCGGGCAGGTCGATGGCATGGGCTTTCCCGTGCCTGGCCAGAAGGGCCTGGAGCCGCCGGTAGTAGCGGTGGGACATGCCGATGCCGTGCAGCAGCACAAAGACGTGGCCCGTGGAATCCAGCGAGCCAGCCAGGGTGTGCACGTGGGAGGTCAAGGAGCTGGTGGTGACAATCCTGGGCGTGAGGCGCGGGCCCTTCCCGGGCATGAGCAGACGGTAACGCGTTGATTCAGTGTCTGGTTGTTGGTCGATTGCGGCGTGCACCGAGTGTCCTATTCCTAAAGGGGTGGTTCAATCGGTTCTTTAGCCCAAGGTGGCGAGGGCAGCCGGGGCCGATTCGATGATGACCCGTGTGTGCGCTTCAACGGATTTCACTTCACCGTCGATTTGATACGGGATGGGTTTAAGGGTGGTGAAGGCGTAGCTACTGACGCTGGGCTGGTCTCCCAGGCCTTGGGTGGCAGCGCGCAGTGCCGTCAGCAGGATCCGGAACTTTGACCTGTGGGGGAAGATCACGACTTCGAATTTGCCGTCCGATATCTGGTCATCGGCTTCACTGAGAGTGGCGTACTTCGCCATCTCGGCGATGTTGGCGAAGACAAGGCTGTCGAACTTCCGGCGCTTGCCCTCCGTCGGGCGGATTTCGAACGGCTTGAACTTGGAAAAGGTGCGCATGACGGAGAACATTTCCTTCAACGCGCCCTTGCTGCCCTTTTCCAGATCGATCGCCATGACCGGGGTGAGGCCGAAGCCGATGTAGGAGTGGGCGTACTCAGCGGGCGCGTCTGCTGTTGCGCCCTTGCTGATACGCAGGAGGTCAATATTTCGCACCGCACCTGCGGCGATGGCGTGCTCCAGGGGCTGCGTAGCAATGATGCGGCTGTGGTCGTTGGCGTTGCCCGCAGCCAAGACGGCGCATACCGCGTGCGGGTTGCCGGCTTGCATCACGCCGTTGACAACTTCGTTATAGCCCCCGTCCCCGCTTACCGAGACGACCAGCACGTCCCGGCCGGTGCGGGCAGCGGCCCTTGCCAACTCGACGGCGTGGCCGGCATGAGCTGTGGGTTGAAGTTTGATGTCCGCAGCATAGGGGAGAAGCTCTCCGAGCTCTATCCGCAGTTGCTCGGCGAGTGCAGGTGCGTCGCCGGTGCTGTTGGGGTTGAAAATGATTACGATCGATTCGAAGGTCCGTGCAGGGGTCATGATGCGCTCCGCGGTTATTATGCGCTGTTGGTTGATGAGTGGCGCCCCCGGCGCCTGGTCCAGTCCTGATTTGGCTTCGGCTGTGTGGTGCCTAGCTGTTTCCGGTGTGGACGAGGCTGTCGGGATCCTGCTGTAGGGCGGGTGCGTCGGCGAGGCCGCGTGGGGTGAGGTCGAGGTCCTCGACGGCGGCGGGGGTATCTGGCCCGTCAGCGGGAGTGGCTTCGGGTGCAGTGGCGTCCGGGACGCTGTCCCGGTAGCTGGCATAGATTCCGGGGGATGTATCGTCTTCTCGTTTGGTCAGCATGGGGTTAGACGACAGCCCGGTAGCTGTTCAGGATGTAGTCCGTTGCCGCTGGGCCCGTCATGCGCAGGCACTGCCCGGGACTGACTCGGTGCTTCATCGCGGCCCAGAAGGTGTGCTCCGGCCGGGGGGAGTGGCGGGAGACGTGGCACCAGCTGGTGTATAGGCCGTAGAAGGAGTCTCCGTCAAGAGTGGATGTGGAATCCTGGTCGCGGTAAGTGGCTTCCTGGAGGAACTGGTCGAACTGTGAATGCGCCATGAACGGCTCTTTTCAAACACGGTGCAAAATTTTCCGCCGTTCGGCTACAGCGGCCTCAAACCCAGTGCCCTTGCACGGGACACCAAGCGGTACTGCCCAAAGTATCGGGTCCTTCACCCCAAGCAGGCCAAACAAAAAAGGTAAGACAGGACAGTCCTGGCGCAACACCGTTGTGGTGCCGCGCCAGGATCAGTCAGTTCCCGGCCCGGGGCCGGAAGAGCGCCTGTTTAGGCGTGGTTGTTGCTGACCCGGTTGCCGGCCTTCGCCAGGCCGCGGGCCACCATCAGGCCGACCGTGAGGAAGGTGATGTACTGCATTGCGTCATTGGCATTGAACACGTCAACACCGTTTTCGCTGGCGTCGTCCCCAACAACTGTGGCCGTGATAATAGTGGCTATGACCGCCGCAACGTAGACAGCGAACTCAAGGGTCCGGGTCGAAATCTTGATGTCGTTAGCGTTGCGGACAGTGCTGGAGTGCTCGTTCTGGGTGTGCGTAGTCAATGGTTCTCCTGAGACGGTGATGTGAGCGGCCGTGGCGGCCATGCAAACCGTGATCCCTTTACTGAAACCATGTCGACAACTTCTCTACAATGTAGACTTTACATGTAGACTGCTTAATAAGCAAGCTTAGGTATCGTCCCGACGGGTGGACCTGACTCCACAAACAGGACGGATACGACATGGCCTCCCCCAAAGAATCGAATAATCCGGCAGGTGTCCGCAAAGTGCGCCTGAGCAGGGAACTCGTGCTCTCCACGGCGCTGACGCTTGTGGACAAAGATGGCCTGGAAGCATTGTCGATGCGTCGCTTGGGCCAGGAGCTGCAATGCGATCCCATGAGCCTTTACCGCTACGCGGCCAACCGGGCAGCCCTGCTGGACGGGGTCTCCGAAATGGTTTTTGACGAACTGGCCATCTTTCCCGATGACCCGGACTGGCAGGCCCAGTTGCGCAAGATCGCCCATGATCTCCGGCTCCTGGCCCTGCGGCACCCCAACGTGGTGCCGTTGCTGGTCACCCGGCCCCTCTCCACACCCCTTGGCCTGCGGCCCTTGGGGACGTTGCGGCCACTGGAGCAGATTCTGGCGCTGCTGATAGAGGCCGGCTTCACCCCGGCAACAGCCCTTCACGTCTACCGCGCCTACTACGGGTTCCTCTACGGGCACATCCTGAACGAACTGCAGGAATACATCGTGGATCCGGACGAAAGCGAAGCCATCCTCCGCCTTGGCCTGCACCGCCTGCCGGCCAAAGACTTTCCCCACCTCCGCGCACTGGGCCCGGTCCTGGCCGAGTACGACGGCGCCGCAGAACTCGACCAAGGACTCAGCGTCCTGCTCTCCGGACTCAGCAACCAGCTGACCACCCACCATTCCTGAGCCAAGGCGGTACCAGGTTCAGGGTGTCCCGCATTATCCGGCCCGGCCGGTCCAAGGTTCTGGTAACAGTGTGCGGCCACATTTCCCCAAAGAACCAGAGCTGAGGGAATGGCCTCAAGTGACCAAGTCTTGGGCAGGCGCATCGTGGGATAAGTCCTCAATTGCCCAGGCAAGAATCCTCAGCTCGAACGGGTCTCGTTCCGTGAGGCCGCGCAGGTAGGCATCGAACTCGAAGATGTCTGCAGATCCACCGTGGGCCCAGTACTTTAACCACAGATCCTTCACTCAGCCCGGGTCCTTTTGCCAATGTTCGTGCCACGCCTCGTGGATCCTCCATCGGATACCTCCTTCACCATTGGGTTGCCGCTCACGGCGCTCCTACACTGTGCGCGTCAACCTTGGCACGACACACCTAGCTAGCCAGAGCTGTCCAGAGTGAGTGCCCCCAATCTGCGATCAGAGCGCATGAGAAAGCCGCTTCCCCGCCCTTTCACAGGCACTCCCCCGGCGTTTTACAAACGCCTGTGAGGATTGGGGTGGCTGGTCTGGGATTGGCTGGCAGAGTAAGTGCAGGCCGTTCCACCCTGGCGGTCGTGACTCATTAAACGCTTGGCCCCGGCTCTTTCTGGGTGTCCTGTTATCGACATGTCCGTCTGCTGGGTGGGGCGGCCGGCACCTGCCCGGCCCACCTCGGTGACTTGATCAGAAGATTGTCCGCTCCGCACGGGGCGTGGCTCGTCACAGTGCTGTTCCGAAGTGACCTCTACCCGGACTGGTTCCGGCCCGTAACGGCCCTGACCATGTCCGCGAAATGAGAAAGGTGCCAGAACCGCTATGACTATCGATGCCTATTCCCACCCGTTTGTCGTGGGTGTCGACACCCATGCCCGGAAGCACGTCTTCGCCATCATCGCCGTGCCAAGCGGCGAATGGATCGACATCCGGGATTTCCCGGCGACTGGGGCCGGGATCAGTCGCGCTATAGCTTGGGTCGCTCGTCGCACCGAAGCCGATCTAGCCACTCTGTGGGTGATCGAGGGCGCCGCTTCTTATGGTGCCGTGCTGGCCGGGGCTGTCGCAGCCGCCGGTTACCAGGTCGCCGAAGCCACGCGCACGGATGCCCTGCCGCGTCGTGGGGTTGGAAAGTCGGATCCGTTGGACGCGCACCGGATCGCTTCTGCGGTCCTTGCCTTGGAAGAGGATAAGTTGCGCCGGCCACGGCTGAATGAAGGGGTCCGCGCGGCCTTGCGGGTCCTGGTCTGTGCACGTCAGTCGATGACAACCGACCGGACCAGGACCGTGAATGCGTTGACCGAACTGCTCCGGACGAATGATTTGGGGTTGGATGTGCGCAGCTCGTTGACCGGGAGTCAGATACTGGAGGTGTCGCGCTGGCGGCCCGTGAAGAACCTCTTGCGGTGTCGGTGGCCCGTTCCGAAGCCGTTAGGCTTGCTAAGCGGATCAGCGACCTTGATGCTGAAATCAAAGCAAACGGCTCCCGCATCACCGAACTGGTTGAGGTAAGCGAAGCCGCGCCCCTGCTGCAGGAAGCCGGCTTCGGACCAGTCACGGCAGCCATTTGTCTCACCGCTTGGTCTCATCAAGGCCGAGTACGTTCCGAGGCAGCTTTCGCCTCCTTGGCCGGAGTCAACCCCATTCCCGCTTCATCCGGTAATACCGTCCGTCACAGGCTCAACCGCGGAGGCGACAGGACCCGCAATAAAGCACTGCACATGATTGCTCTAACAAGGACGGCATTCGATCCAGAAACCATCGCATACGTAGCCAGGCGGAAGGCAGAAGCTCTAACCAAGAAGGAGATCCGTCGGTGCGTGAAACGCTACCTCGCCCGACGGATCTACCGCACGCTCAATGCCAACTGCCTTAAGCCATCGCTACGTTGACAACCATAGAAGAGTCGATAACGCCTATTTTGTAAAGCTACGATCCGAGCGCAGCCTCGAGCTTCGCTCGTTTATGCTAAGGCTTTTAGCATGAGGGTTACCACAAAACGACACGATCGCCGGGCTGCCTGCGGAGTTAGAAATCTAGGCTTTCCGATTTTGTCGGTAATTACCCCGGCTGGGCGGGTTGAGGAGGAGTCTGAAGCCGTGCCGGTCCAGCGGTGAGGCCGTCGCTGAGAGCAGTACGACGGCGGTACCGGCCTCCCGGTCCAGCCCTACCCATGAGCGGAAACCCCCGGTAGCGCCGTTGTGCCAAGTGACCGTCCGACCTTTGACGTCAAGGCTGATCCAGGCGATGCCTATTCGTGCGGCAGGGCCGGCAAATTGTACCACCGGGTCCAGAGCTGCGCTCCCTGGCGCGTTCCCCTGCAGAAGTGCCAGGGCTAAGATGCCCATGTCCTGAATGCTGGCGCGCCAGCCTCCAGCCGGAGCCAGGGCTTCTCCAGTCCATGGCTCCATGGTGCGTCCGGCCCGGCTCTTGCCCGGCAGTGCCGTCTGCCGGAGTTCGTCAGGGAAAGAAGGCGCATACAGTGAATGCAGCCCCAGGGGCCCGGCGATCCGCTGGGTCATGAGGTCCCGGTACGTTGTTCGGGCTCCAGCGGCGATGGCGTGGCCGAGTAGTTCGAAGCCGAGATTTGAGTAGCGGGGCTTGGGGGACAGTAACCGCGTTTGCCGGGCCTGGGCTAGCAGTTCCTCAAGCGTCTCGCCGTACGGGTTGGTCCCGCGGCGCCATAGGGCTACCGACTGACGGAAGGTGGCCTGGGATGAGGGCAGACGCGGTAATCCGGAAGCGTGCCGGGTTATGGATTCCAGCGAAACCATGGCCGGTTCGGAGCCCTCAAGGGGCAGCAGGTCGCCTAGAGTGGTTCCGCCGTCGAGCTCCCCACGTTGGAGGGCATCGGCATAGAGGAGCCCGGTGATGCCCTTCGAGACCGACCCGATTTCGTAGTCCGCTTCCAGCGGGGCGCCTACGCTTGCCGTTGCCAGCACACCGTCCTGCACTAAAGCAACAGCAGACGCGCCCGTTCGCGGCCAGGATTTGGAGCGCCTCAGACTCCACCCCAAAGCCTCCCCGGCTGCCTCGTCGCCATAAAAACGAGCATCGTGTCGATTGTTCAGCGCCTCGCTTTTACGGTCCCCACCCATGTTGACCAGTATGACAGGCCAGGTCGGTCGCCTCTGCAGCTTCAGGACTCGGCGCTGCAGCAGTGTCCCTGGCGCAGGTAGGTATTGCCGCAACGCAGAATGCCAGCACCAGAACAGGCCGCCAGAGCCTCACCTTGTTCCATGCCATCAACTATGCCGGCAGCATCAAAATTGTCCTGCTCGCCGTCTTCGTTATCACAGCCACACTTCAGCCTTCAACTCCACCCGCCCAACTGCACAATAGCTCCGGGTTCTCGCGCTCCTGCGGGGGACAGCCCCTTTCCAAGCACTCTCCCGCCCGTTTTAAAGAGCCGATAACCGATGTTAAGTAAAGCTGTTGTTCAAGGCAACCAACAGTTGACTTTTACATCCGCGATTAACGCTCTTTAAGCAGACCCGTCCTCGGGCTGCTTAACTTCTTTTCCTTGACGATAGGCACCACGAAGACGTCAACGTCTCGCGTAGCCAGGGCACGGTCCTGCCGTCCAAGATTCACTTGAGTGGCGACAGGCCTGAAGAGGATTGCTCCGTGGATCAGCTGCTCGCGCTGGCTCGGGCGAAGCTTCTACGGGTAACGACTTTTGCGCTGGCTGGGCAGTTGTGACTTCGAATCGGGCAGAAATCCCTCGAACTGACGGCAGGAGACAGCCCTTTACAGGCACTCCCCCGGCGTTTTTCAAACGCCGATAATTATGTTATGTCAGGCAACACGGCTGATGTAAGAATACTAATACTTAGAAGAGGCTGACCTTCTCGGTACCAGCATCCGAAGAGATGGCATAGTCAGCACCACGCCGCCGCTTGCCGTCTTCGTCACTGCCGGCCGTCCTGGCCGTTGTCGTCGTGATCGTCATTATCACCGACGACGACCGACGACGACGACGTCGGCGGGCGCAGCCGCTGAGGCTCGGGGTGCTTAAATCGGATCTTTTCTACGACAGATATTGCTAACTGTCGTAGAAAAGATCCATGCAGCGAAGCCGGGCGGCACCGAAGACTTTGGCCAGAGCGAAGGACAGGTTCCAGGCAGCCGCCGGGCGACCATGTCCTGGTCGAACATCAGAGCGGATCCTGTCGGGACGAGTCGGGCCGGTCGGGACGTTCCTGTCCCAGCTCCAGGAGATTGATGTCCACTACGCCGGAAGTGCCCGGCTTCGGGGAGCCGCGCAGCTTGCGCAGCTGCTTCGCGCGGTATTCGTCTCGGGCCAGTATGAATGCATAGAAGGTGAAGCCCCCGGACAGAGCCGTGAGGAACAGCGCACCCCAGAACGGACCTTCGCCCTGTCCCAGCGGGGCCAGCAAGATCAGCACCGAAAGGGCAGTCAAGAATGCGGCAACAACTGCGAGAATTCCCATGCCCCACCAGGTGCTGACCTGAACCTGGCCACGTCCGGGAGTAAACCCGATCTCATCTGCGGGGTAGCTGTGCAGCTCGCCGATGCTGGTCTTGCGTAGAGCGCGCTTCTCTCCGGCTGCTACGGCACTCTTGTGCTCGGCGTACACGGCATCGTTTCGCCGCTCACGCTCACGGTCGTAAACCATAGTGGGTCCTATCTATAAAACGGATCTGGGCAAGCAGGGCAGCGTCGTCCAGTCCCTTGTTTCGGAAAATCCCGATCCTCAGCATGTTCCTAGGCTGCCGTGAGGACGTGGACGAATGATTACCTGCGTTTCCTCGGTGCCGTCGTAGCGGAAATTGTAGTTCACATCCAAGCTCGTGTCCGTGCCCGAGGGCTAGTACAGCTAGTGGTCACTGCTTGAACCTGGATCCATTTGAATGTCGCTGATCTAACCTTCCGCGGCTTCGGCGTCGATGCCGTAGCGCTGCACGCCGTCCCGGATTCGCTGAAGTCAGACCTCGTGCGGAAGGCGGCCTTCTGCACGGTCCCGGAGCTCATATCCAGTCGTGCGGTCTTGCTCGCTCGGATCTGCTCCGCGCCGGCGGCGTCGAAGGTGGAGAAAGCGCCAGACGACAGCGTCTTAGTCTCCGTTCCGGCTGAGGAGCAGGGCCAAGGCCAGCAACCCCGCAGCTCATCCGCGGCTGTACTGTTTCTGGCGCCGGCGTTCCGGCGCTGCCATGATGTTCATTCGATCCCCGTCGGGCGGTGCCCTGTGTTTTGTGCTGGATGGTTTTAGAGCCGGAGCGTGACGCCCTCGGCAGTGCAGGTGCCTGCACTGGCGAAGACGGCGTCCCGGACGGCGTCCTTGGATACCTGCTCAGGCTGGCCCCCGTTTTCGGCCGCCGCCGAGTGATTCATAGCCAGAACGCTCAGCGCCGCGAACAGACCGTTCAGATCTCCTGGGACGGTGGTTTTTGCGTCCTGCGCCTTCAGGTAGATGTCCTCATAGGCGTTCGGATCGGCGCCGGGAAGGGCTTTGTACTCTGCGTAGAGCGCGTTGTAGGTTTCGCAGGCCTCTTTTGCGCTGCCTGCCGCAACTGCTGTTGATGATTCTGACGGTGATGCCTGCGTGGTGATGGCTGTCTCCGCAGGTATGGAGCTGGGGCCGTTGGGTTCTATAGCAGTTGAGCTGCATGCCGTCAGGCCCGCGACTGCTGCGATGGCCGCTGCGGCGAGGATTCTCTTCACGTTGGGGCTCCTGAAGTATCTCGTAAGGGGGTTTTTGGCTCAGCCCAGCGGGAAGATCCCGATGAACCAGAACGCGGCAGGGGTATGTCTTCAAAATCCCCACGATCAAGGTGCAAGTCAGCCCTCAACGCCGAGAAGCCCCTTCCGGCATTTCCTTACGGAGCCTCACGGAATACGGGAAGTACTCCAGGGGCATCTGGATACGCGGATCCGGGTGCTTCAGAAACCATTCGTAGGCGCGGTCATCGTCGGCCTCCCACCACGGCTTCGGGAGGCCCTTGAGTTTTCGGGCCTTGCGCCCCCGCCGTTCTTCCGTGATGTTGAAGTATCCCTGGACGACTGCAAGGCCAAGGAGAAGCCCGAAGAACACCATGACCAGCCCCATGATCGGCATCTTGAAGATCGCGAGGATCCCGAGGAGCAGGCAGAACAGCGAGACCGGCGCCACCAGAACCGTCAAGAGAAGGCTGGAGTAGAAGGAACGGATCAAGTTATGGTCGCCGCCGCCCGAACTGGCACCGAGACCCCATTCTTCCTTGGTGTAAGCATGAACAGTTTTACCGCCCGCGGCATACCCGTAGTAGTACGGGCGGTTGATGAACCGCTGGTACTTCTCGTCGTTCTTCTTCTCCCCCATGGCATCAACTTTATCGGGTGGCATGGTCCCGCCAGCTGCTGAACCGCAGAGGCATCATCAAGTTGAAAGTAACTATGCTTCCCACTAGTTTGAGTCAGCTTCTCTAGCCAGCGCCCGGTTCACGGCGGTTATGTCTAGGAAGGCGCGGGGTCAAAAGGCGCATCGGAACCGCTTGTGTCGGCCACCCAGGCTGCGTGCCCGGCGCCGTCAGAATGCGACGGTTGGCAAGATGTCCATGATCTCTTCGTAGCCTGTCCGCTGGAGTCTTGCTACGGTCTGTCGTTGCTGCCGGCCTCCTGCCGACAGTTCACCTTTTTATCCTAAGCACGCCGCGCTGCAGGACGGCGATTAGTTACCGGTCACCCCGGCTTAATTGTCCCTCCTGCGCCAAAAGCTGAACGGTCACGAAACATTCAATCTGACGCCTCTGTCAACAAGCGTTGACGCGCTCCATCCCGTCAACGCTTGTTGACGGGATGGAGGTGGATCGCATGAAATAATTGGTTGCGTCCATGGACGGCAAAGGTCCGGCTGAAGCGTTGCAGGCCGTTGCTGAGCTGCAGAAGGAAGTCGGGCGCAATGAAGCTTCCCTAGTGAGGAGGGCCCGGCAGGCGGGGCTTTCCTGGGAAGTCATAGCACTGTGTCTGGGCGTGAGCAAGCAGGCTGTCCATCGTAAGTACGGGAAAGCGATAAGCGCTGCCCCGCAGTTCCCTAGCCAATTCTAGTATCAGATGGCCTGCCCCTTGCCTAGGTTCAATTCTCGACGTCTGACCAGCGCTGTGGCAGCGGCGCTGTTGGTCTTTGGCTGGTCAAGACAGCGACCTCCTGTCAGGGTCAGCTTCGTGGCGCAGGTTTATCCTTCCTGTTAGGTGGGGGTTCGTGCAGGCCGAAGGTTGAGCCTTGATCGTCCTTGCAGAGTTTGAACCGCCCGTATTCGGCGGCGTTCGTGTCGCCGAGGTCGGTGTCGTCAACGGATCCGCCGAGGTCACGGACCCGCGCCAGGGCGGCGTCCAGATCGTCCACCTTGAAGAACAGGTAGGGGGAGGCGTCGGAGTCACCTCCGTGGATGCCTCCTGGAATCCCGGCGGTGCTGATCGAGTAGCCGTCTTCTCCCGGTCCGGGCACCAGTTCCCAGTCAAAGAGTGTCCCGTAGAAGCGCCTGCCACGGGCGGCGTCCTGAACGCCAATCTCGAAGAACACTGGTTCACCGGACATCGGTCGTTACCTCTCCTGTTGCATGGTGCACCACACCCTAACCCGTTGCCACCGCACCATCAATGGGGCGGCAGAACACTGCCGCCCCCCAAAGGGTGAGCACGCAGTGTGGAGTTGGCCCGAGTAGCGTTGCCGCGGCGACGGCCTCACCGGACGCCTCGACCGGTGCCGCCGGCGTCGAGTAGCCGTAGGATGCGGGCAGGCATCTTGGGTACGTCACTGCTATCGAGGGAGCTGTCCGTGGCCGGATCAGCGTCTGATCTGCACTACCTCGGGCACGCCCGCAGGATGGAGGGCGGGCAATGACGGCGACCGAATCCGGCCCGCGGGAGGCCCTTGCTCAGCGGGTCCGTGAGCTTCTGGCCGGGTATCGAAATGTGCGTGAGGTGCGTATGTTCGGTGGGTTGTCCTTCATGGTGGAAGACCGGATGACGCTCTCCGCCGGCCGTCACGGTGACCTGCTCGTGCGCACCAATCCCGCCGAGTATGACGAGCTGCTCCGGCGTCGCGGGACGCCAGCGTACATGGGCAAGGACCGTCCGATGGGTCCTGGGTGGATCAGTGTCCCCCAGGACCAGATCCGCGGGCCTGCCGCCCTGGCGTACTGGGTGAAGGTCGAAATCGACGCACGCAGTGCGCCCGGCTGAGGGATGGACCCGGGTCAGTGCGCCTTTGACAGGGTCTCCGCCAGTGAGCGTTCCAGCAGCTCGCGCAGCACGCTGCGGTCCACGCCGGTCAAGCGCGTAAGGTAGAGGCAGGCTTGGCTGGCGCGGTGCGGGCCGAGCCGTTCCATCAGGTCGGGCCAGCGCTTTGAGAAATCGTTAGCCAGGTAGACCGTATGTTTTGCAGGTCCCGGCGCGAACGCGAGCACCGGAGCGCGGCCGCGGTGGCCGCTTTCGTAGCGGTACTCATACTCGCCAGGGCCAATAATCCGGCCTGCCCACACCACAGGCTGCTCGCCGCTAATCCCGGCCAGGAGTGCGAGCAGTTCCTCTGCCTCGGCCCGGCGGGGACCCGTGGCCCGGTCAAGTACTTCCTCAACCGGCTGACCGGACGGTGACATTGCCGGCGGCTTCGCTGCCATAGATCCCCCTCGCTTAGGTACTGAGACTGCCTAGGGCCACAGTAATGCCCGGGGCGGTTTCGGTGGCAACCCGCATATCAGCGTGCAACGCTATCGGCCCGCCGAGGGCTATGGCCTCTCATTCATGGTCGTACCGCCCCGTCATCGCTCGTGTTTTCGGTCCAGGTTTCAGCAAGTCGGGAATTCAGGGCAATACGTCTTGGACATGGTTTCGCTGATCCTGTGTCAGCTTCAGAATTGTTCTTATGAGCAACTCGGCGGGTGTCCGGTGGGCTTGGCCGCTCTTCCTGGTTCTTGCCTACGGCATCACCTGGGCGGTACAAATTCCCGCGTACCTCCACCTGGTCCCGCGAAGCATATCTCCCACGAACGAGGCGAACTTCCTCCTGCTCGGCACCGGCGGAACTGACCCGGGCGTCCTCCTGGCAGTGGTCTTGTTGTGCTTCTCGTTTGGCCCGTCCATGGCGGGCGTTATCGTCATTGCGCTGGTGGACGGGCGTCCAGGGCTGCGGAGTCTTTTCTCCCGCCTGCTCAGGGCACGGGTTCCGGGAAAGTGGATCTTGTTCGTGTTCCTGTTCCCCATCGTTCTTAGCCTGGCCGCAGTGGCCCTGGGCTGGGTGACAGGCGGCATGGCATCGTTGGAGTACAGCTTCCTGGTCCCTGTGATGCTTGCAGTTCCCTTCCTGTTGTTCCTCATCGTCTGCACCGGGCTGGCCGAAGAACTCGGATGGCGCGGCTTCGCACTGCCCTATCTGCAAAGGACGCGGACAGCCGAACGGGCCAGCTGGATCCTTGGTGTGGCCTGGGGATCATGGCATCTGCCCTCGGTGGTGCTGCTGCCGCTGATGACAGATGCGGGGGGGTTACTGCAGGCGGCATTCTCGCTGGTCGGCCTGACCGTCGGCGTTGTCGGGTACACCATCGTGCTGACCTGGCTGTACAACAATACCGGCAGCCTGTTCTGGATCGTCATCCTCCACGGCTACGCCAACCTGTGGCAGTCCTACCTCGTGCTGTCCTCCGGCAGCTTTACCGCACAGGTCATTTACGGCGTCCTGCCCTGGCTCCTGGCGATCTGGCTACTGAAAAAGTACGACGTCCAAACACTCACCCACCGCACACCGCCCCAGGCGGCACTACGGCGGGCCGGTCCGGCACAACCCCACTGGAGTCTCGTTCACAGAAGACAGCGCCCAACGGCCTGAGGCCATTACACGGTCCGATATGTCTCCTCTGGGTCTAATTTAAGGCCGGGTTAGGCAATGCCGTCGTTGGGATTTTGCCAGCCTTCACGCTTTTTCAGCAGCTCGATGTCTTCTTCCTCCAGTTGCCCCGGGTCGATGTCGGCGGTGCAGTATTTGCATTTGATGGCGTCGATGGCCACGAATTCTTTGCAGTAGGGGCATTCCTGTTGGCCCTGGGCGCGGAAGTTGCCCATGCCAAAGCGTTTGAGGAGTTTGACGATCCCGAACAGCACCAGAGCCAGCAGCAGGAACCGGATCAGCACGGTGATGAAGCTGCCGTATCTTATTTCGGCGTCGTTCGCCGTGAAGCTCATCTGGCTGAAGTCCGGCGCGCCGAAGATCGCAGCGACGAACTGCAGCAGGATGTCGTTGGCGAGGCTGTCCACGAGTGCGGCGAAGGCCGTGCCGATGATGAAGCCCAGGGCAAGATCAAACATGTTGCCGCCCATGGCAAAGGCTTTGAATTCTTTCCACGAATTCGACATGGCACGATGCTAAACCCGATAGCCGCGGAATCCGAGTGTTCGCCGCCTCCGGGCGCTGGGCCGATGGCTACAACTGCAGCTAAACCGATGAGGAAACTACTACCCATGCAGTCACTCTAAGGGCACGTACCGGTGATCCCCCGAAGCCCCGCAAGCGAATCAAGCCGATCATTCGGCGGTCTAAGGCCGCTTGCGTTTCTGCCGCACAAAACTGGGTCGTGAAGGAGCAGATAGTAACGTCGAAAAGCCACCGTCGGTTCACTGCGGAACGGTCGGAGAAAAGCCGACGCGGTCAAGAGCTATCCACGTTGGCATGCCCCGGGTGACACCTCAGTCATTTCTAAGTCTCCTTGGGAAAGCGTGAAATACCCCGCCACGCCAGGCGGTAAACAAGCTCGCTGGCCGCGTCCATGCCAAGGGCAGCGCTGCCTTGTTCAGCGTTGTCCTCTACCCAATAACGTGCGCTTGCTTGAGCCAGACCCATTAAAGCCCTACCCAGCAGTTCCCCTTCGACAAGCGGCAGTTGAGCGTCCTCGCTGATGATTTGGGCAATTGCGCCTGCGAATCCCCTTCTGAATGCCTCCCGCCTTACGCGGACGTCAGGATCATTGCTCAGGCCGGATTCGAAGGCGAGGCGATATGCGCCGTCGTCACGGGCAATGTAGCCAAAATAGGCCCGGATAGCCTCATGCACCCGTTCTTTATTGAGCTTTGTGGAACGGACGGACTCCTGCAATACATCGCCTAGTGCCTTGAGGTTAATGTCCAGCAGCTCGAGATACAGCTCACGCTTGGATGGGAAGTACTCGTACAGAACCGGCTTGCTCACATAGGCCGCTTGGGCAATATCGTCCATGTTGGCACCGTGGTAACCACTGGCTACAAAAACTTCCTGGGCTGCCTGCAGAAGCTGCAGTCGCCGCTCATCGCGTGCCACCGTATTCCGTGGCTGCTCAGCCGCTTGCGGGATTCTCTCACGCTTCACCCGTCCCCGGTCATCCAACAGGTACCCGCCTTCCTCCTTGGACGCTCCACTGTACCCGCAGCGACTCGAGACCCGTCCCGCCTTGGAAACCGGGAGATGGAGTACGAGCGGGGCTCTCTGGAGTAGCGGAGGCGGCCATAGACATTGCCGCCGGTGTAATCAGAATTTGGGGAGACGCGCCGCGGTAATCTCCCTGGAAAGCTCGCGCCGCGCGGTCGGGCCGCCGCTCTCGGCACCCTGGTGCGTCAACTGAGTACACCCCAACCAGACGACTGGGTCACCTTGTCCTGGCTTTCTTTTGAGAGGAACCTAGGACTCAACCTGACAGGACGAGGGTTGGAGGCACCGTGAGCGGGCAGCGGATCGGGTACGTACGCGTGAGCGCCCTAGACCAGAACGAGAAACGCCAGCTTGAAGGCCAGGTTCTGGACCGGGTCTTCACGGACAAGGCATCCGGCAGGGACACTTCCAGACCGGAGCTTACGGAGTTGCTGCGGTTCGCCCGCGACGGGGACACCGTCGTCGTGCACAGCATGGACCGGCTCGCCCGGAACCTCGATGACCTGCGGGCCCTTGTGCAGGGCCTCACCCGCAAAGGTGTGCGGGTGGAGTTCGTCAAGGAGAGCCTGGTTTTCACCGGCGAGGACTCCCCCATGGCCAACCTCATGCTGTCCGTCATGGGTGCCTTCGCCGAATTCGAACGCTCCCTCATCAGGGAACGCCAGCGGGAAGGCATCGCCCTGGCCAAGCAGCGCGGCGTCTACAAGGGACGGAAAAAGACCCTCTCACCGGACCGGGCAGCCGAACTCGTCCATCGCGCCGGCAGCGGTGTTCCGAAAGCACTTCTTGCCCGTGACTACGGGATCAGCAGGGAGACCGTCTACCAGTACCTCCGCAACGCAAAGTTGGAGTGATCCGCTCCCCTGCCTGGTCGTCGATGTGCCCTGGACCGCACAGCCATTAGCTTTACAGAATCTCCATTATCGGCTCTTCAAAACAGGCAGGGGAGTGCCCCGAAAAGGGGCTGTTTCCTGCCCGTCACTTACGGCGTTTTTCCCCAGACTGCGTACGTCGGAACTGCTCAGCCAGCGCCCGGGTTACGGCGGGAATGTCGAGGAAGGCAGGGTCAAAAGGCGCATTGGAGCCGGTTATGTCGGCGACCCAGGCTGAGTGCTCAGCGTGGTCAGGGTGCGTCGGGTCGGCCAGCGCGTCCATGATCTCTTCGTACCCGGGTAAACCTCCGGAGTCTTCCAAGGGGCCGCGCCGGGCGCCATCGATCAGCCGGGCGGGCGGACTGTCTTCGTCCGCGGGCCGGCGGGAAACCAGCTCAAGCCGGTGAAGCCAGCTGTCTCCAAAGTCGTACTCGTAGAACGCTTCGGCTGAGCCCAATGTAAGCAGCTGATCCAGGGAGCAATCCTCTTCGGGCCTGTCGCCCGGTTCTTCACACTGCTGTCCTGGGAGCCACTGCGGGACTTCCGGAAATTCGCCGTCGACCGGCCGTAGCGGCGCGAACGGGTCGCTTGTTACAAACCTGTGCAGGTGCGCGTCGTCCCAGCCAAATGCTGCCTGCAGGACCTGATGCACCTGGCTCAAAGCCAGGGAGCCCCGGAGCTCGAATCGACGCCAAATCTCAGGCGCGCTGTCGACCAGCGCCACGCGAACTTCCAGGACCGAGTCCTGTCCAACCCCGGTCTCGGCCTCAAATTTGTCCATGGCACCAATCATTACAGGCCTCAAGGTCCTTCTTCTCGGACGGGTGACCTCTCCCCCGCCGCGCGCCTATAGCTTGACGAAAGATCCGTTATCGGCGTTCGGTGTTACCCGGGGAGTGGCAACAAAGTGCCTCGAAGTCGGCATTACATCGGCGTCCTAATAGTCCTTTGAACTCCGGCGTGGCAGCTCAATGTCTTCCCGCTGATCCCATGTCCTCAACCGGATGTTTGATTGGATCGTATCTGAAGTGGCCCTTGCGGAGTTGGTTTCTGGAGCTGGCCGACATGCTGCTGGTTCTGCTACTAGCATTGGCCGTGGGTTCGCAGTCGATTTTGGAACTCTCACGCCGGAAGCGTGAAATTTGCGGTTTCCTTCTGGAGCCCGACCGCAGTCGCCAACCGGTAACCCGATGCCTTCAGAGGTTCGAGCCAAGCCTGGGAATCAAGCACCGAGCCAGAGTCATTCAGCAATTGGCCATCGCGCTTGCGCCATCGACCGTCGATCATGACCGCTTCGATATTTGCCAAACTCGTCTGCATGACTACTGAGTTGACCGGGTCATGCACCGGCTGCATGTTCGGCAGAGTTGCATCAACGAAAACTAGATCAGCGCGTTTTCCAGGGGTGATCGTCCCAACTTGATCGAGAAGTCCGAGCATTCTCGCACCCTCGACAGTTGCCCAGCGAAGCGCCTCAAGAGTGGTGATGGTCGAGGTCTCAGGTATAACTTGGGTTCCGGCTTGTGCGCGGTAGCGGAAATTATCCAACGCACGCTGGTGAACCAGAGCAATACGTGCCGCCAGGAACATCTCTCCGGATAGCCCCGCTTCAAGGTCGATACCGATTGATGGAGCGACTCCGTGATCTCGAAGCCGCCCGATGATCGGATGCCCGTGGCCCTGAGTCATTTCGTTTTCCGGGGTAACGGAAAACGTCACCCCGGCGGCGATAAACCGCCGCAACTGCTTGTCGTCCAAATCGTTTCCGTGAACGATGTTAATGTGGGGGCCCAAGAGGCCAGCATCCTCCAATGCAGCCCATCCCTGCGGCGCCCGGGCCGCCCCGCCGCCTTGATGCATGCTTGTGACCAGCGACAGCTCTCTTGCGAGCCGGAAATCGGTGAACGCCACATCTAGCGTGGAGTAATGGGGCCCGAGAACAGCCATGCCAAGGCGAAGCTTTTCTCCTGGGGCGAACCGGGAATCCGCGAGCAGACGCTCGATTTCCGTCCGGTCATGGGAAATTTCCCAAAAAGGAGCCTCTCCCGATTTGGGATCAGGTTTCGGGCTGCCGTGGAAAAAGGTGGCCCGGATTCCGCTCGCATGCAGGCCGCTAACGGCTGCATCGGTGTGCTGCGGCGTTGGATTGTTGTGGCACCAGTCAGCCAATGTAGTCGTTCCGCAGTTGATCTGGTTCAGGGCGCCCGCGTAGGTTCCCCAGTAGATGTCCTCAGGAGCGAAGTGGGTGGCCAGCCCGGCATGGGTCCATCGAAAGTACTCGAGGAGTGTCCAATTGCTAGCAATCCCCCGTAGGGCTGTCTGCCAGGTGTGCATGTGCGCATTGACGAATCCAGGGACGATTATGCGTCCCTCCGCGCTTACGATTTCTATGGGACCGGTATCTTCAGAGACGTCTAACTGCTGCCCGACAGCCGTAATGATGCCATCTTCGATAAGGATGTCCGCGACCGGCAAAACACCGATTTCCTCATCCATGGAGACGACGGTTCCAGATTTGATAAGGATTCGGTTCGTGCCGCTATCGCGCGGAGGGTAGTTCATTCGAGTTCCGCGCTACTGGGCGATCTTCTGCGCCTCGCGCAGCGGCGTAAGGGCATTGTGGAGGACGTGCAGTTCTTTGAGAAGCACGGCGGCGGAATCGTCCATAATCGGCAGCGCATTGAAGTTGCCGCTTTCATCCTTCAGCTGCGCCACCATGGGAATAGTTACCAGGTCAGGGGTGGGAATCATTTTCAGTGCACTGGCTACCTGCTTCAACGTCCCCGCAGCGCGCAGCCCGCCCGAGACTCCACCGTAGCTCACAATTCCCAGGGGCTTGTAGGCCCACTCCTGGTACAAGAAATCGATCGCATTCTTCACGGCGGCGCTGAGTGAATAGTTGTACTCCGGGATAACGAACACATACGCGTCCGCGCGGTCGATGGTTTCGCTCCACCGTTTGGTGTGATCGTTCACATAGGTCCGCAGTCGGGGATGGTGCGGTTCGTCAGTCATCGGCAGGCCGATGTGGGCAAGGTCTATAACCTCTACGTCAAATTCACCGTGCTCGTTGGCCTGCGCGACGAACCAGTCTGCCACCGACCGGCCTACGCGTCCGGGCCTAGTGCTGCCGACGATGACCTGCAGGATGGGCTTAGACATGTGGATCTCCAATTTCTGGCGTGGGTGAGTCGAGGTTCGTGGTAGTTCTCCGTGTTTCCGGAGAACTTCTGGGATTCTGAGTTGCCACAGGAACCGGTAGACGGTGTCCAGGTGCCGTAGTTAGGGGCAAGGACGGCTTTCTTTCAAGTCGCACGGTCGGCGCGCCTGCGTAGAACTCAACCTCACAGGCGAAGGGTTGGAGGCAGCAATGGCCGTGCGTACCCGAAATGCCATGACCCGAAACCTACTGCTCCCCTGGCAAGAGGTCTTCAGCAACATGCACTGCTGCGACCTTGCAGGGCTGATCGGTAGCGAGCGATTCGTGGATTGCGAGGCGCACGGCAAGGTTCTGTTCGGTTAGTTCCCTGTCTATGAACTCTGCTCCTGGGTTGCGCGCACGGGCGCTGAAACGTTCAATTTCCATCTTGAAATGGTCTTCAGTGATGTCGAAAACTTCAGCGTGGCCGTTTCGCAGGGAGACTTTCACACTCACCGAATCCCATGGGTCGGGGTCGAAGGCCGTGTCGAGGGTGACTTGTCCTTTTGTTCCGATGATCTGGAAGGTGTTGGTACGGGGCCCGTCAAAGCCGCAGTCCAAAGTTCCCAGGACTCCGTCGTAATCGAGGATGGCCGCCACACTGGTTTCAACCGGGTCCGAGGGGCTTGTTCCTTTGGCATAGACGCTGGTCGGAAGGCTGCCCACGATCATGTTCATGATGTCGATGGCGTAGCAGCCGACATCGTTGACTGCACCGCCTTCCAGGCCCGGCTGGAGCCTGATCTCGCCGGGAGCGCGGTTCATGACGAAGTGGAAGCGGGCGTGCATTGAGATGATGTTCCCAATCCTGCCTGCATCGAGGAGCTCGCGGACTTTCTGGTGCTGAGGGTGGAAGCGGTACATGAACGCCTCCATCAGATTTACTTGTTTCCGTTCGCAGGCCTCCACTACCCGCCGGTAGTCCTGCAGGCTGCACACCAGGGGCTTCTCGCAGAGGATGTCTTTGCCGGCATTCGCCGCTGCGATGATCCACTCTGCGTGCAGACCATTGGGAAACGGAAGGTAGACGGCGTCGATGTTCGGGTCGGCGAGGAGGTCTTCATGTGAGTTGTATGTCGCCGGGATCCCGAACCTTTGGGCGATCTCCGCAGCCCTTCCGTTTGGGCTTGAGACTGCGGCGGCGGCCGCATTGCGGGCTTTGTTCATGGCGGGCAGGAAGCGGTCCTGGGCGATGCGGGCGGTAGTGAGCACTCCCCAGCGAACGGCTGTCATGAGGCGAGCCCCGCTTCCAGGCTCACGCTTCGCGCGACGTGGACGGGTGCCCCTTGGTCCTTCTCGGAGCGGTAGCTGGCGTCAATGATCCGCGCCACTGCCAGGGCATCCTCGACGGGCGCCACCACAGGGGCGCCGGTGCGTATGCTGTTGACCCATCCACGCATCTCGGTGCGGAAATTGCTGATGTTTTCCAGTTCGGGCAGTTCGGAAAATTTGTTCGCTTCAGTCCGGGCGAACGGTGGGGTGAAATAGGTCTGGGTCCATTCGGTCCAGCCAGCCGGCCAGCCGGCCTGGTCCTTCTCGATGTAAACCCTTAGCTTTTGGGGAAGGACGCCGATTTCGATCATTCCGGTGGTGCCGTAAACGGATATGCGGGAACTCTCGAACCATTCGAGACGGTCGTGGCTGTCGAAGCTGAAGGTAGCGGACATGTCGGGATAATTCAGCAGCACAGCTGCGGAGTCCTCGCGGCTCGACTTGTCTGAGAGCCACGCGGACTTGCGCACACGCGCATTGACGGTCTCGGGGACGCCGAACATGCTGACCAGAGAATCGAGCATGTGGCACCCGATGATCCATAGCCCCCCGCCCATGTCCGCCGGCTGGTTCAGGTGGGCCGTGAGGTGCTCACCGGCCAGGGCGGCACCTCTGGCCGATACACTGACCACGTTCCCGATGGTCCCGGCGTCTATGAGCTCCTTTGCTCGGGTGATCGACGGTGCCAGGCGGACGTTGTACCCGACCTGTACTATCAGTCCCGGCGCCGCTTGAGCTTCCGCCTTGGCCAGCTGTAACAGGTCATCGACGGTTGAGCCGCCCGGCTTTTCTACGACGACAGATTTTCCAGCGGTGAGGGCCCTCAGGGCGTGTGGGACCATGTCCTTGCTCTTGGAGTGGACCATGACTGTGTTGATGCGCTCGTCCTGAAGCACTCCTTCTATGTCGCGGGGCTCCATGTCGTACTTGGCTGTGAAGTACGACAGCAGAGGATCGTCGTCTGCGGCGGCCACTACTTCGACCCCTTCGATCTCGCGGAGCGCACGTACCCGTGCGGAGGCGTGAGGGTGGGTGATCCCAAGGAGTCCTACTACGAGCGGTTCCAACGGCTTGTCTCCTGTCGATTCTTGTATCAAGGCTTTGGTTGTCAGGTGGTTCTAGTTAGCTTGGCGGTGGGGGCACTGCGGGTTATGGTCCGGGCGATGTGCCCTCACAGGTTTGCTGGAGGATCCTCGAGGGCGTTTTAGTCCAGGCTGCTCATATCGATCATGATTTTCGTACGGCGCGGCTGGCCGCTGAAGGGCCCATAAATGAGCTAAGGCGCTGGGGCTTCCTCCTGCCACCAGCCTTCCCAAGGGAACGAGTCAAGCACTCCCTGAGGGAACCTCGCTTCCTGAGGGTCATGAAACGCACTTAGGTCGCTTCCGTAACCAGCTCCGTCGATTAGAGCCGCAAAAAGGGTGAGCAGCATTTATAGTCCTCCCCGGGGTGTGTCACGGGTTTGTGGTGTTTGAGCGGCTTCCAAGGAACCTCTCTGGCCACGACAGCGCCTGCCGTATGTTCAGAAGTAAGGGGGCCTATTGGGCTGGTCTTGGCCGTTTGGCGAGGTCCACCGGATCGATGAAAGTTCTGTGAGCTTCAGTCTTGGTGAACAACCGGCGACCCGTGCCGTCGCTTAGGAAAAGCCACAGATACTCGCTGTCAGAGGACACGGTGTCAACGATTCCAATGTGGGACGTCTTCTCAGATACCAACAATACAAGGTCGCCTGGGCACAGCTCGGTCCAGTTGACAGGCGTGGTGGCAGTGTTTGGCTGCGCGTCACCAGTAGGTCCTTGCCAACGGTAGCGCGTGGATGACGAGTTCAACTCGCACTCCGTTCCATATTCCATAAGTGCACGTGATGACTTTCTTTGGTCTCAGCGACCGATACAGCTGCCCTATGCGACCGGTGAGACGGGGTTGTCCGACTCATGACTTTGGCGGCCGACTACGACCCAAATGGCAATACAGTCTTCCGTGAAAGGATTGCTGAGCCGGTGAGGGATGGAGGATACGAAGTTGATGCTGTCGCCCGCGCTGAGGGTTCCTGACGAGGAGCCGGCCTCTACGTTGAGTCTTCCTTGAAGGATGTGGAAGTACTCGTGTCCACCGTGCCGCAGGAGGTTGTCGGGCGGGCAGGATTCGGTGCCGCTTCCGTACGTCACTCGGAGTAGTTCGACGATGGGGTCGTTTTCTGCGGTGAGTCGCTCCCAGAGGACACCAGCAACGCGGAGTTTTGGGCGGTCTTTCGCTTCCAGGAGTCCTGGGAGTTCGTTGCCCGCTTCGGATGGCAGTAGAGAAGTCACAAGATCCTTGGATGACCAAGGCCCGCCGTCGCCATTGACGGGTGCGGTTTCAACAACGCGAAGATTGGTGCCCGGCAGCTGGATTTCCGATGGTGCGCCATCCTGCATGACCTCATCAAGGGAGAGGCCCAGTTCTGATACGAGAGCGTAGAGGGTTCCGACGGACGGTGATGTGCGGCCAAGCTCGACCTGCGAAACGAGGCTGGCGGAGACGTCCACACGGCGCGCAAGTTCACGCAGGGACAGTTTGGCGCTCTGCCGGGCGTCACGAAGACGCATGCCAAGTTTGATGGCAGCATCCGAACGTGCCTCGGGGGCGGGTGCGCTCATGGGGGTTCGGCTTTCTTCTGTGCTCAGGTAAGGTCCGGCCCACGCACTACCTGCTGGGGTAGCGCGTGGGCCAGGCTTGTTGTGGATCAGCTCGGGTTAGACCTTTTCAGACTGTTCCGCGGCGATCAGTTGGGATGCAGCCTCCAGTGTTGCGGCCGCCGTGTCGTGGGCGCGGGCCAGGGCCTGGTCCAGGGGCAGGAGGCGGTGTGATTCCGCAAGGATCTCCACGCCCCAGTGTCCGCGCCATCCGGCCTCATGGATGGCTTTGACGAAGGCGGCGGTGTCAAGGTCGCCTTCACCGGGGTACAGCCGTTCGTTGATGGTGTCTTCCCACAGAGAGCCCCTGACGTCCTTATGGGCATCATCGATTTCAACGACGAAGACTTTGTCCATGGGCAGGATGGCGGCCAGGTCTTCGTAGCGGGTGCCGCCACGGCTGGTGTGCCAGGTGTCTACGGTGAGCCCGCCGTGGGGGTTGTTGACCTCGCTGATGAACTTCGCGCCGATTTCGATCGTTTTGAGGTTGTTCATCGGCATGGGTTCCAGAGCAACCCGTGTGCCCACTTCGCCGGCCTCGGTAGCAAGCCGGTCGAACTCCTGGTGGAACGCGGTCTCGTCGACAGGGGCTGGTTCGCCTTCAAGGGCGAGTTCGGCGCCGATCTTGATGGTCTTGACGCCGAGGATTTCTGCGGCGTTGAACAAAATCTTGCGCCAGCGGTCGGATTCGGCGCGTTCGGGGCCGGTCTTCCACCAGTCGGCGAGGAATTCCATCTCGACGTGGACGATTCCGTTGTCGTCCAGCAGCTGGCGGAGTCCCTTCAGGCCGATGGTCGTTTCTATCTCGGGAAGGTCGGCGTGGATGAAGCCCAGTCCCTTCCAGCCTGCCTTGGCGGCGGCCTCAACCCGGGTACGCACGTCGATAGGGCTGGTTTCGTCGCCGCGGAGAGGTGCTGCGTTTCCTGCCCAGGTCCAGCAGGAAGCCAGCAGGTCCCGGTTCTGAATGATGTTGGTAGCGTTCACGTTCGTCCTTTTTGTTAATTCGCTTTGGGGGCTGAAGAGCTTGGTACGTTGTCGGAATGGGTGCTGTCCGGGGCCAGCATGACCTTCGTTTCCCGGCTTGAGTCCTGCGCCCTTTGGAGGGCTTCGTCTCCCCTGGAGAAGGGGACGACAGTCGAGACGATCTCAGCCAGGTTCAGGCGTGTGTTTGCCACGTAGCGGATTGCCGCCGGCCATACGGCCACCGGCGCCCCCGTTGAGCTGGTGATCGTTAGGTTCCGTTCCTGGACAAGTCCCAGCCGCGCGGGCGCGGACCTGGGGGTCGAGACGCCCATCAGCAGGACTCGTCCGTTGTGGTCCGCGCTCTCCAGTGCTGCTGCTTGTGCAGCCGAATTACCGGATGCTTCAATGACCACGTCCGCGAAGGGACGTCCCATGGCTGCTGCTGCGGCCGCTGCGGTGTCCGGGTTCTCCAGTGGATTCACGGCAGCCGCGGCCCCCAGTTTCATCGCCGTTTCCCGGCGAAGTGGGCTGGGATCGAATACAACGACTTCTGCTCCTGCGGTGACTGCCTGGAGCACTGCATTCAGGCCGATCGCTCCAAGCCCGTGCACGTGGACGGTGTCGGCAGCGCTGATGCCGCCGATCTTTTTGAGTCCGTTCAAGACGCAGGCGAAAGGCTCGATGACAGCGGCCGTGAGCATGTCCACCTCGTCGGGAATGTGGAAGCACATGTCCGCCGGAACGGTGAACAATTCAGCTGCGGCTCCGTCGTGGGTGACCCCGAACCAGTCGTTCCCGCCGAGGTGTCCGTGGCCGAGGACTCTGTCCCCGGGGTGGAACCCCTCAACGTCGCTGCCCGCCTCTACGACAGTGCCGGACCATTCATGCCCCAGAACGTGCGGGTAGTTGATGTTGAAGGTTGCGGGCATGCTGCCATGCAGGATTTCGATGTCGGTGCCGCATACCCCTACATAGGCAGGCCGTACGAGAAGTTCAGTCGGCCTGGGCGCAGTGACGGGTGCTGTGCCGGGCTCGACTGTGATGGTGCCGGCCGCGTCTTTGCGGACCAGGACAGCCGGAACGGTTCCCACCGGCGGTACCGCGGGCGCCGAACGAACGTCGTTTACGGTCTCAGACATGTTGTGTTCTTTCTATAGGTTCAGGCAACAGGTTGTAGCGCGGACGTTACTTAGATGTCGCTGCCATGAAGGGCAGCGGTGACGAGTTCACGGATGCCCTTCGGGGTTACTTCCCGCGGATTCGAATAGGGATTCTTGGTGGCAATTTCGACGATCTTGTCGATGTCGGATTCCTTCAGGCCCAGCTCAGCCAGTGACGACGGTGCCCCAAGGGACAGGCTCAGTTTCCGGAGGTGGGCTGCAGGGTTGTCGGATCCGGTGGCCCGCTGCAGTGCCGCGATTGCCTGCGGTGCGTGCTGGGCGTTGTAGGCCAGTGCGTAGGGCAGCACGACGGTGTGCGTCTCAGCGTGCGGAAGGTTGAACGTCCCGCCCAGCGTGTGGCACAGCTTGTGATGCAGAGACATGGTGGTCGCGCCGAGCGTGGCACCGCAGAGCCAGGCCCCGTACAGGGCATCGGAGCGCGCCTCGATATCGGTCGGCTCTTTGACGATCTTCGGCATTGCCTCCAGCAGCGCACGGGTGCCATCCTCTGCCATCAGCGAGATGATGGGCGAGCCGTCAGGGGCGTACAGCGCTTCCACCGCGTGGGCAATGGCGTTGAATCCGCTGGTGACCGACATGGCCACCGGCAGGGAGACAGTAAGTTCCGGGTCATAGATGACACTAGTGGGCAGGACTTTGGGGTCGCGCCCCGTCTTCTTTTCACCGTCGGCGGTCAGACCCCAAATGGGGGTCATCTCTGAGCCGGCGTAGGTTGTGGGCACGGCGATGATGGGCTGGCCGAACTCCAGTGCGATGGCCTTGCCCAAGCCTGTCGTCGACCCGCCGCCCACGGCGACGTACCCGTCGGCCTGGGCCGCTGCGGCTACTTCCCGCGCTTTGTGAGCGGATTCGATGGGCACATGCATTTCAGCTTCCGCATGCACTCCGGCGCTGAGCTCGCCCAACTGCTCGGAGACCTGCTCTGCCAGGTCCGCCTGGAAGGGGGTGGCCAGGACCAGGACCCGCTTGAGGCCGAGGCTGACGACTTCGTCATTGAGGGAGGCAAGGGAGCCCGCTCCGAAGCGGACGCGCATGGGAAGTGCCTGGTACTGAAAATCCTTCATCGAGTGTTCTCCTGTGCTTCGATAATCCGCGCAGTGGACGGGGACATCACGGCGGTGTGGACGATATCGGGGTCGACGAGTTCGGGGTGGATGACGATGTCGATCACTGCCTCCATGAACGGTGAGCTGAGCCCGTACCGCGCTGCATCGGCCTCTGAGGTGTTGGGCACGAATTCAGCGATCAGACTCTTCTTCACGGCGAAAACAGCGTCAGAGTCGATGTAGTCACTCCCGCCAACAAAAATGTGGGTTGTCAGCTCCCGGAAACCCGGGGCGGTGACAATGAAATGGATGTGCGCCGGCCGGTTCGGGTGGCGCTCCGTCGCGTGCAGCAGGTCACCGACCGGTCCGTCAGTCGGGATCGGGTAATAGCTGGGGATGACGCTGCGGAAGTAAAACTCCCCGTCCGCATTGGATGTAAACAGGCCACGGCCGTTCCCGACGCTTTGAATGCCGGGTTGCTGAACGTCGTAGAAGCCCTTGGTGTTCGCCTGCCAGATGTCAATGGAGGCATTAGGGACAGGTTCACCGGTGACGGAAAGGATGCGGCCCCTGACCAGGCAGATGTCGCCTTCACTTTCCGGGGAAGCGTTGTCGCCCAGCTCGCGCTTCGGTGACTCGACCATGTGGAACGGTCCCAGGACAGTGGAGTCGGTGGCGTCCGGGGTCTCGGCGTCATTGAGTGTCTCCACCATCATGGACACGCCCAGCACGTCTGACAGGAGGATGAACTCCTGACGGACGGAATCGCACTTCTGGCCTGTGGCGGTCAGGAAGTTGATGGCGGTTTCCCATTCTTCGATCGTGGGTTCAATGTCCCTGACGAAGTCGTGAAGGTGGGTCGTGAGGCTGGTCAGGATAGTCCTAAGGCGGTCATCCGGGGTGTTGCTGAAACTGTCGATAACGGCGGCAGTCAGTGTTTCGGGGCCGAGGTCCGTGCTCATGGTGATGTTCCTTCCTTGGAGCTGGGGCGGCTGGTAAAGGGGGTCTAGATGCTGGTGAATCCACCGTCTACAACCAACTCCGCGCCGGTGATGTAGGAGGCCTTGTCCGAGGCGAGGTAGACGATCGCGTCGGCGACTTCGCTGGCCTGCCCTGCCCTGTGCATGGGGGTTTTTGCGATCAGATCGTCGGAGATGGCTTGATCCTGGTTTTCCGTCAAGGGCGTTGTGATCAGCCCGGGGTGGACTGAGTTCACACGGATTCCCTGGGCTGCCCAGGTGGCGGAGGCGTTCTTCGTCATCACGGTTACGGCACCTTTGGAGGCCTGGTAGGCGGCGACGCCGGCTGCTCCGACGAGTCCCCAAATGGATGAGACGTTGACGATCGCTCCGGATTCCCGGGCCAGCATGGGCGGGACTACTGAGCGCATGCCCAGGAAAACTCCGGTCTGGTTGATGGAGATGATCCGGTGCCAGTCCTGGATGTCGATGTCTGTGATCGAGTCGTAGGATCCGACGAGGCCTGCGTTGTTGACTAGGACGTCGATCCGGCCGTGGGCCTGGAGCACTTCTTCCGTGAGGGCCTTCCAACCATCTTCCTCGGCGACGTCCAGACGCCGCCATTGGATGGTCCCGTCGGCTGCACCGTCTGCGGGGGCGGCTATGTCGGCTCCGTAGACGGTTGCACCTTGTGCGGCCAGTGCCGTTGCTGTGGCGTGGCCGATGCCGCTGGCCGCGCCGGTGACGATGGCGACCTTTCCGTCGAAGGATGGTGAACTCACGGTGTGCGCTCCTTAGCTTTCAGGGTTGGCGGGATGGGTTAGACGACGCGGCGGGTACGCCGGGAGCCAGCCAGGTAGTTGAAGATCAGGGCGCTGAGGATGATCAGACCGTAGATCGCCTGGATCCAGAACGAGGGAACCTGGGACAGAACGAGGATGTTTTGGATGATGCCCAGCAGCAGCACGCCACTGAGGGCGCCGATCATGGAGCCCTTGCCGCCGTTGAGGCTGATGCCACCGATGACGGCGGCGGCGAACACGGTGAAGATCAGACCGTCACCTTGGTTGGCGGTCACGGAGGCGATACGGCCTGTAAGCATGAGGCCGGCGAACGCGGAAATAATGGCGCCGGCGACGAAGACTCCGATGGTCAGACGCAGTGTTTTGATGCCTGCTGCCGCTGCTGCAGCGTTGTTGCCGCCCATGGCGTAGAGCTTGCGGCCGACCGGGTGGCTGCGCATGAAGATTGCGGCGGCCACCAGGAAGATCGCGAAGAGCCAGATCTGAATCGAGATGCCAAGCCATTTCGTGTTGCCCAGGGCAAGGAATTCGGCAGGGAGGCCGGAAAGGGTTTTGCCGCCTGAGAGGCCCATGGTCAGACCGCGGAGAAGGGTGAGCATCGCCAGGGTGACAATGAAGGCGTTGAGCTTCAGCTTGCCGACGAGGAAGCCGTTCATGAGTCCGATGACGATGCTCAGGGCAAACATCACTCCAATGGCTGCCCATGGCGACCAGCCCCATCCGGAGCCGCCGACAGCGGCGGGAAGCACCAGCCACACTGCAAGCATCGGTGCCAGCCCGACGATGGATTCGAGTGAGAGGTCGAAGTATCCGGAGATTAGGATGATGCTTTCGGCAATCACGACAATTCCAAGCACAGCAGAGGTGACAAGGACGTTGTTCAGGAGGTTGTTTGCCGTGAGGAACTGCGGGGACAGGAACGCCCCGACGACCATCGCCAAGATAATGGCCGGGAGCAATGCGAGTTCGCGGGCCCAGCCGGACGAGCGGGCCTGTTCGATGAAGTTGAGGGGGCGGCGGCTGGTCGCCGAACCCGCAACGGTCGGGGCATGCGTGGACATTGGAGATTCTCCTTGGTTCTTTGGCTCTGTGGGCGTGGGCTGCAGGGGGGAGGTCGTCGGTTTCATGCTGCTGTCTCCGCCCCCTGAATTGCGCCGACGAGTTCCCACTCTTCGTAGCCGGCGTTGAGTTCTGCGTGGATTTCGCCCTTGTACATAACGATCACCCGGTCGCAGATTTCCAGGTCCGTGTCGTCAGTGGAGACGATCAGCAAGGACCGTCCGCTGTCGCGCAGCGCCCGCAGGGATTCGTAGATGGATTCCTTCGCTGTCACGTCGACACCGGCTGTTGGGTGGACGAGGACAAGCGTGTCCGGGTTTGAAGCGAGGGCCCGTGCGAGCACGACCTTCTGTTGGTTGCCTCCGGAGAGCTCTTCGATGGCCTGGGTCGGTCCGTCGCATTTGATGGCCCAGGCTCCGGAGAGTTCAGTGAAGCGTTCGCGGCGACGCTTTGAGTTGATGAGGCCGCCAGGGCCGCGAAGCCGGTCGACGATTGTCAGGGTGGCGTTCTCTTCCACGGACAGTTCCGGGACGTAGCCGTTGACGTGGCGGTCTTCGGGAACGAAGCCCACACCCGCGTTGATCGTCTTGATGACGTTTCCCTGGCCGAGCGTGTGGCCGTTGTGTTCAACAGTTCCCATGTCGATTGCCACCTGGCCGGCGATGGCCTGGGCGAGCTGGACGTGACCGGCACCATCGAGGCCCGTCAGCCCGACACATTCTCCGGCGCGGACGGTCAGGCTGGCTCCCAGCACTCGGAGGCCGACGCGGGCCCCCGAAACGTTCAAACGGGTTTCACCGAGCTGCTCCTGGGCGCGGTGAGCGGCGGCAGAGTCTTTCTTGGCTGCCGCGGCTTCTTCCTCGCTGACCCCAGCCATGACGTTCACGATCCGGTTGACGGTCAGATCCGCTGTCTGGGCGGTCAGGACGTCGCGCCCGTCCCGCAGAATGGTGACTGAATCGCAGACCTTGAAGATCTCCTCCAAGTGGTGGGAGACGTAAATGACGGTCACTCCGCGCTGGCGCAGGCTGTCGATCTGAGCGAAGAGTTCATGGGACGCACCTTCGTCCAGCCCGGCCGTCGGTTCATCCAAGAGGAGGATCCGCGGTCCACGGGACAGTGCTCTGCACACTTCCACGATCTTCTTTTCCAGCGGTTCAAGGTCTTCGACGGTCTTGTCGACGATGCGTTCGTACCCCCAGTCCTTGAGCTGATCGGTGGCGGTCTTGCGAATCGCTGACCAATCCACACTTCCCCAGCGCTTGCGGGGGTAGGCACCAAGGCTGATGTTTTCCGCCACGGTCAGTTCCGGCACGAGCGTGCTTTTCTGATAGACGCAGGCGATGGAATCGGATCCCGGGCCTTCGGTGATTTGGCCGTCTGCGCCCTGGATGTGGATGCTTCCGGCGTCTGGGTGCACCAGGCCCGTCAGCATCGCGATCAAGGTGGACTTCCCTGCGCCGTTCCGGCCGAGAAGGGCGCGGGATTCGCCTGAACGGACGATCAGGTTGGCATCTGTCAACGCCTTGGTCGAGCCGAAGGACTTCTGCAGTCCGCGGATCTCGATGGCATTCTGCGTATTAGCTGTGACCACGATGTCACCCTTTCTCTGTTTCAGTCTTCACCCAGGCCCTGCTCGGCCGGGAGCAGGCTACTTTTTGTTGCCCCAGAGGTTCTGGTCCTCAACGTTGTCTTTTGTGATGACCGGTGAGGGAAGCATGTCGGCCAGGTTGCCCTTGTAGTCGACGATCTCGCTGCCGTGCTCGGAAGGACCAACTTTGTATTCCTTGCCGGCGATGGCGTCCTTGAGGTACTGGACACCGTATTTGCCGTAGAGGTCCACCGGCTGGGAAATGACAGCGTCAACGTGGCCGGAGCGGATGGCGTCCAGGGAGCCCTTCGAACCATCAATCGTTACCAGCGGAACGTGACCGGGCTGCCCTGCGGGGGCCCACTTGCCCTGGCCTTCCATCACCGTCTGCACGCCGGAGAGCATGACGGAGTCGCTGGCGAGGAACACTGCATCGATCTTTGAGGTGCTCAGCACCGTCTGGGCGTTCTCGACGGCTTTCGCAGACTCCCAGTTGGTGTCCTTGCGGATAATTTCGATGTCCGGGAACTTGGACGTCATGCACTCGCTGAAGCCCTTGTTGCGGTCGAAACCGGAGGTGGTAGACAGTGCACCGTGCAGTTCCAGCACCGTGCCCTTGCCGCCGGTCAGTTTGCCGATCTGTTCGCAGACGCTGGTGCCCATGGCAACATTGTCTGCCCTGACGTTCATGTAGATCTTGCCGCCGTTGGCTGCGGTGTCCACGGTAACCACTGGAATGTTTGCGGCGTTCGCAGCCTCAATGGCCGGGATGATTGCATCGCTGTCCCGGGGGATGGTCACGAGGCCCTTCACGCCCTGGGATATCAGCGTGTTGATGTCCGTTACCTGCTTGGCGGGGTCACCTTCGGCATTGGACGCCGGAAGCATGTTGAATCCGTTCGAGTTGGCCTCGGTGACGACCGAGTCCACGAGGCCTGCCGTGAACGGGTTATCAAGGACACCAGCTGAGAAGCCAACGGTGGGGTTGTCGCCGTTTCCCGACCCCGCGCCCCCGGCACAGGCGGAGAGCGCCAAGGTGGCGCCCGTGAGCACAGCTACACCGATGTGGCGGCGGCTCAGTTTGAATGCGGAGGCGCCTTTGCGATCCTGCACCATCATTTGCTCCTAGTTAGAGGGTAGATATACACAGTGGAACTCTGGCTCCGGTGCTGTCCGTCCTCGCTTCGAGTCCGGGAGCTTCCGAAAGCTTCGGCTGATGCGCCGGGCTGGTTGGGAGATCCCCATTCGCACCAGCTTCGCGGCTTTATCACCCTTTAAATGTAAAGTGATACACCCCACAGTGTCAAGTAATACAGCACATGTCGCTTTACACTCGGCTGAAATAACTGGAATATGTCTGTGTTAGGGCGGGCGGATTGTGAAGTGTGGGCAATGATCGGGTAGAGAAGCTAAACTGGTGTCCGCGCACACTGTACATCTCTAGCGGGCTTCAGGCCTTGAGTGGGCAGTCAAATCAGCGGTCTGCCCGCGCGCCGGGCAGGACCGTCGGAAAGGCCGAGGATGAGCATTCAGGACACTGCACCGGTTACGCAAGAGGGTCGCGCCCAACTGGGCAGCCAGCTCCGGGCCGCCAGGACGAAGCGGAAGATTTCCCTGAGGGAGCTGTCCCGTAGGGTAGGAATCTCGGCAAGTTTTATGTCGCAGGTTGAGCTGGGGCGTGCTGTCCCTTCCATCGGGACCTTGTACACCATCGTTTCGGAACTGGGGCTTTCACTGGACACGCTGATGAGTGGTGAGCACTCGGCCCCCGCGCCGCAAGCTAATGACGCGACCGGTAACGGGGCCGCCGCTAGGGAGCTGACCAGCCATTCGGCCTTCACCGCTTCTGCAGGCTCAGCGCTCCCAGGAGTCCAAAGGGCCGGGGACCGTCCCGAGATCAACATGGGAGGCGTCCGCTGGGAGCGGCTCACGGAACGGGCAGACCCGCTGGTCGAGTTTCTGCGGGTGACCTACACTCCCGGGAGCGAGTCCTGCGCCGCCGGTGACCTGATGCGTCACCCAGGGTGGGAGTACATCCACATCCTTTCCGGCCAACTTAACGTCCAGGTCGCCTTCGACAGCGATGTTCTCGGGCCTGGCGACAGCATGAATTTTGATTCAAACGTCCCGCACCGTCTCAGCAACACCTCTGGTGAAGACTGTGTCGCCATCTGGGCCGTCGTCGGTCGTCAAGGCTTCGCCCATCCCCTTGATCTGGCCAGGGCCGGTGCGTCGAACGGCGAGGAATCCGCTGCGGTTGAACACTCACACGCCTAATTTCTTCTGCTTATCGCGTCTTCATGAGTCGGCAGGGCGTGTCGTCAGCGCAGAAAGTCTTCATGAGTGTGTCAACCTCAAGAGTACAAACTGGATGCCAACTCGTATGGGCGGAAGGCAAGCGGACGGTAGAAAGCAGAAAGTGCCGGCGACAGGCGTCGCCGGCACTCTTCTGCTTTGCGGTTCTGGAGCCCTCTAGGGTGTTGAGCCCGCGGAGGCGGCTGTGCCTCTCTGGCCAGCTTGCACAGGCTTCGGTGTTGGCTGGTAGGCCAGCAGCTTCCAGGATGAACCCACGCGGATCCACACGGCCAGGGCGCTGTTGTCCAGTTCTGTACGTGTCCCCCGGATAGTCAGTTCGGCCTGCATTTCGCCCATGACGAGGGCTACATCGCCGAGTATCTTGACCTGATCGACAGGATGATCGATCCGGTGGTAGACGTACACTCCCTGCCGGCACTTATCCATGTAGCTCCGCAGATCATCGCGTTCCCCGTTGGAATGCGCATAGACGAGTTCCTCGTGGCAGAGAACAGCGAAGGCGTCAAAATCTGACCTGAGCACAGCCTCGTATCGAAGATCTTCCAGGGACAGGATGTCCTGTTCCTCTGAATGGTGATTGGGCCCGTGACCTTCCTTCCGGTCCGGGGAATGCTGAAGGTTAGATGAGTCCACGGATGCTGCCGCCGTCTACGCCCCACACGGAGCCAGTGACGAAGCTCGTGACCGGGCTGCAGAGCAAGGCGATAACCCGCGCGACTTCCTCCGGGGTGCCCAGCCGTTCCAAGGGAAGCTGGCGGAGTTTCATTTCGTGTTCGACAGCTGCCTGGGGGTCCATGCCGTGCACGGTGGCGAGTGTGTCTGCGAACCCGCCGGGCTTTGTCCAGAATGGCGTCCAGATGGGTCCGGGTGCCACGGCGTTGACGCGGATCTTGGGGCCTTCTGCGCGGGCAATCGATTTGGTCAGTGCCAGGACTGCGGCCTTGCTGGCGGCGTAATCGACGGGCTGGGCTTCAGGCTGCCGGGCAAGGTCAGAGGCGTTGTTGACGATGCATGGAGCGACTGATTCGCGCAGGGCGGGCAGTGCCGCGCGGATGGTGCGGACGTAGCTCATGAAGTTCAGCTCCATGGTCCGTGACCAGTCCTCGTCAGTGAGCTCCTCGAAGGACCGGACCGCTCCGGATCCAACGTTGTTGATGAGAAGATCCAGGCCGCCAAGTTGGCTGATCGCCTCAGCGACAGCGTTGTTGGTAGCCTCGCCCTGGGTGAAGTCAACGACGGCCGGGACAATCCGGCCTGGGTTGTCAGCTGCCAGTTCCTCCAGTTCGGCCAGCGCGGACTTGTCGATGTCCAGGGCTGCCACGGTGGCACCTTCGGCGGTCAGCAGAAGTGCGGTGGCGCGGCCAATGCCTGTGGCTGCGCCGGTAACGATGGCCTTCTTGCCGGTCAGTTGCAGTTCCATGAGATGTACCTTTCGGTGATTCGGGTTTTCTGATGTTGCTTAATTCTGGTGCGCGGAGGAACCTTCGGAGCCGGTCCGGAAATCAAAACCTGTGGTCAGGCCCCCGTCGGCGATGACCGTGGTGCCAAACACGGCAGAGGATTCCTTGGAGAGCAGGAAAAGTGCCGAGTTTGCTACTTCGTCCGCTCCGGTGATCCGTCCGAGGGGTTGGCGGGCCTGGCGGGTGGCCAGGAATTTCTCCGGGTCGCTGGCCGAGGCGAGGTGGCGTTCGAAGAGTCCTGCCCGCATCGGCCCGGGGGCCAGGAGGTTGAACTGGACACCCGTGCGGGCGTAGTCCAAGGCGATTGTACGGACGGCTCCGGTGAGTGCGGCCTTGGAGGATGCATAGGACGCCAACTGCTGCTCCGCGAAATGGGCATCCACGCTGGTCACCACGACGACGGAGGCGTGGTCTGCTTCCTGCAGGTGCGGCATGAGCGTCTTTAGGGCAATGATGTTGCCGAGGACGTTCACTTCCCACGTGCGCTTCCACGACTCCAGGGTTTCTTCCTCGAGCGTGCCGACGCCAAGGATGGCAGCTGCGGCGATCAGCCCCAAGGATCCGTTAGCCCCTGCTGCTGCCGTTTTGGCTACTTCCTGCCACGTCGCCTCCGCTGCCACGTTACCGACGATGTGCTGGTACCCGGGGTGCTCCGCCAACTGTGCGGGGCCGTCCCCGAGGTCAACGCCGATGACATGGCTGCCTGCTGACAGCAGCGCTTTGGCGCATTCCAGTCCCAAGCCGCTGGCGGTGCCCGTGACGATGACGTGGTCGGGAAGGGTAAGTGTCCAGTCAGCCATAATTTCCTCCGTTACTTGCCGACTGCTGCTGCGCAGTCAGAAAGGTTGGTCTTCGTGATGGTCTTGGGGGTGAGGTATTGGTTCTTCTCAACGCTCTTGCCGCCCAAAACATCGATCACTGCTTTCGCGGCGTACTCGCCGTCCTCAATCGGGCTCTGCAGTACGGAGGCGTACTGGACGCCTTTCTCGATGTTGGTGTAACCCTCGATGGAGCAGTTTGATCCCACCATGGCCAAATCTGAGGATTTCAGGCCGGCCCGGTCCGCGGCAACGATGGCGCCGGCAAGCATATTGTCGGCCTGGGCGTAAATACCGCGAAGGTCCTTGCCGCCGAATTGTGTGATGAGGCTGGCCGCTGCGGACGTGGACTGGGTCTGGTCCCAGTTGCCGGGCTGTGAACCGGCTACCGTGATTCCAGGTGCGGACTCTGCCAGCTCGTCCTTGAATCCCTTGGTACGGCTGATTGCCGGCGGGGTTCCAGGTACGCCTTCGACAATAACGACTGATCCAGAGTCTCCGAAGCCCTTCTCTTTGAACCCGGCGATCATGGCCTTGGCGGCCTCCTGGCCGTTGGCATAATCATCGGGCCCGGTGAACGTGTTCCAGAGACTCTCATCATCGGACTGCGGATGTGAGTTGGTCACGACTACCGGGATCTTGGACTGCTTGAGCCGCTGCAGGGAAGGGGTGATGGCAGTTGCATCGGCCGGCCATAGGACGATCGCGTCAGGGCGTGTACTGATGGCCTGGTTGACCTGTTGCGCCTGTTCGGAAGCATTGAAGTCGTTCACAACAACGGTCACCTGGACACCTGCGGCTTCGGCGACCTTCTTGAATTCTTCGGTGTGCTTGGCGCAGTAGTCACAGCTCTGGGCGACAGTCAGCAGCGTGACCTTTTTGCCTTTGACATCGTCTGACCCGCCACCTGCGCTCGGTGCTGCTGAGGGCGTTGATCCACAGGCAGACAGGAACAGTGCAGAGGTGAGGGAAAGAGCGACAGCCAGTCTCTTCATTGAGGTGGTTTTCATTGGTAATCCTTCTAGTGGTTGATTAATGCGCGGTGTGTGGATGGGGACATGCTGTTCTCGACCGACCTGTTGACGATGCTGTTCAGCGGCCGGTCGATGACAACGATGAGGAGGAGAATTCCGCCGTTGACGAGCTGGATGATGGCGGTTGAGGTACCTTGCAGGCTAAGGCCGTTGCCGACCACGGCCAGCAACATTGCCCCCGCGGCAACACCTGGAATGCTGCCTTTGCCGCCGGTCAACGCGACCCCGCCGATGATGGCTGCGGTGACGGCTTGCAGGAGCGTGGCTTCGTCTGATCCCGGCGCACCCGATGCCAGGGTCAGTCCTTGAAGGGCGCCTGCCACTCCGGCGAACAGACCCGAGATGACGAACGCCAGGATCAGGACCCGGGTCACCGGAAGACCGGACGCCGAGGAGCGCTGGCGGTCACTTCCGACGGCACGGATTTTCACACCAGGCCAGGTCTTGGCCATGAACCAGCCCGCCGCGACGACAAGCACCACGTAGATCAGGGCGCGGGGCGAGATAATCTCGGCGATGGCCTGATCCAGCCAAAGCCCTGGTCCGAAGTCGGTCAGGGTGACGATCTGGCCACCTGCAACAGCGAAACCAAGCCCGATAGTCAGCACCAGTGTGCCGACGGTGACTGCCAGGGAAGGCACGGAGTAGTGGGCGGTCAGCCACCCGTTGAGTACGCCGACCGCGGCGGCGACAGCGATAGCTGCCGCCACGCCAACCGGTATCCCTGCGGTTTCTCCTACTTTGACTGCGATGAGTGCGGCCAACGGAATGGTTCCTGCGATGGAGAGATCGAATTCACCCGCGATCATGACGAGAGCGAGACCGGTCGCGACCAGTGCCAGGACGGCGAAGGACTGCAGCAGGGAGTAGAGGTTGCCGGCGTTGAGGAAGGCCGGGTTGGTTACTGCGAAGGCGATGAATGCAAGGATTGCCAGCGACCATGCCAGCAGGGTCCGGAAGTGCCAATAGAGTCTAACCACGGGATCAACGCTTTCTTCCTGATTGACGGTTGGATGCGATGCCGGTCGCTACGACAGCCAGCAGGACGAGGACGCCCTTGAAGATGAGCTGGACTTCGTAGCTGAGGCCGAGCAGCACCAGGGCATTGCCGAGCAGACCGACGAGGATCGCTCCGGTTGCTGCGCCGACGGGATTTCCGGTTCCACCCTTGACGCTGACGCCGCCGACAACGACGGCCGTGATGGCATCGAAGCCGAAGGTGCCTCCCAGTTGGAGGTTTCCTTGTCCCGATTCAGAGGACAGCAGCCCGCCGGCCAGGCCTGCCATGGCACCCGAGGCGATAAAGGCAAACAGCACCACGGGCCAGGCGCGCATTCCTGAGACAAGGGCTGCTTTTTCGTTCAAACCCACGAGTGTTACCCGCCGGCCCAGTACGGTGTAGCGGTGCATCCACCAGGCCAGCACTGTGAGGACAAAGAAGGCAAGAACCTGGACGGGGACGACGCCGGCCATCGTTTGCCCAAAGACGCTGGCGTCACCTGCCCCCTGCACGTTGCGCCCACCGGTGACGATCTGCGCGAAGCCAATGAGGATTGCCGCGGCTGCGATGGTGGTAACGATGGGATCCGTTCCCAGGCGCCCAACAAAGAACCCTTGCACTGCACCGGCGAGGGCACCGAACAGGACGGCAGCCGCCATCGCGGTCCAGGGTCCGGTGTGAAGGAGGGAAGCGAACACGATTGTGGAAACCGCGACCATCGCACTGACGGACAGGGCAAACAGCCTGCCGACAATGGTGATGATGCTCAGGCCGACGGCGGCAATACCCACCAGGGAAACTGAGAGGAACAGGGCTCGCAGGTTTGTCACCGTGGCGAACTCGCTGACGAAGATGCAGGCCAGGATGAACAGCAGGGCGGTGGTCACGGCGATGATAGCTGAGCTGTCCGTCGTGATCCGTTTCATGGTTTTGGCGAGCGGCCTGGCCGGGGCCACCGGCTTTTGTTGCGTCGCCCGTGCCGTGATCTTAGTGTTCATGCTTTGGCTCCGTGAAGGATTTCGGTGAGGATCTGGGAGTCTGTGACTTCGGCTGTACGGTTGCTGCTGACCGGGCGGCCGCGGAACATGGTGATGACCCGGTCGGCTAGTTCGCGGAGCTCAACGATGTCGCTCGAATAAACGATGACAATGACGTTGTTCGCGGAAAGTTGCCGGAGTGCACGATAGATTTCCGCGCGGGCGCCGATATCAACGCCACGGGTCGGTTCATTCAGGACCAGAACATCGGGTTGAGTGGCCAGGGCCCTGCCGATTGCGATCTTCTGCTGGTTGCCGCCACTGAGGGATCCAACGGGAACCCGGATGCGCGCCGGGTCGAAGGCCACCTTGGTCGCAACGGAACGGGCGAGGTCCGTTTCCAGCTCAGCCCTGATGGTGCCCTGACGGCTGACGGCGGCCAGTGCACCCGAGCTGACATTCTGGGCGACACTACCGCTGAGGAAGACCCCCTCCAGAACACGGTCCGCGGAGACGTAGGCGATACCGTGTTTCTGGGACTTCGGGCGGGACAGGGCGGACAGCTGAATCTCGTTCAATTGAATGTCCCCCGCGGTCACAGGGATGAGACCGACGAGGGCTCGTACAACGTCATCAGCTCCGGAGCCTATCTGGCCGAAGAGCGCGGTGACCTCCCCGGCCTGCGCAGTGAATGAGACGTCCGAGAAGCGGTGTCCGGAGGCCAGTTCGCGGATGTGCAGCTTCCGGCGATTTTCCGGGGCAAAGTTTTCCTGAACATGGATTGCCTCCCCCGCTGTGTGTTCTTCGCCCAGCATGTGCGTGACAACCGAGTCCATGGTGAAATCGGCCGTCGGACCGCTGGCCACCACGCTGCCGGAACGCATGATAGTGATCCGGTCAGCCAACCGGAAGACTTCGCCCATCCGGTGGGTGATGTAGACGATTGATCGTCCGCCTGCCACCAGCGACCTGACAACCTCATGGACGCGCGAGATTTCAATGTCCGACAAGGTGGCGGTGGGTTCGTCCAGGATCAGGGTTCGGGCATCGGCGACGAGTCCACGGGCGATCTCGAGCAGTTGGCGTTTAGCCAGCGGCAATGCCTCCACGGGCATGTCCAGATCCAGGTCTTGAAGACCCGCAGAAGCCAGCGCAGTGCGCATCCGCTCCTGCAGTTTTTCCCTGCGCACCAAAAGACCTGAGGTCCGGCGCATGCTCAGAGCCATGTTGTCCCGAACGGACAACTCGGGGATCACTGAAAGTTCCTGGAACACCATGGCAACATCGGCTGATTCGGAGCCTCCCGGAAAGGTCACTTCGCCGGCATCAGCGGTAACTACACCGGCTATGACCTTGACCAGGGTGCTCTTTCCGGCGCCGTTTTCTCCCAGCAGCGCGTGCACTTCGCCCGCCCGGAAGTCCACCGAAACGTCGTTGAGCGCCTTCGCCCCGCCGAAGCTTTTGCTGATCCTGTTCACAGAAAGCAGGACCTCGGTACTAAGGACCACGTTGACCTCATTCCGTTTATGATTCGAGGACGACGTTAAGTGGTCCAACACACAGTTGTCAAGTAGCAGCGGACATGTGTACCAAGTTTGTAAACCCCCACCAGCCAGGGGATGGGTGTGTAGCGGCCTCGAGAAGGTGTGCTTCTCCGCGAAATTATGCAGCGTTGTCCTTCTGATCATGGGATGAAGCGAGGGACATGGCGGGGTTCCCGAGCGGCGCTGGTCCGTTCATTCTGTCAAGTATCAGTTGACGCCGCGCCGGCCGTGCTTTACCTTGGAATCAGGCTGGGCCAATTCATCAGCTCAGGATTGACTTCCCGGTACCCGGGCCGGCCCAACGTCGTGAAGAAGCAGCGTTGGGCGTGGGCAGCAGGGCCGGCTAATACTCGTGGCGGCCGATAGTCCCCAACACTTAAGCAAGGAGAGTGCTCCGTGGATAACACCACTGCAGCCGAGAAAAACAAAATCGAAACTTTGGAAGCAAAGCGCTATCAAGCTGTAGTCGATGGTGACTACGACGCCTTCGAAGACCTGTGCCACCAGCGTCTGGTGTACACGCATTCACTGGGTGACCGTGACACGCTGAGCAGTTACCTGGAGAAGCTTCGCAAGGGCTTCTACAGGTACCACCGGATCGACCACCCTATAGAAGACATCGTCCTGATCGGGGACACCGCACTCGTACTGGGGCAAATGAACGCAGACCTTACCGTCAACGGAACCCAGAAAACACTTGCCAACAGCGCACTCTCGGTGTGGATCAAAGAGGGCGAGAGCTGGAAGTTCTTGGCATACCAGCCGACTCCCCGTAAACCTGCGGCAGCCTAGACCCCGCAACCTCTGTTTTGTTCGCGTCAACAAAGGAAGAACCATGAATCATGCTTTTGTGTACGACGCCGTGCGCACCCCGTTCGGCAAGTTCGGGTCCGGCCTCGCCGGGGTCCGTCCGGATGACCTTGCCGCGCACGTGATCAAGGAGTCCGTGAAGCGGGCCCCCGCCCTGGACCCGGAACGGATCGACGAGGTGGTGTTCGGCAACGCGAACGGCGCCGGCGAGGAGAACCGCAACATCGCCCGTATGGGCACCCTGCTCGCCGGCCTCCCCATGTCGATCCCCGGGACCACGGTCAACCGGCTCTGCGGATCTTCGCTGGACGCTGCGATCATCGCCTCCCGCCAGATCAACGCCGGCGACGCGGACCTGGTGCTCGTAGGCGGCGCCGAGTCGATGTCCCGAGCCCCGTGGGTGCTGCCCAAAACCGAGAAGCCCTACCCTGCCGGAGACATGACCCTGGCATCCAGCACGCTGGGCTGGCGCCTGGTGAACAAGGCGATGCCCAAGGAGTGGACCATCTCCCTGGGCGAGGCCACCGAACGGCTCCGCGAGAAGTACAAGGTCAGCCGGGAGCAGCAGGACCAGTTCGCCGCGGACTCGCACAACCTCTCCGCCGCCGCGTGGGACGAGGGTTTCTACGACAACCTCGTCGCCCCGGTGCCCGGAACAGACCTGGTGCGGGATGAGGGGATCCGCCCCGGTTCCACCGCGGAGAAGCTCGCGGCGTTGAAGACGGTGTTCCGCAACGAGCCTGAGGGGGCCGAGGTGGGTGGCACGGTTACGGCCGGGAATGCTTCCCCGCTGTCCGACGGCGCTTCCGCGGCTTGGATCGGATCCGAGGGTGCCGCCGGGCTGCTGGGCCTTGAGCCGTTGGCGCGCATCGCGGGCCGGGGTGCGCACGGCAACGATCCGCAGTACTTCGGGTTCGCTCCGGTGGAGGCGGCGAACAAGGCCCTCGCGAAGGCGGGCATCGGCTGGGACCAGGTGGGCGCCGTCGAACTTAACGAAGCCTTTGCCGCCCAGTCCCTGGCGTGCATCAACGCCTGGGGCATCGATCCCTCCATTGTGAACCGGCACGGCGGTGCCATCGCGATGGGCCATCCGCTCGGTGCCTCCGGAACCCGGATCCTCGGGACCCTCGCTCGGTCCCTGCAGGCCTCGGGCGAACGTTGGGGTGTGGCAGCGATCTGCATCGGCGTGGGCCAGGGCCTCGCCGTCGTCCTCGAAAACGTCACCGCTTCCAAGGGAAAGGCCTAAGTCATGCTGAACTTCGTAGATTCGGTCCAGGAGGCCGTGGCCGGAATCAGGGACGGTTCCACGGTGATGATCGGCGGGTTCGGGAACGCCGGGCAGCCGTTTGAACTGATTGACGCATTGATGGACTGCGGCGCCACCGGACTGACCGTGGTGAACAACAACGCCGGCCAGGGCGACCAAGGCCTGGCGCTGCTGATCAAGGAAGGCCGGGTCCGCAAAATGATTTGCTCCTTCCCGAGGCAGTCCGACTCCTGGCACTTCGACGCCAAGTACAAGGCCGGCGAGATCGAGCTGGAACTCGTCCCGCAGGGCAACCTCGCGGAACGGATCCGGGCCGCGGGGGCCGGGATCGGCGGGTTCTTCACCCCCACCGGGTACGGGACTATGCTCGCCGAGGGCAAGGAGACCCGGATCATTGACGGCCGCGGCCAGGTGTTTGAGACCCCCATTCACGCCGACGTCGCACTGATCAAGGCCCTCAAAGCCGACGGCGTGGGCAACCTCGTCTACCGCAAGACCGCACGGAACTTCGGCCCCATCATGGCCGCCGCGGCCAAGCAGACCATCGTCCAGGTGTCCCAAATCGTCCCCACCGGTGGGCTGGACCCGGAAAACGTCGTCACCCCCGGTATTTACGTCAACACCGTGGTCCGCGTACCCGCGGCAGGCAATGCAGAGAAGGTGGCTTGAAATGAGCATCGCAACGTCTATCCAAACCAGTGAAAAGCCGCTGGGCAGGGATGACCTCGCCCGGCTCGTGGCCAAGGACATCGCCCCCGGATCCTTCGTGAACCTTGGAATCGGGCAGCCCACCCTCGTATCGAACTACCTCACGGAAGAGCAGAACATCACGCTCCACACTGAGAACGGGATGCTCGGGATGGGACCCGAGGCCAAGGGCGACGAGATCGACGGCGACCTCATCAACGCCGGCAAAATCCCCGTCACAGAGCTCCCGGGTGCCTCGTACTTCCACCACGCCGACTCCTTCGCGATCATGCGCGGCGGACACCTCGACATCTGCGTCCTGGGTGCCTTCCAGGTCTCCGCCACCGGCGACCTGGCCAACTGGCACACCGGCGCTCCCGGTGCCATTCCCGCCGTCGGCGGAGCCATGGACCTCGCCACCGGCGCCAAGGATGTCTTCGTGATGATGACCCTGCTCACCCGCGAAGGTGCCTCCAAGATCGTGAAAGCCTGCACGTACCCGCTCACCGGCGTCGGCTGCGTAACCCGCGTGTACACCGACAAGGCCGTCTTCCTCACCGGACCCGACGGCGTCACCGTACGCGAAACCTTCGGCTGCACCCTCGAAGAACTCCAGGAACTGGTCCCCGTCCCGCTCACCCCAGCCCCTGCCGGCGGATAAGGACTCAGGGTGAGAATTACCCCCCGTCACCGCTGCTCCCGACGACTTGGCGAACCCGTCACCTTTGGGTTTCCTCTCATTTCCAACGCCTGAAGCCCCCGGGCCCGGGTTCCCATGTGCCGTGTGCCCACGGCGAGCACCAGGAGACAACGACGTGTCCATTGACGCAACCGCAGCAACTGACGATTCCGCAGCCACCGCACTGAGCGAAGCTGAGATTTTTGATGCCCACCAGGGCGGCAAGCTCTCTATCGCCAGCACCGTCCCGCTGTCCAACAAGCGCGACCTGTCCATCGCTTATACCCCTGGAGTGGCCGAGGTAAGCCGCGCCATCCACGCCAGGCCCGAACTCGCCCGCACCCTCACCTGGGCCGAGCGCCTCGTGGTTGTGGTCAGCGACGGCACGGCTGTTCTGGGCCTGGGCAACATCGGCGCCAGTGCTTCCCTGCCCGTGATGGAGGGAAAGTCTGCCCTGTTCAAGACCTTCGGCGACCTGGACTCCATTCCGCTCGTGCTCAACACCACGGACGTGGACGAAATCGTGGAAACCCTCGTCCGCCTGCGCCCCAGCTTCGGCGCGGTCAACCTCGAGGACATCTCCGCACCCCGCTGCTTCGAGCTTGAGGAAAAGCTCATCGAGGCACTGGACTGCCCCGTGATGCACGATGACCAGCACGGCACCGCCGTCGTTGCCCTCGCCGCGCTGACCAACGCCGCCAAGGTGACCGGCCGAGAACTGGAAACCCTGCGCGTGGTGGTCTCCGGCGCAGGAGCGGCAGGCATCGCCGTCGCCGAAATCCTGCTGGCAGCCGGCATCACCGACGTGGTCCTGCTGGACTCCCGCGGCATCATCAACAGCACCCGTACGGATCTGGCCGCGGACCAGGCCAGCAAGAAGGCCGACATCGCCGGCCGCAGCAACCCCCGCAGCCTCGAAGGCGGCCCCGCCGAGGCCCTGGCCGGAGCCGACGTCTTCATCGGCGTCTCCTCCTCCAAGCTGGACGAGGAACACCTCGCCCTGATGAACCAGGACGCCATCGTTTTCGCCCTCTCCAACCCGGACCCCGAGGTGCTGCCCGAGGTCGCCGTGAAGTACGCCGCCGTGGTTGCCACCGGCCGCAGCGACTTCCCGAACCAGATCAACAACGTGCTGGCCTTCCCGGGCATCTTCCGCGGGGCCCTGGACGCCGGGGCACGCCGTATCACCCCTGCCATGAAGCTTGCAGCTGCGTATGCTATCGCGGAGCTCGCGGCGGAGGACCTCGCCGCCGACTACATCGTGCCCAGCCCCTTGGACCCCCGCGTTGCCCCGGCCGTCACCGCCGCGGTCGCTGCCGCCGTGGAAGCGGAGTAGCGCCCTTCCCCATTCCGCGATGACGATGGCGGTGCCTCCCTACGCGGGAGGGACCGCCATCGTGCACGTTGGCCGCCATGAATCACGCGTCCCTGCCGAAGGAATCAAGGAAGGCTTAATGACGCCAGTGTCTTTCGAAATCTTTGACTGGAGCTGGATCAGACGCGGTGATGAAATTGAGGTGCTCGATGACGGCCTAGCTATTGCACGTGGAGTAATCGAGGATGTGGATTCGTATCAAAGCATTATCCGGCTCAAGCACTCCTATGGAAGAGGTGGACGAACTTACCGGCGGGTGGACGGCTGGCAGGTACGTGCAATTGGCCCGAAATCGTGAACCAGCCGTGGCCATAGCCACTCCATACATACAGATTCAGGGCGTTTAAGCCTATCAAGGTGAGGCACACCCAAACCTGACACACGGCTCCTTGCTTGGTCCTCGCAACAAGTCCGCCCGGCCCACAGCCGGGGACAATTCTCATAGGTTATCCACCGCCACTGCTGCCAGGGAGCTACCGTAACGGCTCCCCATTCACAGCCGTGGATAACCCGAATTGACCCCAGCCATGGACGGGCCAGAGTGGCCACCAGTTTCAGGGGTCGCGATCAGCAAGCACAAATTCGTTGGCTTGACTTGTACTCCGAGGGGCGTCATCGAGTGAGCCCCAATTCTTCACGGATGACAGTGCACGCGCTAGAGTGGAACGTAATAACCGTCATTGATCAGGAGCGGAAATGGTCACCTCTCGGAGGGACGTCATCCGGAAGAAGAAAGCCAAAGCGGCTTTTCGGAGTGCTGCAGGCGGCTCTATCTCAGCCAAAGCCTCACCGTCGCCAACGGCAAAGGATCTGCCCGGTGTCCCCGGCGTTGACGCATGGATACTGAAAAGGGCTCTTAGCGAAGCGAACAGCATCTCGGCCTTGGGGGCCGCGATTGCGTCCAACCCAGAAACGCCGTCTCCCGAACTTGTCCGGAGTTTACAGGCGGAGGAGAACTGGTGGCGGCGGATCGAGAACGAACTGCCGTCGATGAGCAGCACTGAAACGGCAGCTTTCCTCGGCGCCAAAGTCACCAACCGGAACTTCGCGTCGTCTCAGCGAACGGCGGGCAGACTGCTCGGCTATGCTCGGCGCCAGGCCATCCGCTATCCGAAGTTCCAATTCGATGTGCAACGCGGCAGCGTCTTGCCGGTCATTCCGGAACTACTGATGCTCACCCGCGACCTCGACGTCCCGGACGAAGACTTGGTCCTGTGGATGGCAGCCCCTTCATCGGCTTTCGCAGACCAGCGCCGACCGGTGGACCATCTCAATGACCGGGAGCAATTGCTCGCTGCGGCTGCTGCCCACTTCGGAGCCATCTGGTGACGGTTGCCTGGCCGGCCACCCCCGAGCCGCCCAACCCCTTCGAACCACGTGTTGGAATCCTGACCGCTGGCACCGTCTTTCAGCGCATTCACTCAAACCAGTTCCGACCCAACCAGTTCAACCCGGGGCCGAAGGGCGCTGGCCGCTTTCACTTCTTCGGAGACCCGATGGTCCCGGCCCTCTACCTCGCTGAAACCCGGGAAGCTGCTTTGGCTGAAACCCTGCTGCACGACATCCCGGTTGGTGCTCGGGCGACGCTCCCCCGCAGCATATACGCCAACAGTGTCATGGCTGGCTTGGAGCTGAAGCGGCAGTTCCGGATCGCAGAATTTTTCGGATTAGGCCTCCGCGCCCTCGGGATCGAAGCCACCCAGCTCACCGATACCCCAATGGCTAACTATCCGCAGACGCGCAAATGGGCCCATGCAGCCCATACCGCCGGGTTTGACGGCATCGGCTGGATGTCTAAACGCGACAACAGCGCCAAGGCGTACATGCTTTTTGGTGACAGGGTCCAAGAGGACCACCTTGAAGTCGTTCCGGCAAGCGGGCTTGCCTTCGCCGCCGCCGACGGCTTCAGCTGGCTAGTGAACATCTGCGCGCCCCTCAAGGTCGACGTCCTCGCGAGGTAGCCCGTGGCCTGCCCATTGGCAAGGGGTGTCCGCAGCGCAGCGGGAACTGTTTGATGCTGAACCAGCTTTACGGAATATCCGTTATCGGCGTTCTGAAATCGAGCAGGGAAGGTGGGCAAGGCATCAGTCGCTTTGCCTATTCGCAGTCGTTTGGCGAAGATCTACAACGGCGCCGAGATCCAAGCGACTTCCCGTACGAGCTGAAGTCGGGCGGGAGCGCTCCGCATTCACTGATTTTTGCGGCCAAGCTGGAGGGCGTCCCCAGATTGAGGACGCCCTCCAGGAGGGAAACAAAGTATCGGGCAGCACCCGCTGCCTACGCTTTATCCCGTCAGTTCCTTGGACATGAAGGTCCTTCTGTATTCGGCACGCCGCTCCCTTTGGCGAACAGGATCTGGAACGGGAGATGCCATCAACAGCTGTTTTGTGTATTCCTGTTTGGGTTGTGTCGTCACCTGTACGACATCTCCTGTCTCCACAATTTTTCCTCGGAAAAGAACGACAACCGAGTGTGAAATCGCTTGAATCACCGCAAGATCATGAGAAGTAAACAGGTACGATACGCCGGTTTCTTCTTGGATTTCAATGAGGAGATCTAAGATGCGTCCTTGCGTGGACAGATCAAGGGCGCTGACCACCTCATCGCAAACAATCAGTTTCGGTTTCATGATCAGTGCACGAGCGATGGCGATACGCTGACGTTGGCCACCACTGAATTCACTTGGATAGCGCTGGAGCGTATCGGATGGCAGATGGACGCGTTCAAGCAGTTGTTTCAGAGACGACTGAGCCTCGGTCCGGTCACCACCGCTGCTCAAAACAGGCTCAAGAATGATGTCGCGGATGCGCATCGCCGGATTCAAGGATCCGTAGGGGTCTTGGAATATAACTTGAAGGTCTTTCGCAGCTCTCCGGCGGTTGCGAGTCGATGCGTGAGTGAGATCCTGGCCAAGGAACTCAATGGATCCCTCAGCGACTGGCGCGAGTCCGAGAACTGCTCGACCCAGAGTCGATTTCCCTGACCCGGATTCCCCTACTAGCCCTACGGTCTCGCCTGGGCGTATGTCTAGCGATACGCGGTCAAGTACGCGTTTTGGCGGTGTCATGAATTTCCGGGAAGGGTATTCAACACTAACGTCACGCACGCGCAGTGCGACGGGTTGTTCACCGGATAGCTGGTTGATACTCATGCCGGGCTGCCCTCGTAATATGTTCGTGAGGTTGCGTTCTCAAGTGTCGAGTCGAGAAGCATCTTGGTATATGGGTGTTGCGGATTAGTGAAAAGTTCATCCACGGAGGCGGACTCGACAATTTGTCCGCCATTCATGACTATGACCTTGTCGCATATGTCGGCGACGACTCCGAAGTTGTGAGTGACTAGAAGAACCGCCATCGACCGTTCCCGCTGCAAGTCACGGAGCAGTTCGAGTATTTCAGCTTGCACGGTTACGTCCAGAGCAGTGGTCGGCTCATCAGCAATCAAGAGGTCGGGTTCGGACGAAATCGCTCCGGCGATCAAGACGCGTTGTGCCATGCCTCCGGAAATTTGGTGCGGGTAGAGGCGGTAGACCGACTCCGGATCGCGGATACCGACGCGATCCAACAACTCGACCGCGCGCCGCTGCGCATCCTGCCGGGAAAGGCCAGATACCTTCTGAAGCGGCCTCGCTAGCTGAACGCCGATTGGATAGAGCGGGTCGAGATTGCTCATAGGCTCCTGGGGCACATAAGCAATTTTTCGTCCAAGTATTTCCCTATGCCGTTTATCGTCGAGCACCTGCCCTTCGAACATCAGGCTGCCGCCGAGAATATGAGCTTGCGGCGGGAGGAGTCCCAAAATCGACAGCACCGTTTGGCTTTTTCCCGATCCCGACTCGCCGACCAAGCCGAGCACTTCGCCTGCTGTTACATCGAATGAGACGTCCTTGACGACGACGCTCATATCTCCGTGGAAGGTTGGATAGCCTATCTGTAGGTTGCGAACGCGCACCAGCGGCTCGTTGCCTGCTGTGGTAGGAGTCTGCGCGGGCTGAGGTGTAGCGGCTCGAACACGAGTAGCCGCCGAATTCCTCGTAGTCTTAGCCTGCCGTGCAGCCTTGGCTGAACCGGTGGTGGGATTCAGCGCGTCGCGGACGGCGTTGCCGATGAGCGCCACACTTGCGATGGTGATGGTCAGAACTAGGCCTGGCCACACGACGTTCAAGGGCGCACGGTAGATGGCATTGAAGGAGTCTTGCACCATCCCGCCCCAGGTGACTGAGTTGACAGAACCTAGGCCGAGAAATTCCAGGCTTGCCTGGATCCCGATGCCGGTCGCTGCTATGTCGGCGAGCATGACGATGACGGGGCCGCGTATGACTGACAGAATGTGGCGGAAAATGATCCGAACGTTCCCAAGGCCGGCAACGCGAGCTGCCTCGACGTATGGCTCATTTTTCACCTCGATTGCCAAGCTTCTGACGAGCCGGTACAGGAAAGGAGAGATCAAAACGCCAAATACGATCATGGAGATTGTGACATCAGGACCAATCGCCGCATATAAAGCGATCAGGACAATGATGGTCGGGATGGCAAGCAGTGCATCCGAGATCCACCCCAGCGCGATATCGGTGAATCGACCAACGTAGGCAGCGACGAGACCTGTCACGATACCGACGACTGCCGTTACTAAGACAACAACGACGGCGCCATATAGGGTGCTGCGGCCACCCCAGATAAGGCGGCTGAGCATGTCGCGGCCCGCGCTGTCGCCACCGAGCGCATAGGTGTCGTTTGGCCCGGCGTTGATCTGCTCCAGCATCGGTGTCGCGGGATTAAACGGCGCAATGACAGGAGCAAGGATGCTCATCACGACGATCGCAAGCAGCGCGATGCTTGCGACGATGCCAAGCGGGTTTCGCAGGAATCGGCGGAATGCCCCTGGACGGGTGCGGGAATGCTCCGCGAGCTCGGATATTTCAATACTCATTGGAGCCGCACTTTCGGGTTAAGCCAGGATTGAGCAAGATCGAATAACAAGTAGACAAGTACGATGATCAGGGTTGTGGCGACCACTACCCCTAGAAGGATCGGCACGTCTCCGTTGAGTGCGGCATTTGTTGCCAGCGTTCCGAGGCCCGGCAGCGCGAAAACCTTCTCGATGACAAGTGTTCCGCCGAGAAGCCCTACGAATTTCATCGACATGAGAGTGATCCAAGGCGGTGCCGCGTTTCGGAGTACATTCCGGACGAGGATGTCCGAGCCACTCAAGCCGCGAGAGCGCAGGGTGCGCACGTAGTCTTTGGAAAGTTCGTCGGCGACCGCTCCGCGCACCATGGAGGTCACGCGCAGCTCGCCGAGCACAATGGCCGCTACAGGAAGGAGAAGACTCATTGCCCATCCAAATGGATCCTCACTAAAAGGGACGAAACCGGTGGCGGGGAGCACAGGAATTGTGATCGCGAAGATGATTACAAGCATCAGTGCGAGCCAAAACTTCGGGATGGAGCTGAAGACTTCGGTCACGACCTGAAGAGTTCGGTCGAGGGCGCCTCCAATCCGGATAGCCGCGAGTGTGCCGAGCACAGCGGAGACGATCGAGAGCACGATCATCGAGGTGACAACTAGAGAAAGGGTCACCGGCAAGTGATTAACGATGGCCAGGGTCACCTGCTCAGAGGTGAAGTAGGAAACGCCGAAATCGCCTTTAAAAGCGTCTGCGGCCCATGCCGCGAATTGTTCCCACAGGGGACGATCGAGCCCTAGCTCGGCTGTACGCTGTTCGATCTGCGCTGCCGAAGCGTTCTCACCCACGAGGGAGCGAACGACGTTCTCACTGCTGGCATACATCACCGCAAATGTCACCGATGTGACGAGCACCAGCAGCACGACCGCGGCCACAAGTCGTTTGGCAAGATAGATGCCCATGTGTCTTTTCCGCTTTCTTGATGAACATTGGATACGGGCCGCGCCGTGGTGGGGCGCGGCCCGTGGGTCTTACTTACTTAGCAGGCTTGTAATACCGCAGCTGAGGACCAGCGCTTCCGGCCTGCACCTCGATAGATACGTCATCGCTTGTTGCGTAGATGAGGTCAACGTAGTACCACGGCGCGAACCAGGCGTTATCAACAAGCCATTTGTTCGCATCCTTGTATGCCTGCACCTGCACATCTCCGGAGCTCGACTGTGCCAACTCCATGAGCTTGGTGAATTCCGGATCCTCGGACTTGAAGACGTTGTACGCGCCCTGGTAGGCAAAGTTCAGGGCATCCCAGGACTGCGCCGGGGCAGCTTGCGACATTATCAGGATCGGGTACTCCCCGCTGAAACTCTTCTCAATAGCAGCGGCGTCAGTAACAGGAACCCAGTTGATTTTGATGCCAATCTTCCCCAAGGCCTGCTCCACGTAAGGCTGATACGCCTTGTACCGGGAGCTATCCATCATCGGGATACTAAACCCGTCAGCATAGCCAGCGTCAGCCATCAGTTTCTTGGCCTGATCGACATCGTAGGCATACTTGCTATTCAGCGATTCGTCGAATGCAGAGCTTGCCTCGCCCACAATCTGTTCCGTGACCAGTCCCTGACCAAGATCTATGCTTGCCAGCATGCCCTTCCGATCAAACACGGAGTTGATTGCCTGACGAACGCGCACGTCAGCAAGGGCCGGAGCGACGGCGCCGTCTCGGTCAACAATATTCAGACCGACCCAGTCCACGCGGTTAGGGTGAACCGTCAGACGTTGGGCCTTTGCTTGATCCATGAGGGGGATGTTTATGCGCGCTCCCTGGATCTGTCCGGAAGTCAGAGCGTTCAGGCGAGCATTGACGTCAGGAAACACTTTGATGATGAGCTTATCGAATGGCCAAGCTTCGGTGTTCCAGTAGTTGGCGTTGCGGGTGAAGACGTATTGGTTGCCACGCGTGGTTTGCGTGGTATCCAGGACGTATGGACCGGACCCCACGGGCTCCAGCTTGATTGACTCGCTCTTTAACGCGCTTGGTGCACCTACCGCACCGAGCGATTGCGCCAAATAAAACTCAAGCACCGGGTCCGGCTCGGATAAGTTGATGGCCACCTGGTGGTCTGCCAACACATCGACGGAAGCAATCGAGGCGGCGAGGTAGCGGTCATTTCCCGTTCCGGCTTTGAAATGTTCGAGGTTAGCCTTCACAGCTTCAGCATTGAAGGCCTCGCCGTTAGTGAAGGTAACGCCTTCGCGCAGGCTCATCGTCAGCACTGTACGGTCAGCGTTGTACGACCACTCGGTAGCCAGGTTCTCAGAAACCTTGCCGTCAGGGTCGAGTTTAAGAAGAGTGTCGTATACAGGCGCCCAGAGTTGAGGGAATTCGCCGCTGTACCGCAGCTGGGCCGGATCGTAGGAGGGCACGTCGACCACTGTGCCAAGTGTAAGCAGCGGAGCGGTGCCTCCCTGCGTCGTCGATGAATCGGTCGAGCCAGAACTGCCGCACGCAGCGACCGATAGGGTCATCGCTATTGCGAGCAGTGCACCTGCGAAATGTCTTTTTAGCACGCTCTGGGTCCAATCAGGTGGAAAGTCAACGGATAGTCCCAACATCCTCTGGCGTGCGATTTTTCAAAGCAAGCAGTGATTAATGATGCTCTGCATCACTTATTCTGATCCGGATGCGGGATGGCATCAATATTCCAGCGCGAAGTTTCGACGATATTTAGGAGGTGTTTCGTCCATGTTTCATCGTTTGGACAGATGTCGTTCCTCGAATATTTGCGGTTGAATGCATGAAGCGACCGGGTAAGCATTAGACAATGGAAAATTCCCGCCAAGACTCCTCAAACCTGCTTGACCTCCTGTCGCTAGAGGAGAAGCTCGACCTAGTATCCGGACATGGACTGTGGCGCACGGCCCCGGTTGATCGTCTTGGGGTGCCATCGATCGTCATGACCGACGGTCCGAATGGGGTGCGATACTCGCGTGCACAGGTCGAGGAAAGCGCTGGAGGCGGCATTGATTTCACGGCCTTCCTCGCTTTAGTTAACGATCGAGACCGTGAAGCGGTCGGTCAAAGGAAAGTGGAAATGTCCACCTGCTTCCCTACTGGCTCAAGTCTGGGATGTTCCTGGGATCCGGAGCTGGCGAGATTGATAGGTGAGGCAATGGCAGAGGAGTGCTCCCATTTCGGAGTAGACGTTCTGCTGGCGCCTGGAATAAACATTCGGCGCACTCCTCTTGCTGGCAGGACGTCCGAGTACTATTCCGAGGACCCGCTGGTGACCAGCGAAATTGCCGCAGGGGTTGTCGTAGGCCTTCAGGGCTCGGGCGTAGCTGCCTGCGTCAAGCATTTTGCTGCGAACAACTCCGAGGTCGAACGGACGACCATGGATTCTGTCATAGACGAGCGGGCACTTCGCGATGTTTACCTTCGAGGATTCCGGCGCACCATAACTAAGAGTGCCCCTGCGCTCGTTATGTCGTCGTACAACAAGCTGAACGGCACACAAGCGTCGGAAAATGAGTGGCTTCTTACTTCGGTTCTTCGAGAAGAATGGGGGTACGAAGGCTTGGTGGTTTCCGACTGGCACGGCGTGAAGGACCGGCCGGCCTCCATCCACGCAGGCAATGATCTGGACATGCCTGAAAGCGCTATGCGGAAGGAGGCGCTGGAAGCCGCTTACGCATCCGGTGAGGTCGGCATCGAAGTTCTCGATCGGAGTGTGGGGCGTGTCGTGCGAACCGTGCAGAAGATCGCCGACCTGCGGAGTCAGAGGGTGGATGGGCACCTCAACCATCATGACGTTGCACGACGTGCCGCCGCCGAGTCTATCGTCCTCCTCAAGAACGACTCAGGACTATTACCGTTGAGTCCGTCCGCGAAACTCCGCGTGGCAGTTTTTGGGCCCGGCGCAGTTGAGCCAGTAATCCAAGGCTTCGGTAGCGCTCGTATGGTTCCCAGCGTTGTAGATACCCCTTTAGACGAAATTCGACAAGTCCTACCCGCAGCCACGATAGAGTTCCATTCGGGCTTCTCTGGACAAGGTGACGTTCTGCTCGGGGACGCCGCCGAACTGGCGCGCTCGGCAGATATTGCCATGGTCTTCGCGAACGCGCCCCTCAACGCTGACGGAGAGAACGTCGACCGCCCCAGCCTCGCTCTCGCACCGGGATTCGACGACCTCATTACGCAGGTAGCAAAAGAGGCCAAACACACTGTGGTGATACTAACTATCCCTGACGCCGTCACCATGCCATGGCTCGACGAGGTTGATGCAGTCGTAGTTCCCTTCTTCGCTGGAGAAGCCATGGGATCGGCCTTGGCCCAGGTGTTATCAGGAGACGTAGTTCCCTCAGGCAAACTGACGACGACCTTCCCAAAGAGGATTGAGGACATCCCAGGGATTTTGGAATACCCGGGGGAGAACGGGCAGCATCGCTACTCGGAGGGCACGTTCGTGGGCTACCGCTTTTACGATGCCAGAGACATTGAGCCCCTCTTCCCGTTCGGATTCGGACTCAGCTACACCGACTTCGAGTATTCGGACCTTGTGACGAGTGCTGCGGTCAGGCCCGGCGGCTCTCTTGACATTGAATTCACGGTGAGCAACGTAGGGGGACGCGCCGGTGCCGAGACTGCACAGGTGTACGCGGACTACATCAATCCAAGGGTGCGGAGGGCACGTGAACTAGTGGGATTCTCAAAAGTGCACCTTGAAGCCGGCGAATCGCGGCGTGTGGCCCTAACGATTGATTCCGAAGACCTTTCTTACTGGGACTCCCGGGTGGGGCGAGCTGTGCTCGATGACGGTGTGGTTCAGCTCCACGTCGGATCGTCGTCGCGGGACTTCAGACTTCAGGGGGAAGTGCTCGCTGAATCCGACGCACCTAGAGTTCGACCGCTCGTGCGTGACACGGAAACGGCGTTTGTCTTAGACAATCCAGCATCGTTGGTGGCTCTCACGGCATTGCTGAAGGAGAAATTAGGAGTGACTGCAGACGAGGCAGAAGCGATGATCATGCAATGCGCACGGTCCTTTATTGGTGTTTTCGATAGTCTCGCGAATAGGTTCAAGCTAACTTTTTCAGATTCGGAAATTGAAGGAGTTATCACTGCCGCACGCCTCGCTTCAACCGAAGTCCGCGTTCCGGCAGTTCCCTAGTGTCGGCAGATTATACGCACGGCGAATCGATTAACGGTCAGGCGCACAGACTTGTGGAGCGCGCTTGAGGTTGCGGGCAAATGCCTGAAGCGTAATGGCATCGCTGCAGCTGCTCCTTATTGCCTGGACGTTCCGCACCCCTGGTATGACCGGCACTCGCAAGTTGATGTCTCTGTGATCTACGGAAGGATTAGATTGCGTCACCATTGGGACCTGCATATCAAACCATTGGTCCGACAGCAGCCATAGACCGGGACGGCTCCCTGCCCTACAAGACTGGTAAGACTCTCCTAAAAAGGCTCAACTGTTTGGACAGTTCTGATTTGCGCTCTTGCCGGAAGCGGGCAGAGGCCAGCGCGGATAACTATCTGCTTACGGTCGCCTCGAAAACACTGGTATCTTCACATCTCTTGACTGCTCGTGAAGATGGTGACCCGCAATGGGAATGGTCCTCACTTTGCTTTTGTCCCCCGTAGGAGGATCAAATCTCCGATTGGTGTTCCCGTCTTTGAAGCGAACAGAGGGACCGTGCCTTGTGGCACGGTCCCTCAATTGCTACACGAAATCCGGTCCAACTGGTTTTCTTGCCCCCTACTTGTCAGTGATGACGGCCCTTGCGTCTATCTCCACGACCCATTCGGGCCGGGCAAGTCCTGATACGACGAGGCTGTTCGATATGGGGAAGGCACCGTTCAACCTGATGCGGGTGTGGGGCTTTAGACCGCCCCAGTGGGTACTAGCGCGTCCTGATCGTTGTGGGTGAGGTAGCTCCGCTGAATGGAAATCTGGTCGGCGACGTACTTAGCGTCGTGCCAGACGCCCCAAATGAAGCTCGATCCGCGGCGTGACTGCCAGGGCAAGCCCAGGAAGTAGATACCGGGCTCTGAAGAAACCCCACGCTGATGCTGCGGCCTGCCATTGTCGTCGAAGGCGTTGACCTGCAGCCAGCTAAAGTCCTGAACAAAACCCGTTGCCCACACGATGGAGGTGACACCGGCTGCTGCGAGATCGAGCTCGCGCAGGGGATCAGTAAGGCTTTCCGGGTCCGGCCGTAGTGTACGGGCCTCCGGTTCCTCGGGGAGATCGAGGCCGTTTTGTTCAATGTACGCGTCGGCCTGGTCCAGCAGCTGCAGATAATGCGTGTCGCCGTTTTCGACGTTCTGGCGAAGATCCTGGGCAAAGCGCATCGTTCCGTTGTCGAAGACTTCGGTCCGGCCAACAAGTTTGATGCCGTCTTCGGCGAGGGCACGGAAATCGACAGTGTGGCCGCCGTCCGCTCCGCTCACCGCAATGGTTACGTGCTCCGCGCCGCGGGGAGGAGTGGCAGCGTCCCACATGCCGAGCACTCCAAGCCACCAGCAGAAGTCCCGTCCGCGGTAACTGCGCGGGGGGCGGTCGTGCGGTCCGACGGAGAGGTAGACCTGACGGCCCGACCGCTGGATTTCTGCTGCGATCTGCACCCCTGAGGAGCCGGCACCGACAACGAGGATGCCACCTTCAGGCAGTTGGCCGGGGTTCCGATAGGAGCTGGAGTGCATCTGTACGATGCCGGCGGCATCGGGAACGACGGCCGGAATGACAGGCTTTTGGAACGGGCCCGTGGCAGCCACAACATAGCGGGCATTGAAGTCCCCATCCGAGGTCGTCACCTCGAAGCCGGGCGCGCCGACGTTCCTGCGGACGGATTTCACCTCGACTCCGCAACGAATCGGAGCGTTGATTTTCTGCGCATAGGCGACAAAATAGTCCGCGACCTGTTCCTTTGAGGCAAAGGCACCTGGATCGTGCTCGGCAAACTCGAGGCCCGGGAAGCGGTCATGCCAGACCGGACCGTTCGCCACAAGAGAGTCCCACCTCATGGAGCGCCACCGCTCGGCGATACGGTCGCGTTCCAAAACGATGTGCGTGATACCGCGCTCAGACAGGTGCTCGCTCATAGCAATGCCGGCCTGACCGGCCCCTACAACGAGAACCTCAACCTCTTGGCTTGACATTTCAATCTCCTACTTTAATGCGAATTGCCCCAGTGGTACTTGGCACACACCGAAAAATCATTTTTCCGTCGATGCCTTATGAGGAAACTCGACTGGAATGGGCGAATGGCGGACACGGCCGGCCATCTATTTCAATTTTGACGGGCCCAGCGGCATCTGCATAGCGAATAAATTCGCTTAAGTACATCTGTAATTTAGATTACGCAGATAGGTTGCGACGATCTGCGGCGACGGTGCAACGAGTACAACCACTTCGCCCCCTGTCAAAGGTTCTTCATTAGGGATCAGGAAATTCTGCCAGGGAGGCGAAGGCTAGGGACAGGTCTACGGCAAAACGGCCCAGCTTGAGATCGGGTCAACGTCTGCCCGTGCTGCTGAGCTTTTCAGGCGTAACGCAGGCGCCTACCGCACAGCAGGTGCCATGCGTCGCCGCAGGGCTTCGAGGTCCTGTGACACGGCCACTTTCGCAAGGGTGTTGCTCTGCTGTGACGGTTGCCTTTTGTGGGCGCTTCGTTCTGAACCAAGAGAGCGACGACGGGTCTCGCCGCGGAGGAACAGGGGTTGGGCCGCGAGGTTCTGCGTGGTCAGCGGGTCATGGAAGAGAACCGCCATGGACGGTGCGGTGTGCTGGCCTCCGGAATGGCTCCCTTGGTTAATAGGCTGTTCTATTTTCATATTTTCAAAATCGAGTTCTCATCATGGGCGTGGCTGACAGCGAAGACTAAATCGGGGAGACGGCGACGCCCCTATGGTCAAATGCCTACGAACGGGGTTTAGGTTCCTGTTCGGTGACAATGACCGGGTCTCTCACGTGCAGCGCAGTCCAATTCTGTTAAACGGTCGATTTTGGTCTTTTTCGTCATTGCCTTCATTCTCCTGCGGTATTCCAGCGGATTCATTATGCTTACAGACCACCGGGGCTTTCGAAGCGGATAACGGAGCTTAGGGTTAAGTGAGTTTAGTTCTTAGTAAGAGTTCGTCTCGCGCTCGTTGCCGTCATATGGCCGACCTTCGAAATGCCTAGTTGAGGTTGTCGTTGTGTATAGCCTCGGCTGTTCAGCCCAGTCCAGCCATTGACGCGGCAGCAAGGGCGTTTTCTGTTATTCGCCTGTCCAGCAGTCCACGTTCGATCACCAAGTCTGCGATGCCCCGGTTGCTGGATAGCGCTTCTTTGGCCAGCTCTGCCGCCGCGGCGTAGCCGATCAAAGGAGCGAGGCCAGTGACGACGCTTACTGATTCGAGCATGCGTTGCTGCAGGACCTGAGTGTTGGCTTTGATGCCGTCCACGCAGTGGGTGCGGAGTTGGCGGCATGCGACTGTTAGCCAGGAGATTGATTCCAGGAGCGCGTCAGCGATGACGGGTTCGAAGGCGTTGAGCTGCAGCTGGCCGGCCTCGACAGCCATGGTCACGGTCGCGTCGGCGCCGACGACGCGAAAGGCGACTTGGTTGACCATTTCGGGGATGACCGGGTTAACCTTTCCGGGCATGATCGAGGACCCGGCCTGCACTGCGGGCAGGAAAATCTCGGCGAAGCCCGTTTGAGGGCCCGAGGAGAGTAAACGGAGGTCGTTGCAAATCTTTGACAGTTTTACCGCGGCTCTCTTCATAACTCCAGAGACCAGCATGAAGACGCCGGTGTCACCGGTTGCCTCGACCAGGTTGGTCGCCGAGACGAGTTGCAGGCCAGTGACTGCGTTGAGTTCAACCATGACGGCTTCCCGGTATCCGGGCGGAGCGGTGATGCCTGTGCCAATGGCCGTGGCGCCGAGGTTGGATTCGCGCAGATGCGGCAAAAGCTCAAGGAGCCGGTTCCTGTCCTCGCGCAAAGTTTCGGCAAAGGCGCCCAATTCCTGGCCCATTGACATCGGTACGGCATCCTGGAGTTGGGTTCGCCCTACCTTGATGATTCCTGCGAATTCTGCCGCCTTGGCATCGAAGGCTTCGCTGAGCCTGTTGTGTTCGGAACAGAGTTCTGTGAGCTCACGCTGCAAGGCGATCTTGATAGCAGTGGGGTAAACGTCGTTGGTCGACTGACTTCGATTCACGTCATCGATCGGGTGCAGCGTGGCATAGTCGCCCTTGTCGTGTCCCATCAGTTCCAGGGCGCGGTTGGTTATTACTTCGTTGGCATTCAAGGCGGTGCTGGTACCGGCGCCGCCTTGGATGGTGTCCACGACGAACTGGTCATCCAGGAGCCCGTCCATGACCTGGCGGGCGGCACTTTGTATGGCGTCGGATTTGACGGGTTCGAGGAGGCCGAGGCTTTCGTTTGCGCGGGCTGCGGCGTACTTTACAGCTCCCAGTCCCCACAGCAGGGAACGAAGGCTGCCGATGGGCCGTCCACTGACGGGAAAGTTTTCCACGGCCCGCATGGTGCTGATGCCCCAATAGGTCTCGGCAGGGACGTCCCGGTCGCCGAGGCTGTCGTGTTCCCGCCGGTTGCGGGGGTCGGTCGACGATGGTTGATCTGTCATGGTCCTGTTCCTGCGACTATGGGAGAAAGCGCCTGGCTACTGTGCCAGGAAGTCCAGTGCTGTCAGCGTCAGGGCCGCAGCACCGTCATGAATTGCGCGGTCGGCTGCTTCGCCCACACAATGCGCAGCGAACTCCGGCTGGTGATTGGCTGCAGGGAAGCAGCCCAGTCCGATGTAGGGATGGATAGCCGGAACCACCTGGGAGACGTTGCCCATGTCGGTGGAGGCCCGGTTCATGGTCGCCTGCTCTGCCGGCACGTTGAAGTCTCTCCCGAGGGACTCTGCATGACGGACATACAGTTCCAGCGCCCGCAGATCTGTCCGAAACTCAGAGTACGGCTCTGATTCCGGTGTGACCGACAGCTCGCATCCGGATGCCAGGGCGCCGGCTTCAAAGCAGCGCTGGACGCGCTCCTCCAGCTTTTCGAGCTGGGCGAGTGACTCGGCACGGACATACCAGCGCCCCTCTGTTTTTTCCGGGATGGCGTTCGGGGCTTCACCGCCACGGGTTTGGATACCGTGCACCCGGGTGCCGCCGGGCAGCTGCTGGCGAAGAAGACCCAGAGCGACCTGGGCGACGATGAACGCATCATTGGCGTTGATGCCCTGGTCCGGGTAAGCCGCGGCGTGGGCCGATTTGCCCCTGTACTGCACATGGTTATGGGCGACGGCGTAGGGCCGCGCCTCGGCCGAGTCCACCGGGCTGGGGTGTGCCATCATGGCAAGGTCAAGGCCGTGGAAGGCACCCTTCTTCAAGAGCTCGATCTTTCCTCCTCCGCCTTCTTCGGCAGGAGTTCCGTAAAGTTCGACAGTCAGGTCCCGTTCGACCGCGAACCCTGCCAGTGCCACCGCTGTCCCGCACGAGATGGCGGTGATGATGTTATGGCCGCAGGCATGACCGAGACCCGGCAGGGCGTCGTACTCCGCCATGACGCCGATCCGACGGCTACCATTTCCGAAGACCGCCCGTAAGGCAGTGGGGAAACCCAGGTACCCTCTTTCGACGTCGAAGCCGTGCTGTTCCAAATAGTCTGCCGTCCACCCTGCTGCGCGGTGTTCCTGCCAGCCGAGCTCCGGGTTGGCGTGCAGCGTCTCGGAGAGCTGGGTCAGGTCCGCTTGCTGCCCGGCCACGGCCTCCAGCACCCGATCGCGTTGTCCGTGCTGAACCTCTGCGTTCAGCTTGGCTGCCAGCTCAGCGTTCATCGCCTGGCACTCCATAGCTGATGGACGAGGCCGGATCGAGACCGCGAACCACGTAATCCTGGCGCTGTGGAAGCCATACATCCAGAAGCCTTCCAAGCTCAGCTATGGGGTCGTCGTGCCAGTCCACACGCAAATCAGTGTCCCTCCAGCCATGACCGGAGACGATGGACATCCCTGCAGACCTTACGGGGCCCGCTTCCCCACCGGCAGCTTCAGCAGCCTTCAGCGCAGCCAGCAACCGCTCCTCCAGCTCACCGGTGGCAGATTCAAAACTGTCACACAGCGCCTGGGCGACGGCAGGGCTATCCAGCATGTTCCCGGCGGCAACGCAGTTCCTGCCTCTGCCTTCACCTAAGACGCCCAACGTGTGCGCGCCGCTGAAGACAGCTGAAGCACCCTTGGAGTCCAAGACGACCAACTGGCGGTAATCAACCGCGGGAGCTTTGCGGACAATTGCATCGAGGGCCTCCTGCGCTGAATCTCCGGCCTGGAGGCGATCCAGCAGGGCGCCGCCCAGACGGGGATCCGTGATGTTCTGTGAGCTGACGGCGCCTACACCGTCCCGCAGGTGGGCGCAACGTGCGGCGACGGCAGGGGAAGAGGAACACACGGCGATTCCATACCGCCCCTGCCCGTCCGTGCCAGCAATGCTGAACGTCATTGTGCCACCTGGGAGGTCGACAGTACGGCTGTGGCGTCGATCTCCACCAGCCACTCCGGCCGTGCCAGCGCCTGTACGACGATCCCGGTGGAAACCGGGAAGACTCCCTTGAGCCAGCGGCCCAACACCCGATAGACAGTCTCACGGTAGCGCGGATCAATGATGTACACCGTGACTTTGACAATGTCTTCGAGGCTGCTGCCCGCTTCCTTCAGAAGCATGTCGATGTTGGCCATGGCCTTTTCCGTTTGAGCTTCAACATCACCGATACCCACCGATTCGCGGGTGTCCAGGTCCTGCCCAATTTGTCCACGAAGGTAGACGACCCCGTTGGCTACCACCGCCTGGCAGAGGTCGTTGTCCAGGTTCTGCTCCGGGTAGGTGTCTTTGGTGTTGAATGTGCGGATGCGCTGGTGTTTCACTTTCACCGCTACCTTTCGTTCTACTGGCTCGATCGTCAGTTCCAGACTTCTTGTCCCAGCTTTCCGCGCCCGTCCGGATCTGTCCAACAGTCCTTTTAGAACAGTTACATCTCGAAATCAGATGAATGTCGTAGTGTGGTGAACATGGATGTCACACTCACGCAATTGCGCTATTTCTCAGAGGCGGCCGCCCAGTTGTCGATGACTGGCGCCGCCGTCCGGCTGAACGTGGCGCAATCCGCTGTGTCAGCGGCGATCGCGCAATTGGAGCGCCATATTGGCACGCAGTTTTTCATCAGGCAGAGGTCCAAAGGGTTGGTGCTCACTCCTGCCGGAGAGCTGTTTTTGCGCGATGCCCAAGCCATTCTGACCCATGTAGAGGAAAGCCTCGACCACGCGCGGGGCGAGCAGCAAAGCGTTAAGGGCCGGGTGCGCATGGCATGCTTCAGCACCCTCGCACCATTCCTGCTTCCCGGCGTGCTCACCAGGCTGCGGGAGGAACACCCCGCCCTGGAAGTCGAGGTACTTGAAACGGACATTTCAGGATGCGTCAGCGCGCTAATCAACGGCCAGGCTGACCTTGCACTGTGTTATGACCTGGACCTGCCGGAGGGAATCGCAGGTTCCGTGGTGCATACGGCCAGGCCATACCTCGCGCTTCCACCTAATCATGACCTTGCGGGCTCGGGCAGCGTGCCGTTGTCCGCGCTCAGGGAAGAGTCCTTCGTGTTGCTGGACCTGCCTCACACCCGCGATCTCATGCTCTCAATCGCTAGGCGCAGCGGCCGGGAGCCGGACATCAGATTCCGCTCTGCAAGCTATGAGACCGTACGCACTTTCGTAGCCCGGGGTCTTGGATATTCCATCCTTCACCAACGCCCTCAACACCGCCTGACGTACGACGGGGGAAAAATAGCAACTGTCGAGATCAAGGACGACGTCCCGGAGCTAAAGACAGTGCTGGCCCACCTGCAATCGCAGCGCCCTACTGCACGGGTACGGGCAGTAGGGCAAGCGTTACGGCACCAGATCGTGGCTGCGAAAGCAGCATCTACTAAGGAATAGGCGCCGGGAAGGCGTACCAGGAAGTCAAGGCGACAGCGCGAGCAGTCACGAGCCGTAGCCCTCCCGCTCGGGCCCAAGGGGCGTTCATGATGCCCGCATTCGCGCCGTATACGAAGTTGCGTCGGGCCCGACCACGTACTCCCTGTCGAATTTGCAGTGACCTCCGCAGTCCCCAAAGGAACCCTGGATCATGGTAGGTGATGAGCAGAAACAGCAGCGCCCACTCACTGTTGCCAACCTCGGCGTGCGTAGCGGTGCAGTCACCGCCGTCCGTAACCCCAGCTTCACGGTCCGTCCGGGCGAAACAGAGGTGAGCTATCACCGATAGCTCGTCTTCGTAGATGACAAGGTTGGAGTGCCGCCATCAGGAAATCAGATGTGCTTTCCGTGAAATAACTATTCGACAGATCCTCGACGTGGCAGAAAGATGGTAAATGCCAGCAATCCCGAGTGATCCCCATCACCACTTCCTGGTAGCGCAGTTCTGAAACCATAGGGGCGGCCACCTGCGGATGCGCTTTCTACCCCAGCATCGGATACTTTTCCTCCAGGAGTAGCAGTGAACACCAACAATATTGAGGGGCGAATCAGCCGGAAAGGGCTGCGCACAAGCGTCACAGCCGGTTCCATAGGCGTCTTCGTCCACTGGTTTGAGTGGGCGATCTACGCCTATCTGGCTTCAACCATCGCCGTCGTCTTCTTCCCGGAACAGGACAGTACCGCGGCGCTGCTGTCTGTGTTCGCGGTCTTTGCCATCAGCTTCGGCGTCCGCCCGCTCGGTGCCCTTATCTTCGGAACCCTTGGCGACCGGATCGGGCGTAAGAAGACGCTTTCGATAGTCATTTTGTCGATGAGCGGCGCAACCCTCGTTGTCGGCCTCCTGCCCACCTACAATGCCATCGGCATCTGGGCTCCCATCCTGCTCATAGCTGCCCGCGTCGTACAGGGCCTTGCCGCTGGTGGCGAATTCGGCAGCGCCGCAGCATTCCTGGCCGAGTACTCCCCCCGGAAGCATCGCGGATTCGGCGTAAGCTGGCTTGAGTTCGGCAGTCTCCTGGGCTTCCTCGCCGCGTCTCTGGTTGTATTCGTGCTGACCAGCACGATGGATGCTGCAACCATTGAGAACGGCGGCTGGCGCATACCATTTCTCATCGCCGTGCCCTTGGGTGTGGTCGGCTTCTACATCCGCTCCAAGATCGAGGACACCCCGGAGTTCAAATCACTCGAAGAACTCGACAACATCCCCCAAAGCCCCGTGAAAGAGGTTTTCACACGGCATTGGAAGCAGCTCCTGCAAATGAGCGGCCTGGAAATCATGATGCACGTAACCTTCTACGTCGTCCTCGTCTACCTCCTGACCTACCAGGAATCCGTGCTCGGCTTCGACGCCGGAACCGCCGCCCTGCTCTCCACTGCGGCCTCCATCGCAGGACTCATCCTCGTACCCCTGACAGGGGCGCTGTCCGACCGAATTGGCCGCAAACCTCTGCTCATCACCGCAGCGATCGCACTCATCGTGCTGGCATACCCGCTGTTCCTCACCATGCAGTCCGGCACACCGTGGGCCGGTGCCGTAAGCACCGTTGGACTAGGCATCATTCTGGCACTCATCCTGGGCGTTCACGCAGCAGCCGCAGCCGAACTCTTTCCTACCCGCACACGCCAGACCGGCCTGTCCATCGCCTACAGCATCACAGCAGCGATCTTCGCCGGCACAGTTCCCTACGTACTGACCTGGCTCATCGCCCAGACCGGCAACCAGATGATGCCGGCCTTCTACCTCATACTCGTTGGACTGATTGGCCTGGCAGCCGTGTTGACCATGAAAGAAACCAAGGGCAGCAGCCTCTTCAGTGAAGAAGACGCTAAACCGACCGACACCCTGTCCGCTGAAACGGAAGGCCCTCGAGCAGTGGCCAACAAGACCATCCCCTAAACCCGCTGAACAGCACGGCCCACGGACAGCACCAGCTGCCCGTGGGCCTTTTGCTATAAAGCACCTCGACGAAGAAACAAGCAATATCAATGGATATTGGAGCGGCTAAGCGCCACCCAAAAACTCCACGAAGACCGGCGACGGGAAGGACCGCGGACTGCTTCAGCCCGATTCAAACGTCAGGCTGAAGCACACCCCCAATCTGACAAACTTTAGTGCTCGTCTTGACTTCTTTCTGAGACAGGCCTAGAACTCAGCCTGACGGGACCACGGTTCGGAGGCAATAAGTGGCTGGGCAGCGGATCGGGTACGTGCGGGTAAGCACACTGGACCAGAACGAGAAACGCCAGCTCGAAGGCCAGGTCTTGGACCGGGTCTTCACGGACAAGGCCTCCGGCAAGGACACCTTCCGCCCGCAGCTCACTGAACTGCTGCGGTTCGCCCGCGACGGAGACACCGTCGTTGTGCACAGCATGGACCGGCTCGCGCGGAACCTCGATGACCTACGTGCCCTCGTCCAGGGCCTGACCCGCAAAGGTGTGCGGGTGGAGTTCGTCAAGGAAAGCTTGGTCTTCACCGGCGAGGACTCCCCCCTGGCCAACCTCATGCTCTCCGTCATGGGCGCCTTCGCCGAATTCGAACGCTCCCTCATCCGGGAACGACAGCGGGAAGGCATTGCCCTGGCCAAGCAGCGCGGCGCCTACAAAGGACGGAAAAAGACCCTCACGCCGGAACGAGCCGCCGAACTGGTCCAGCGGGCCGGCAGCGGCGTTTCGAAAGCCTTGCTTGCCCGCGACTACGGGATCAGCAGGGAGACGGTCTACCAGTACCTGCGCCACGCCAGGCCAGTCGACACCCTGTCCTCCGCCAAGACACCCCTCTTGCCGTAGCTTTACGAATATCCGTTATCGGCGTTCGATCTGGCTGCTCATTAGGTGAGAAAATGCCGCATTTGTTGGCACTCCTTCAGTCTGAGCGCCGCCACCGGCGCTGCATCGGTTTTCCCAATGAAGCTCACAACGGCGGCATAGGCTGACGAGTATGGACGAAGCGTCAGCAATACTGGAGCGGCCGGAACACCGTACATACACAGCCATGACCAAGGAAGGCGAAGCAGCTGTAGGCCGTATCGCCATATGGGCTGCATACGTGGAGCAGCACCTTGTAGATCTGTGCGCAGAACTGATCAACGAAAGCAATGCGGCGGTTGGACACGCCGTGACCGCCAATATGAGCGCTTCGTCCATGATTCAGCTCGCGAAGAAACTCCTGGCCGAATCCAATACGATCAGCGCGGAATATAAGGCCACGACTATGGCCGCGCTGGCTGAAGCCAAGGCAGCTCTAGAACAACGCAACAAGATTCTGCAGGCCACCGTTGGTGGTTCTCTGATAAGGGGCACCACCACGTTTTGGAACAGTCGAAGATAGAGATTTACTTCGGGACCGTTAGTGGGCCAGTTGGAGGCCGCCCAGCATAGTCCAGAGGAGCTAGACGCCATCGGTGCACGTCTATATAAGGCGATGAATGATCTATGGGAGTGCTATCTGTCCGTGGGGTACCGGGGAGATAAGTAGCCCCAGCAACGGCTAGTTTTACGAAAGCCCCATTATCGGCGTTTCGGACGCATGCCCGGATGGGGCTGTTTGTCGCCTTTCGGATGGCGCGTTCTGCCGCGTGTTTCGGCTTTCGGCTGGCCTTCTGCAGCAATGGCGAGCGGATTCACCATGATGTGGGAAGGGTGCTCGGGAGCCCGCTGATCGCGGAATCTTGTTCGGCGATCATGGTCGCGGCTGGCTTGGGAGGAAGGCGGGTGAGGATTGTGGGCGAGGGGTCGCGTCAGCTGGTGCCGGTACCGCCAAAGCTGGCGCGGTCCGCCGTCCATGCCCGGGCTTGTTCGCTGAGTGAGATGCCAAGCCCGTGTCTGGCCGGAATGATCATTCGGCCTCCTCCTATTTGCAGCCGTTCGTTGAAGAGCGGTTCCAGCCATTCGAAGTGCTCCACCCACGGATCGATCTCGTAGGCTGCGGCCAAGTGGAGGTGGATTTCCATGGCGAAGTGGGGTGCCATGCGGATTCCTGCATCTTCGCCCAGGGCCATGATTTTCAGAAAGGGGGTGATGCCGCCGACCCGGGGAGCGTCCGGCTGCATGAAGTCCACCGAACCGGCACGGATCAGGGTTCGGTGCTCAGCCGTGCTGGTGAGCATTTCCCCGGTAGCTATCGGGGTGACCAGATCCCTGGCGAGGGCAGCGTGGCCCTCGGCGTCGTAGGCGTCGAGGGGTTCTTCGATCCAAGTGAGATCGAATTCTTCCAGCCTTAGGCCAACGCGAAGGGCTGTAGTGCGGCTCCATTGTTGGTTTGCGTCCACCATCAGGGGAAAGTCGTCCCCGAGAAGTTCCCGCATTGCACGCACTCGTCGGATGTCCAGCGATGTGTCCGGCTGGCCTACTTTGATCTTGATGCCGCCGATGCCTCGTTCCAGTGAGGCCTGGGCATTGGCCCGGATTTCCTCGATGGACATGGAGAGGTATCCGCCGGAAGTGTTGTAGCACGGGACGGTGTCGCGGTGGGCTCCCAGCAGTTTGGCCAGGGGAAGGTTTGCGCGTTTGGCTTTGACATCCCAGAGGGCGATGTCCATGGCGGCGATGGCTTGCGTGGCGAGTCCGCTGCGGCCGACGGAGGCGCCGGCCCAAATCAGCTTGGTCCACAGACGCTGGATGTCGTTGGGGTCCTCGCCCAGCAGTTTCGGTGCGATCTCCTTGGCATGGGCGAAGAGGCCCTGGCCGCCGGCCCGTTTGGAGTAGCTGTAGCCGATGCCGGACAGTCCGGCCTCGGTGTGGATCTCAGCGAAAAGAAACGCAATTTCCGTCAGGGGCTCCTGGCGCCCTGTCAGGACTTTCGCGTCGCTGATGGGAGCGGCAAGAGGGAGCATGATCAAGGACAGATCAATTCCCTTTATCCGGTCCGTGGTTGCTTCGCCGGGACGAAGCCCTGCGAAATGTTGTTCATTGATCAGACTGTCGTCTGCAGCAGTGGTTCTGGGCAGCGAATTTTCGGGAGCCATAGCGTCGATTCTGTTAGCGGTGCTTATCGTTGGGCCGTGCACAGGTCATGGCACCGGAACGGATGCCGCTGCCACCGGGTTTGTAAGGCTTCCGATTCCTTGGACTTCCACCGTGGTCTGGTCACCCGGTGCGAGGAACCTGGGAGGAGTCATGAACCCGCCACACCCGGATGGGGTGCCGGTGAGAATCACGTCTCCGGGGCGAAGGGTGAAGTGCCTGCTCAGGTAGGAAATGAGCGCCCTGACGCCGAAGACCATGTCGGCTGTGTTCCCGTCCTGGACGATGTTCCCGTTGACCCAGGTCCTGATCCGGACGTTCTGCGGGTCGGGAATCTCGTCGGCAGTGACGATGACCGGGCCGATGGGACAGAAGGTGTCCAGTCCTTTGCCCCGGACCCATTGGGGATCAGCCCGCTGGACGTCCCGTGCCGAAATGTCGTTTGCCGCCGTATATCCGAAGACGAAATCCAAGGCGCCTTCTTCGGGGATGTTGCGGGCCGTTTTGCCGATGATGACCGCGAGCTCGCCCTCCCAGTCAGCTTCTGTGGTCACGTCCGCGTCAAGAATGATGGGGTCTCCTGGCCCGGCGACGCTGGAGGAGAGTTTCGGGAAAAGGTACGGCGTTTCTGGGGTCGGGAATCCCATGTCCCTGATGGTGTCCCTGTAATTGAGGCCGATCCCGAAAATGGTTCCTCCCGGATACGGGGCCAACAGTCCCGGGTGGCTCAGGGGTTCCTCGGCGGGATCTATTTCAGGTGCTTCCCCTGCCACGATTGCGGCGAGGTCTGTCTGGGTCAGGACGCGCCATGCCCCATCGTCTTCGACTGCAAGGCGGGGGCGTTGCTGGAGGGAAATTCGTGCGATTCTCAAGCTATTTTCTCGTTCCTGCGGTGGGAGATGTGGCGTAGTTGATGGCCGGGTCGTAGCCGAGACGGCGGGATATGGCTTCGGCGGTGCTGGCCACCACGGCGCCGATACGCGAAAGTTCGGGGCTGATCCGGTCGGTTACGCCGGCGACGCTGATGGCGGCAACGGGCCGGCCCATGTTGTCGCGGATGGCGGCGCCGCAGCAGGTGCTCGACGGGTCGATTTCACCATGGTCCTCGGACCAGCCGCGTTCAATAGTGCGTCGAATCTCTTCCTCCAAAGCCGCCCTCGTGGTGATGGTGTGCGGTGTGAAGCGGTGATAGACCATCTTGGAGAGGATTTGCTCCCGCTCCTCCTGTGGCAGGGCGGCCAGGTATGCCTTGCCAACGGACGTGCAGTGCATAGGCCTCCGCGCCCCGACGTCGCCATGAACGGCGACGGTCTGGGGTCCCTTGTCCCGGTAGATGAAAACCATCTCCGTACCGCGGGGGACGCCAAGGTTGACTGATTCACGGGTTTGCTGGACAAGCATCCTCAGGTACTCCGGCGCAATCTGAGCGACATCACTTGACTGCACGGCGGCAAGCGCCAGGCGGGCAGCGGCCGGACCCAGGTGCCAGATCCCGGCATGGCCGATGTCATCAACGTAGCCACGCTGCCGCAAGCGCTCCACAAGCCGGTACGTGGTGCTGCGGCTCACGTGGACGGCTGCCGCAATCTCCCCGGTCGTCGCTCCCCGGGTCGTCGCCAGGAAATCAAGAATGGAAAGACTCCGGTCCAGAGCCGAAGCAGCCGCTTGGTCCTTCGCCCCACTCGCACCCTCCTTCGTCTCACTGGATGGGACTTCGCGGCGGATATTGTCCCGCTGCTCGATAAGTTCGCTCATTCCGGTGCTTCACCTCACAATCCGCTAGGTATTTCTTTGTTTCCTGCCTAGCATCGATCGTAACAGGAATCCCGTTGAACGAGACGGCTTCCCAGAGAATGAAACTTTTGAAGCGAAAAAGGAGCAGGAATTGAGCATCCAATCCCAGCAGGTGGACCCGGAGGTCCTGGAAACCCTGAAGAAGGTAAGCACCGCTACGCTGGCAACCCAGCTGTTCAAGCACGGCCTGCGGCAGCAGTTCCTGGTCGGAGTGGCACCTGTGGGTCAGGTCAAGGAACCGTTCGCAGGAGAGGCGTTCACGATGCGCTTCATCCCTGCCCGCGAGGACCTCGACACCCTTGAGGGACTCGCCGATGAGGACAACCTTCAGTGGGCCGGTGTCGAACAGCTTCAGCCCGGCCACGTCATGATCATCGACAGCCGCAGCGACATCAGCGCCGCGTCCGCAGGTGACATGCTCGTAACCCGCGCCATGCACCGCGGTGCGAAGGCTTTCATCACCGATGGCGCCTTCCGTGACGGCTACGTCCTGGAAACCCTCGACATTCCGACCTATGCCCGGGCCATCACCGCCACTACGCGCCTCACCAGCTTCCACGTGGCCGATCTTCAGGTTCCCATCGGATGCGCCGGCGTCGCCGTCTATCCCGGTGACATCGTTGTGGGGGACCCCGATGGCGTGATCATCGTTCCCCGCTCACTGGCCCCGGTCATCGCCGAGGACGCACTGGAACAGGAAACCCGCGAGGCCTACCTTCATACCCGGGTACACAACGGAGAGTCCCTGCTGGGCGTCTACCCCCCGAACGACAAGACGATGGCCGAGTACCAGGAATGGAAGGCATCACGATGAATGCTCCTTCCAACCTCGCCGCTCAGTACGAAGCTTTGATCAGGACCTACTTTGTTGGCTGCAACGAAGCCGACGTAGAGAAAATGGCCGCATGCTTCACCGAAGATGCTGTCCACTACTTCCCCCCAAGCATGTATGGGGGGGCCTGGCACGGCAACCGGTTGATCGCCGAACGTTGGGCGCATTTTGTTGCCACCAAGGGCTCGGCATGGACTATCGACCGCTTGGTCGTTGCGCCCGAGTCGCACCAGGCCGTCATCGAATGGACGCACTACAAAACCCTTGAAGGCACCATCCTTCGGGGCGATGAATGGTACGTCTTCGACGAGAAGACGGGCCTGATCAAGGAAATCCGTGCATACTATGCCGCGGCCCAGCACCCCGGGGTGACCGTCACCGAGCTCGAAGGGTTCGACTACGCCGGCCGCGGCTATCACCTTGAATGCCCCGTCCCCCGCCCCATAGCCAGCGAAACCGCTGACGCCTGAAATCGCTTCAGCCCGCCACAACGGCGGGCACGAGACAACGGAGACTCCATTGAAGTATTTGAAAACCCTCGCCGCCATTTCCATGGCAGGCGCCATGCTGGTCACCGGATGCAGCGCCCCTAAAGCCCCGGGCGCCGCGGACACCCCTGCCGGTGAAGTTGTCCTGCCCAGCGAACCGCTGACGATCAACGTCGTCGACGTCGCCGGAAACCTGCAACTCAGCCAGCAAATTTTCGACAACTACCAGAAAGAACACCCGGAGCTTGTCAAGGAGTTCACCTTCCAAAAGGTCAACGCCCCCGAACTGGTCGGAAAGCTTCAGGCGCAGCAAAAGGCGGGCCGGCTGGATATCGACCTCGTCCTGACTGGTTCTGATGGCATGGCCTCGGGTCTGAAGCAGGACGTCTGGTACGACCTTCTCGGCCAGCAGAAAGACAACCTTCCGGAACCCAGCGAGATTTACGACGAAAACGTCAGCAAGTTCCAGGAGCTCGCCCAGGGCAAGGGCCTGTCCTTTGTCTTCTACCCGGGCGGCCCGCTGCTGGAGTTCGACCCGGCAAAGGTGCCCAGCCCGCCCAAGACACCCCAGGAGCTTCTCGACTGGGCAAAAGCCAACCCCAACAAGTTCTTCTACGCCCGCCCGGCCAACTCGGGCATTGGACGCGCGTTCCTGATGGGCCTGCCGTATATGCTCGGCGACAAGGACCCCAAGGACCCGGTTAACGGTTGGGAAAAGACGTGGGCCTACCTGGCGGAACTGAACCAGTACATCGATTACTACCCCACCGGCACGGCGCAGACCATGACTGAACTGGCGCAGGGGAACCGCTGGATGATTCCCACTACTACGGGCTGGGACATCAACCCGCGCGCCATCGGCCAGGTCCCGGCGGAGATGGAAGTCAGCGCGTTCAACGACTTCACCTGGGTCGGTGACGGACACTTCATGACCGCACCGAAGGGCATCGAAGGCCAGCGCCTGGCCGTCGTCCTGGACTTCATGAAGTACGCGCTGGAACCTGAGCAGCAGGCCTTCACCTACGATTCGGGCTACCTGTACCCGGGACCGGCCGTCAAGGATGTTCCCTTGACCATGGCCCCGCAGGAGAGCCAGGACCTGATCAAGGAATTTGGCCGCCCCATCTACGACGAGCTGATCAAGAGCCAGCCGCTGGAGATCCCCCTCGAAGCTGATGCCATGGTTTCCGCGTTTGATCTGTGGGACCGCAACGTCGGCGGCGCCAAAGTACAGCAAAAGTAGCCGGCGCAAGCATTAGTCAAAGGAGACAACGAACGTGAACACCACTACCGCAAAACCCGAACTGGGCCAGCTCCGGCTCCAAGGCGTCACCAGAAAATTCGGCCCCATAACAGCCCTTGATCACCTTGACCTGACCATCGAAGGTGGCGAGTTCATCGCCCTCCTAGGCCCCTCAGGCTGCGGAAAATCCACAGCACTGAGCTGCCTGGCCGGCCTGCTTCCGCTCAGCGAAGGCGCCATCTGGGCGGACGACGTCAGGATCGACACCCTGCCTTCGGAGAAGCGCGAGTTCGGCATGGTCTTCCAGAACTACGCCCTCTTCCCCCACCTGAGCATCCGCGACAACGTCGGCTTCGGCCTTAAAGTCCGGGGCGTGAACAAGCAGGAAATGCGTACCCGGGTCGATGAGGCGCTGGCCATGGTAGACCTGCAGGAGCACGCCTCCAAGCTCCCCGGCCAACTCTCCGGTGGCCAGCAGCAGCGCGTGGCCATCGCACGTGCCGTGGTCCTCCGTCCCCGTCTGGTCCTGATGGATGAACCGCTATCGAATCTGGACGCAAAGCTTCGGCTGCAGATGCGCACGGAAATCCGGCGTTTGCACCAGAGCCTGAAGCTCACCACCATCTATGTGACGCACGATCAGGAAGAAGCGTTGGCCCTGGCAGACCGCGTTGTTGTCCTGCGCCGATCAAAAGTCGATCAGGTTGGACCTCCCGAAGAGGTTTACAACAGGCCGATCAACACCTACGTCGCATCCTTTATGGGTTTCCGGAACCTGTTCTCTGTCGAGACCACGTCCTCGGCTGGTGAACAGGGAATCGTCGGAGTCCGCTCGCACGGCAATTCCTTCCAGGTCACCGCGCAGCGTCCCATCCAGAACGGAAGGGCCATCATGGCCGTCCGGCCGGAGGATTTCCAGCTCGGCCCCGTGGACGGAAACTCACTGCGGGTCCGTGCCGTCGTCGTCGAATTCTCCGGACACACGTTCGTTGTAGAGGGCGTCACCGAAGCCGGGGAAGTAATTCACCTGCGGCTCAAGGACCGCGTCCGTGCCGGCGATACCTTCGAGGTGGGCTTCTCCCACTACAGCGCACTGCTGTTCACCGGAGACGAATGCTCCGACGACGTCGTCCAGGCCGCTGCCGCCGTGCAAGAAGAGGTCTTTTCGTGACCACCCTGACCAACCGCAACGATGCCCCCAAGCTGAACTTCCGGCACAAACTGGCAGACCGCGGCATCGATCCTCTGCTGGTCCTGCTGGTGCCAGCCGTCCTGATCCTTGGAGCCCTGTTCGTCTACCCGATGTTCTACGGCGTCAGCATCTCAATGGACCCCCTGAACGGCGGCGGACCGTTCGCGAACTACGTGAACTTCTTCACCGACCCGTTCCAGTCCTCCACCATATGGAAGACGCTGGCCCTGGCACTGCCGGCTGCGCTGATCAACGTCGGGGCCTCCGTTCCGATCGCGATGCAGATGCGCCGCAAGTTCAAGGGAAAGCGGCTCCTGACGGCCATCCTCGTGCTGCCGGTGAGTCTGGGTACAGTTCTGGTGGCCGACGGCCTGCTGCGCTACTTCTCCCCCACAGGGTGGTTCAACCAGGTGCTCCTGGGTATCGGACTTGTCGATGAACCCGTCCGGCTTATCTACAATTACGCCGGGGTTTTGTTCTCCCTGATCATCACCGGTTTCCCGTTCGCTTTCCTGCTGACGCTGTCGTACCTTTCCGGCATCGACCCGACACTGGAACGGGCAGCGGCGACATTGGGCGCTACGAAATGGCAGCGGACAAAGTACATCGTGATGCCGCTGCTCGCGCCCGGTCTGGCAATGACCTTCTGTCTGACCTTCGTTTTGGCATTCGGCGTCTTCCCCTCGGCAAACCTCGTGGGCGAACCCACCGGATCCACCCGCGTCCTGTCCATCGCCGCGTACCAGGCAGCGTTCGAACAATATGACTTCTCCCTCGCCTCCACGATTGCAGTCATCATGGGCGTAGTGGAAATGGTCATCATCGGTGCGGTCCTGGTCCTGCGCAGCCGCTTCTACGAAGGATCCACAGCAGGAGGTAAGGGCTGATCATGACAACCACAACCGCTCCCCCATCAACATCCCGACGGTCAACCGACAACCCGGCCGCCCCAACCAAGAACAAGCGCTCACTACTCCAGATCGCAGTCTGGGTAGCCGTCGGATTCTTCCTCCTCAACCTGGCCGGAATCATCCTCTCGGTCATCGTCAACGCCTTCGGAACCACCTGGTTCAGGGGGCCACTCCCCGAAGGCTTCACGGTCGAGTGGTTCGGTCAGGCCTGGCAGGAATTCAACCTCGCCGACGTCCTCATCACCACCCTCCAGGTGACTTTCAGTGTCCTGGCGCTATCGCTCGCCCTCGGCGTTCCCGCGGCCTACGCCCTGGCCCGGCGGGACTTCCCCGGCAAAAAGCTGGTCATGCTCCTCATGCTGTTGCCCGTGATGCTCCCCCCGATCACGTACGGCGTGCCGCTGGCAACGTTGATGTACCAGCTCCAGCTGGCCGGATCCCTCACCGGCGTCATCCTGGTGAACCTGGTGCCTGCCCTGCCGTTCGTCATCCTGGTGATGACCCCGTTCATCGGCCAGCTGGATCGGAACCTCGAGTCGGCGGCCCGCATGTGCGGTGCGAACACCTGGAAAATGTTCCGCATGGTCCTGGTGCCGCTGCTCACCCCCGGAATTCTGGCCGCGGGCGTGCTGATCCTGGTCCGGACCGTGGCCATGTTCGAACTGACGTTCCTCGTGGCAGGGCCCAAGAGTGAAACCCTCATCGTCGCCCTGTACTCGGCCGCGTTCTCCACCGGAATCCGCAGCGCCCAAACCATTGATGCCATGGCCGTGATCTACACGGTAATGACCTCGGTACTGCTGATGATCGCGCTTCGCTTCGTCAATCCCACCCAGATTGTCGGACAAGTGAAGGGTGCCGCAGACGATGACTAGGCAGAGTACGATCGAGCGGATCGAAATTTTTCCGCTCGAGCACAGGCTGAAGGACGGCGGATTCGGCACCTCCAAGGTCAGGGTCGCGGCGAGAACTGCGACTCTGGTCAAGATAACGACCTCCGACGGCATCGAGGGCTGGGGGGAGTCCTTCGGGCCGCCCCGTGTGGTCTCCGCCCACCTGGAGGATCTCGCCCACACGGTCATCGGCCAGCCACTGGAACTCAGGGAAGGCGCCTGGTTGAGCCGGCTCAACGCCGGGTACCACCTGACCAAGGGCGGACTTCACGTTGCGGCGATCAGCGGCCTGGACACCGCGATGTGGGACGCTGCCGCGAGAACGTACGGTCTTCCGGTCTCGGCCCTGCTCGGTGGACGGGTCCGTGATGAGGTCACCGCCTACGCCTCCACCGGCTACTACCATGAATCAGACGACAACAGGATCCTTCGGGACTACATCGAAGAAGCCGTCGAGGAAGGTTTCACTGCCGCGAAAATCAAGGTCGGTTCCGGCATCCGTGACGACGTGGAACGCACAGCCATCACCAGGGACCTCCTGGGTCCGGACGGGCTGGTCATGGTGGACTACAACGCCAACGCAACGGTGGACACGGTCTTGGCTTCACTGCGTGAGGTAAAGGACTTCAGTCCCTACTGGATCGAGGAGCCCCTGCCCCCGGACGAAACACACGGGTGGGCCATGCTGCGCAACAACACGGACCTTCCGTTGGCCGCAGGAGAAGCTCTGTACACCCGGTTCGGCTTCCGTGACTACATCGCGGAAAAACGCATCGACATTGTCCAGCCCAACCTCTCCGTCTGCGGCGGGTTCACCGAGGCCAAGGTCATCGCCCAAATGGCCACCGCGTGGAACCTCCGCGTCGCCCCCCACGTCTGGGGAACCGGCGTCCTGATGGCCGCCACCCTGCAACTGCTCTCCACCCTCCCGGCATCACCCTTCGGTGAAAGGAACGCCTACCCGCCGCTGCTTGAATACGACCGGGGAGAAAATCCCTTCCGTGAAGGCGTTTTGAAGGAGCCGATACTGGCTCAAAGCGGCCAGGTCACCATTCCGACAGGGAACGGCCTCGGCATCGAAATCAACGAAGATGCAGTGCGGATGTGGGCTTTGCCCACACACACACTGGACATCACCTCCCCGTGAAAGAGAAGGCATGAACAACCAGCAAGCCAACACCACCTGGGCCTCCCCCGACATCACCACCGGGCACGGTTCCCTCACCGGCCGCACTGCATTCGTCACCGGAGCAGGGCGAAACATCGGCCGTGCCATCGCGATCCGCTGCGGAGCCGAAGGCGCACGCGTTGCCGTGAACGACGTCGACGCGGCCGCGGCCGAGTCCGTCGTGCAGGAGCTGCGGGACGCCGGCGTGGAAGCATACGCCGCGATCGGTGACATGTCCGACTTCACCCAGGTCGACCGGGTGTTCGCCGAAACCGAGGAAGCCCTGGGCACAGTCGACATCCTGGTCAACAACGCCTACGTCCGCTGCGGCGACACCGCATGGGGCAACTTCCTGTCAGTGGAACCAGCCGACTGGGAACTGTTCGTGAGCAAAAACATGAACATGCTCTACGGCTGCACCCAGCGAACAGCGCGCGCCCTGGCCGCCCAGGACAAGAAAGGATCGATCATCAACATCAGCTCCCACGGAGCCGAACGCGCCCACCGCAACCACATCCCCTACGACTCCGTCAAAGGCGCGATGGAATCCTTCACCCGCGCCGTCGCCGTTGACCTCGCCCCCTGGGGCATCCGCGTCAACGCCCTGCGCCCCGGCGCAATCGCGGTCGAGGGAGAACCGCCCATGTGGGACGGCAAAAAGGACCTGCGCGCCGCCCAGATCCCGCTGGGCCGCGCAGGAACACCCGAAGACATCGCAGCCGGCGTCATCTTCCTGGCCTCCGCTGAATCAGCGTTCGTCACCGGACAAACCTTCAACATCGACGGCGGCATGCTGGCCCAGGGCCGCGCACCCCAAGTCGAAGGCGTGCCGGTAATGCACCCGGGAAACGCCGCAACAGTTCCCGCCACACTCTTCCACTGACCCCCAGAGCCAAGGACCCCAGCATCATGACCACCATTGCAGGCACCAACCCCTACACCGGAGCCCGCCTGGACCCGGTAGCAGAAGAAAACTTTCCGGCGGACGTGGGCCGCATCGTCGAGAACGCGGGCAAGGCCTTCCCCTATCTGGAGACCATCGGCAGAACGGGCCGTGCCGGGCTGCTCCAGGCAATCGCGGACAGCCTGGACCTAAACGCGGAAGAGCTCATAAAGGCCGCTGACGAAGAGACAGGCATCGGCCCGGCCCGCCTGACCGGGGAACTCAAACGGGCGAGCTACCAGATGCGGTTCTTCGCCGAAGTCCTACTTGAAGGCAGCTACCTCGAAGCGGCCATCGACACCGCCGGCGAGACTCCGATGGGGCCGCGTCCGGACCTGCGCCGCATCCTCCAGCCCATCGGCCCCGTGGCCGTCTTCGGATCAAGCAACTTCCCCTTTGCCTTCTCCGTCATCGGCGGCGACACAGCATCAGCCCTCGCGACCGGTTGCCCGGTCGTGCTCAAAGCGCACAGTTCCCACCCCCGCACCTCCAAAGTCTCTTACGACATCATGGCTGCAGCGGCCACCAACTACGGGGCACCAGAAGGAATCCTGGGAATAGTCTTTGGCCAGAAAGCCGGAACCGCGCTGGTCAGCCACCCCCTCATCCAGGCTGTCGGCTTCACGGGCTCCCTTGGCGGCGGGACCGCGCTCATGGAAGCGATCAGCCGCCGGGCACAACCCATCCCCTTTTACGGTGAGCTCAGCAGCCTCAACCCCCTGATTGTCACCCCCAATGCCGCGGCCGAGCGGGGCGCCGACATCGGAGCCGGTCTTGCAGCCTCCATCACGACCTCCGCCGGGCAGCTCTGCACCAAACCGGGCGTCGTGTTCGTCCCGCAAAGCCCCGAAGGCGACATTCTCGTCTCCAGGCTCAGCCACGAACTGTCCTCCAGCAACGTTTCACCCCTGCTGAACCGCCGAATTTTCGAGAGCTACGCTGCCATCACCGGCGCCCTGGACGATCAGGAGGACGTGGATCGGGTCGCCACCGGTAAAGCCCCTGCCGAGGGGGGATTCCGCGTTACTCCCGCCGTTTACAGCATCGACGCTTCCCGGCTGCGGCGGGAGACTGTTGAAGAATGCTTCGGACCCTCCGCCATCATCGTCCGCTACGCGACGCTGCCAGAACTCGAACAGGCACTGTCGATGATCGAGGACTCCCTGACCCTGACCATCCACCTCGGCGAAGACGATGACGACCTGGCACAACGGCTCACAGAACTCGGAAAAGCTCGGGCCGGCCGCATCATCTACAACGGCTACCCCACCGGCGTGAGTGTCAGCTGGGCCCAGACCCACGGCGGGCCCTGGCCATCGACCAACTCCCTGCACACCTCCGTCGGAGCAACCGCCGTACGCCGGTTCCTGCGCCCGGTCACCTACCAGGATGCCCCGGCAACCGTCCTCCCCGACGAGCTCAAGGACGGAAACCTCATCGTTCCCACCCGGGTCAACGGGCAGCTGAGCCTTCCACAACCCTCGGCCTGACCATGAGCACAGAACTCCTTCTCATCCGGCAAGAAGACACTGCCTACCAAACACCGGAATGGCAATGCCCGGACAACTGCGATTTTTGCACCAGCCCGGAAACGGACTGATGAGAGTACATCTCCAGACCGACCAGCTTCGCGCCGTACTGGACTCCCACGGCGCGGAGCTGGTCTCCCTCCAGAACAGCACCGGCAAGGAACTGCTTTGGTCAGCAGGACCGCAATGGCCGCGGCACGCCCCCGTCCTGTTCCCGATTATCGGACGGCTCGCCAATGACGTGCTGCACCACGATGGCCGGAGCTACCCGATGACACAGCACGGATTCGCACGAGACAGCCAATTCACTGTCCTGGAAACCACCGCCCGCACGGCACGCTTCCTGCTCCGCAACAGCCCGGCAACAGAAGCAATGTTTCCGTTTCCCTTTTCGTTGGCAATTTGCTGCTCGCTCAACGGGCCCTCACTCAACCTCACCTTTACACTCACCAATACGGGCCCAGCGCCCATGCCTGCATCCCTCGGATGGCACCCGGCCTTCCGATGGGATCCGTCCCCGGGATGGGAGCTTCTTTTTCCCGAGGAGGAAACCGACGCAATCCGGCGGGTCGATGCCCAGGTGCAGCTCACCGCTGCCCGTCATCCGACACCGCTGCATGAAAAGGTCCTTACTCTGACTGAAGACCTTTTCGCTGACGGAGCGATCATTTTTGAGTCAGTGAAAAGCCGTACCGTCCGGTACGTCTCGCCGGACGGGCCGCTACTAGACCTGGCCTTCGACGACTTTACGCAGTTCACGGTGTGGAAGCAGGCAGGTGCGAACTTCGTTTGCCTCGAGCCGTGGGCAGGCCTGCCCGTATCCGCGGCACATCGCGGGGAAGTACTGACAAGCCCTGGACAAATGCTTGTCCAACCGGGTGAAGAACGAACCTTCAGCTGCCGAGTTACCACCCATCCCTAACATCGCCCTGGAAGCACGCCCACCACCGATGCAGCACGAGAGAAGAAAACCATGGAAGGCCTGCCACAACAATGACTCTCGATATGTCCCATTGGAGAGGCCTCAGCCGCGGCGAGGAAATAGAAGTCCTCGACAACGACCTCGTCATCGCACGCGGCGTCGTCGACGATTACACACACGATCGACGCGTACTCTGGCTTCACCTGACCTACGGAGGTGGCAGACGAATGTTCCACCACGAGGACGGCTGGCTCGTCCGTGCTGTATGCCGAAATCAATAGCGTCCCTTGGTCTCTCTATAAAGGGGCTCTTTAGAGTGCGCTATGGTTTTTTCGACCGGCGCCAGGCACCAAGACCATGTCGACCGCGTCCTCACAGACCATTCCCTGTGTTCGTCACCAGCACACAGCGGACAGTTGGCTTAAAATTACGGGCACCGCACTCCTGCCGGCCCTGAAATGGAGGCAACTTTCGATAGACCAACACCAGGCATGGGAGGCTTAAACAGCGCGCGCCTGGGTGGTTGGATTTCGCGGTTCATATCCCAGCTGGCGGGAAATGGCGGCCGCGGTTGCCGAAACCAAGGGACCAAAAGTACCAGTCTGCTCCTGCATTCGGTTGGCAGGTCCGGCAACGCTGATCGCTGCCACGACGTGTCCTGAGTGGTCGAAAATCGGGGCGCCGCAACAGGTACTGGAGAGATCGAACTCCTGGTGTTCCTCTGTCCAGCCCCGCTCCAGCGAGAGCTGGATGTCATCTTCCAGGGTCGCTCTTGAGGTGATGGTATGGGGAGTGTGGGGGCTGAGCTGGAGCTGGCGCAACAGGGTTGATCGCTCATGCTCTCCCAGACCTGATAAGTAGGCCTTACCGATGGACGTTGCGTGCAGCGGACGGCGGGCTCCCAGTTCGGCACTTACCCGGACGGATTGGGGGCCAAGCTCGCGATAGACGAAGACAATTTCATGACCATTGAGTACCCCGAGGCTTACACTCTCGCGCGTCTGCTGAGCCAACGCCCGGAGTAACGCCGGTGCAACGTCCATTACTTCGACGGACTGCACCGCAGCCATCGCGAGCCGGGCGATGGACGGCCCGAGCCTCCACTGGCCGGTTGGGGTTTGGATGATGTACTGATCCTCATGCAGCCGCTCCACCAACCGATACGTTGCACTGCGGCTCATGCCCAGGGCTTTGACCAATTCTGCCGTGGAAGCTTCTTTGCTGCGGGCAAGGTGGTTGAACAGTTCCAGGCCCCGGTCCAGAGAACCCTTCCCCATCGTCGTGGTGGACGCCATATCGTTCCCTCTCGGGTAGTTCAGTGCAGGATAGCCCTTCGAGTCTGCACGGAGCTCGAAGCATCGCTACCTAGGTTCGGGACCCCATAGGCCGGTCCGACCTATCTCTATAGTCCCTGAAACATCCTAGTCCCGGTTACCGGGACTACCTGGCCGATGTCTTCAACTCAAGATTCCAGTACACACAACGGCCACCGACCCAACCGGCAGTCTCCTTCCATTAATGCTTTCCTCCGACGACTCGACGGTCAGAGCCGCGAGGTCCGCATGCTTGTGCTCCGCGTTTCCCTTCCTTACGCACCTGCCTTAGCCGGAGTCCGACGCGAGCTCATTGTGCTGTGGCAGCAACTTTGGTGTCGTGGCGGTCGTGGAGGTCCTGCTCGATCTGCTCCAGGCTCCGTCCCTTCGTTTCAGGGACAAACTTCAGGCAGAACAAGAATCCGGCGATATTGCATGCCACGAAAAGGACCATCGTCCCTGCCAGGCCCAGCGACTCGCGCAGCAGGGGGAAGCCGAAGGTAATGGCGAGCGTCGCGAACCATGTGACCATGCTTGCCATGCCCATGGCCGCCCCGCGGACGCGGAGGGGGAAGATCTCACCGAGCAAAACCCAGTTAACCGGCCCCCAGGTTAGGGAGTAGCTGACAAACATGACGGCCATGGCGATCAGCATCGACATCGGGTCAACTTGATCGCCCTTACTCGCTTCGAAGGCCATGGCGGCCATGCAGAGGGCCATGCATGCGCTTCCGGCAACCAACAGGGTCCTGCGGCCGACGCGGTCGATGAACTGCAGTCCGACCGCCACGGAAACTACCTTGATGGTTCCGAGAATGATCGTGAACATCAGAGCATTTTCGTGCGGCAGATTCAGGCTTTCGAAAATCGTTGGAGCGTAGTAGGTCACCATATTCAGTCCAGTGGCCTGGCAAAGAATGGGAATACCAACACCGACGATGATGGCCGGGCGTACCCATTTGGCCAGGAGTTCCCTGTGTGAGCTTCTGGCTTCCACGCGGGTGATCGCTTCAATGTCGGAAGCCGCTTCCTCCGCGGACCGGGTGGCGTAGAGCAGGCGCGCCGCCTCCTCTGTACGGCCCTTGGTCATTAGCCAGCGCGGGCTTTCTGGCAGGAAGGGAAGGCCGGCGACAAGGAGCAGCGCGGGGAGAGCGCCGCTGGCGAGCATGAGCCGCCAGTCTTCAGTGTGAGCGAGGAGAAAGTTAACGCAGTAGCCAAGCAGCAGACCGGTGACGATCATCAGTTGGTTCAGGCCCGCCAGACGGCCCCGCGCCTTAGCGGGTGCCATTTCGGACAGATACACCGGCACCAGCGCAGAGCATCCACCCACCCCAAGTCCGAGGAAGATTCGCCCGGCAATAAGGGCCTCGTTGTTTGGCACGACGGCGCAGGCCAAGGAGCCCACAATGAAAATAACGCCGAGAATCAGGATGACACGTCGACGGCCGATGCGGTCGGACAACCTGCCGGCACTGACTGCGCCAACAATGGCACCGATGGAAATTCCGCCAACGATCAGGCCCGTGGTCAGGGCGTTTGGGGGGAATCCCGGGGTCTTGTAGATATAGGACAAAGCTCCGGCAATGATCCCCGTTTCGTAGCCAAAGAGGATGCCGCCCAGGGCACCGAAGAAGTAAATCAGGGCGGGCTTCGGTACCGGGCTGGTCCGTCCCTTCGTGGCTGGCGCCTTGGTAACAAATGACATTGAAAACCTTCCTGCGCCAAGCATTTTGCTGATATATGAACCATGAATTGTCCCGATTAGTGGGATGCATGCACACTGACCGGGATTACGTCTGCAAATACGTTAACTGATTGTTGCTCCGATCACAACCACGGGCGGGCGCCCAGCAGGACGTGAGTCACGGCGTAGGTCAGTTTGTGCAGTGCAGGGTAAGACCGCCCTGGGCCGCCCAAATGGGCGGCGGGACTTTTTGAAGCAGGGCGACGAGCATTCTGTCCTTCGGCCCCTGAAAGGGAGCCCGGGTGCCAACACGCTGAGAGAACATTCGCCCGCACCCTTTCCACCGGTTTGGACCAAGCCAGCCGCCCAGGTCTCCGGTCAACCGCCCAGCCTGCGAACCCTCAACACCTACAACATCAACGAATCAGCCGCGGAGTCAGGACGCAGCGCCCAGCCATCCCGGCCAGACCTGCTCGAGAGCAGAAATTCCATCCTGGAATTGTGCCCGTCCCAAACCAAAGCGTAGGTGCTGCCCGGTGTGCTGGAACATGACGTCGGAAGCCAGGAGTACTCCGTGATGCTTAACAAGCCATTCTGAGAAAGCTTCTGCATTGGAGCTGAGCAGCCACGGATAGGCGCAGGTGCCACCGACCGGGGGGATCCAATCCCAGCCGGGCGTCGAGGCAACAAACGTGGCAAGGGCCGAGGAATTCGTACGTACGAGGGTGTTGGCTCTGTCCAGAAGGGCGGGTGCTGCCTGGAGACCTGCGATGGCCAGGACTTCACTCGGGGCGCTGGTGGCCAAGGTGGTCCAGTAGCGGTAATCGAGGAGTTTGTCGGTGATTCCTGCGTTTTGCGTTACGGTCCAGCCGATCCTGACGCCGGCCATGCCCAGCACTTTGGATACTCCCGTAACTGCGATGGCGTTGGGCGTCATGGCCGCCGCAGACGGGAGCTGGCGCTGCGGATCAAGCTCAATCCCCCGGTAGATTTCGTCGCTGAGCAGGAATGTGTCGGTCCCATCGACGAGATTGATGAGTTCCTCGAAAACCGCCCGCTCGGGTAGGGCTCCGGTGGGATTGTGGGGGAAGTTTGTGACGATAAGCCGCGTGTTGGGCCGTACAGCGTGCTTGATTTCAGAGATGTCGAGCTCCCAACCGTTCTCGCGGCGGAGGCGCACCTCGGTCACGTCGGCACCGATTGCCCGCGGAACGTCGATCAGGAGCTGGTACGTCGGACCAATGACAATCACGTGATCGCCCGCCTCAAGAACCGCGTTCAAGAGGACGAACACGGCCTCCGTGGCGCCGGCGAAGATTTGGACGTTCGACCCGGATCCAACGTCGGAGGCCTGAGCGGCCAGCTCGCGCAGCTCCGGGTGGCCGGGCGACTCGGTGTATCCAAGTGTCAACGACTCGTACCAGGCCCGGGTTCGCTCGGGCGCTACTTGCCATAGTTCGTTCAGCGACAGCGCCTCTGTGTCGGAACCGGTGAGGTTTACCCGCGCGGTGAATTCGTGCTTTGCGAACATGCGCTCAATGAGGAACGGAGGAAGGTGCATGGCATTGCCTCTTTTCAGAAGATCGAATCATTGCTTCTCTGTGTCGGAAACTTGGGAGGGGCAGCCCGAGCAACAGTGTTCGCCCGTTGTCTTTGGCTTTACCCGTGTAGTGACAGCGGTCGGCGGAGTCTTTCGACGATTGTGACCGCTACGGCCATTGCGGTGAGTGTTGTCGCCAGAGCGGGAGGCGCCCAGCCGGCAACGCCCGCTATCGCCCCGGCGCTAGCTGTTCCGGCTGCTCCCCCGGCGATCTTGAGCGCTCCGACCCAGATGAAAATTTGCCCACGGGATTCGATGGGCGCAAACTCACTTCGGGCAGCGAGAGTAGCTGCGAAAAACACCGCGTTGACAACCCCTGCCAGGCAGAAGGCGATAAGTGATGCAGGCAGGGTTGAGGTGAAGATGACTGCCGCTAGCGCTGCCGCTACGAGGACGGCCAGGAGGCTCATGAGCCGGTCGGCGTCGCCACGGAGCGGTCGTAGCATGAGGCCAGCCGATCCCAGAAGATTGCCAGCACCATAGGCGGCGACGAGTAAACCCGCGGCTGGGCCCCCGCCCAATACCGGAGCGATAGTCACTGCGTAGATGGGCAGAGCGGCAACGGAGAACGCCACTGTTACAGTGAGCCCCAGGGTCCGGCGAAGAGGGCCATTAGTCCAAATAAGGCATAGAGTTTGTGCGGGCGATGGCACCGTGGTTGCCGGGTGTGGCGGTTCTTGTTTGGGGAGCGCGAGGACGGCGCCGGCTCCGACGACGGCCACCGCGGCGAGGACCATGGTGGCGGTCAGGGGGTCTGATGTTGCTGCTATCCAGGCGACGGCGGCGGGTCCGAGGGTCCCGCTGAGCCCGTAGGTAGCCACATCCCAGCTTTGGGCCCTGCGTTGGCTGCTTTGTTCCGGCCCGGCGATGGAAGGTAGCCGGCTGCTGATCCCGCCGGTGAGCATAGGCCCGAAGACCCCGGAGGCAAACAACAGTACGGCCGGCCACAACGCTCCGATCGGCATGAGCAGGGCAGCCGCCCCGAGCAGCAGCCCGTGGAGTGTGGCGGAGGCGGCGATGACCTTGCGCCCGTCGCGGGCTGTGTCCAGCTTTCGGGCGATGAACGGTCCCAGCAGGTGGGGTGCGGTGATCGAGGCGCCAAGCAGTCCAGCCAACCAGCCAGGCATCCCCCTGGAGTGTGCCAGCAGCACGGTAGCGACTACTGCTCCCCCGTCTGCACTTCGAACCAGGGTGGCGGCGAATACATAGCGGGCCAGAGCCCGGACCCGGAGCTTCTTTAAGTTTGAAACGCCGGTACCGGTGTTATTCGTGGAGGCCGAGCGCATCGATGACCCCGGCAACACGGTCCCGCTGATCAGGGGTAAATCCCTGGATGGGAAGCGGCAGGCAGGCTCTTGGGGCCAAGCCCAGGTGCTCGGCGATGGCAGCGACCACACGGATGCTCCCGCCGAAGTCGGCGAACAGCTTCCAGAGCGGTTCAAGGCGCTCGGACTCGGTCAGGGCGTCCGAGTACCGGCGTTCCTGCGCCGCCTGTGTGATTTTCGTGGCCAGGGCGGGCAAAGTACCACCGATGACCGAGTACCAGGCATCGCAGCCTGCAGCCAGGCCCGCGGCGGCGTGGGCGTCTCCGGATACTCCGATGGTCACGTGCTCGGGAACAACCGCCCGAATACCTTGGACCCGGGCCGAGGCCTGTTGCGGGTCAGCCGGTACCCCTGGGATTTTGATGGAGGCGATTTTGGGTAGCTCAGCGATGCGCCCGTAGAGCTCCGTGCTGAAGGTGAAGTGCGTGGTGCCGGGGTTGTCGTAGACGACGACGGGCAGCGACGAGTTGGCTGTGACCGTTCGGAACAGCTCGAACACGTCGTCATCGGTAAGGGGCTGGTAGGTCATGGGCGCCAGCAGCAGCGCGGATGCTCCGGCCTGCTGGGCGTTTTCCGCGTTTGTCAGGACCTGAGAGGTGCGCAGCGCCCCGATACCGACGATTACTGGCGTCCCGCCAGCATGCTGCACAGTCAGATGGGCCACACGGTTCCGCTCATCACTGCTCAGGTACGCGTAGGAACCGGTGGAGCCTAGCGCGGTAATGGAGTCGACTTTCGCCGCACTGAGCCTTTCAACCAGCCGAATAAACGAAGCCTCGTCTACCGCATCGTCTGCCAGCGGGGTGAGTGGAAAAGCGCTTAAGCCAGTGAACATCGTTCAAACTCCTTGATTGGATTCGGGATGAAAGCAGAGTCGGCGGCGGTCCCAGCGCCAGCGGTCAACAATGAGCGCACCTCCGGAAGGGTGCCGCGACCGGGACACCGTGGGGTGTAAGCAGCAGCGCGGCCAGTTAGCGTGCGGCGTCGCTTTCAGCAGGGCTGGGACGCTGCTCCGGAGGCGTGGGGCGCCGTCGTCCGCCCCGCTGTGCCGCGGCACCTGCGAGGACGACGAGCAGGATGCCCACGACCTGGACCGCTGAGGGCTGCTGGTGCAGGATGAGCAGTCCAAGGAGGACGCCGACAGCGGGTTCGAGTGCCATCAGGGTTCCGAACGCGGTCGGCGTCATCCTGCGCAGGGCGAGCATTTCCAGTGCGAAGGGAAGCACGGGAAGCAGGAGGGCGAGCCCGGCCGCTGCGGCCAGGACCCCGAAGGTGAGGTGGCCGGCGGCCTGCGGTATGCCGACGACGGCGGCCACCAACGCGGCGATGGGGACAGTCATTGAGAGCGCCCCAATCCCGGTGAAACGGTCCCCGATCCGCTGGGTGAGCAGGATGTAGAGGCCCCAGGCAACTCCCGCCAGCGCCGCCCACGCCACACCGGTCGGGTCGAAGTCGCCTCGCCAGGGTTCGGTCAGGAGGATGACGCCGAGCAGCGCCAGGGCCGGCCAAACGAGTGCCGTCCTGTTGTGGCTGCGGAGCGCGGCCACCGTCAGGGGTCCGAGGAATTCGATCGCGACGGCGGTGCCGAGCGGTATGTGCTCGATCGCTGCGAGGAACCCGATCGACATCACGCCAGTCATGATCCCGAGCCCAAGCACCGGCAGCACGTCGACTCGGCGGACGGAACGCAGCGGCGGGCGGGCAATCGCCAGGAGAATGACGGCTCCCATGCTGAGTCGGAGCCAGGCTGTTCCGGACGGGCCGACCTCCTTGATCAGGTCCACCGACAGGGCCGAGCCCAGCTGGATTGACAGGATCGCCGTCATGGCAAGTCCCCACGGCGGGACAGGGACGTTCAAAGCGCTTCGGATGCGCATGTCAGTTTCCTTTTTGGGATGTAGTGTCCGCCGCTATGCGACGGCGGGCGATTAGGACGTCCGGACCGAGCGTTCCCAGGCACCCGGCCAGGTCCTCTGCCGCAGTATCGAGCGCCTCATTGGTCATGGGCTGGAGCGCGTCGAGGATGAACAGTGCTGTTGTGGTGTCTTCGCGGAGCTGGGTTCTCTGGGCCTGTCGCCAGTTCCAGCGCCGGCAGGTCACACCGATCTCGTCGCACCACACCACCTCGCCGGGATCCGGGTGCTCAAGCACCTCAGCACCACCGGCGATGGTGTCGAACGGCTCCGTGCCCGCAGCGCGTGTCAGCCGGGGCGTCCCCATGTAGCTGGTGAGGTCCTCGCCTCCCAATGGGACCTGGTGAAGCACCGAGACGGCGTTGTAGATGTCAGTCAGCCGATTCACCCGCGGCAGGCCCGAAGCTGCACGGCGGAGCAATGCCTCAAGGCTGTTGCGCGTGCGTTGGGGTTTGGCTCCAAATCCCTTGTAGGCTTCGCGCCACGCGAGCACGTGGGGAATGTCCTCCACGCCTCGGCCGTCCAGAGCTTTTTGTGCCGAGGCCTCTGCCTTCTGCAGCAGCGCTTCACTGGCCGCGTCGCTGGGACCGGGAACCAGCCCGTCCACCGCTAACAAAACGGCCCGGTAATCGGGTCGCAGCGAGTACACCGCGGCGTCCACCCGGGCTCCGTTCAGAAACTCCTGAAGTGTCTCCACGTCACGCATCAGTTACCTCCGGCCGGTGCCCTGACCCCACACCCGGTTCAAAAACCGCCAGGGAGAACCGCGCCGGTTCCGTGCCCACGGTGCCATACGAATGCTCCACATCACCGGGGAAGGAAACAGCGTCACCTGCCTCAAGGACGAACGTCTCGCCCGCAACCACAACGGAGACGGAGCCTTCCTGTACCTGCAGCAGCTCCTTTGTGCCGGGCAAATGCGCTTCACTGTCGTGCCGGTCCCCTCCCCCCATTGTCCAGTCCCACAGCTCCACCACATTGGGGAACTCAGTCCCGGCGACCAGCACGCCGCGCCCACCGGACGCAGAGGTCCAAAGGGCAGCGCCTTCACCCCGACGCGTCACCGTGACCGGCCTGGGACGGGGCATCTCAACCAGTGCAGGCAGCCCGATACCCAGCGCATCGCTGAGCCGCAACAACGTCCCCACACTGGGGTTCACCGCACCCTGCTCGACGTTAATCAACATGCGGCGGCTCACCCCCGCAACATCGGCAAGCTGATCAAGCGTCCAGCCCCGGGACTGCCGTTCCTTGCGCACCCGGCCGCCGATAGCCGTCGCAAGGGCCGTTGTAGTCATATCCATAAGTGCATCATACTGCACTTGGGGTGCACTGTATCCCTCATGACGGTTGCGGTGGGCGCGTTCGGAACGCCGACCCGCCCCCTGGGAGTATCAGGCCTCATGTGAGAGAAATATTGCTCTAAGTCTTGCGCCATGAACCACAACTGTAATCTAATGGGTGTTATATTGCTCACAATGGGCGATGGAGCGCTCATTCCAGCGCTCCACGCTCTCCAGAGATCCGGCACCGTCGGACAGGACACTCGGAGTAGAGAACTAATGATGCCTAAGCTTTCCGTCACCCTTCGGGCCGCTGCCGTGAGTGCTCTCACGTTTGCCGTTGCCGCCGGCACGCTTTCGGGGTGTGCCAACCCCACTGTGAGCCCCAGTGCTGGAGGCTCGTCAACGGCCCCCGCCGAAATCCCGGCAGCAACCAAAGATGAAACCCTGGCCGCCCTCGTCCCTGAAAAGCTCCGCGCCGCTGGATCTGTGCGGGTTGCCACGAATGCGCCGTTCCCGCCCTACCAGATGTTCGCCGCTCCAGGCAGCGAGGAGCTGGTGGGCCTCGAAATTGACCTTGGCCATGCCATTGGAGAGACCCTTGGTGTTCCCTTCGAGTTTTCCCAGCAACCGTACGACGGGCTGATCCCGGGTCTGCAGGCAGGCAAGTACGACGTGCTGATGGCTACGCTGTTTGATACCGCAGAGCGGGAACAGCAGCTCGACTTCGTCAACTACGCCCGCTCCGGCTCCGGGATTCTGGTCAAGAAGACCAACTCCGACGTCAAGACCCTGGATGACCTTTGTGGCAGGGCGGTAGGCGTGCAGAACGGCTCCCTGCAGGCTGACCTGGTCGGCACTCAAAGCCAGAAATGTTCAGACGCCGGTAAAGCACCCGTCGAGATCAAGGCTTTCCCGGCTTTCTCGGATGAGCAGTTGGCGATGAACAGTGGAGCCATCACCGCCATCGTTGGGGACCTGCCTGCCCTGGCCTATGCAGCCACACAGGACACGAGCGTTCAGGTACTTGATGATCCGGCAGCCCCCGGTGGGTATGAAAGCTCCCTGATCGGCGTAGGAGTCCCGAAAACTGAGAAGAAGTTGAGCGAAGCTGTGCTGGGCGCCATCGAGAAGCTGATGGACAACGGAATCTACGAAGCCATCCTGGACAAGTACGGTGTGAGCCAGACGGCTATTCCGGCGCCGCTGGCCAACCAGCACGGGGGCTGAGATGTCGGTAAGCGTACAAAATGAGCGCCGGGTGGACGACTTCGAAGTACGGCGGCAGCGGCACCCCTGGCGTACCGTTGCTGCGGTCCTTATCGGCCTGGCTGCCGCCGGGATCGCATGGATCTTTGCGACCAATCCCAATCTCGATTGGCCCACAGTTGGCGCGTATCTCTTTGCCGAGCTGACCATCCGGGGCCTCATGGTCACCCTTTACCTGACCGTGGTCAGCATGATCATCGGCCTGGTGGGCGGCACGATCATTGCCATCATGACCCTTTCCCATAACTGGGTGTTGCGGGCCGTGGCCGGAGCTTACGTGACAGTGTTCCGCGGCATCCCTGTGCTGGTCCAGATCATTTTTTGGGGCTTCATCGGGGCTTTCTTCCCCTCCATCACCATCGGTATTCCGTTCACGGACACCGTGTTCTTCTCCTCGCCCACGTCCGCGCTGATCAATTCAACGACAGCTGCGATCCTCGCCCTGGGACTCAATGAAGCCGCTTACGCTTCCGAGATTGTCAGGGCCGGGATCCAGTCCGTCGATTCGGGACAACGTGAAGCCTCATCGGCATTGGGAATGAACCGGGCCATCACCATGCGACGGATCATCCTGCCCCAGGCCATGCGCGTCGTTGTGCCGCCGATGGGCAACGAAGTGATCTCCCTGCTCAAGACCTCCGCCCTGGTGTCCGTCATTGCCGGCAACGACCTCATGACCAACCTTCAGCAGGTCTACGCACAGAACTACAAAGTCATTCCCCTGCTGGTTGTCGCTTCCATCTGGTACCTCATCGTCACCACGCTGCTGTCCATCGGGCAGAGCCAAATGGAAAAGAGATTTGGCCGAGGAGTGAGCCCTACTGCCACGCCAAGACTGAAAAGAGGAGCACGATGAACGACACCATGGTCCTCGCGGACAACGTCGGCAAGAAGTTCGGACATAACGAAGTACTGAAAGGCGTCGACCTCACCGTCAGGCGCGGTGACGTTACCTGCCTTTTAGGGCCCAGCGGTTCAGGCAAAAGTACCCTGCTTCGGTGCATCAACCACCTCGAACGCATCGATTCAGGCAGGCTCTACGTTGACGGTGACCTCGTAGGCTACCGACAGGAAGGACGAATCCTTCACGAGCTGGATGACGGTGCCGTCGCCCGGCAACGGTCCAAAATCGGCATGGTGTTTCAAAGATTCAACCTTTTCCCCCACATGACAGCCGTGGAAAACGTCATGGAAGCCCCCCGGATGGTGCTCAAGGAGTCGGCTCTCAGCGCCCGAAAGAGGGCTCACGAGCTCCTTGAGCAGGTGGGGCTGGGTAATAAGGCACACCACTACCCGTCCCAACTCTCCGGCGGCCAGCAGCAGCGCGTCGCAATCGCACGTGCACTTGCGATGAAACCCGAACTGATGCTCTTCGATGAACCAACCTCGGCCCTGGACCCCGAGCTCGTCGGAGAAGTCCTGAAAGTCATGAGGGACCTGGCAGCCTCGGGGATGACAATGGTCGTCGTGACCCATGAGATGGGCTTCGCCCGTGAGGCCGCCGACCAGGTCGTGTTCCTCGACGGCGGCATCATCGTCGAACAGGGCACCCCCGACGAAGTGCTCCTCAGCCCCCAGCACGAACGCACCCAATCCTTCCTGTCCCGGGTGCTGTGAAAGCAGCGTCTCCCCTGCCTGGAGTATCCGGGCGGCAGTCATCCGGGTTTGAAGAAGTTGTCGACATCTGCAGGGACTTGATCCGTATCGATACCTCCAACTACGGCGACTCGTCAGGGCCGGGGGAACGCGATGCTGCTGAGTACGTCGCGACCAAACTCGCTGAAGCCGGGATTCAGTCGAGCCTCCTGGAACCTGTTCCTCGGCGCAGCAATGTCATTGCCCGAGTGCCGGGAGGACCGGGACCGGCGCTGCTCGTCCACGGTCACCTCGACGTCGTCCCCGCCGACCCTGGACTCTGGACTGTTGATCCGTTCGCCGGTGAGATCCTGGACGGATACCTCTGGGGACGGGGTTCGATTGACATGAAGCACATGGTCGCGATGATCCTCACGGCAGTGCGCGAAATGCACCGGCAGGGCGTACGGCCCCAGCGCGAGTTGGTGCTTGCCTTCACCGCGGATGAGGAAAACGCCTTCACCCTGGGATCCCGGTGGTTGGTAAACAACCACCGGGACATGTTCGACAGCTGCACCGAAGCGATCAGCGAGGTCGGGGGGTTTTCCGTCCAAGTCCGGCCGGACCAGCGGATCTACCTGCTCGAATCCGGCCGGAAGGGCGTGGCATGGCTTCGCCTGACAGCCCGGGGCAGGGCGGGCCACGGGTCCATCACCAACACACAGAACAGCATCGGCATCCTCTCCTCCGCGGTAGCGCGCCTGAGTGAGCACCGCTGGCCGCTGCGGTTGACCAAGGTATCCTCCGAAATGACGGAATCCCTGGAACGGCTGGGAGCCCCGGGGATCCTCGGCGATCCGCAATCTCTGGACGGCAGCGTCCTGGCACCAGTAGCCGGCATGCTCACCTCTTCCGTGCGGCATGTCGCGAACCCCACCGTCCTCAGGGCCGGAAAGTCCCTGAACGTCGTACCCGACAGCGCAGAAGCCCTCGTGGATGGAAGGTTCATCCCCGGGTACCAGGAGGACTTCTTTTATGAGTTGGCCTCCGTCCTCGGCCCGGACATCTCAGTGGACGTCATTGATCTGACAGAGGCAGACGAAGCCAATCCCGCCTCCAGCCTTGTCACACAGATGCAGACCGCTCTCGCCGCCGAGGATCCCGGGTGCAAAATCGTGCCCTACACCTCATCAGCGTCTACTGACAACGCATCCTTTGCCTCGATTGGGATCCAAGGCTATGGATTTGCGCCGCTGAAGTTACCGCCGGACTACTCGTTCTCTTCAATGTTCCACGGGACGGACGAGCGAGTGCCGGTGGAGTCCCTGATCTTTGGTGCCCGGGTCCTCTACCGACTGCTGACCGGCCACGGGCACGTCAATACATGACAGGAGCGCAGCCCCGGGAAAATCCGGGACTGCGCTCCACTGGCTTTATTTACCAGCCTCGTTCGGCGAGGCGGTGCGGCTGCGGGATCTCGTCGACGTTGATACCGACCATGGCTTCGCCCAGGCCGCGGGAGGCCTTGGCGATGACGTCGGGGTCATCGAAGAAGGTGGTGGCCTTCACGACGGCGGCCGCGCGCTGGGCGGGGTTGCCGGACTTGAAGATACCGGAACCGACGAACACGCCGTCAGCGCCGAGCTGCATCATCATGGCAGCATCGGACGGGGTGGCGATGCCGCCGGCGGTGAACAGGACCACGGGCAGCTTGCCGGCAGCGGCAACTTCCTTGACCAGGTCGTACGGGGCCTGCAGTTCCTTCGCCGCGACGTACAGCTCGTCCTCGGGCAGGGCTGCGAGCTTGGCGATCTCGGAACGGATCTGGCGCATGTGCCCGGTGGCGTTGGAGACATCACCGGTGCCGGCCTCGCCTTTGGAACGGATCATCGCCGCGCCCTCGTTGATGCGCCGCAGCGCCTCACCGAGGTTGGTAGCACCGCAGACAAAGGGAACGGTGAAGTTCCACTTGTCGATGTGGTTGACGTAGTCGGCCGGGGTGAGGACCTCGGACTCGTCGATGTAGTCCACGCCCAGGGACTGCAGGACCTGCGCCTCGACGAAGTGGCCGATCCGGGCCTTGGCCATGACCGGGATGGACACAGCATCGATGATCTGGTCGATCATGTCCGGATCGGACATCCGGGAGACGCCGCCCTGGGCACGGATATCGGCCGGAACGCGTTCCAGCGCCATCACAGCAACAGCACCGGCATCTTCGGCGATGCGGGCCTGTTCGACGTTAACGACGTCCATGATGACGCCGCCCTTGAGCATCTCAGCCATGCCCCGCTTCACACGGCTGCTGCCCGTAAGGCCAGCCCCAGGCGCAGAATCGGGCGAGTTAAAAGGTGCGGACACTGGAGACTCCTTGATGTGAACAGAGATCTGGACAGCGTAGGACGCTGGCCATAGGAAAGGTTTGTTTATGTGAGTAATAAATTGCTCACATAGGCAGTATAGATGTACCGATGGAAGCGCCACAAGAAGCTGCCAGGCGTTGGGCTAGAAGAAGCGGCCTACCTGATATGCTCCAAACTGAGCACTTTATCACTCACCCGAGCGCAGGATGGATCAATGACAGAGGTCGATGTCGCGGGGCAGTCCCTGATTGCGCTGGTCGGCGGAACTATCAAGAAGCTCCGGACCGCCCAACGCATATCCGTGACGGATCTGGCGAAGCGGTCGGACGTAAGCCGCAGGATGCTTACAGCCATAGAAGCCGGAACCGCCAATGCCTCTCTGGTGACGCTCGATAAAATCGCCAGAGCACTGGGCGTTGAATTCTCCTCACTGGTCCGCACACGCGCGGACAGCCCCGTCGAGCTTCTGCACGCGGACGAAGCGTCCACCGTCTGGCAGGGCACCAAGCAGGGAAGCCGGGGGCGCGTTTTCACCACGACCAAAAGCCAGGGCCCTGCAGAAATGTGGGACTGGACTCTGGCGCCCGGGGACCGGTACGACGCTGAACCGGACCCGGCTGGATCAGAAGAGATTCTCGCCGTCGTCAACGGTACGCTGGCCCTCTCCGTGGACGGCACAAGCTATTCGGTGGGAAAGGGCGGAGTGGCCAGAATTGCCACCGACCGCGCCTACTCCTACATCAACACCTCCGCAGAAGAAGTCAGCTTTGTGCGGATCGTAGTAATCAACACTCCCTGACCTAACATCGCAAGGCTCCGTTACCGCTGCGGACTGCCCCGAAAGTATGCCGCCAATCGCCGCCAGGAGCGATGACCCACAGGGCTGTCGAATGTCCTCTTTCCACGCTGAGCCAGATCGCGGGACTCCGTCGGCGGAAAGTCAGTGCATCGCCTGGCCGGAGAACTTCCTCATCCTTCTCAGACCGGATGACCGAACATCCGGACTTCTGAACAACTGTCAGAACTCCTGCCGGCGCACCGTTAAGGGAACACTGGTGTCCCAAGGGGAGGGTGGCACTGATCACCGCGACACGGGACTCCCCAGGGTCGGTAAGGAGCTGCAGCGACAGCTCCTTCACCTCCCCCTCCCTGCCGCGCAACCCCGGACCCTGCCACCCCAACGTCTCAGGATTCGTGTCCAGCACCTCCTCCACACGCAAGTACAGAGCCCTGCACAGGCGCAGGACAACCGGCAGACTGGCATTACGCTGTCCGGTTTCTATGTTGCTCAGGGAACTGACTCCCAATCCCACTGCTTCTGCAACACTGGTCAAGCTAAGCCCCAGACGGACGCGCCGGTGCCGGAAGCGCTGCCCTAGGAGCTCTGCCAAAGGGAGCCCGGCGGGTGCCCCAGTAGGAACCTTCCTGGAATTCATTTCGCACACAAGCGCACACTATATTGCGCATCGCTTCTCCGCTCCTAACCCTGAATTCCTATAGGGAAGTGGTGCGTTATCGCGCAACATCGTAAAAAGTGCAGAGAAAAGTTCGGGGCGAGGGTCAAAGAATTGGGTTGTCACGTCGGAGCGTTGTGCAGTATATTGCTCTTTATGGCTAGCGCTCATCCACGTTGATGCCAGTCGCCTGCCCCTCCCGCCCGCGGCCTTCCGCTTTGAGAAAGTAAGAGATATATGGAACAGCGAATCATCAACACGCCCACAGCTCCACCGGCGGTCGGTGCCTACAGCCAGGGCAAGCAGATCGGGCCATTCCTGCAGCTCTCCGGGCAACTCGCCATCGATCCCGCGACCGGATCAATTCTCGCCGCTGGAATCGCAGAGCAAACAGAACAGAGCCTCAAACAGATCGAAGCTCTCCTCAAGGACGCAGGAGCAACATGGGCTGATGTGCTGATCACCCGGGTTTACCTCGCTTCAGACGATGACTTCGATGCCTTCGACGGCGCATACAGCAGGGTTGTACCGCAGCCCTTCCCCGCCCGCGTAACTGTTGGTGCCCAGCTCGCCCCGGGCGCGCTGGTCGAAATCGACGCGCTGGCCGTACTCTCGCACTGATCCCCAGGCGCCCGTGCCATCCATGTCTCCTGGCGCCGATGGCGCGGGCCTCCGGGCCACCCACGGAAGCTGAAACCATGGCAACTGAAACCAGCAATCCTGCCTCCAGGAACAGCCGTGACGGATGGGCCGAGTTGTCTGAGGGACAGAACGTCGTCCTCGCCCACGAGACCCAACTGCCCGTCGAAGGCACCGTTGACGCAATCACCCACGACGGAAAAATCGTCTGGATCACCTCCGTACCGCAGCACCGGCGCATATTTCATGCCGACGACGGATACCGGATCAAGGACTAACACGACGGCACCAGGCAACGCCGCTTCCTGCAGCCCGAACCCACCAAGGGGAGAAGGACCGTAACGGTTCACCTTGCAGGGCATGACCCAACCCCTCCGCCACCACAAACCGGAATGAGACTATGAACGCAGAAAACCCACCCACTCCAGGCACGGGATCCCGCAACGGCGGGGACCTCGTCGTCGAGACCTTGGAGGCGCTGGGCGCCAGGACTGTGTTTGGCATCCCGGGGCAGCACGCCCTGGGGCTTTTTGACGCTATGGGCCGGGGCAACCTGGAGTTTGTTTCCTCGCGGGTGGAGAACAACTCAGCCTTCGCAGCGGACGGGTACTCCCGGGCCACCGGGGAGGTCGGGGTCCTCTTCCTCTCCACCGGGCCGGGCGCGCTGACCTCACTGGCCGGGCTGCAGGAAGCGTACGCTACTGGCGTTCCCATGGTGGTGGTCGCCAGCCAAATCCCGCTCGAGGGACTGGGCGCCCGACGCAAGGGAATGCTCCACCAGCTCGATGACCAGAAAGCTTCGGCCGCCAACGTCACCAAGAGCCAGCGGCTGATCCAGCACGCGTCCGGCATTCCCTCGGCCATCCAGGACGCCTGGACCGAAGCAATCTCCTCGCCCCAGGGACCTGTCTGGCTGGAGATTCCGCAGAACGTCCTGCTGGACCCGATTATGGTCCCGCCGGTGGAGGACGCCCTGGCCGAAGCAGCGGACAACCCGCCCCGGGTGGAACTGGTCCGCGAAGCAGTGAGATGGGTGCAGACTGCGGAACGCCCCGCCATTATCGCCGGCGGCGGCGCCCGGCGGGGCCGGGCAGAGAAGTCCCTGCTCTCAATCGCCGAAAAACTCCGAGCCCCCGTGATCTGCACCCCGGGCGGAAACGGCGCCTTTCCCTGGAACCATGAGCTGTCCCTGCAGTCCTGGATCGAGGACCAGCACATGACCGACCTACTCGAGGACGCCGACGTCCTGGTGGTGATCGGTTCGTCCCTGGGTGAGGTCACGTCCAACTACTTTACGTTTGAGCCCCGCGGCAGGATCATCCAGATCGACGCCGAACCGCGCGTGTTGGAATCAAACCGTCCAGGTCTGGGGATCCGCGCCGACGCCGGTCAAGCCCTCGCCGCGCTGGACGAAGCCCTGGTGATTGAGACTCTAGAAACCAGGCCACACTGGCACGGCACCGCGCCGGAGGACCTGGTCAAGGAGTCGCTGGCGAAGGTCAGAGCACGCCTGGAATCCCAGGACCTTGGCAAGGAACTGAAATTCATGGCGGACATCCGCGAGGCCGTCCCCGCGGACATGCAAACCTTCTGGGACATGACCATCGCCTCCTACTGGGGCTGGAGCTGCTGGGACGCCCGCGAAGGCCAGTTCCACTCAGCCCAGGGAGCCGGCGGACTGGGCTACGGCTTCCCCGCAGCCATCGGCGCCGCAGTGGGACTGGAAACCCTCGGCAAGCAAGGCCGGGTGCTCGCCGTATCGGGTGACGGCTCCTCGATGTATTCCATCTCCGAACTCGCCACCGCAAAGCAGCACAACGCCCCCGTCACCTGGCTGATCGTCGACGACGGCGGCTACGGCATCCTGCGCGAATACATGGTGGGCGCCTTCGGCAAGGCAACCGCCACCGAACTTGCCCGCCCCGACTTCGTCAAACTCGCCGAAGCCTTCGGCGTGCCCGCCACAAAGGTGGCAGCCGAGGACGTGGGCGAGGCACTTAGGGCTGGCTTCGCATCGGACGGGCCCAACGTCATCGTGGTGGAAACCCTCCTGAAAATGTTCGCCCCCACCCACCTGTCCACGGACTGAAGCTACCTGAGCCATGCAGAGCCGCCCATCCTGATGCCAGGATGGGCGGCTCTGCCTTTCTCATGACTCTCCCTCCCCCAACGTCGGTATTGCCTGCTGGAGCGGGCCGCAGGAAGGAAAAACTGCCTATGCCTGCCGGGACGGTGAAAGACTGGGGATCTTCGGACCCCGTGGCACGGAGCCTGTAGGTAGCTGGCGGAAGTGCCCGGTTGTCAGTGTTTAGGTGGGAAGAGGTCGGAAATCTTCAGGGTCCGAAGGCCGCATCAGCGCGGGTACGGCGAAGGCTCCACCCGTAGTGGGTGGAGCCTTCGGTGAGGAATCGAGTCAGGAGACTGTGCGGATGAGCTTTCTGTTTGCGAACTCCTCAACCCCGTAGCGGCCGAGTTCCCGGCCGAAGCCGGAGCGTTTGACCCCTCCGAAGGGCAGCTCGGGTGATTCGACGCCTACCCCGTTGAGGAACACCATGCCGGCTTCCAGCCGGTCGGCTACCCGCAGGGCCTGGTCTGAATCTGTGGTGAAGACGTAGGCTCCGAGCCCGAACACGCTGTCGTTAGCGACCGCTATCGCTTCGGCCTCGGAGGAGACCTTGTGTATCGAGGCGACGGGTCCGAAGAACTCTTCCTGATAGGCCGGATTTTCCGTATCCAAACCCCTGAGGAGAGTCCCGGGGAAGAAGGTTCCGGACCGGTCTCCCCCGGTGACCACGGAGGCCCCGTGGGAGACTGCAAGGTCAAGCTGTTCCTGAAGCCGTTGTGCTGCAGCACCGGAGGAAACAGGGCCCAGGATGGTTTCCGGACGCGATGGGTCACCGGGTTTCACGCGTTCGAGAGCGGTAGCAAAACGGTCAGTGAATGCATCGAACAACTCGTCAATGACCAGGAATCGCTTGGCGGCGTTACAGGCTTGTCCGTTATTTTCCAGGCGGGCCGAGACGGCTGATTCGACGACCCGGTCCAGGTCATCAGTGGACAGGAGGATGAACGGGTCCGACCCTCCAAGCTCAAGGACAACCTTCTTCAAATGCCGTCCCGCGATTTCGGCTACCGCAGCACCTGCGCGTTCAGAGCCGGTGAGGGAGACGCCCATCACGCGTGCGTCGGCGATGACATCAGCTATTTGATCGTTGCTGGCATAGACGTTGGCGAACGCCCCGACAGGAGCGCCGGCGCTGTGAATCAGGTTCTCAATGGCTGCCGAAGAGGCGGGACACTGCGGGGCGTGCTTGAGGATGAGGGTATTTCCCAGCAGCAGGTTCGGTGCCGCGAAGCGGGCCACCTGATAGTAGGGATAGTTCCAGGGCATGATGCCCAGCAGAACCCCGATCGGGTTCTTCCGGATGAAGGCGCTGCCGCCGGGGACCAAAAGATCTATGGGTTCGTCAGCGAGGAACTTCTCTGCATTATTGGCGTAGTAATCGTAGATGTCAGCCGTGAAGTCGACTTCGCTCAGTGCCTGGGAGAGCGGCTTACCGACCTCTGCCACTGCAATATCGGCAAGTTCTTTCCGCCGGCTTCGGTGCAGCTCCGCAATACGGCCCAGCAGCCCGGCGCGCTCCTGTACGGTGCTGTTCCTGCCCCAGTTTCTGTAGGCATCATCTCCTGCGGAGATGACGTTCCGTAGCTCGGCGTCGCTGATAGCGGGAAAGGGGGCGCTGCGCTCCCCCGTGGCCGGGTTGATCACCTGGTAGTCGGTCATGGAGCTCACTTCTTTAGGGCCGGAAACCTGCGCAGGCGTTAAGCGCGCTTCGGGCGGATCCTGCGTTTGCGGGGGTCGTTCTTGGTGGGCTCTCCGGCCGGGAGGAGTCCGCCCCGGCCGGAGAAGTATTTATGCCTGTGCGCGGCGCGCGAAAAACTCGCTGACTTTGGGAAGACCGGCACGAAGAACTTCTTCGTTGTTGGCGTAACCGATCCGGAGGCAGCCCTCCAGATCAAAGGCACTGCCCGGTGTCATGAGCACACCGGTTTCTTTCAGCAGTGCCTCCGCCAGCTCGGCCGAGGGCTCGTCGGTGTTGTACTGCAGCAGGGCCGTGGTACCCCCGGCAGGCTTGACGTAGGTGATTGAGGGCTCCTTCTGGACCCACTCATCCAGGATGGCCAGGTTGGTGCGCACGATGGAACGGGAACGCTCGAGGATGGTCTCCTTGTTTTCCAGTGCGATGCGGGCCAGGACGTCATCGATCATGCCGACGCTGATGGTGTTGTAGTCACGACGGATTGCGACGCGCTCGATTACTTCCGTGGGCCCGGCCACCCAGCCCAAACGGAGTCCGGCGAGGGAGAAGGACTTGGACATGCTGGCGGTGCTGATGCCGCGGGCGTAGACGTCGGCGATGGAGGCCGTGAAGCCGTCTCCGTCCTGGGCTGTTCCGCGGTAGACCTCGTCGCACAGAACGTACGCCCCGACAGTGGAGGCAATATCGGCGATGGATTCGAGCATCTGCCGGTCCATGACGGAACCGGTCGGGTTATTCGGGTTGTTCAACACGATGAGCTTGGTGTTGGCATCGACCATGGACTTCAGCTCATCCAAGTCCGGGAGGTAGCCGTTCTCCGGGCGGAGCTTCAGCAGCTGGACGTTGGCGCCATAACTCTCAGGAATTGAGTAGTGCTGCTGGTAGGTCGGCAGCACCGAGATCACGCCGTCGCCCGGTTCGACCAGGGTTTCATGGATGAGGGCGTTGGCGCCGATGGCGCCGTGGGTCGTGATGGTGTTTTCCGGCTTCAGGGTCTCGTACAGGCCGGCGATCTGCACCCGCAAGGCTTCGGAGCCTTCAATCGCCCCGTAAGTGAGCTTCATCGGCAGGATTTCGGCCATGAAGCTTTCCTTGCGCCCAGCCAACGTCAACAACTGATCAACCGTCAGCGACTCGACGCAGGTCTCGGCGAGGTTGTAGGCGCAGTCGTTCTCGTACTTGTTCATCCAGATCTCGACGCCGAAGTCCTTGATTTTCATGGCAGCTCCAAAGTTCGATGGCACACGCGCGCCATACGGGTTGTCTAAGAATGAGCACCCAACGCTCACCAGTGCTGTTACTTATATTGCCCAAGTGGGCACTACCTGTCAAGAATCTGAGTTTTAATACTGCATCGGAGGCGGAGGGCTAGGGCTTTTATTGCCCTTATGAGCAATATATGTCTACTATGCCGGGGGTGATTTCCACCACCCTTGGGACCCAGCGCGGTCAGCTGGCCCGTTCACCAGACTTTTAGGAATGCCAAAGATGCCTCCACTCCTTCACGCCGTCTTCCGTAAGACCACCCCCGAAGAACAGGACGGCAGTTCATCCATCGGGGGGCAGTCCCTCACCCGAAGCATGGGAGTGTTCCAGCTGTCCATGCTCGGCATAGGTGCCACTGTCGGAACCGGTATCTTCATAGTCCTCTCGGAAGCAGTTCCCGTCGCCGGCCCGGCAGTGATCTGGTCCTTTGTGATCGCCGCCGTTGTCGCCGGACTGACTGCCCTCTGCTACGCCGAAATGGCCAGCGTCATGCCCGCATCAGGATCCTCGTATTCCTACGCCTACGCCACCTTGGGGGAACTGCCTGCCGTGGGCGTGGGAGCATGCCTCCTGCTCGAATACGGCGTCTCTGCCGCCGCGGTTTCCGTCGGCTGGTCCGAATACCTCAACCAGGCGCTCGAGAACCTGTTCGGGGTACGGATCCCCGAGGCACTCTCAAGCGCCCCGGAAGCCGGAGGAACTGTGAATCTCCCGGCCGTCATCCTGGTTGTGCTGTGTACTCTGCTGCTGATCCGCGGTGCCAGCGAATCGGCGAAGGCCAACGCCATCATGGTGATGATCAAGATCGCTGTCCTTTTGATGTTCATCATCATCGGGATCACGGGGTGGAACGAAAACAACTTTGCAGACTTCGCCCCCATGGGCCTTGCCGGCATCACCGGCGCAGCAGGCATCATCTTCTTTTCCTACATCGGACTCGATGCCGTCTCCACTGCAGGAAACGAAGCCAGGAACCCTGCCCGCACCATGCCCGTGGCCATCCTGATCACCCTCGGAGCGGTCACCGCCCTCTACGTCACAGTCGCCCTCGTCGCAGTCGGTGCCCAGGGCATGGATCAGTTCGAAGGCCAGGAAGCCGGGCTCGCAGCAATACTGCAGGCCGTCACCGGCGCCACCTGGCCCGGCACGGTCCTGGCAGTCGCAGCCGTGGTTTCCATCTTCAGCGTCACCCTGGTTGTCCTCTACGGCCAGACCCGTATCTTCTACTCGATGAGCTGCGATGGCCTGATTCCGCCAACCTTCGCCAAGGTACACCCGAGGACAAAAACACCCATCGCCGGCACGGTCCTGACCGGATCAGCAGTGGCCGTCCTGGCCGGCCTTCTCCCCATCAACTTCCTCGCCGAAATGACCAGCGTAGGCACACTGGTAGCCTTCCTCGTCGTAGCGGTGGCGGTCATCGTCCGAAGAAAACAAAGCCCCGGCATTACCGCCCCGTTCAAGGTTCCGCTCTACCCGCTCACACCCATCCTGGCGATCGCCGGATGCCTATGGATCATCAAAGACCTCCGCCCGCAGACCCTCCTGGCCTTCATCGGCTGGACCGGCTTTGCCCTCATCTTCTACTTCGCGTACTCCGTGAAAAACTCCCGGCTCAACAAAACCCTGGAGCACGCAACCCAGCAGTGAAGCCCTGAAAAGCATGCAGCAGCACCGGGCGCGAATCATTTACGGCAATCGACCCCTCAACCCAAGAAGTCTTGGCGATAAGGGGCCCCGAACGCCGTGGTGTGAACATACAGAGACACCGCTCAGGGACTTCCGGTACCCGCTACCTCCACCAAACACCAGCCTTCTTCACAAGCCTCCGGCTGCCAACGACCAAAAACGAAAGCACCTAGCCATGACCACCGCATTTTCGACGACCGTCAGAGTCACCGCCCGGGGGACCCTGGACCAACAACTCGATCTGGCCGTCGCCTCTGCCTTGCCCAAGGCACTGACATCCAAGCGCCACGGCATCCTCGTCACACGCCACAGCCCGGAAATGTTCACCGTGGCCCTCAGCGAATCAGTCCCTTTCGGGGAAACCAGGGAGCGTTGTGAGTGCTAGCAGAAAACTGCCAGTGATGCCGGGAACGGTTGTCCATGGCGCCATGGATCCAAGTGCCGTCCCACAGCCTTCCGAACTCGCTGCCGCGAGTCTGCCGTGCCTGCCTCCACACGTGGCTCCAGGCCGGCAGAGCACGGATGCGATCTTCTACGACCCAATCCCGTCCGCTGAAAACGGTGACCTGACTCGAAAGGGCAGTCCAAGGGCGAGCAGCAGGGGCCCCGCCTCACCAAGTCATCAAAGGAAAACTACAGGCCGATGGGATGCCAGCAGCGGGGACGCCAAGGCAGCCGTTGCCCGCGACCTGGCGATGCTGTCGATCCTAAAAGGAAGGTAACTGTCCCCCATTCTTCCTAACGGCGGAACCTGCGAAGAAGCTAAGGAGGACACCGTGGGGAAACTGGTTATGGAAACCTTCGACTGGAAGCGACTCAGAACCGGGGACGAGATTGACGTGCTCGATGCCGGCCTCGTCGTTTCACGCGGAGTAGTCGAAGATATATTCGCTGCTCGAAGCGCCCTTCGGCTTAGGCTGTCCTACGGAAGAGGTTCACGAACATTCCGTCAACAGGACGGCTGGCAGATTCGTACTGTGTCCCGCGGCCAATGAAGCCGCTTCCCCGTGCCGGAGACCGTCGATGGCAGTGACCTTGCATCAAGGCACGTCATCCATAGCTCTACTGATGAAGGAAACATCTTGTCCCGACCGCTCACCGAAACAACTGTCAGCTATCCTGCAGGGGCGATGACATCAACCGGGACCGTGCTACACACCGCTCCCGTGGGCGAAGGGCGCCAGGCTGTCATATTGGATACAACTGCATGCCATCCCACTGATGCAGCCTGGCCTGATCAGGGACCGGACAAAGGCCAGCTAGTGATAGACGCCCGATCCTACTCGATCGTGGACTGTGTTGTCGGGGCCACCGACGGAACCCAGCTGCAGCTGGGGACGGATGTGAGCGTCAAGAAGGGCTCAGAAGGCTGGACGTTTTTCGCAGCCCACATCATCGACAGCGACGACAAGATTAAGGACGGTGCAACAGCTGCCGTCTCAATTGATGTCGCAAACCGGAGGGCCCTTTCGGCAGGCCACACGGCCTGCCATGTCGCCTCCCTGGCGCTCAACGCCCATGTGGCACACCTGTGGTCAAAGGACGTGCCCACCGACGGGCTGGGGCACCCGAACTTTGACGCGGCCGCCATCGACACGTCAACCATCAACGAACTCACCTCAGTCGACGTGTACCGCCTGGGCAAGTCCTTGCGGCGTAAAGGCTTCAACGCCGCAGAATTCCTCGAAAACCTCGGAGCAATCGAGCAGCAAACAAATGCACTCCTAGAACGATGGCGGGCGGCAGGAGCCCCAGTCCGGATTGAATCTGAGGGAGAAAAGCTCACTGACCGCCGCCACTGGATTGCTACCCTGGACAACCAGGAAGTCCGGATACCCTGCGGGGGAACCCACCTCTCGAACCTGTCAGAGTTATCCTCCATCACCATCAGCCTCGGCGCCGAAGACGTAGAAGGCGGAAAAGTGGTGACCATGAAAACGTCTGTCCGCTGGGCCGCCTAACCAAAGACTTGGAACCTGGGCGCCGCAGGAATTCTGGGGAGAATTGCTGTGACCTGGCTGGTGCAAATTCAAGGAACGTTGAGTTGTCCAAGGCAAAGGTGCACCTTTTACATATATCGGCATCGTTGCCTAGGTGCGCGTCGATTGCTGGCATCCCTCCCCTAAGCCAGCCCGCGTCTCGGCGCTGAATCACCGTGTGGCTGCAACTTCCAGCCAGCAAGCGCGTCAATAGCTCACAAGATACGCCGTCGAGCCTTCCTGGGGGCGACGTGTCTTCAGCCGTCCTCCATGACCGTGCGAAGGGAAATGTTTGAGCCTGGACAGGTAGACGGCAGTCCTGTTATCGGGGTTCCAAAAGGTGGGGAGCGGCTGAGGTGCGCAGGCCGGGTTTCCGCTCAGGGCCCTTTTCTGTCGAGGTCTGGGACAAAAATGTGCTTAAGCGACGAGGTTGTCAGCCGCTTGTTCCATGTGTTCCCTGATGGTTTTCCGGGCCAGGGACACATCACCGGTTTCGATGGCGGCCACGATGTCATGGTGCCGGTCGACGCTCATGTTTTTGACGCCCTTTTCGAGCCCTGCGTACATGATGGACATCCGGATAGATCCTTCCAAGGATTCCCAAGTATGGAGGAGCGTGTCGTTGCCGGTAACCCGGCAAAGCGTGCGGTGAAAGTTTAGGTCCGCTTCGACTTGAGTCTGCAGGCTCTCCTTCTCCGCGGTTCTCATGGCGTCGATAGCTGAGTGCAGCGAGGTGATGACGTGCTGCCGGTCCGGCAGTTCGCATAGTGTCCGCGCTGCCAGGGTTTCCAGAGCGGCCCTTACCGCGTAGATTTCCCGGATTTCCTTCTCGTTCAGGTGGCGGACTGACAGCCTGCCGCGGGGCCCGGCGGAGAGCAGGCCTTCCTGTTCAAGCTGACGCAGGGCCTCGCGCAGGGTTCCCCGGCTGATTTGCAGCATGTCGGACAGTTCGGTTTCCACCAGGTGCCGGCCGGGCGTAAGTTCGCCGCTGGTGATGGCGGTCCTTAGTGCCGAGAGCGCCTGCTCGCGCAAGCTTTTCTTTTCCAGTCCCAGCAGCGGGGCTGTCAGTCCGGCCATGGCTTCCGTCCTCAGTGTTGTAAGTCAACTGTTTACAGTCGTATTTTGATACTACGGCAGAAGCACGGCACCGGCCGGGACCGGGGCCGTGCTTTTTGCAGTGGAGAATAGGTCAGCCGAGCTCGGCGAGTACCTTCGCGACAATGCGGTCCACAGCCAGGCCGTAGCGGTCGTGGAGGGTGGGCAGGGCGCCGGCGTCGAGGAACTGGTCAGGCAGTGCGATGGGAACCACGCGCTTGCCCACGCCGGCGGTGACGATGGCGGAGGCTACTGTTTCGAACAGGCCACCCACCACGCTGTGGTTCTCCAACGTTACGGCGAGCCGGTCGGTGTTGATCTCGGCGAGGACGGTGGCGGCGTCGAACGGTTTGATGGTGGGGGTGTGGACGACGGCGACGTCCACGTTGTGCGCCGCCAGGGCCTTGGCCGCCTGGAGGGCGCGCATGGTCATCAGGCCGGAGGAGATGAACACGACGTCGTTGCCGCCGCGCAGCACCTTGGCCTTGCCGAGCTCGAAGGTGTAGTCGTACTCGTCCAGGACGGTGGGGACGTTGCCGCGGAGCAGGCGCAGGTAGGTGGGTCCATCACTGGCTGCCAGTTGCGGGACGGCCTGCTCGATGTCGATCGAGTCGCAGGGGTCAACGATGGTTAGGTTGGGCATGCCGCGGAAAATCGCCATGTCCTCGGTTGCCTGGTGGCTGGGGCCGTACCCGGTGGTCAGGCCGGGCAGTCCGCCTACGATGTTGACGTTCAGGTTGGGCTCGGCGGCGTCCAGGCAGAGGAAGTCGTAGGCGCGGCGTGCGGCGAACACCGAGTAGGTGGACGCGAACGGCACCAGGCCGGTTTCGGCCAGGCCGGCCGCGGCGCCGAAGAGCAGCTGTTCGGCCATGCCCATCTGGAAGAACCTCTCCGGGAAGGCTTTGGCGAAGATGTGCATGTCCGTGTACTTGCCCAGGTCGGCGGTGAGGCCGACGATCTTGTCGTTCTCCTGGGCGGCTTTCACCAGGGCGTGCCCGAACGGCGCGGACGCCGTCTTTTGGTCGGGGTCGGCGAAGGAGGCGATCATCGCTGAGGTCTTCAGCTTCGGCTTGGCCGCTGTTGTGGTGTCGGGGGCCTCGGTGGTGGTGCTCATGCTGAAGCCTTTCCTTCGTAGCCGGCGGTGAGCTGCTCGCGGCAGGTCTGCCATTCGTGTTCTTCGATGCGCATGAAGTGCGCTTTCTCGCGGTCCTCCAGCAGCGGCACGCCCCGGCCGACCTTCGTGTCGCACAGGATCACCGAGGGGCGTCCGACGGCGGCGGCCTGGGCGGCTGCGTTGTCGAACGCGGCCAGCAACGCGCCGACGTCGTTCCCATCCACGCGCTGCGTGTACCAGCCGAACGATTCCCACTTTTCAGTCACCGGCTCGGTGCGGAGCACTGTGTCCGTCTTGCCGTCGGCCTGCAGGGCGTTGATGTCCACCATTGCGGTCAGGTTGCCCAGCTGGTGGTGGTGCGCGCCCATGGCAGCCTCCCAGGTAGAGCCCTCGTCCAGTTCACCGTCCGAAAGAAAGTTGAAGATCCGGGCATTGGAGCCTTGGTAGCGCAGGCCCAAGGCCATGCCCACGGCGATGGTCAACCCGTGCCCGAGGGAGCCGCCGGAGATTTCCATACCGGGGGTGTAGGTGGACATCCCGGACATCGGCAGCCGGGAATCATCCGAGCCATAGGTTTCCAGTTCCTCCACCGGAACAATTCCGGCTTCAGCGAGGGCCGCGTAATGGCCGATGGCGTAATGCCCGGTGGAGAGCAGGAACCTGTCACGTGCCTCCCAGTGTGGATCCTCAGCGCGGAACCGAAGCTGGTCAGAGTACACCGTGGCCAGCATATCGGCTGCGCCCAGGGCCTGGCCCACGTAGCCCTGGCCCTGGACCTCGCCCATGTTCAGGGCGTGGTGCCGGATCCGGTAGGCAGCGGCCGAAACATTGGCAATGCGTTCGGTGGTGGGGGCGGCGGGGGTTTCCAGAGTGGCAGTCAATTGGTCTTCTTCTGTGGTGGTCATTAGACACTCACCGTGTTGGGGGTGTTGTTGGTGGCTTCGTCAGCGAGCTGGCGTTCGCGCTTGCCCCAGGTTTCCCGGGTGACAATGGCGGCCCAGAGGCCGATGGCTGCGTAGAAGCTGAAGAGGAGGGCCGGGCCCATCCAGCCCAGGGCGACGAACAGCAGGGTGGTGATGAAGGGGGTGAAGCCGGAGACCATCGCGGAGATCTGGTAGGCCAGTGAGGCGCCGGAGGAGCGGGTCTTTGCCTGGAACAGTTCGGGGAACCAAGGACCCTGCGCGCCGGCCAGGGAGTTCTGGCAGACGGCGTAGGAGATCACGATGGTGGCGATGACGAAGATGAACATGCCGGTGTTGACCAGCAGGAACATGGGGATGCCGAACAGGAGAGCGAAGGCTGTGGACCAGATGTAGAGCGGCCGGCGGCCTATCCTGTCGGTGAGCCGGGCCCAGGCCATGGTGGCGAAGATGCCGATGAACGAGGCGATGCAGAGTGCCACCAGGGTTTCGGTCTTGTCCGCGAGCTGCTGGGTGTGAAGGTAGGAAATCATGTACGTGATGGACACGGCGTAGCCGGCAGTCTCTGCAATGCGGAGGCCGATGCCGCGGACGATGCTGCGCCAATCGGTCTTGATGACCTCGATGATCGGGTTCTTGACGATGGCGCCGCTTTCCTTGACCTCATCGAAGACCGGGGACTCGGGGACCTTGGCGCGGATGATCAGCCCGACAGCAACGAGGATGATGCTGGCCAGGAAGGGAACGCGCCAGGCGAGCTCGCCACCGAGGTTCACGCTGACCAGGAAGACCAGGTTGGCCAGCAGGAGGCCCACGGGGAAGCCGGCCTGCACGATGCCGGTGTACTTGCCCTTGGACTTCCAGGGTGCGTGCTCGTAGCTCATCAGGATGGCACCGCCCCACTCGGCACCGAAGGCCAGGCCCTGAACGATGCGGACCAACACCAGCAGCGCCGGTGCAAGCAGGCCCACCTGCTCATAAGTAGGCAGCAGGCCGATCAGGAAGGTCGCCACGCCCATCAGGATCAGGGAGGCCACCAGGACCGGCTTGCGGCCAACCTTGTCCCCAAGGTGTCCGCCGATGATGCCGCCGATAGGACGGGCAGCGAAACCAACGCCGAGCGTGGCAAAGGCGGCCAGCGTTCCGGTCACCGGGTCTGTATTGGGAAAGAAGACCGTCCCGAAGTACAAGGCCGCGGCAGTGCCGAAGCCGATGAAGTCGTACGTCTCAATGACGGCGCCGACACCGGAGCCGATGGCGACGCGCTTTGCGTCTTTGGTGCCGTGTACATGGCCCCGCATTTTGAGAGCTTCGTTGCTCATTGGCTAAATCCCTTTCGATGAGTGACCAAAGCTCGCACTTCGACACTGTCGACTGTTAACACATTGTGCGATAAGTGTGACTTGGATCATTCGGGATGTCAACAGTCGATGTTTGTGGTTGACTGTCGACACTTGCTTGCGTATCGTGATTCACATCACCCCCCCATTCAGAGGATTCAACGACGATGTTCAACTCCCGACTGGGCTGCTCGTCCATCAGCTTCCGGCACCAGGACCTGCAGACTGCTTTGCGGACAATGGGCGAACTGGGTTTCGAGGAAATCGATCTTGGCGCTCTCCCGGGCGTCTGCAACCACGTCCCCTATGAGCTGGACGCGGCCGCGGTTTCCGTTGTTTCTAAGGAAGTGGCAGCATCCGGTCTCCGCGTCCGCTCGGTGAACGGCGACATCGGCGACCTCAACGCAGTGCTCGACGCCGGTGCCAGGGCGGCGCGGGAGCGGCACCTTGACGCACTCCTCACTCTCACGGCCAATACCGGTGCGAAGGCGCTGGTCCTGCCGTGCGGGGCCCTCGACCACAACCCGGTCCGGAGCCTGGACGAGGACTTGAACGCTATCGCCGGACAACTGATCCACGCCAGCGAACGTGCTGCGGCGTTCGGCGTGGAACTTTGGACCGAATCCCTGCACTTCCTGCGGTTCTGCTGGAACCTGGAGCGTGCCGGACTGCTCGCCGACCGGCTGGAGGGCACCGACGTCGGGATCGTCATGGACTTCAGCCACATCGTGGCGTCCGGGGAGGACGCCCTGGAGTACCTGGAACGTCACTACGGGCGTATCGCCCACGTCCACCTGCGCGATGCAGTGCCAGGAAACATCAACCTCAGCATCGGTAACGGCAACGCGGACTTCGCCGCGGGCCTAAGACGGCTTTCGGGACAGGGCTACACCGGCCACTTCTCCCTGGAACTCGAAACCCGCGACGTCACGCACGAAGAACGGCCGGCAGCCGCGGCCAAAGCAGCCAGCTTCATCTCAGATCTCATCTGAACCACCGCAACAAACTCTTTCATCCACACTGCCATCCCAAAACCTAGGAGTCATCATGGGCAACACCATTCAGCGCACCGCAGTCCTCACCGGAGCAACCTCGGATCGTGGCATCGGCATCACCACCGCCCGCCGCTACGCACGTGAAGGCTGGGGCATCGTCATCCTGGACCTCGACGGTGAGAAGTCCGCCAAGGTCGCCGCCGAAATCGGCAACGAGTTCAACGTCCCCGCCTTCGGCCATGAAATCGACGTCGCCAACGAAGCCTCCGTCACGGCGGCCCAGGCCGCCGTCGCCGCCGAGGTCGCTGCCGGCACCCTCCCGCCGGTCGGCGCCCTGGCCAACATCGCCGGCATCACCTCACCGCTACCTTTCCTGGAGACCACCCTTGAGCTATGGCACAAGGTAATGGACGTCAACGCCACCGGCACCTACCTGGTGACCAAGGCGTTCCTGCCGGACATGATTGACAACGGCTGGGGCCGGATCGTCAACATGTCCTCCGTTTCTGCCCAGCGTGGCGGCGGTGTCTTCGGCAAGGTCCCCTACTCCGCAGCCAAGGCAGCCATCCTCGGCCTCACCAAAGCCCTCGCCCGCGAACTCGGGACCACCGGCGTGACCGTCAACGCCATCACCCCGGGCGCCGTTGACACCAACATCCGTGTAGGAAGCACCGAGGAACAGGAAGCCGCGATCAACGCCGGCATCCCGCTGGGCCGCAACGCCACCACCGAGGAAGTCGCTGCCGTGATGACCTTCCTGTCCTCCGAAGACGCGGCCTACCTCACCGGCACCACCATCGATATCAACGGCGGAAGCCACATCCACTAACCTCGACGGCCAGCAGCCCACCGCACCAGGACCCCGGCAGAGAGCCAACACCATGACCAAAATATTCAATGACCCCTCGGATTTCGCCGAGGAGGCTCTGGCGGGTTTCTGTGACGTCCACTCGGACCTCGTCCGCCAGGTGCCCGGCGGTGCGGTCCGCCGCTACCGCCCCGCACAGCCCAAAGTCGCGGTCCTCGCCGGCGGCGGCTCCGGCCACTACCCGGCGTTCGCCGGACTGATCGGATCCGGATTCGCTGACGGGGCCGTGGTGGGCAACATCTTCACCTCCCCCTCCGCCCAGCAGGCCTATGCCGTAGCCAAGGCAGCGGAGTCCGGCGCCGGCGTCGTCTTCACCTACGGCAACTACGCGGGGGACGTGATGAACTTCGGCATGGCCAGCGAACGGCTGGCCGCTGAAGGGATCGCGGTGGACAACGTCCTGGTTACTGACGACATCGCCAGCGCCCCGCCGTCGGAAGCGGCCAAGCGCCGCGGGATCGCCGGGGACTTCGCCGTCTTCAAGATCATGGGTGCCGCCGCGGAAAACGGTGAAAGACTGGCCGAGGTGGCCCGGGTGGGCCGCAAAGCCAATGACCTGACCCGCACCATCGGCAGCGCCTTCGCCGGCTGCACCTTCCCCGGCGCTGAGGCCCCGCTGTTCACTCTGCCGGACGGGCAGATGGGCCTGGGTTTGGGGATCCACGGCGAACCCGGCCTCCACGACACGGACCTGCCATCCGCCAAAAAACTGGGGCAGGAACTCGTGTCCCGGGTCCTCGCCGAAACCCCGCACGATGCCGGGCAGCGGATAGCCGTCATTCTTAACGGGCTGGGATCCACCAAGCATGAAGAGCTTTTCGTTCTCTGGGGCACGGTAGCGCCTTTGCTGCGTGCCGCCGGGTACACCCTGGTGCTGCCCGAAGTCGGCGAACTGGTCACCAGCCTGGATATGGCCGGCGTTTCACTTACTGTTACCTGGCTCGACGACGAACTTGAACCCCTGTGGGCTGCCCCAGCGAACACCCCTGCTTACCGGCGCGGCAAGACCACCACAACCTCCGGTATCCAAGGGACCGAGGAAGACACCGAGGCCGGCAGTGCCGTTGCTTCCTTCGAATCCGCTGACGCCTCCCGCACTTTCGCCTCGGCCTGCCTGGCGGCAGTCCAAGCGGCTCGGGAATCCCTGCATGCCGCCGAGGAGCGCCTGGGCAGATTGGATGCAATCGCTGGGGACGGGGACCACGGCCGCGGCATGGTGCGGGGCATTGACGCCGCAGCCACTGCGGCATCCTTCGCCTACTCCAAAGGAGCCGGTGCCGGCGATGTGCTCATCGCTGCCGGAGACGCCTGGGCCGACAAAGCCGGAGGCACCTCAGGAGTCCTCTGGGGCGCCGGACTAAGGGCCTGGGGTGAAGCCATGGGAAACACAGCAGCCCCTGACGCACAACAGCTCGCTGCCGGGGTAACCGCGTTCTCGGACAGGATCGTGCAGCTGGGCAAAGCCGAAACCGGAGATAAGACCATGGTGGACGCCCTCCTGCCGTTCGCCACAACCTTCGGTCGGCTGGTAGCCAACGGAACACGGCCGGACGAAGCATGGAAGGACGCTGCACAGAAGGCCACATCGGCCGCTGAAGCAACCGCAGATTTTCTTCCCCTGAAGGGCCGGGCCCGGCCCCTTGCCGAGAAAAGCCTGGGCACACCCGACCCCGGCGCCACCTCCCTGGCCATGATTTTCACCGTCATAGGAGCCCACCTGACGGTGACACCCCTGAAGTCGACCCAAGAAACAGTTGGAGTAAAAGCATGAAAGAAGAAGGGCAAACCACTGGACTGCGGCTCGTTGTGGGATCGGATGAAGCAGGCGTCGACTACAAGGACAGGGTCCTTGAAGACCTCCGGCAGGATCCCCGCGTCAGCGAGGTCATAGACATCGGCGTCAACCGCACCGATACACCCGCTGACTTCACCAAGCCCTACCCCTACGTGGGCATCGCCGCCGGGGAAATGATCCGGGACGGCGCCGCAGACCGTGCCATCCTCTTCTGCGGCACTGGAATCGGTGTTGCCATCGCCGCAAACAAGGTCGAAGGCATCCGCGCCACTGCAGCACACGACTCGTTCTCCGTGGAGCGCTCAGTACTATCCAACGACTGCCAGGTCCTCACCATGGGCCAGCGGGTCGTGGGAATCGAGCTTGCACGCCGGCTGGCCAGGGAATGGATCGGCTACACGTTCGACCCGGGCTCCGCATCTGCGGCCAAAGTCAAAGTCTTGGCCGACTTCGAAGCCTGCTGAGCGGCAGAGGAGGGCACCGTGATGAAGCCGTATCGCTATCACGACGACTGGAGCCGCCTAATCGGGGTGCCCGTGGAGGTGCGAAAGGATTTCCTCATCGTCCGCGCAGGGGTTGTTGACGACGCGACGCACGACTCATCAGTACTGTGGCTTGCAGCCGATAACAACCACGGTCGAGCACTTTTCGCTGCTGCAGAAGGCTACGAGATCTGGATCCTGCCGCAAGAGCTTGACGGGAATCTTTGCTACAAAATGGCTAATAACACTTTCTTCCGCACCGGCTGGGGCCGCCCCGATCCACGCGACATCCGCTAATGTTGCCGTTTTGCCTAGAAACGTTGTAGTTCCTCATGGGAACACGATTGGGAAATGGAAGATTTGGGCCAGCCAACCGCACTTAAGACGGATCCCGCGCCGGACCGCGAGGTCCCGGCCATCGCCTAAACCGCTTTGGAGCACACCTCAACCCGACAAAAGGGGACCGTATGGCTTGATCCTGTTCCGCTGGTACGGAACTCCAACTCATCTTGGTTAGGGGCTTGAGCCGCAGGTTGCCCGAGCCAATCGGGTACGCGCCCATCAGCACGCTCGACCTGAACGGAAAACGCTGGCCCGAGGCCAGGTTTGGGATCGAGCCTACACACAGACAGAGCGCAGTTCACGGAACTGCTGCGGTTCGCCCAGGGGAACTCTCTTACGTCCCTATATTTTCTTGAGCCCGTAGCCGTAGGGATAGAGCGGATTGTGAGTGCCGCCGGGCACATCGCTCTGGCCTTCCAGGACTGCCTGCATTGAGCGCGGGAGCTCGAAGGGTAAGCAGCCCTCGGGTGCGATGTTGCCGCTCAGGACTTGGGTGAGAGCCTCGTCAGAAACTCCGAAAGTGGCAAGGAGTACCGAGGCGTTGGGCTCGAGCGGGGTGAGGATTGCGGGGCGGTCCAGGTTCACCACGAGCACCACGGGAACGTGCTGTGCTGTCCGTTCGATGCGGGCGACGGTTTCCGCGTCAAATTCCAGGCTTCCGGCGTGGAACCTGGCCTCCAGGAACAGCTCGTTCCGCTCTTCGTAGGGGGCATCGATACGGATGATCGCGAGATCGGCCTCCGCGGGGCTGGCAACGGGGAGGGCGCGGTCCTGGAGATGTTCGCCGGACATCCCGTCGAGATAAACCCGGGTTCCCGGGTTGAGCGGTAGGAGATCTGCCGCAGTTTTGAGGGCAACCACAGAACGACCCTGGGCGCGGAGGCCCTCTTCATGGAACTCCTTTTTCCCAACCGTTGCCACCGCGGCGTCCGGATCCACGAAGCGGTGGTCAAAGAGGCCCAGCTGGAACTTGACGCGCAGCAGCCGGCGGACTGATTCGTCAATCCGGTCCTCGGAAACGTGCCCCGCCCTGGTGAGGTCAACGAGGATCTCGGGGCACGATTCGCCGCCGAACTGGTCGCATCCGGCGTCGAGGACCTTGATCATCCGTTCCTCGACCGAAAGGTGTTCAACACCCCATGCCCTGGCCGGGAGCGTCATGCCGAAGGCTTCGGACGCGTGAAGCAAACCCCAGTCGGTGCACACGACGCCGTCGTAGCCGAGTTCCTCTCGAAGCAGGCCGGTGATGATTTGCCGGTTGAATCCGAAGCCGACTTCCTCGATGGGCTGGCCTTCGCGTTCCAGCCCGACAGGCATGCCGTAGTAGGGCATGATGGCGCTGGTCCCGGCCTTGATGGCATCGCGGAACGGCAGCAGGTGTTCCTCGAATTTACCGCCGGGGTATACCTGTTCGCGCCCGTAGGGAAAGTGCGGGTCTTCACCGTCCTTTTGGGGCCCGCCGCCCGGGAAGTGTTTGGTCATGCATGCCACGCTCTCGCTGCCCACCGCGCCGCCCTCGAACCCGTCAAGATAAGCCGCTGCGAGTTGGCCTGCGAGCTCGGGATCCTGGCCGAAGCCGCTGTACTGGCGGGCCCACCTGGGTTCGGTCGCCAGGTCAACGGTGGGATGCAGCGCCGCGCGGAGGCCGACCGCCAGGTATTCTTGGCGAGCGACGTCGGCGAAGCGGCGGACTGTCTCGGGGTCCCGCAGCGCCGCCATTCCGATGGGTTCGGGCCAGGCCGAGAAGAAACCGGCTGCGAAGGACGCGCCCTGGTTTTCGGCAAAGGCGTGCCGGGGGTCGGTGGAGACGGTGACGGGGATGCCGAGCCTGGTCTGGGAGGCAAGCTCCTGCATGCGGTTGTGCCATTGTGCGGCAGTCCGCGCGTCGGGCAGTTGATGGACGTTGAAGTGGGTCAGGAAGCCATGACTGATCAACTGCTCGGTATGCTGGTCCACGTCCTGCCCGCCGAAGGCGATGGCGTGAAACATCTGACCGGCCTTTTCCTCAAGCGTCATCCGCGAGAGAAGGTCCTCCACCCGCTCCGCCACGCTAAGGCTGGAATCCTGAAAGGCGGGTATGGTCTCGGTCTGCATTATTTGGTTCCTCCTGCGAATGACGGGCCTGCGGATGTAAGCGTGTGCGTTCCTGCGCTGAGAGTTTGGCGGGCAGCGGCGGGCAGGTCCACGTCGGCGGTCACCCCCTCGGGCACGGTGACGGTCAGTTCGAGCACTCCTTCCCCGGTGAGGTTCCACTCGGCGCGGGCTGTGCCGTGGGGAGTGGTTAGTGAGGTTTTGGCCCAGTGGATGCCGGGGCCCGGACGTGGTGCGAAAAGGACTTTTGTGTAGCCGGGCTCGAGGGGGCGTATGCCGCCCACCACTTTGTGCAGCCAGTCTGCGACTGCGCCGAGGGCGTAGTGGTTGAAGCTGGTCATTTCCCCGGGGTTGATGGTGCCGTCGGGCAGCATGGAGTCCCAGCGCTCCCAGACGGTGGTGGCGCCCATGGTGACGGGGTACAACCAGGAAGGGCACTGCTGTTCAAGCAGCAGCCGGTAGGCGTCCTCGATGTGCCCGGACTCGGAGAGTGCCCAGGTGATGAAAGGGGTCCCCGCAAAGCCCGTGGAGACCTTGTATTCGTTCTTGCGGACGAGCTCGGCGAGGCGTGTGGCTGCCGCGCCACGCTTTTCACCGCTGTCCAGGACGTCAAAGGCGAGAGCCAGGGCGTAGACCGTGGTGCAGTCACTGAGGATTGTGCCGTCCTCTTGCACGTAGTGGGTGTTGAAGGCTGCACGGACGCGCTTTGCCAACGCGGCGAAGTGGCTGGCGTCTTCCTCCCTGCCCAAAATGGCCGCGGTTTCGGATGTGATGCGGGCCGTCCGGTAGAGGCAGGCTGTCGCCACCACCCCGTTGTCCGCTTTGGAGCTCCAGGGCTCGTCGGGTGCTGAGTCGGGGTCGAGCCAGTCGCCGAACTGGAACCCTTGGTCCCACAGGCCTGTCGGGGAGAGCAGGCCTTCCACACGTCGGGTGTGCGCGGCCATGGAGTGGAACTGCCGGCTCAGTACGGACTTGTCGCCGTAGGCTTCCCAGAGTGCCCACGGAACCCATACTGCGGCTTCACTCCACAGGGCTGTTGATTCGGGGGTCGGAAATTCCTTGGGGTGATCCTCGTACTTGAGGATGTCCGGAACGGTAAAGGGAACCAGTCCGTTGGCAGCTTTCTGCTCAGCGGCGAGGTCCAGCAGCCAGTCCTGCAGGAAGTCCTTGACGTCAAAGAGGAACGCGGCGGTGGGTGCGAAGACCGCGATGTCGCCGGTCCAGCCCAGGCGTTCGTTCCGTTGCGGACAGTCCGTGGGCAGGTCCAGGAAATTGCCCTTCAGGCCCCAGACCACGTTCCGGTGCAGCTGGTTCACCAGGTCGTTCGAGCATTCAAAAGTTCCGGTGGGTTCCAGTGCTGAATGCACGACGACTGCTTCGATGGATTCTTCGGTCAGTTCACCGGGCCAGCCGCTCACCTCGGCGTAGCGGAAACCGTGGAAGGTCAGGGTTGGCTCGAAGAAGTCCACACCACCGGAGAGCGTGAAGGTGTCGGTAGCCTGGGCGGTACGGAGCGGGCGAACGCCCAGTTCCCCATCTTCCAGGACCTCGGCGTGGCGCAGCGTGATGACCTGGCCAGGTTCGCCCTGCACCGTAAAGCGGAGCCACCCCACCAGGTTCTGGCCGAAGTCCACCAACGTCTTGCCGCTCGGGGAGGAAGAAACCTTCACCGGCTTAAGCACCTCGTTACGCACCACGGGCGGGCCCACCGGTTCGGCCAGGCGGGAGGTGTCAAAGTCCAGGGCGTGGACCCCTGCCCACGTGCCGTTGGTGAACTCCGGTCCGAACCATTCCTGGCCGGCCCGGCGAGCGTCGATGCTTTGACCGTTGTAAATGTCGTTAGCGGTCGTGGCCGACGGCCCGGACTGCCAGGATTCGTCGGTGCCTACGGTCTGCACAAAGCCGTCAGCGTACGTGATCTCGAGCTGGGCGAAGAATCCCAGTTCCGGCCCGTAGAAGGCAGAGTTGCCGTTCCAGGACAGGTTCCCCCGGTACCAGCCGTTGCCAAGCGCAGCACCTAGAATGTTGGCCGGTTCCAGGAGGTCTGTGACGTCGTAGCTGCGGTAGCGGAGCCGCCATTCATAGGAGCTCCAACCAGGGCTCAACACCTCATTGCTGACGGGATGGCCGTTGATGGTGGCTTCGAAGACTCCGAATGCCGTGGCCTTCAGCACGGCCCGCACGGGGGCGCCGTGCCCGGTGGCGAGGTGGAACTGTTTGCGGAGCAGCGCCGCGCCGTCGAAGTCTTCATCGGGAGCGATCATCAGGGCGGACCAGGGGAACGTCATAATGCTTCTTTCACTAAGGGGGTTTAGCTGCTCAGGGCGCGGGCGTCAGGAGTGATGGTTCTGAGCAGCCGGTCGAGATACTGGCGCACGTTGTCGTGGAGTGAGAACGGGGGGCCGGCGAGTGCCCATTGGATGGTGAAGCCGTCCACCACGGCCAGGATTTCGGCAGCAAGGTGCCGCGAGTCCGTGCCGGCAAGTATGGTCCCGGCCGCGGCCATTCGGTCCAGAATCCGTGCGATGTGCGTGATGACGCTTGAATACCGCTCCTGGAAGTACTCGTGAGCGGGGTGTTCGGGGTTTGATGACTCAGCCGCCAGTACTGAGAACATCTGCGTTAATCCCGGCTGTGTCTCATTAAAGGCGGCCTGGGCTGCTATCTGGCGGAAGTAGTTTTCCGGGTCCAGCAGTGAGTCGTCAGCGTAAAAGGCTTTGACGGCCCGCTGTTCGCGCAGTTCGAGCACCGCCGAGAGCAGAACCTCCTTCGTGGGGAAATGGTGGATCAGCCCTGCCTTGGTCACTCCCACGTCGGCGGCAATCTTAGGGATCGACGAGTTGAAGTATCCCCACTGAGCGAAGTGCTCGATGGCCGCTTCCAGGATGGCTTCACGCCGGGCGTCCGCCGCCTTATATGGTCCGGTGCGCCGAGTTCTTGCCGGGGCGAGGTCGGGGGTGGGCTGTTCCTCGGTTTGCATCGTCATAATCTAGCCGTCGATTAAGCCAGGCTGCGCGCAGGGCTTGTGGCTTCGGTGCTGTCCTTCTTAAGGAACTTCCGCATCCGGAAGATCCAGAAAACACCGATCAGGTAAGCGGCCGCTGAGGTTAGGAAGAGGAAGAGGAACAACAGGGCCGGGCCGGCAGAGATGATGAGGGGAGTAACCAATGCCACGGCAGCGGCGACGAGGCGTGCGAAGGCGATCGTGATGCCCTGGGCCGTGCTGCGGTGCGCTGTAGGGAAGAGCTCCTGGGACCAAACCTTGTACATTGGCTCACCGGCGATCGCGCCAGCCAGTGCTCCGACGACCCCCATGACGGTAAGGGTGAGTGCGTTGACGCCGAAGACAAAGGGGACGGCGATGGCGACAAGTGCCACTACCGCGGCGATGATGAACGCGCGGTGCCGGTTGCTGCCGTCCACGACGCGCATCATCACGAACAGTCCAGCGACACTCAGGACCAAAACGCCCAGACCCAGCATTGAGGCAGTGGCCACATCAACTCCCGCGACGTTGACATAAAGGTATGTGGAGAACTGCCCGTTGGTGTTCGCGTTGATGTTGACCAAAGCGTAGAACAGGCCGGTAGCCACCAGCGGCGCGATGAGCTTGGGGCTGAAAAGTGTACGCAGGGAGCCCAGGTCTACCCGCTCTTCGTCGACAGGAGCGGAAACCGACTCGGCCCAGACTCTGGACTCTGGGATGCCCCAACGCAGGGCCAACGCAATCAGAGCCACTGCTGCAAGGTGACCGTAGATGACCTGTGCACCTAGAAGACCAGCGTTTCCAAAGAAGATGCTGATGATGATGACACCCAGAATGCCTGCCATCCACAGCATGTGTGAGAACGTGACCATCTTGCCGCGTTTGTCCTCCGGAGCCGACTCGGCCACCATGGCCATGGAAACAGGCAGATCAGCGCCGGCAGCAAGTCCAAGCACCGCTAAACCAACGTAGAGCACGGCGACGCTGGGAACGAGCATGAGCACAAGGGCGGCAAGGAAGTACACGCTCAAGGTGATGAGGAATACGCGGCGGCGCCCGAACCTGTCACCGAGCCTGCCGCCGATCAGTGCCCCCACCGCGATGGCGATGGTCAGCAGTGCAGAAAGCTGGCCGATTTGGGCGGGCTGCAGGCCGAGAATGTTTTGCAGGATAACGAGGGCTGTACCGGTGCCAACAATGGCGCCGGCGTCAACATAGGAAGCCAGACCGGCCGCGAAGGCTACCCGCCATCCGCGCCTGTTCGCGGCTTTCTGCTCAGTGGTAATCATGAGAATTCTCCTTTGAATCCCGAGGGGTGCAAGTGTCAGCGAACAAGTTCTTGAAACGTTTCGATCAAGAAGCTGATGTGAGCCTAGCAACTTAAAAACCATCCCACAAGATGGTTTTCAACTTTCTGGCACCTTTGGAGCCCTAGCCTGAGTCGCTTGCTCTCCCGCGCCAACGGCTCCAGTTGCGGCTGAGAAATCGAAAGCTGCATCGCACGCTCCTGTGCTGCAAAGCGAGGGGGAACGGACGTGGATCTGCAAACGCCCAACCAAGGGATCATCCGTAGAAGTCCTCTAGGGCCCCTGCACTCTTGGCAGCATCTTCCTTCACTTCAATACCCCGACGGGGGAACCTCAAAGCAGCTGTGTCAGCGAGCACTGTAGGGGGTCTCAGTCCTGCCAACTTTAGGCACACCCCAACCTGACCCAAGGTCTCCTCGCTTGGTCTGCAAGCAGTGGGCATTGAATCTCCGCTCCACAGTGAATACGTAGCTTCCGCCGCCCACAGCCGGGGACAATTCTCATCGGTTATCCACCGCTACCGCTGCCAGGGAGCTCCCACGGCTCCCATTCCCAGCCGTGGATAACCTGAATTGACCCACGCCATCGGGAAGGAACAGAGTCACCGGAGCGAGCTTTTCCGAGTCGAGTGAGGTTGACGGGATATCCGTTATCGGCGTTTGGGTGGGACGAGTAGAAGTAGATGAGAGAACTCGTCCGACACTGCTTTTTGTTTGCGCGGGGTCAGAGGCGGCTTTTCCTTCGAAGCCTGCTGAAGTAGGTGAAAAACGTGCGGGGGGAGATCCCGGCAGACTCGGCGGTGAAATTGCCCGGTCCCTTGGCACGCAGCAGCTCCAGGGTGGCTTCGGTGATGGCCAGGCGCGTGGCGGCTTTGTTGAGCTCGCGCCGCGAGGGGGCGGCGGCAGCTTCTGTTGCCCCTGTGGAAGGTGGCGTCACGCTCTGACGCTTCGTGCAGCTTTGCACTCAGAGCAAGTTTTTTTCACAGCTGAATGAAAGGTTCCCGAAAGGATCTCCAGAAGCTGTTTTCCGATGCTGGAAACGTCTCGAGAGAGGCAACCCAACAGCAGCCGTCAAGGACGGCGGATTCAGGAGACAAACACATGTCACGCACAAAGAAAATGACCCTCGGCCTGTCAGCTACGGCGCTGGCCCTCGGTGCCGGACTTGGAGTCGCCGGCATGGCCTCCGCCACCACCACGCCGACTCCTTACCCGAGCGCGAGCAGCAGCGCCTCTACCGACGGCAGCACGGAACAGGGCATGGGTAAGCACGGCGGCCGCGGCGGCGAACGCGGCGTGGCGCAGGCATCCGTGCTCGCGGAAAAGCTCGGGGTTGAGGAAGCAAAGGTCACGGAAGCTCTCCAGGCCTTCCGGGAAGCCAACAAGCCCGCCACGCCGCCGGCCGAAGGCAGCAAACCGGACGCTGCCACCCGCGACGCTGCGCTGGCCACGTCGCTTGCCGAATCGCTGGACATCGACGAGTCCACGGTGACTGCGGCGCTGGAGGAGTTGCGCAGCGAGCGGCAGACGGCGAAGGCTGCGGCCCTCAAGACCCGGCTGGACCAGGCGGTGACGGACGGCAAGCTGACCCAGACCGAGGCCGATGCCGTCACCAAGGCAGTGCAGAACGGGGTTATCGGCGGCCGTTGACCCGGCGCCGAAAAGCCCGCAACACAAGGAAGTCCCCGGGAAAGATTCCCGGGGACTTCCTTCTGATCACACTCTGCGGATTACACCGCGCAGATCACACTGTGCAGTTATGCCTTCGCATCCTGCAGTTCAGGCGGCGCGGTGTCCGTGCTGGTTCCGGTGAACGCTGCAGGGGCGTAGTCGCTGTCATCCACTAACGGTGTGCCGCTGCGGGGTGCGTTGTACAGCGACTCATCCAGGATGCCCAGGCGCCTGGCCACGATGGTGGGGACCAAGGCCCGGCCTGCCACGTTTCACCGCGGTGCGGCCCATGTCCAGGATGGGATCGATGGCCAGCAGGAGGCCGACGCCGGCCAGCGGCAGTCCCAGCGTAGAGAGGTCAGCGTAAGCATCACGACGGCGCCGGTGGTTCCGGCGGTCCCCACGGAGCCCAGGACGGAGACCAAGGCGATCAGCAGGTACTGGGTGAAGTCCAGCTGGATGCCGAAGAGTTGGGCGACGAAGATTGCCGCGATGGCCGGGTAGATGGCGGCGCAGCCGTCCATCTTGGTGGTGGCGCCCAGGGGCACCGCGAAGGAGGCGTAGCCCCGGGGAACGCCGAGGCTGCGCTCGGTTACGCGCTGGGTCAGCGGCAGGGTGCCCGCTGACGAGCGGGAGACGAAGGCAAGCCGGACGGCCTGACAAACGCCTGTAATCAAGGAGCTGGGATGCGAGCGAAGGAGCAAGCGTTCCTCCTACGCCACGGAACGTACAGACCCCCCGGTCCGGGCAAACCGGGCATCCACGAAAACGTCAATCCCAGCGCTTCCTCCAAGCCGCAAGCCCACACCGATGAAATGCAGGATCTCATATGGTTTCGGCCTGTCTCGCTTTACAGCAGAACCCTTTTAGCAAGCTCGTTTCACAGGTTCCACACATACCCGGTACATCCCTCTGCTAAGTGTCCTGCCTAGAAATGAGGCATGACTTCTGAGCAAATCAAATTTCGTAAGGGTGGCTGCTTTCGGCGCGCCGTCGTCGCGGGGGCCGTGGCGCTGACGCTTTCAGCCGGTGGCGCCACCGCGTGGGCTCTGGACCGTTTCGTTGTCCAGCACGTGGAGATCTCTGATGTCTCCGCCTATGAGGCCAGCCAGGCTGGCACTTCCACGGGAACCTCCACCAGCACGACGGCGGACACGGCCTCCGCCACTGCCGTCACCACGGACACCACCTACTCCTCCGAATCGTCGAACATCACCATTTCCACGGTGACCACCGGCAGTGGCGACAGTACGGTCACCTACTACGTGGCCGACGTCATACTTGATGATGCCACCACGCTCCAGTCAGCGTTCGCCAATGACAGCTTTGGTGAGAACATCACCGAAACCACCTCTGCGATCGCCGAGGCGAACAACGCCGTCTTCGCCATCAACGGGGACTACTACGGCTTCCGCGACACCGGCATCGTGATCCGCAACGGCGTGGTCTTCCGGGATGAAGGCGCCCGGCAGGGCCTGGCCTTCTACCGCGACGGCACGGTCAAGGTGTACGACGAAACCACCACCACCGCCGAGCAGCTGCTGGTCGACGGTGTCTGGAACACCCTCTCGTTTGGCCCTTCCCTCCTGGACAACGGCGAGGTGGCCGAGGGCATCGAGGACGTTGAAGTAGACACCAACTTCGGTAACCACTCCATCCAGGGAGAACATCCGCGTACCGCCGTTGGGATTATTGACCAGAACCATTTGGTGTTTGTGGTGGCGGACGGCCGCAGCCCTGGCTACAGCGCCGGCGTGACCATGACCGGCCTCGCCGAAATCATTCAGGGCCTGGGCGCCACCACCGCCTACAACATCGACGGCGGCGGCTCGTCCACCATGTACTTCAACGGCGAGCTGGTAAACAACCCGCTGGGTGAGAACAAGGAACGCGGCACCTCCGACATCCTCTACATCGCGCAGTAGGCCGCCGTGATCATCCTGATCCCCGCCTACGAGCCGGACCAGCAGCTTCCCGACCTGATCCGCAACATCCGTGCCACGGAACCGCGTGTTCCCATTGTGGTGGTGGACGATGGCAGCGGCTCGCAGTACCGGGACGTGTTCGACGTCGTCAGGGCACTTGGGTGCCACGTCATCAGTTACGGGCGCAACCGCGGCAAGGGCTTTGCCCTTAAAACCGGTTTCGGATTCATTGCCGACAACCTCCCGGGCCATGATGTGGTCTGCGCCGACAGCGACGGCCAGCACACAGTGGTGGACATCTTGCGGGTGGCGGAAGCCCTCGGACAGGACCGCGCTGAGGCTGGGAGCTGGGCCACCATGGTCCTGGGCAGCCGGTCCTTCACCGGGAAGGTTCCTGCGCGCTCGCGGCTGGGCAACAACGCCACCAAGGTACTCTTCACGCTGGCGACCGGCGAGCGTATCCCCGATACCCAGACCGGCCTCCGCGGCTACCCGGCCGCGATGATCCCCTGGTTGAGGTCGGTCCGCGGCGACCGCTACGAGTATGAGTTGAACCTGCTGCTCGAAGCCAGGCGGGCCGGCTATTCCATCCGGTCACTGGAGATCGCCACTGTTTACCTGAACCACAACTCCGGATCGCACTTCCGGCCGGTGGCAGATTCGGTGCGGATCTACGCGCCGCTGCTGAAGTTCCTGGCTTCGTCCTTCACGGCTTTCCTGCTTGACACCGTGCTGTTCCTGCTGCTCACGTTGCTCCTCGATTCCCTGCTCCTGGCAGTGCTGGGCGCCCGCGCGGTGAGCGCCGGCGTGAACTTCATGGTGAACCGGAATGTGGTCTTCGACCACGGCAGGGACAAACCCGCCACGGCTACGGGGCTGCGCTACTTCAGCCTTGCCGCCGTGCTGCTTGCCGCGAACTTCGGCCTGATCTGGGCCCTCGAAGCCGCCGGCCTGCTGGCACTGCCGGCCAAGATCCTGGCCGAAATCGTCCTGCTGGCAGCAAGCTTCGCGGTGCAGCAGCGCTGGCTTTTCGCGCGCAAACCAGCCCTTGGAGCGGCCGGCAGCACATCGGATAAAGCACCGGTCCGCACTCATATATGCGGCTAGGTTCCGGCACAGCACCTGCACAGGATGGGCCGGGAAAGTAAAGACCAGCCCACCGAAACATCCCGGAGAATCCCATGAACCCAGTAATTTTCATCCTTGCCGACCTCGCGGCCATCAGCCTCCTGACCTTCGCCCTGTACCTCCGCCGGCACCGCCGCCGCGACCTGGTGGTGTCCTATTTGGGCATGAACGTTGGCGTCCTGGCTGTGGCCACCGCGCTGTCAGGATCAGCCGCCGGGCTCGGCCTGGGACTCGGGCTCTTCGGCGTCCTGTCCATCATCCGGCTCCGCTCCACCGAGCTGGCCCAGCACGAAGTCGCCTACTACTTCTCAGCCCTGGCCCTCGGCCTGATCGCCGGCCTGGGCATCGAACCCCTGTGGCTGACCGGGTCACTGATGGCCCTGATCCTGCTGGTGATGTTCGTCGGAGACCACCCCCGCGTCCTGCCCGCCCACCGCCACCAGACCGTGGTCCTGGACCGCGCCATCGCCGAGGACGGCGAACTCTACGCCCGGCTTGAGGAAGTACTGCACGGCAAGGTCCACTCGGCTACCGTTCAGGAGCTGGACCTTGTCAACGATAAAACCATCGTCGATGTCCGGTACGCCTACTCCCCCGCCGTCTTGACCGCTCCCGCCAGCATCCCGGCCATCACGACGGCGGCGCCTGGCCATACGGAACTCCCATCCGTTGAACCGGGCGTCGCAGCTCCGGGCTATTCACACGGCACGGCCCGGGCAGGTGCCGCATGAGCACCACCGGAACAGACGTCACCGGCAATCTTCGTTCCCTCCCCCCGGTAGGGCTGGAAGAGCTCAACAGCGAAGCTGCGCTCCAGACCCGCGTAGACCGCAAGTACGTGGTTCACGCAGGGCTCGCCCGCCAACTGCTGGGCACGTTCCGGGCCGATGTTCGGGTGCTGGAGATGAGCGGCTCCCGCAGCTTCGCCTACGATTCCGTCTACTTTGATACCGCCAACCTGGACAGCTACCTGCTCGCCGCCCGTGGCCGCCGGCGCCGCTACAAGATCCGCACCAGGACCTACGTGGACAGCGCGGTGAGCTTTTTGGAGGTCAAAACCGAAGGCGCCCGCGAAGCAACGGTCAAAGAGCGCATTCCTTACCACCTTGAAGACCGCGCCCGGCTCACCGCCGAGGGCCTGGACTACGTACGCGAAACGCTCACTGCGTCAGTTGGTGCCATGCCGTCCGGCCGTCTCGGGCCGGTGCTGGAAACCCGCTACAACCGAACCACCCTGTACCTGCCGGAGTCCGGGAGCCGGGCCACCATCGACACCAACGTGACCTGGCAGCGCCCCGCCCACTCCGCTTGGGTACTGGATGACGCTGTGATCCTTGAGACCAAATCGGGCTCCACTGCCGGCCCGCTCGACCGGCATCTCTGGGCACACGGCGTACGGCCTTCCCGGATCTCCAAGTTCGCCACCGGGATGGCCGCCCTCTGCCCCGACCTTCCCGCCAACCGCTGGAACCGGACGCTGAGCCGCAGCCTGTCCCTCCGGCCCGCAGCCTAGTCTTCTACTTCCCGCAGTCCCCTCAAAAATTCCCAAAGGACCAACCATGAAGAACCTTCGTACGCACCTCTCCGTCGCCGCCCTGGCCGTCACTCTTGGCCTGGCGGGCTGCTCGGCAGCAGGCACCACCCCCACCGGTGTCTCGGCCATCAGCGGCACCGGCACCACGTCCGCCGCCACGTCCGGCACCGCCCAGGCCGTCTCCCTGGACACCCTGGCCGCCGACACGCATTACGACGCCGACGACCTCGCCTGGGACGCCGCCTCCGAAGTAGCCGTGACCCTGGCGGACGGAGCCAGCACGGCCTCGTCGTCGTCGGACGCTATAAAGGTTGACGGTGACACCGTCACCATCACCGCGGCCGGCACTTACCGCCTCAACGGCTCGCTGTCCGACGGGCAGATCGTGGTGGCAGCCGGCGAAGAAGACGTGGTCCGCATCATCCTTGACGGTGCGGACATCAGCAACTCCACCGGCTCTCCATTTGTGGTGCAAAGCGCCAACGAGGCCATCGTCTACCTCGAGGACGGGACCTCCAACGCGCTCAGCGATGCTGCCATCTACGCAGACCAGGGGACGGACGCGCCGAATGCCGCGCTGTACTCGATGGCAGACCTGACCATTGCCGGCACCGGTTCGCTGGCGGTGGACGGCAACTTCAACGATGGCATCTCCGCCAAGGACGGCCTGGTCCTGGCGGCAGGTTCCGTGACAGTGGACGCCGGCGATGACGGCATCGTCGGCAAGGACTACACGGTGCTGCTCGAGGGGGCATACCAGGTGTCCGCGGCCGGTGACGGCTTCAAGTCCGACAACGAGGAGGATGAAGGCCGCGGCTGGGCGCTGATCAACGGCGGCACCCTGAACGTCAGCGCCGGTGACGATGGCATCAAGGCCTTCAATACCCTCACCATCGCGGCCGGCACCACCACGGTGGAGGAATCCGAGGAGGGCCTGGAGGCCCAGCACATCACCATGACTGGCGGAACCGCTACCGTCACCGCCAACGACGACGGCGTGAACGCCTCAGGCGGCAGCAGCACCTCCGGCACGTCTGCCCAATCTGGGATGGGCGGGGGCATGGGCGGCGGTGAAATGGCCGTCGGCGATTACACGGTGGAGGTCAGCGGCGGCCTGCTGACCATCAACTCACAGGGCGACGGCCTGGATTCCAACGGCAACGCGAGCATTTCCGGCGGCACCGTGGTGGTCAACGGCCCCACCAACTCCGGCAACGGGGCGCTGGATGTGAACGGAGAACTGGCCGTCACCGGCGGAACAGTGGCCGCGGCAGGAAGCGCCGGCATGGTCGTTACGCCAGGCTCGTCCTCTACGCAGTCCGGCGTGCAGGTGACGCTTGGATCATCAGTCGCCGCAGGTACCGTGGTTCAGATTGCCGACTCCTCCGGCACTGTGGTGGCGGCATTCGTCACCAGCAAGGCCACAGCATCACTGGTCTTCTCCTCCGCTGCCATCGCCGAAGGACAGGAATACACCATCTACACCGGCGGCACGGCGACTGTCAGCGCCGGTCTCGGCGAGGGGTCCCTGGATGGCGCCACAGAGCAGGGCACGGTGACGGCCGGCGAGTACACTGCGGCCCAGGGCCCCGGCGGCGGTGGTGGCGGACCGCGCCGCTAACCTCAGACGCTCTGACACGCCTTTGCGCGGTGCTGCCCCACGCTTGCACCTCCCGCCATCGCCCGGAAGTTCTGCAGCTTCCCTTCCGATAGCCCGCGGATCTGGACTTGGCCCCGGAAAACACCGTACAGTGCAGTGCCATCGCCCTTACGGATTACTGGATCGTAAGATCATGCCCGCCGTCCTTCCGGCCCGTGCCGGTTCCTGACGAAGACACCTGTTGTCGGGGAGCGACTCCAACATCTCCCACTTCCAGCCGCAGATAGCCCGAATTGACCCCAGCTGTAGCCGGGTTCAAAGTCGCCCGAGGTCGGGAGCGTGATTAGCAAGCATGGATTTGTCCCGTCGAGGCAGGCGACGGAACGTCCATTATTGATTTACCAGAAGGGGGCAGCACGGGAAACCCAAAATGGTTCTTGTCCAAGATCCCGGAGAGTAAACCCTGTTAGCCATAGCGCCTCTTATGACGGGGACGTTCAGGCAGGAGGGGTCGAATGAATTAGCCGATCCGGCTACAGAAAGCGCCGTGTCCTGCATGTTCAGCTGGGGGCCGACGGGAGCAATAAAATTTGCTGCACCGCTGTCCGGGAATGTCAGGCCGTGCGTCCCGGCGGCACCAGCTGGCTAAGCTATTCACAGCCTGGGCACAGGAACACCATAGCCCGGCTTTAACGAATGATCGGAGAGTTGTCCCATGGCCACTTCGCACTCCATGACCAACAACCTTCCCACGCTTACCCATCCGGACGGCTCCCCCATCCGTGCCCTGGTTGTGGACGATGAACCGAGCCTCTCCGAACTGATGAGTATGGGCCTGCGGATGGCGGGCTGGTCGGTCGCTGTGGCCGCCGACGGCCCGGAGGCCATGAAGCTTGCAAAAGCCTTCCGCCCGGATGTGCTGGTGCTGGACGTGATGCTTCCCGGGTTCGACGGCGTTGAGCTGTTGGGCAGGATCCGGGCCTTCGCGCCGGAGGTGCCGGCGCTCTTCCTCACGGCCAAGGACGCCGTCCAGGACCGGATTGTGGGTTTGGCCGCAGGCGGCGACGATTACGTCACCAAGCCGTTCAGCATGGAGGAAGTCCTGCTCAGGCTCCATCGCCTGGTGCAACGTTCAGGTGTTGCCGCCATGGACACCGCGGAACTGGTGGTGGGCGACCTTGTCCTCAACATCGATACCCGGGAGGTCACCCGGGCGGGTCAGGACGTCCAGCTCACGGCCACCCAGTTCGAGCTCCTCCGCTACCTGATGGAGAACCCCAGGCGGGTGATCAGCAAGGCACAAATTCTGGACCGGGTGTGGGACTACGACTTCGGCGGGCAGGCCAACATCGTGGAGCTCTACATCTCCTACCTGCGCAAGAAGATCGACGCCGTCCACCCGCCCATGATCCACACCGTGCGCGGCGCCGGCTACGTCATCAAGCCTGCCGAGTAGCCGCCATGGCCTCCCCCGAAGCTCCCCATCGACATCGTCGGAGCTGGCTCAAACCCGACACCTGGCACCTCCGCACCCGGCTGATCCTCCTGGTTATGGCCTTGCTGATCGCCATCTGCGGTGCCGTGGGCTTGGTCAGCTACGCCTCCATGGAGGCCTTCCTGACACGGCAGCTCGATGACCAGCTGAGCCAGGCCGCTGAGCGGTCCAACGATCCCGGCCGTCCCCCGATGGGTGTCTTCAACGGACGCGACCCGCTGGACGCGCGCGGGCAGAGCGTGGGCACCCTGAATGCCCGCATTGTGGACGGCCAGGTGAACAGCGCCGGTTTCCTCGCCTCGGACACCACACGGTCCCCGTTGTCCACCGAAGACAAGGAAACCCTGCTCGGGCTCAACACTGACGGGCAGCCGGTGGACCGCGCCCTCTCCAACGGCAGCTACCGGCTGGTGGCGGTGAAAACCAATTTCGGTGATGTCCTGGTGACCGGACTCCCCCTCGCCGGCAAGGAAAGCACCCTCGCATCGCTGGTGTGGACCTTCGTGTTCGTCTCGCTGGGCGGCCTGCTGCTGGTGGGGCTGGCCGGAACCATCCTGATCCGGCGCACCATGAAGCCGCTGGAGCAGCTCTCCGAGGTGGCCACCCGGGTGTCGCAGCTGCCGCTCGACGCCGGTGAGGTGGCGCTGGCGGTGCGCGTGCCGCCGTCGAACTCCAACCCTGGCACGGAGGTGGGCAGCGTTGGCCATGCGCTGAACCTCATGCTGGACAACGTGGCCAGTGCGCTCCAGGCGCGGCAGAAGAGCGAGACCAAGGTGCGGCAGTTCGTGGCGGACGCATCGCACGAGCTACGGACCCCGCTGACCGCCATCCGCGGCTACACCGAGCTGATGAGGATGACGGAGGACTTCACTCCGGACGGCCAGAAGTCCCTGGCCAGGGTGCAGAGCCAGTCCGAAAGGATGACGGCGCTGGTGGAGGACCTGCTGCTGCTCGCCCGCCTGGACGAGGGGCAGCCGCTCAAACTCAGCGAAGTGGACCTCACGCAGCTTGTGGTGGAGAGCGTCAGTGACGAGAAGGTGATGGCCCCCGGACATACCTGGCGCCTTGAGCTGCCCGATGAGCCGGTGGTGGTCAACGGCGATGCCTCGCAGTTGCGCCAAGTGCTGATGAACCTGCTCTCCAACGCCCGCAAGCACACGCCGTCCGGCACCATCGTGGTGACCGGCGTCGGCACTTCACCCGAGGGTGCGGCGATCGTGACGGTAACGGACGACGGCGGCGGCATCCCAGCCGAATTCGTGGACCATGTTTTTTCACGCTTTGCCCGCGCAGACGCGGCCCGGAAGGGTTCGGGAGACCAGGCGGGAGCATCAGCGGCCGAAGGTACCAGCGGTTTGGGCCTGTCCATCGTGCAGTCGATCGTGGAAGCCCACGGCGGCCGGGTAACGGCAACGTCACAACCGGGTCGGACACAGTTCGCCTTGCAGCTGCCTCTCCCGCGCATCAAGCAGGGCGACTTGCCGCGGGCATGATTTCTGCCTTCTTGAGTGAACTGGGCGCGGCTGGTTGATGCACTCCAACTTATGAGGGCTGCTTGGTGAACTTGCCAGCAGCCCGACCGGCTAACCGCACGGGTTTCCACGGTTCACGAGTACTTTTCTGCTTCAAGTTGCGGGATGCTGGGTGGTAACGGGGCGGAGGAGGGGTCTCAACCGACCCGGCGTCCCTGAGGGGCCTGAGAATTCAGTGATTGCTGCAAGCACTGCAATCAGGGCCCGCGCCCGACGCGCTGCAGTCCCCCACGTCGGGCTACAACCCCACCGGGAGTAAGGCATGACTTGGAGCTACCACCGCTACCTCAGCATTGAACAGGCAGCCAAAGCGCTGAACATCGACGTTACCTAAGTACTGGCAATGCTCAACAGCGGGCAGCTGCGGCGCTCCCCGAGCGGGCCCCGGAAGGCGGATCTCGTCAATTCCACGGATACCGAATTGGCCAAGCAACGACTTGAAACCCTCCGCCACCTCTACGGCGACGTACAGCAATAGAACCGCCCGCGCGGCAGGAAGCAAGGGCCTATTTCAGGCTTGGGCAGGTTGACGGAATATCCATTATCGGCGTTTGAGTGGCACGAGTAGAAGTAGGGTGGGAGAACTCGTCCCACTTAGTCTTTTTGGTGTTTCCGCACGGGTCAGAGGAGAGTTTTCTTCGAAAGCCTGCTGAGGTTATCGCAAAAAACGTGCACAGGGCGATCCCCGCAGCTTCGGCGGTGTAACTCCCTGGTCCTTTGGCGCGCAGCACGTCCAGGCGGCTTCGATGATGGCCAGGCGCTTGGCAGCTTTGTCGAGCTCGCGCCGCGAGGGGGCAGCGGCAGCTTCTGTCGGCCCTGGGCGAGCCTTTTCTACAGCTGCTGAAAGGTTTTCGAAAGGCTCTCCAAAAGCTGTTTCCCATGCTGGAAACGCTGGAGGGGGTCACCTTGCTGGCGAGGAACTATAAGTTGGAGGCACAGCGTTCGCCGTCCCTATCTGTGTGGTGTTTCCGTCAGGTGGTGTGTAGGGATCCTGTCTCTGTCGTAGGTGATTTCCTTGTAGCCGTGCGGCTCGGGCTTACCCTCAATGTTTAGATTTACGAACACGATTTCCTCGATGGTTAGGATGCTTTGCCGAGTGATCATGTTGCGGACTTCCGCCCGCATGGTGAGGGAGGTCCGGCCGAACTTGGTTGCCGTTAAGCCCATCTCAATGAGGTCCCCCTGCACGGCGGAGCTGACAAAGTTGATCTCCGAGACGTACTTGGTCACCGCCCTGCCATTGCCGAGCTGGAGGATGGCATAGATTGCGGCTTCCTCATCAATCCACTTGAGGAGGCTTCCACCGAACAGGGTGCCGTTAGCGTTTAGGTCTTCTGGGCGCACCCATTTTCGGGTGCGGAAGGTTATGTCGGAGGATTCCATGGTGTGACCTTACTTCTGCAGGGAAGATGCTTTGGTTCCTATGGCCTTGAGGCGAGTTCCAATGGTCGTAGCCTGTTCCGCATACACCAGCACGAAGTGATTGACGGAAGTGACAAGAAACCGCAAGTGGCGCCCATGGCGTCGTTTTCTTCAGTGGGGGTCTCGCCCCCGTGCAGAACCCCACCACCAAATGTTGGTAGCGGGGTTCTGCATGTGGAGGAGGTGCTCCGGAGAGGGGGGCCTAGACCTTGGCGGGTGCTGTGCCTTCGCGGAAGTGTGCTTCGAGGTCCTCGAGGGAGTGGCCTTTGGTTTCGGGAACAAATTTGGACACGAAGGCCAGGGAGGCGATGTTCACCAGGACGAACAGGCCGAAGGTGCCGGTGGATCCCAGGGCTTCGACGACGATCGGGAACAGGAAGGAGATGGCGGCGTTGACGGTCCAGAGTGCGAACACCGCGATGCCCATTGCGAAGCCGCGGATGGCCAGCGGGAACATTTCGGAGAGGAGCAGCCAGACGCAGGTGCCGATGAAGCATTGGACGAAGGCGACGAACAGCATCATGGCGGCGAGGATGGTGTAGCTGGCCAGGTCGGACTGCGGTAGTAGGAATACGACGGCGAGCATGGCTTGCGATCCGACCACGCCGGAGAAGCCGATGATGAGCATTTTGCGGCGGCCGATGAAGCCCAGCAGCCAGATGCCCAGGATGGTCATCAGGACTGAGGTGACGCCGACGCCGATGGTGGCAACGAGCGATGCGCTCACGCCCAGTCCGCTCTTTTCCAGAATGGTGGGGGCGTAGTAGTTCACGGTGTTGATGCCTGTGGCCTGCTGTACGGTGGCGAGGCCGATGCCGATCCAGAGGAGTCGGCGCATCCAGGGGTTGTCCCGCAGGTCGCGCAGGGCGTGCCCGCGCTCTTTCTTTGCAGTCTGGGCCGCTAGTGCGATCTCTTCAAATTCGCTCTCGGCTTCCTGCGGGCTGCGGCTCAGGTTCAGGACGCGGCGGCTGTCCTCCAGCCGCCCACGAATGGCGTACCAGCGGGGCGATTCGGGCAGCAGCAGCATGCCGGCGAGCAGCGCGAGGGCGGGCAGCGAAGCGATGCCGAGCATGGTGCGCCAGACCTCAGTGTCCTGGATGAGCGCATCGAGCAGGGCGTTGATGGCGAAGGCCAGCATCTGCCCGGTAACGATCATGAGCTCGTTGATGGTCACCATCCGGCCGCGCAGGTGGGCCGGCGCCATCTCGGCCAGGTACAGGGGGCAGGTAACAGCTGCCGCACCAACGCCGAGGCCCAGCAGGATGCGGGCGGCGACCATGAAGGAAACCGTGGGGGCGATGGCGCAGCCGATGGCGCCGAAGAGGAACAGCAGCGCGCAGACCAGCAGGGATCCCCGGCGTCCCAGCTTGTCCGCCATGCGTCCGCCGGCAAGGGCGCCGATGGCGGCGCCCGGGAACAGCAGTGCGCTGACCACGGTGGCTTCCTCGACGGAGTTCATGTTGAGCGAATCGTTCATGTACAGCAGGGCGCCGGAGATAACGCCGGTGTCGTACCCGAACAGCAGACCGCCGAGGGTCGAAATCACAGTGAGCCGGGCAAGGTAGCCCCGGCGTTGGGTGCCGGTGGCTCCTTGGGATTGTTTCTGCAACTGCATTGTTGCCTCTCAGATTCTTCGAGGACCGGCACGACCGGTCAGGAGTGTGATGCGTGACACTGAGTTTAGAGCGCTCTAATCCCTTGCGTCAATAGAAAGTTCTAATGTCAGAACAAACTAGTTGTGGGCGTAAGGGAAAGAACGGCTTCGGTATCCTTGACGGCCCGTCTTCGACTGTTAGGATCGGGGTAGGGTATGTCCTATCAATGGAACATATGCTGACAATTGTTTGATTTTGTTAGAGAAACACCTTGGGATGCTAAGAAGAGGAACGCACCGTGGCTACCAATCTGGCCCTTAGTATTGATCGGTCTTCGCCTGTGCCTCTGTATCACCAGGTAGTGCAGGGTATTGAAGCGGCGATCTACAACGGTGTGTTGGAGCCGGGCAGCAGGTTGGACAACGAGATCGACTTGGCCGCCCAGTTGAACCTTTCCCGCCCCACCATGCGCAAGGCTATGGATGAGCTTGTGCGTTCCGGGTTGTTGGTACGAAAACGGGGTGTGGGGACCCAGGTGGTTTCCAGTCAGGTTCGCCGCCCGCTGGAGCTTTCCAGTCTTTATGACGATCTGACCAATAACGGCAAGAAGCCCACGACCGAGGTCTTGAGCTTCTCCCATGTCGATGCGGACGAGGCCACCTTGGCGGCGCTCCAGCTTCCCGGCGGGTCGAGAATTTACCACTTCACTCGGCTGCGGAAGGTCGGCGGCAAGCCGTTGGCGCTGATGGAGAACTGGGTGCGCGATGACATCGCGGACATGGATGAAGCCCTGCTGGCCGGGGAAGGCCTGTATTCCATCTTGCGCCGTGGCGGTGTCAACTTCCGGTTGGCCACGCAGCGTATCGGCGCCATGACGGCAAATGAATACCAGGCATCGATGCTCGAAACAAGGGAAGGATCAGCGCTGGTCACCATGGAGCGCACCGCCGTGGACGATACCGGCCGTCGCGTTGAAACGGGTCACCATGTGTACCGCGCCGATTCCTACAGCTTTGAAATGACTCTCGTACAGCGCTAACCGCAAGGAGCACTCTTTATGACCAATTGGGTCTACCCGCTGGGCACCGCCACTGACGGCAAGTGGGACATCTCGATCGGAACCTCCGACTCCTCCCCCATTGATGGGTGGGCCCACACGGGCCTGAAGGTCGCCACCCTCGATGCCGGGGCCGACGTCGTACTTCCCGCTGCAGAGGAAGAACGCATTGTGGTGCCGCTCAACGGAGCCTTTACGGTGACCGTGGACGGGACAACCTATGAACTCAACGGCCGGTCCTCGGTGTTCACCGGTCCTACCGACGTTCTCTACTCGGGAATCGGCCGTGCGGTGACCATAAGTTCCTCCGCCGGCGGCAGGGTAGCTGTAGCCACCGCACCCGCCAGAGCTTCCTACCCCACACGTCTGGTGACGGCCGCGGACACGCCGGTGGAACTGCGCGGCGCGGGCAACTGCTCCCGCCAGGTCCACAACTTCGGCACCCCCGCGGCCCTGGAAGCGGACCGGTTTATTGTCTGCGAGGTCCTTACCCCGGCCGGGAACTGGTCCTCCTATCCCCCGCACAAGCATGACGAGGAGAAGGAAGGCGAGACGAATCTCGAGGAGATCTACTACTTCGAGACGCAGGTGGCCGCCGGCTCCGCGGCACCGGCGGACGCAGACGCCATCGGCTACCAGCGTGTCTACGCCTCTGACGAGCGGCCCATCGACGTCTCTGCCGAGGTCCGCACCGGCGACGTGGTCCTGGTGCCCTACGGCTGGCACGGTCCGGCTATGGCCGCCCCGGGCTACGACCTTTACTACCTCAACGTCATGGCGGGCCCCGGCCCCGTGCGCGAGTGGCTCATCAGCGACGACCCGCACCACGGCTGGGTCCGGCAAAGCTGGGACGGGCAGGACATCGACCCGCGGCTGCCCTTCAAGGGCTGACCAGCGCGGCCGCAGTGGCATAGTGGAGTCTTGTGAAGCAGACTCCCCCCGCCCCGCGGTCAGTGACCATGGAGGATGTGGCGCGCGCCGCCGGGGTCAGTCGTGCGCTCGTCTCCCTGGTCATGCGCGAGTCGCCCAAAGTGTCGCCGGCCAAGCGGAGCGCGGTACTGGAGAGTGCCGCCGCCCTGGGCTACTCCCCTAACCGGCTTGCCAGCCGGTTAGCCAGCCACCGAACGAAAACACTGGGCGTTCTGTTCCTGGACCTGCACAATCCAGTGTTCGCGGATGTCTATGACGGCATTGCCGAAGGAACGGCAAGCAGCGGCAACCAGCTGATGGTCGCTGTCGGGTCCGCAGACCCGCGCGCGGAAATAGAGGCTGTGCGGTCGTTCGTGGAGATGCGGGTCGATGGGGTGATCCTGGCGGGCTACACGGGGACGGCAGGTGAGCTCACCGCCGCCCTGCGCGGTACGCCCGCGGTCGTAATTACCCGCGAGTTGGACTGCGACGGCGTGGATGCTGTCCTTCCGGACGACTTCCGCTCCGGGGAACTTGCTGTCGAGCACCTTCACCAGCTGGGGCACCGGCGCATCGCCCATATCGATATTTCCGAGGGCATACCCTACACGTCACGGCGGAAGGGGTACTTGCGCGCAATGTCTAAGTTGGGCCTCACACCAGTGCTGGTCCACAGCGACATGACCGAGCGTGGAGGCCGGGAGGTCATGACGCAGTTTCTACAGTCCGGCAGCATTTTGCCCACAGCTATTTTTGCGCACAATGATCTGACCGCCATCGGTGCCATGGAGGCCCTTGCACTGGAGGGCCTGTCGGTTCCGGATGACGTGGCCATTGTCGGTTGTGACAACATCGAAGTAGCAGCCTCCCCGCTGATCGGATTGACCTCGATTGACCAGCACTCGCGTGAACTGGGCAGGGCGGCCGCCGAGGTCGTCCTGGCCCGGATCAGTGGCATGGACGGCCCGGCTGTCACCCGGAAGCTCCAACCCACCCTGATAAGCCGCCAGTCCACTCAACGACACCAGGGCGCTTGACCCAGATTTCATTGACCAGGGCGCCGTGCGTGCTTCTCCAATGGTCAGCTCACCCGTTCGATGGGCTTAGGTCCGGTGGCGGGTCGCCCTCCCGCCGGGTGTCGGGAGGGCTTCGTACCGTGATTCTTTGTACTGAAGGTCAGCGGACAGGGCTTTCAACGGGTCCGTGCGTTTGAGACTTGAAGTAGTGTTCGACGTCCTCAAGGCTCTTGTCCTTGGTTTCCGGGACGTACTTGGCGGCGAACGCGATGGCTCCCACGCCCAGGACGGCGAAGACGAAGAACGTGTTGGAAAGCCCTATGGCTGCAAGGAGTTGGGGGAAACCGAAGCCCACCAGGAAGTTGACGATCCAAAGAATGAAGGCGGAGGCGCCCATCCCGAGCCCGCGCATCTTCAGGGGGAAAATTTCCGAAAGCATCAACCAGGTCACCGGGGAGATGGCGCCCTGCTGGAAGGCCAGGAAGGTCACGGTCAGCGCCAGGATCACGAAGCCGCGTTCGGTTCCCTCCGGCAGCACCAGGGAAAAGACACCAATCAGAAGCAGGGCTGTGGTGGTGCCCACTTGCCCTGTGATGAGCATTTTACGGCGGCCAACCTTTCCGAGCAGCCAGATGCCGACGAAGGTGGCAAGGACGGAGATGATGCCGTTGGCTATGTTGGCCGTCAGTGCTGCCTCGCGGCCAAATCCGGACTGGGCGAGGATCTGGGTTCCGTAGTACATGATGGAGTTCACGCCTGTGATCTGCTGGATCACGGCGAGTCCGATTCCCACCACGAAGATCCGCCGGAGCCAGGGGGTGGCGAGATCTTTCCAGGAACCCATTTTGGACTTGTAGTCCTCCACGGCCATGGCCTTGACTTCTTCGAACTCCGCCCGGGCTTCTGATTGGGACCGGATGCGCTGCAGCACGCTGAGAGTTTCGCCGAAACTTCCCATTGAGGCGAGCCAGCGCGGGCTTTCGGGCATGAAGTTCATGCCGATCCACAGTGCAATTGCGGGGAGGGTGGCGATTACCAGCATCCAGCGCCAGATGCCGCCTGTTTCGCCGAAGGTGTTGCCCAGATAGGCGTTGAAGATGAAGGCCAGCAGCTGGCCGGTGACAATCATCAGCTCGTTCTGCGTCACGATGCGGCCGCGCCGGGCGCTGGGCGATACCTCGGCAAGGTACACGGGGACGGTCACGGAGGCCCCGCCGACCGCCAGGCCCAGCACGAACCGGGCGAGGATCATCACTTCGGTGTTGGGCGCGAAGGTGCAGGCCAGGGTCCCCACAAGAAAGACCATCGCGAGGACCATGATTATCTTTCGCCGGCCGTTGCGGTCCGCCAGGCGCCCGCCGAACAGGGCACCGAAGGCTGCACCGAACAGCAGGGAGGATGTGACCAGGCCCTCGGTCAGGGGGGTAAGTCCCAGGTCTTCCTGCATGTACGGCAAGGCGCCGTTGATCACGCCGGTGTCATAGCCAAACAACAGGCCGCCGAAGGTGGAGATGATGGTGACAGTCCGGAGCGCCTTTTTGTGGTTGTGGGGCTTTCCTGCGGCGGTCGCGGGAGCCGGGCTGCTCATGCGTTGACTTTCTGGACGTACTGCTTAATGGTTTCCAGCTGGTAGCGGGAGACGTCCTCGGCGTTCTCGTCCTCGGCGAAGACGCTGGAGACCATGACGGTGTCGTCGCGGTCCAGAAATCCGATTTCCTTCAGGCCGCCGAAGAATTCGTCCCAGTTGACGTCGCCGTCGCCGATTTTCAGGTGCTGGTGGACGCGGACGGGGTTGCCGGGCGGGTTGGTGATGTAGCGCAGCCCGTGGGAGGCGTGGTGGTTCATGGTGTCGGCGACGTGAACGAGGCGGAGCTTGTCGCCGGCGGCACGCAGGATCTCCAGCGGCTGGTTTTTCATGTGGAAGCTGTGCGAGGCCACGTAGACCATACCGACGTTCTTGGAGTTCAAGCCGCGGATGACACGGATGGCGGCGAGGCCTTCCTCCACAAAATCGTCGGGGTGCGGGTCGATCAACAGGTCGATGCCCTCACGTTCGATAATCGGCAGCAGTTCCTCCATGGAGCGGTAGAACGCCCGTTCGGACTCTTCAGCCTTTTCCGGACGACCACTGAATTCGGTGTTCATGGTGGTGACGCCAAGGTCAACGGTGATCTGGATGGCCCGCTTCCAGTAGCGGACCGCTGCTTCACGGGCGTCCTCGTCGGGCCCGGACCAGCGGAGCACCGGCAGGACGGACGCGATCTCGATCCCGGCATCCCGGCATGCCTTGTTCAGCTGCCCCACCAGCTCGTCATCGGCTTTCGGGTGGTTGTAGAAGGGGATGAGATCGGCGTGTGGCGTCATCTGCATGTACTTGTAGCCAAGGTCGGCCACGACCCTGGGGAACTCGAGCAGGCTGTGCGAGTGATGGAACGGTGTGGGGTCAAGCGCAATTTTCACGTGAAGCACTCCATTGTGGGTCGATCAGGGGCGGAGACAGCGGAAGGGGACGGAAGCTCCGTCCCCTTCCGCTGTCCTACTTGTACAGGTCGGGCTTGGCGTTCAGCTTCACGGCGACCTTCTCGCCGTTCTTCTGCGCCTCCACGCCTGCTTCGCAGCAAGCTGCGGTCGCGTAGCCGTCCCACGCCGAAGGGCCGCCGATCGCACCGTTGAGTGCCGCGTCCACCCAGGACTGGATTTCAACGTCGTAGGCTGCGCCGAAGCGCTCCTCGAAGCCCGGGGTGACGTTGCCGCCCCAGCGCCCGGCGCTGCGCGTGTAGGGGCCCTTGTCGCCGCCGATGCTCACGATGCCCTCTTCGAAGGAAGCCTGCGTGGCAACTTCGTAGCCGAACTTGGCATTGACGAAGATTTCGACGTCGGCCAGGACACCGGACTCGGTTTCGACCAGGACGTGCTGTGGGTCGTGCTGGCCTGAGGGTGCATTCTTCGTTGCCTTGCCCAGGCGGACCTGCACGCTGGTGATCTCCTCGCCGGTGAAGAACCGAACAGCATCGAACTCGTGGACGACTGCGTCATGGATCACCATCTCGTTGGTGAATCCCTCAGGTGTGGTCGGGTTCCGGTGCTGGTGGTGCAGCATGAGCAGTTCGCCCAATTCATTGTTCCGGATGATCTGACCGAGCGCGGCGTATTCGGCATCGAAGCGGCGCATGAAACCGACCTGGATCCGTTGATGGCCCAGCGCGACCTCTGCTTCGACAATCTTCCAGGAGGACTCGGCGTCGGGAGTGAGAGGCTTTTCGCAAAGAATCGGGATGTCCTTGGCGATTGCCTTGACCAGGATGTCCTCGTGCAGGAAGCCGGGGGTGGCGATGAGGACGGCGTTCACGTCGCCGTTATTGAGGGCTTCCTCGGCGTCGGCAAGGGCCACAGCACCCGGGATACCTTCGACTGCGGCCTGGGCGCGGGCCAGGTCGACGTCCACGACGGCAGCCACTTCTGCTCCGTGGATCCGCTCGTGGAGGCGCTGGATGTGGTCGGCGCCCATACGTCCGGCGCCGATGACGGCTACGCGGAGGGTTTCAGTCATTGTTATGTCCTTTTGTCTCGGAATGGAAGCGGTCAGCTGACGGCGGTGCGGGAGCCGCAGGACAGCAGGTAGTTGCGCGTGCGCTTCGCAATGGGCATCGGCACGTCGAAAGCGACGGGGTACATGTCCTGCTCGACGATGCCGAAAATTGGCCGGTTCAAGGCTTCCACGGCTTCGATGACGGCGCGGAGGTCCGGCAGCCCGTTCGGCGGTTCGGTCATGACGCCGGCCAGGTTCGCGGCGGCCCAGGTCATGTTTTCATCGTTGACCTTCTTGAGGATTTCCGGGTTGATCTGCTTCAGGTGCAGGTAGCCGATGCGGTCCGGGTAGTTCTTGATCAGTTCCAGGCTTGAGGCGCCGCAGTATTCCGCGTGTCCGGTGTCCAGGCAGAGGTTCAGGTACTGCGGGTCGGTGGCACCGAGGAGGGTTTCAATGTCCTCCTGGGCCCCGACGTGGGAATCGGCGTGTGAGTGGAACTGCTGTTTCAGGCCGAAATCCTCCAGCAAAGTTTTGCCCAGGCGGTTATGCCCGGCGAACAGGCCGCTCCAGGCTTTGTCGCTCAGGGTGCCGCTTTCGACCGCTTCACCGGTAACGTCATCGCGCCACATGGCCGGGATGACCACAATGTGCTCCCCACCCATGGCTGCGGTCAGTTCGGCTACCTGGCGGGCCGGCTCCCATGCCGCTTCCCACTGGTTTAGACCACGGTGGAAGGCGGTGAAAACGGTGCCGGCCGAGATCTGCAGGTCCCGGGCCTTGAGTTCCTCGGCCAATCGGGCGGGGTCCGTGGGAAGGTAGCCGTACGGGCCCAGTTCGATCCACTTGTACCCCGATTCGGCCACCTCATCCAGGAAGCGCTCCCACGGGGTCTGCTTGGGGTCGTCCGGGAACCAGACTCCCCACGAGTCCGGCGCCGTACCGATGATCAGCTTGTTCTCAGTCATGACAGCGTTATCTCTCTTCTCGGGCGAGGGTAACTAGTTGGAGGGGAAGTTGTAGGAAGCGCCGGAGGCGTGGTGGGTTTCGGGCCAGCGGGAGGTGATGACCTTGCCGCGGGTGTAGAAGGAGACGCCTTCGGGACCGTAGATGTGCTTGTCACCGAAGAGCGAGGCCTTCCAGCCGCCGAAGGAGTGGTAGGCCACCGGGACCGGGAGGGGCACGTTGATGCCGATCATGCCGACCGTGACGGAGCGCTGGAACTTGCGGGCGGCTGCGCCGGAGGAGGTGAAGATGGCGGTGCCGTTGCCGTAGGGGTTGGCGTTGATGAGCTTGATGCCGTCTTCGAGGGTGTCGACGCGGACCACGACGAGGACGGGGCCGAAGATTTCCTCGGTGTAGGCGGTCATTTCGGTTTTGACGTGGTCGATGACGGTAGGTCCGACCCAGAAGCCGTCCTCGTGGCCGGGCACCACGAGGTCGCGGCCGTCCACCACCATGGCCGCGCCTGCGGTTTCGGCTTCGGTGACGATCTTGATGATGCGTTCCTTGGAGGCCGGGGTGATGACCGGTCCCATTTCTGCGTCGGGGGCGGTGCCGTTGTTGACCTTCACGGCCAGGGCCCGTTCTTCGACCTTCTTGACGATCAGGTCCGCGGCATCGCCAACGGCGACGGCGACGGAGATGGCCATGCAGCGTTCACCGGCGGACCCGAACGCGGCGGCGGCGAGATGGTCGGCTGCGTTGTCCAGGTCCGCGTCAGGCATGACGATGGCGTGGTTCTTCGCCCCGCCGAGGGCCTGGACGCGCTTGCCGTGCTTGGTGGCGGTTTCGTGCACGTACTGGGCGATCGGGGTGGACCCGACGAAGGAGATGCCGTCCACGTCCGGGTGGGTCAGCAGTCCGTCGACGGTTTCTTTGTCCCCGTGCAGGACCTGGAACACGCCGTCGGGCAGGCCGGCCTGCTTCCAGAGCTTCGCCAGCAGCAGCGAGGCGGAGGGGTCGCGTTCGGAGGGCTTGAGGATGAACGCGTTGCCGGTGGCGATCGCCATCGGCGCCATCCACAGCGGGACCATGACGGGGAAGTTAAACGGGGTGATGCCCGCGACCACGCCGAGAGGTTCACGGAAGTTGAAGACGTCGATGCCGGTGGAAACCTGGTCAGAGTAGTCGCCCTTGAGCAGGGTGGGGATCCCGCAGGCGTATTCGATGACCTCGAGGCCTCGGCCGATTTCGCCCTTGGCATCCGAGAGGACCTTGCCGTGTTCGGCGGTGACCAGCTGGGCGAGTTCGTCGACGTGGGCGGCCACGAGTTCGCGGAACTTGAACAGCACCGCGGTGCGCTTGGCCAGGGAAATGTCGCCCCAGGTGTCGGCTGCTTTGCGGGCGGCGGCGACGGCGGTGTCAAGGTCGGCGCGGTTGGCCAAGCGCAGCGTGGCGGACACGGCACCGGTGGCGGGGTTGTAGACCGGGGTGGTGCGGTCGCCTTCACCGGCGCTTTCAGCGCCGTTGATGAAGTGGTTGATGACAGTGTCAGTGGTGGTGGCAGTCATGGGGACTCTTCCTTGAGTAGTGAAAAGTACGTGCGTGGGATGGAAGGGGTGTCAGCCGAGCAGTTTGCGCTGGCGGGACTTGTGATCGACGTAGGTCTGGAAGGCCTGCTTGGTGGAGTCCAACTCAGAAACCTGCGAGACGGGAACGTCCCACCAGGACTCCGAGGACGGTGCGTCCAAAAGCGGGTCGGATTCGACGTGGATCAGAATCGGTCCGCTGCCCTCAGGGGCTGCCTTGGCATCGCGGATGGCCTGTTCGAGCTCGGCGATCACCTTCTCCCCCGGTTCGATCCGGATGACCTTCACGCCCAGGGACTCGGCGTTCAGGGCCAGGTCCACCGGGAGCGTCTCCCCTTCGTCGAAGCTGTGCTCTGCTTCGTTCAGCGCCCGGTACTGGGTGCCGAAGCGCTGCGAGCCAAGCATTTCAGAAAGTGAACCGATGGAGGCGTAACCGTGGTTCTGGATCAGGACCACGATCAGCTTGATGCGTTCGGCAACGGCGGTGACCAGTTCGGTGTGCATCATCAGGTAGGAACCGTCCCCTACCATCACGACGACGTCCCGCACGTCCGCTCGGGCCTCGTCTGCCGCCGTCGTACGTGCCGCTGCTTCGGCCAGGGCCGCGCGCTTGACGCCGAGGCCGCCGGGGATCTCGTAGCCCATGCAGGAGTAGGCGTATTCGACGTGGTAGCCGAAGGGGTCACGGACCCGCCACATCTTGTGCAGGTCACCGGGCAGGGACCCTGCCGCGCAGATGACGACGTCCTGAGGGTCCATGGCCCGGTTGGTGGCGCCGATGATTTCGTTCTGTGCCGGCAACGGTGTGTAGCGGGTGTCGAAGGCCTCGTCGACGGTGGCGTCCCAGCGCTTCTTCTCCGCCACGACCTGCCGGTCGAGGTCGGCTCCGACGCGGTAGCCGCCCAGGGCTGTGTTGAGTTTGACCAGTGCCTTGCGGGCGTCGGCCACAATCGGCAGAGTGGTGCCGTGCTTGTACGCATCGATCGGGGCGACGTTGATGTTCACGAACTTTACGTCCGGGTTCTGGAACGCGGTGCGGGATGCGGTGGTGAAGTCCTCGTAGCGCGTGCCGATGCCGATGATCAAGTCCGCCTCGGCGGCGATCGCGTTGGCCGCCGTCGTGCCCGTGGAACCAATCGCGCCCAGGGACTGGGCGTGGTCCCACGGGAGAACGCCGACGCCGGCCTGCGTGTTTCCTACCGGGATGCCGGTCAGCTCCACGAACTTCGCCAGTTCGTCGGTGGCGTAGGCGTAAAGGACACCGCCGCCGGCGATGATCAGTGGGCGCTTGGCAGCGTTAATGGCAGCGGCGGCGCGGGCGATGTCGTCGTCGTCTGCGTCGGGGCGGCGGATCCGCCACTCCCGCTCGGCGAGGAACTCGGTCGGGACGTCGAAGGCCTCGGCCTGGACGTCCTGCGGCAGCGAGATAGTCACCGCGCCAGTTTCGGCCGGGTCGGTCAGGACGCGCAGGCCGTGGTGGAACGCGGAGAACAGCTGCTCGGGCCGGCTGACCCGGTCGAAGAACTTCGACAGCGGCCGGAACGCGTCGTTGACTGTGATGTCGTACGCGTAGGGCTGCTCAAGCTGCTGCAGCACCGGGTCCGCCGCGCGGGTGGCGAAGGTATCGGACGGCAACAGCAGTACCGGGAGGCGGTTGGTCGTGGCCAGTGCCGCCCCGGTCAGCAGGTTGGACGAGCCCGGGCCGATCGAGGTGCTGATGGCGTAGGTCTGGCGGCGGCGGGTGTGCCGGGCGTAGCCTACGGCCTGGTGGACCTGGGCCTGTTCGTTCCGGCCCTGGTAGTACGGCATGATGGCCGGGTCCATCTGCTGGTACTGCTTCAGGGCCTGGCCAACCCCGGCCACGTTGCCGTGCCCGAAAATACCGAACGTGCCCGGAATCAGCCGTTCGCGGTACTCAACACCGTCGATGGAATCCACGGTGTACTGCTTGGAGAGGTATTCGACGACGGCCTGAGCCACCGTCATTCTGCGCGTTGCCATGACTTACTCCGGGATTTGAGTGGTGTGGTGCAGGAGTGAAGCGGCCGAAGCGACCGCGCCCGCGACGTCCCCGTCTGCGGGGTAAAGCAGGGTGCGGCCGACGGTGAGGCCCCGGACTCCGGGCAGTGCAAGGGCTGCTCCCCAAGCGGCGAAGACCTCATCCTGGCTGCCCGACGGGTCCCCGCCCAGCAGTACGGTGGGCATGGTAGTGGCAGCCATGACGCGTTCCATCTCCGCTACCACGGGAAGCTTCATCCACGTGTAGGCGCTGGTGGAGCCCAGGCCTTCGGCGATGGCAATGGACTTGATCACGGCGTTGGCGGACAGATCGTTGCGGACACGGCCGTTTTCACGGACCGAGAGGAAGGGCTCCACCATGGCGATCAGCTTCCGCGCCGCCAGGGAGTCAATTGCCTTCGCGGTGGCTTCCAGGGTGGCCACGGTGTCAGGGTCACCCAAACAGATGCGGGTGAGCATCTTCCCGCCGTCAGCGCCCAGCGATTCCAGCGCGGCGGCGGTGTGGCCGGTGAAACGGTCATCAATTTCGTTGACCAGCCCGGCCAGGCCCCCGCGGTTCATGGAACCGAACACCAGCTTGCCTTCAAGGGCGCCCAGCAGGAGCAGGTCGTCCATGATGTCCGGAGACGCCAGAACCCCATCGACGGCAGGGTTGGCCAGCGCGATCTGCAGTCGATCCAACAGTTGGCGGCGATCAGCCATGGCCACCGGGTCCGAACCGACGGCGAGGGCACCACGGGCAGGGTGGTCAGCGGCGACAATGAAGTTCTGCCGGCCCGCCTTCAGTCCGGGGTGGCGGCGGCGCGACTTGGCGGCGCGGGCCACAGCTTCGGGGTCTTCGAGCCGGATGGTGCTCAGGTGCTCGTAGCGGCGCGGGTTGTCGTCCACGGCATTACTCGAGGCTAGGGAGGTGAGGGTCACAGTGCTGCTCCTTCGGGAATGGAAGCGCCGGGAATCGGGCGGCCGCGTTCGGCCAGCAGCGAGGTGACCTCGTCCGGCGTCGGCATGGCATCGGCGCAGGACAGGCGGGAAGCGACGATGGCGCCTGCGGCGTTGGCGTAGTCCAGGACCTGGGCCAGCGGCCAACCAGAGAGGAGTCCGTGGCAGAAAGCGCCGCCGAATGAATCGCCGGCACCAAGGCCGTTGAGGGTTTCCACCGGGACGGGGGCGGAGACCACGCGTTCGGTGCGGGTCTTGGCCATCACGCCTTCAGGGCCCAGTTTGACCACGGCGATTTCCACGCCGGCGGCCAGCAGACGGTCCGCCTGCTCATCAGGGGTGCCCTCCCCAACAGCGACGGCGCATTCCTTGTCGTTGCCGATGGCCACGGTGACGTGAGGCAGGATCTTGGCGACCTCGGCCCGGGCTTCTTCCTCCGAAGCCCAGAACATCGGCCTGTAGTCCAGGTCGAGGATGGTGAACTGGCCGATGCGAAGCTTGTCACGGTCCCTCGCCTCGTGCGCCTTGATGTGTGCCTCGCGGCTGGGCTCCTGGCAGAGGCCGGTTACGGTGGACCAGAAAATGCCTGCTTCCCGGATGGCGTCCAGGTCCAGCTCGTCGGCCTTGATCTGCAGGTCCGGGGCGGTGGGAAAACGCCCGTAGAAGTAGAGCGGGAAATCGTCCGTTGCCGGCTTGATCGCGCAGAACGTCACCGCCGTCGGCCATTCCTTGACCGGGGAGACAAATGAGTCGTCGACGTTGTACTTGTGCAGTTCCCGGTGCAGGTACTTGCCGAATGCGTCATCCCCTGTTCGGGTGATAACGCCTGTCCGTCGCCCGTGCCGGGCAGCGGCTACCGCTACGTTTGAGGGGGAACCGCCGAGGTATTTCCCGAAGGACGTGACGTCCTCCAGGTCCACTCCGATGTCGTTCGGGTAAATATCAACGCTGATGCGCCCGATCGTAAGAAGCTCGTGGGTCACGATTCTCGTGGACCTTTCTCTGTGAACTCAAAATCCTTTGACAGGCAGGGCCTCGGGTTGCTGGCCGTGATGAAGGCCACGGGCAATACTTTGCCCTAGACGCAATGTCCTGTCAAAAGTTTGTAATGACATGCAAACAATTAATTCAGCTGCCCACCCCCAATAGGGGCAGCCGCACTACTTCTTGGGAACCGCCAACTCGCCCGTAACGTACTGAGCGCGACCGAAGCCAAAGGACCAGTCACCCGCGGTGTTCTCCACGTAGCCAATGAAGACGTCCTCGCCGGACACACCGACCTCCGCCAACTTGCTCGCTACGGAAGCAAAAAGGCTTTGCTTGGCTTCCTGGGAACGGCCACCCTGCGTGAAGATCTGAATCATCACAACGTCGCTGGTGCGCTCAAACCCGAGACCGGCGTCCTGCGCGAAGATCTGACCTGCCGGGTGTTCGGTAAGAATGTGGAAGTAGTCGCGTTCAGGAATGCCGTACTCAGCGAGAATGGCGTCGTGAATCCCGCGGCTGAGCCGTTGCAGGTCTTCCGCGGTTCGTCCCTGATTGATGTCGATGCGTACGAGCGGCATGTCGAACTCCTTTGTTTGCAAACTTTGTCCTGACATACTAACAAGCTGCATCTCGGGCGGCAAGGGTTGAACAGGTGGAATGGTTGCGGACTTGGCACCCCTCGCCGCTGCCTGCCTTGTCCCATCAGTGCACTCACTTGACATGATGATGGGAAGCTCTTGGCTTCCTCCCGGCCCCGGCATAAAGCAAGCGCAGGGACGGGGCGCTGGAGGCGGACGCGCCACCAGCCGATGCATACGCGTCGCGAAAACAAACCTGTAAACGTACGAGGCAATTGGGCGGCAATTCCAAGGGAACCTACGCCAGCACTACGGCGGACACTGCCTCCGCAGCTGCCGTCACTGCAGACAAGCTCCTATGTCTCGGGCTCTTCCACCACCATCATGGCTACGGAAACCACGGCGATGCGGAAGTGTTCATGGATAAGAGTGAACCGTACGCACCTTTCGGTCTATTAGCCCCAGGCTGTGCGATAGCTGTGAAGCTGCTTGGCCGCATTCAGCCATAGGTAAATGAGTTCACCAGTCGCCGTCAAAACAATAACCCACGAATGGTGGCGCAAGGGCGCGTTGTGGAATTGACTACACCCCAACCTGACGTCAGGAACCCCTGGAATTACTTGTCAGGATTGCACCGGATTAGTCATTTCCGGACAGTCCCAATAGGAGGTCACAGACTCCAACCTGACACCCTTTCACCAGAACAATCGGTGGCAAGTCGTCAGCAACTTGTAAGGGGATCCGGCACACGCCGGTCCTCACTCCAACCCAGAAACCCAGGCAGCAGTTCGCAACCCATTGGCCGAGCAATGCTTATAATACAAGACAGTAACTTGTATTATAAGAAGGCGGGCGAAGGAGCCCGGTCCCGCCCAAAGGAGAACTCATGAGTACCGTCGACCTGATCCGGCACGTCAAATTGTCCACCGCCAAGCTCCCCCTGGCCGTTCCCATCAGCGACGCCAAGGTTTTCACCGGCCGGCAAAAGCCCATGACCGAGGTGGTCTTCCTCTTCGCCGAGATCACCACCGAACTGGGCCACACCGGCGTCGGCTTCAGCTACTCCAAGCGCGCCGGCGGTCCCGCCCAGTACGCGCACGCCAAGGAAGTCGCCGAGGGCATCATCGGCGAGGACCCCAACGACATCGCCAAGATCTACACCAAGCTCCTCTGGGCCGGCGCCTCGGTGGGCCGCTCGGGCGTCGCCACCCAGGCCCTCGCCGCCATCGACATCGCCCTCTACGACCTCAAAGCCAAGCGCGTCGGCCTGCCCCTGGCCAAGTTCCTCGGTTCCTACCGAGACTCGGTGCAGACCTACAACACCTCCGGCGGCTTCCTCAACGCCACGCTGGACGAAGTTAAGGCCCGCGCCACGCAGTCCATCGAGGAAGGCATTGGCGGCATCAAAATCAAGGTGGGCCTGCCGGACAGTAAAGAGGACCTGCGCCGCGTAGCCGGCATCCGGGAGCACATCGGCTGGGACGTACCGCTCATGGTGGACGCAAACCAGCAGTGGGACCGAGCCACAGCCCTCCGAATGGGACGCCAGCTCGAGGAGTTCAACCTCATCTGGATAGAGGAACCCCTGGACGCCTACGACTTCGAGGGCCACGCGCACCTGGCCAACGTCCTGGACACCCCCATCGCCACCGGTGAAATGCTCGCTTCCGTGGCCGAACACAAGGGCCTCATCAACGCCAACGGCTGCGACATCATCCAGCCGGACGCACCCCGCGTGGGCGGCATCACCCAGTTCCTCCGCCTCGCAGCCCTGGCTGACGAGCGCGGTTTGGGCCTGGCGCCGCACTTCGCCATGGAAATCCACCTGCACCTCGCCTCCGCCTACCCGCGCGAGCCGTGGGTCGAGCACTTCGACTGGCTTGATCCCTTGTTCAACGAGCGCCTCGAAACGAAGAACGGCCGGATGATCGTCCCCGACCGCCCCGGCCTCGGCGTCACCCTCAGCGACCAGGCACGCGCCTGGACCACCGACTCCGTGGAGTTCGGCGCGTAACCTTGTTGCCATGAGCCGGAACCTCACCGCGGACCTCGCCGCTGACCTTCGCACCCGCATTGTCGACGGCGCCATCCAGCCCGGCGAGAAGCTCCCCAGCGAAAACACCCTCATCAACGACTTCGGCGTCAGCCGGACCGTTGTCCGGGCGGCACTCACCCGGCTCCAGGCCGAGGGACTTGTCGAAACTGAACGGGGGCGTGGCAGCTTCGCCCTCACCCCGCCGTCGGACGGGCCCCAGGCAGCACCCGGGGCCCGTCCCGTGGCAACCATGGAGGACCGCCTCCACATGCTCGAATTCCGGATGGGCGTGGAAACCGAGGCCGCGGCGCTGGCAGCAAGAAACCACACAGAACGGCAATTGCGGGCCGTCACCGCCGCACTGGAGGAGTTCACCGCGAGTGCCGGCCATCCAGCCCACGCCATGAAGTCCGACTTCGACTTCCACCGGGCCGTGGCCGCCGCGTCGGGCAACCCCTTCTACTCGGACTGCCTGGCCGCCCTTGGACAGACCATGATCGCGATGCCGCGCACCCGGCTGATGACCGGCGTCGAACACTATGCACGTGACCACTTTGACCAGGTGGTCCAGGAACACCGCTCCATTTCTGACGCCATCGCGGACGGTGACGAGGCTGCCGCGGCAGCTGCCATGCGCAGCCACCTCGCGAACTCCCGACGCCGGTTCAAGGCTTCCGCGCGGCAGTAACCCCCGTGCCGCTAAAGCAAAAGGGCCCCGGTCTGTTGACCGGGGCCCTTCATTTGCGTGCGCGAGGGGGGATTTGAACCCCCACACCCTTTCGGATACTGGCACCTGAAGCCAGCGCGTCTGCCGTTCCGCCACTCGCGCGCAACTTCCTTCACGGAATCGCGGCCGGTTTCCCGAACCGCAACCCTGTAAAAGCAGCGAGATAAAGCATAACGGACATTGGAGGGAAAACACTAATTGAGGTCCCAGGGCTCGGCCGTGCGCCACCTAACCGGTGCCATAAACAGGACTGCGCCAGGGTCTGGAACACCGGCGGCAATGCACCACCATCAGCCCGAGACTGAACTTTTGGCAGCGCCCGGCCGTTGTGGATTAAGGTCATTCACAGGGCTGCCCAGTAGTATCTGATGTAGGAGTGACTGCTGGTCGCAGGCACACCGTCGGCTTAAGAACAGCACTGCAACTGAACTTACGGAACGAAAACTGCCCCGCATCCGGGGGGAAAGGAGAAGAACCATGGGTCTGCTGGACAAAGTCGAGCGCGGCATCGAAAAGGCCGTCCGCGGCGTCTTCTCCACCGGCTCGCGCGCCCAGGTTGAACCCGTGGAGATCGCCAGCAGGCTGCGCCGGGAAGTGGACCACCGCTCCCTCACTGTGGCCGCGGGCCGCACCCTGGTGCCCAATGTGTTCGACGTCCAGCTCAGCGAAGAGGACTTTCGGCGGGCCCAGGAATGGGGCACGCCACTGGCCGAGGAACTCTGCGACGTTGTCATCAACCATGTGCGCAGCCAGGGCTACACGCTGCAGGGCTCGGTGCGCATCTCTTTCCGCCGTGACGCGGAACTTCGCGCCGGTGACTTCGAAATCATCTCCTCTACCGAAAAATCAAAGGGCACCGCCCCGGGCGGTCCTGCGCCCCGTCCCAACCTTCCCGCCGCCCCCAGCAGGCAGCCCGTCCGGCTGCAGCCTGTCCTGGACATCGACGGCCAGCGGTATTCCCTTAATGCCCCGTCCATCGTGCTGGGCAGGTCCTCCGACGCGGACATTCTGGTTGAGGACACCGGTGTATCCCGTCGTCACCTCGAGATCCGGACCGCCAACGGGGTTACCAGCGCAGTGGACATGGGCTCCACCAACGGGAGCTACGTGAACGGACACAAAGTTGCCGGAAGCACCGAACTCACTGACGGCTCCACCATCACGATGGGACGGACAAAGATCATCTTCCGCCTGCTTCCTGCCGGCCCTGGCGGTCACGCATGAGTGAACTCACCATCACTGCCCTGCGGTTCGGCTTCCTGCTCCTGCTCTGGGTGCTGATCTTCAGCATCGTCTCCGCAATGCGGCGCGACCTCATGGTGGGCCGCAAGGCCGCAGCAGGTGCCCCCACAGCCCGCCAGGTCCGCAAAAATCCCGAACTTGCCGAAGAAGCGCCCCAGCCCGTGAAGCAGCAGGCCCGGCAACTGGCCGTCATCGAAGGCCCGCTCAAAGGCCGGACCCTCCCCTTGGCCGCAAGCCCCATCCTGCTGGGCCGCGCCCAGGAGGCCACCCTGGTTTTGGAGGACGACTACGCCTCCGGCCGTCATGCCAGGCTGTTTCCCCAAGGCAGCCGCTGGTTCATCGAGGACCTCGGCTCCACCAACGGCACCTACCTGGCGGACCAGCAACTGACCCGTGCCCTGCCCGTTGAGCTTGGCGTACCCGTGAGAATCGGCAAGACGGTCATCGAATTGAGGCCATAGCCGTGGCCGCCCCGCAAAACCCCGCCACCGACCCTCAACCGGCGCCGCGGCCCCTCATCATGCGCTTCGCCGCCAGGTCCGACGTAGGAAAAATCCGCTCCAAGAACGACGATTCCGCTTACGTCGGCCGCCATCTTGCCGTGGTCGCCGATGGCATGGGCGGCCATGCCGGCGGTGACGTCGCTTCAGCCGCCACTGTCCTGGACATGATCCACCTGGACCACGGCGACTACACCGGGGACGCCGCCACCACCCTGGCCGATGAAATCCAGACCGCAAACTCGCTGCTGTCCGAGCTTGTGCACATCAACCCCAAGCTGGCCGGAATGGGCACCACCGTAACGGCGCTCCTGCTGGCCGAGGGAAAGCTGCACTTCGCCCACATCGGTGATTCCCGCGCATATCGTCTCCGCAACGGTAAATTCGAGCAGGTCAGCGTTGACCACACTTTCGTACAAAGACTCATCGACGAGGGACGGCTCCGGCCCGAAGAAGCCGAAACACACCCGCACAAAAACGTCCTGATGCGCGTCCTGGGCGACGTGGACGCCAGCCCTGAACTCGACCTTGACACCCTGGACGTGGAGCCCGGCGAACGCTGGCTCCTCTGCTCCGACGGCCTGAACTATGTTGCCGGGCACGCTGTCGAACGGACAGTGCGCGAAACCAAAGACCTCCGCGAGTGCGTGGAGACCCTCGTGGATCTCACCCTCGAGGCCGGTTCCCCGGACAACGTCACGGTCGTGATGCTGGAGATCGTTGAAGAAACGCCCGACGACGTCAGTACAGCCGCCGTCGACGTCATTCCCTCCCACGAAGTCACCAAAGCCGCTGCCGTGGCAAAGAGCGCAGGCTCCCCTGCCGCCAAGGCACCGGATTCGGTTGACGGTGCCAGGCCCACCGCCGGCACCCCTGGAGAACCGCCCGCCGCCAGCGCAGCAGGTCCAAGTGCCAAGGACCCGGCAGAACCAGGGGAAGGCAGCGGAGGCGCTGATTACTCTGCAGCAGGGGCCACCGACCCCCACCTCGGCGAGCATCTCTCCGCCGAAGTCCTCCGCGACGAACTCGCGTCCCGGCCGCACGAACTCGTAGGGGCGGCCGCGACAGCTGCCGAGTCCGGCTCCATTCCCACCATCGCCGGCCGCACCGTGGCACGCCGCGCAGCAACGCTCCTCACCCACAAGGCCGAACCGCCAACCAGTGACGCGGACGACACAGTGGTGCCGCTCAAGCGCCGGAGGTGGCTGACCTGGTCCATCGCCGCGTCCGTACTGGTAGTCCTCACCGTGGGGCTCTGGCTCGGGTACGCCTGGACCCAGACCCGTTATTATGTGGGTGAGTTCGATTCCCGGGTGGCTATATTCAACGGCGTTTCCCAGCGCCTGGGCCCCATCCAGCTCTCCAGCCTGGAGACCGTCACCGACATCAGCATGGACTCGTTGCCGGTGTTTTCGCAGCAGCGCGTCCGCCAGACCGTCCCTGCCCAGGACCTCTACGATGCACAGCGCATCGTGAAGAACCTTGAACTGACAGGCACCACTTCTCCTGAAGACGAGTGCGTGCCGCCATCGGCCTCTCCCGGGGCCTCCGCATCCCCCAGCGCTCCGGCCACTGCCACGGCTACGGCTACGCCGACGCCCGACGCCTCGGCGGCTCCTGCAAGCCCGTCCCCCACACCCAGTCCCACAGTTACCTGCGAGGTGGGCCAATGAGCCAGCTCAGTACCACGCCCAAACCCCGCCGCAATGTTGAACTCGCGTTGCTCCTCCTGGCCCTTGCGGTCGGTATCGGGGCCAACATGCTGGTGGGAGTGGACCAGGAAAAAGCCTTCGATTCCGATTTCTGGTTCCAGTCGAGCCTCCTCGCCCTGGCCGCCCTGGTTTTCCACGGCGTCCTCCGCTTCCGTGCAAAATATGCCGACCCGGTAATACTTCCGCTCGTAGTTGCCCTGAACGGAATCGGCCTGGCAATGATTCATCGCCTGGACGCGCCCGGGGACGACACCGGCAACAACCAGCTTCGGTGGACCCTTATTGCCATGGCCGTGGCCATCGCAGTGATCTGGTTCCTCAAAGACCACCGCATCCTGCGTAAATTCACATTCATCTCGCTGGCCGCGAGTGCTCTCCTGCTGGTACTGCCGCTGATTCCGGGCATCAGTGCCGGCGAAATCCTGGGTGCCCGCGTGTGGATCCGGCTGGGCCCCCTGACTTTCCAGCCGGGTGAAGTCGCCAAGATTACGCTGGCCATATTCTTCGCTGGGTATCTCTCGTCCAACCGGGACCTGATCCTGCTGGCCGGCCGGAAGATCGGCCCGATGCAATTCCCGCGGTTCAAGGACATGGGCCCGATGATCACCGCCTGGCTGGTGAGCATCGGCGTCCTCATCTTCCAGCGCGACCTGGGCTCGTCGGTCCTGTTCTTCGGCCTGTTCATCGTGATGATCTACGTAGCCACCAGCCGCATCAGCTGGGTGGTCATCGGCCTCGCCCTCATTGTTGGCGGCGGGTTCGCGGCCTCCCGCGTCTTCTCGCATGTGGAACTGCGCATCAGCGGCTGGCTCAATGCCTTCACCCCGGAGGTGTACGACCGTTTCCCCGGTGGCAGCCGGCAGATTGTCCAGGGGCTCTTCGGAATGGCGAACGGCGGCCTGGTGGGCACCGGACTCGGCCAGGGCCGTCCTGATCTCGTTCCGTTTGCCAACAGCGACATGATCATTGCCTCCCTCGGGGAAGAACTGGGTTTGGTGGGGCTCTTTGCCATCGTCCTGATGTACCTGCTGCTGTTCACCCGTGGCTTCCGGGCGGCCCTTGGCACCCGTGATGCCTTCGGCAAGCTTCTAGCCTGCGGTCTCTCCTTCGCCGTGGCGCTGCAGTGCTTCGTGGTCATCGGCGGCGTCACCCGGCTCATCCCGCTGACCGGCCTCACCACCCCGTTCCTGGCCGCAGGCGGTTCCTCCCTGCTGGCCAACTGGATCATCGTGGGCCTGCTCCTGATGATTTCCCACACCGCCCGCGGTCCGGTGGACACCACCCCCATGCCTCCGGCAAGAGGCGCGGAACCCGAGGGCATTGATACTCCTACCGAGGCGGTGAAGCACCTGTGAACCAGGCAATACGGCATTCATGGGTCGCAGCGATCGCCATGTTCGCCCTCATCTTCGGAGCCATCAGCTACGTTCAAGTGATCGGCGCCGAAGAACTCGAAAACAACCCCTGGAACCAGCGCGCCATTTTGCAGAACTACTGCAATGACCGCGGCGCCATAGTGGTGGCCGGAACCCCTGTGGCGGAATCCGTGGAAAGCGGGTCCGAGACCTGCGCGTACCAGCGGACCTACCCGCAGCCGGAACTGTACGCAGGGATCACCGGCTACTTCTCGCAGACCCACGGCACCACCGGCCTTGAACAAGGCATGGGCGAGGAAATGGCAGGCAATTCAGACCAGCTCTTCCTGGACCGGGTAGGCCAGCTGTTCCTCGGAAACCAGCCCAAGGGTGTCTCCGTGGAACTCACCATCGATCCGGAGATCCAGCGGCTCGCCTATGACCTGATCCCGGACGGGCAGCGCGGATCGATCGTGGTCACCAACCCCAAGACCGGCGCGATCCTGGCCATGGTGTCCAAGCCCTCCTACGACCCCAACCTGGTGGCCACGCAGGATATAAACGCTGAGACCGCGAACATGAACGAACTGGTGAAGGTTCCGGGCATCAACCTGAACCAGAATGTCAGCGGGCCCACGGGTGAACTGCTCGCACCGGGCTCCGTCTTCAAACTCGTGGACACTGCTGCAGCCCTGGCCTCCGGCAAGTACAACAGGGACAGCGAGCTCCCCAACCCCGCTGAAATGCCCTTTGAAGGCATCCAGTACAGGCTTCCCAACTACGCCGGGGGCAACTGCTACACCCGCGACACGGCAGACTTCGCATTCGCCCTGCAGCAGTCCTGCAACACCCCGTTCGCCAGCATCGCCCTTGACCTCGGCCGTGATGCCATCGCCGAGCAGGCCAAGAAGTTCGGCTTCGGCGAGGACATGGGCGACCAGCTGAAGCTCGGGTACGCACGGGAGAACTACTTCCCTGACGATCTGGACGCCCCGGGGCTGGCCCAGTCAGCCATCGGCCAGCGTGACGTCCGCGCCACACCCCTGCAGGTGGCGTTGATGACCGCGGCCATCGCCAATGACGGGGTGCAGATGAGGCCCAACCTGATCAAGACCCTCCGCTCCCCGGACCTTCGTGTCATCGATGAGCCGAAACCGGAACCGCTGCGCACCTCCACCACCCCGGAAATCGCCAACCAAATCACCGAATGGATGACCAGTGCGGTCAGCCAGGGCATCGCCAACAGGGCCGCGGTACCCGGGGTCCAGGTGGCAGGCAAAACCGGTACTGCAGAGCTGGGCAACGGCGTGAACAACTCCTGGTTCACCGGCTTTGCTCCGGCAAACAATCCGCAGGTGGGTGTCACGATCGTTATGGAAGGCGTGGACATCACCACCGGCGCACAGCTTACGAGTCCTAACGCGAAGAAAATTTTTGAGGCGGTGTTGAATAAGTGAGGCCTACGACGGGAATCACCCTCGGCGGCAGATTTCAGCTGACCACGCGGATCGCGATCGGCGGTATGGGTGAAGTCTGGAAAGCCAAAGACCTCGTCCTGGGCCGCACTGTCGCCATCAAGGTGTTGAAGGAGGAATACACCGGGGACCCCGGATTCCTTCAGCGCTTCCGTGCAGAGGCCCGCCACACAGCCCTGCTCAACCACGTTGGCATCGCCAACGTTTTTGACTACGGCGAGGAAGAGGGCTCGGCCTACCTGGTCATGGAACTGGTACCGGGCCAGCCCCTCAGCGCCATCATCGAACATGAGCAGGTGCTGTCCCCGGACCGGACGCTGTCCATCATCGCCCAGACCGCCCGGGCCCTTGCCGTTGCCCACGCCCAGGGACTCGTACACCGCGACGTTAAGCCCGGGAACCTGCTCATCACCCCTGATGGGCGCGTAAAGGTCACGGACTTCGGCATCGCCCGCCTTGCGGACCAGGTGCCCCTCACCCAGACAGGCCAGGTGATGGGTACTGCCCAGTACCTGGCTCCTGAGCAGGCCACCGGCCAGACCGCCACGGGATCTTCGGACATCTACTCGCTCGGTGTGATCGGCTACGAGTGCCTCTCCGGGCACCGGCCGTTCTCGGGTGAATCGCAAATTGCCATCGCCCTCGCCCAGGTCAACGATGCGCCTCCGCCACTTCCGGAGTCGCTTCCCACCCCCGTGCGCGCCCTCCTGATGTCCATGCTCGCTAAGGATCCCAAGGACCGGCCGGCCAACGCCATCAAGTTGGCAGAAGCCGCGGAAGCCATCCGGAACGGAGACGTCAGCGCTGCGCGCGCCGCCGTCCCGGGCATGCTCCTGTTCGACGCCGACACGGGTCCCATCACGGCCCCCGTGGACACCACAACTGCCCCTACGGGTGTGATCGGTGCCCAGCGGGACAGTTCCCCCACTCCCACGTCCGCGTTGCCGGTTGTTGGTGCCGGTGCTGCCGGAGCTGCGGCGGGAATTGCGGCCGGTGCAGCAGGTTCCCCGGCCACCGACGCCGGTGAACCACAGGGAACGCTCGCCCGGGCCAACGCCCTCGCCGCGGAGCGGAAATGGGTACCGGAAGAAACAACGTACGACGACGAGCCCGCCGACGAGCCCCGGCGCAAGGGCCGCAGCCCCTGGACCTGGCCCCTGATCGCCCTGGTCCTGCTGCTCCTGTTCGCGCTGGCCGGGTTCCTGGTCAACCAGCTCGGCGTCCTCTCACCGTCCGGCAACCCCTCATCCAGCGCCCCGGCCACCAGCGCTCCGGCCACGTCGGCCACCCCCACCCGGGCGACGCCGTCGGCCACTCCCACGCAGGCCCCCACCACGCCTGCGCCTACCACGCCCCCTGCACCCGAAACCGTGAACATCATTCCCGAGGCTTACCTGGGGAAGGACTACCGGACGGTCCAGTCCGAGCTGTCCGCGCTCAACCTGGACGTCACGGTGCAGCCGCAGGTAGATGCCAACGCGGCTCCCAATTCCGTGATCGCCTTGTCCCGCTCAGGCCGGGTTGAAGTGGGAGCCCCCGTGACAATCACGTACGCAGTGGCACCGCCGGCGCCCACCACCACCTCCCCGGCCCCGACGACGCCGACCCCCGTACCCGCACCCACAACCTCCTCCGTGGCAGCACCAACGCCACAGTCGCCTCTGCCGGACTGCACCCCCGGCCAACTGCCCGGCGTGCCGCCGACCTGCACGCCGTAACCGCCAGGACAACCAATGAACGAGCCAGCGCGCACACCGTTGCACCGGGAGGACAACCTCCCGGTGGATAACCAGCGTGTCCTGAGCGGACGGTACGAGCTGGGGGGCCTCATTGGCCGGGGTGGAATGGCGGACGTCTACCAGGGCCTCGACACGCGGCTGGGGCGGACCGTCGCCGTCAAGCTGTTGCGCCCGGACCTTGCGCGGGACCCCCAGTTCCAGGCGCGTTTCAAGCGCGAAGCCCAGGCCGTGGCTGCGCTGAACCACCCTTCCATCGTGGCCATTTACGATACCGGCGAACACCTCGTCCACGACGGTTCGGATGACAACGTCCGGGTGCCGTACATCGTGATGGAATTCGTTGAGGGCAAGACCATCCGGGACCTCATCCGGGCCAATGACGTCACCATTGCCCAGGCCATCGATTACTGCCTGGGGGTACTCGCAGCGCTGGAGTACAGCCACAAGGCGGGCATCGTGCACCGCGACATCAAGCCGGCCAACGTCATGTACTGCGAGGGCACGGACTCCGTGAAGGTCATGGACTTCGGCATCGCCCGTGCCATCGCCGATTCCTCAGCCACCATGACCCAGACGCAGGCCGTGGTGGGCACGGCACAGTACCTTTCACCGGAGCAGGCGCGCGGCGAAACAGTGGACGCCCGCAGCGACCTCTACTCCGCCGCATGCCTCCTGTATGAAATGCTGACCTCCCGCCCCCCGTTCATTGGCGACAGCCCGGTATCCGTTGCCTACCAGCACGTCCGCGAAATTCCGGCCCCTGCCAGCAGCCTGAACCCGGAAATTTCTCCCGCGCTGGACACCGTTCTGGCCAAGGCACTGCAAAAGAACCGCGATGACAGGTTCCAGGACGCCGCCGCCTTTATGCGTGCACTGCGTGCTGCCAGGGCCGGTGTTCCTGTTGCAGCAGTTTCCGCCTCAGAGGCGCCCACCGATCCCAACGACTACGTCCCGGCACCGGCTCCCGCCACTGAAGCGTTTGCAGTGACCGGTGCCAGCTTCCTGGACGATGCCCCCACCGGCCGGCTCGCTGCTGTCGGCGCTCTGGCGGACGACGGCGGCCACCCCGCTCCCGCCGCCTACGAACCTTCCGCGCGTGAGGACTTACCCCTTGGCCTGCCCCCGGAACGCGAGCGGACCGCGCACCAGAAGTCCCGCCGCCGTGCATGGATCTCCACCCTGGTGATCTTCACCGTCCTGGTCCTGGCAGGCGGCGCACTGTGGCTGTATACCATCGTGAACCGCCCGGCACCGCCGCCGCCGAAGGTTTCGATTCCGGTGGTGGCGGCCATGACCGAGTCCGCCGCGCTGCAGGAGCTCTACGGCGCGGACGTGGAACCTCGAATCGTCCGAGCCCAGCACGACACGGTACCCAAAGGCACCGCTATCGGAACGGATCCGGCCTCCGGCACCGCCGTTGATCCCGGATCCGAGGTGGTCCTGAACATCTCCGAGGGGCCAAGCGCCGTCACGATTCCGGACACGCTGCCCGGCAAGACGGAAGCCGCAGCCCGGGACATGCTGCGCCAAATTGGTTTAGTGGGCGCCCCCTCCACCACCACCGCCAACAGCGCTACCGTCCCGGCCGGCATCGTGATCACCACGAGCCCTGCCCCGGGACAGAGCGTGGGTGTGGGCACAAGCGTTGAGCTGGTGGTGTCCACGGGCAAGGTGGCGGTGCCGGAACTTCGCGGACGGACGCGGGAAGAAGCAGAGGCGGTTTTGAAGGAACTGGGCCTGGTACCGGCCGTCACCGAGGCGGAAAACGCCCAGGTGGAGCCGGGCAGGGTCACGGATCAGAGCGACGCCGTGAACGCCGCGGTGGAACAGGGCAAGACCGTTACCCTCGTTGTGGCCAAGGCTCCACCTCCGCCACCGCCATCACCCACCGCCACGCCGACACCTGAACCGACTCCCACGCCAACGCCCACGGAGACGTCGCGCAGGCGGGGCTGACGCCCTCTTTTGGGACGGGTCAGTGCTGGATGAGGGGGCTCAGCTTTGCTGCCCGCGCAGCCGCGCCCTTCATGCCCAGTGACTCAAGCCAGTTGCCCAGCATCTGGTAGCCGCCTTCCGTCAGCACGGACTCCGGGTGGAACTGCACGCCGCACAGGGGCGCGGTCCGGTGCTGGAGGCCCATCACCACTCCGGTGGCGGTCTGGGCGGTTACTTCCAGGACGTCCGGAAGCGTGTCCCGGACCGCAGCCAGCGAGTGGTAACGGGTGGCCGTGACGGGGGAGGGGAGTCCCGAAAAGACGCTGGTTCCAATGTGTTCCACCAGCGAGGTCTTGCCGTGCATCAGCTCGGGTGCATGGGTCACTTTGCCCCCAAACGCTTCCGCCAGCGCCTGGTGTCCCAGGCACACACCGAACATAGGGACGCTGTTCTCGCCGCACCAGCGAATGAGTTCGATGCAGACACCCGCTTCGGCCGGGTTGCCCGGGCCTGGTGAGATGAGCACGCCGTCCCGGGTACCGGCCAGTTCAATGGCCTCGGCCAGGGTGACGTCGTCGTTGCGGACCACAGTGGTTTCCGCGCCGAGCTCCTGGAGGTAGCCCACAAGGGTGTAGACGAAGCTGTCGTAGTTATCCACCACGAGGATCTTGGTTGTGGTCATGGCTGGCTTGCTGCACCAATCGTTGAGTCGGTGAACTGGGTGTACTCGGACATCCACGGAAAAAGGAACTGAACCATCAATACCAGTGCGGCGGCGATGAGCACCAGCGACGTGAGGATACGGAGCCACAATGGCCCCGGCAACTGGCGGAAAATCCAGCCGTACATACTCAACCCCTTCCAACCGCTGCAGCCACCCGGGCTGCTATTTCAGCGGGCGGGCCGGCGGACGCAGGGCGCCAGCTGTCCAGCAGGGCATAGGCGATGATGCGTTCTTCCGCCCCAAACCGGGGGTTGCAGCTGGTCATGGTGAGGAAGCTTTCCGTGGGGGTGACGCCCGGAAGGGTGGGCACCGGTTCCAGGACGTCCGACCGCGAGGGCATCACAATCTGGTTGTTGCGGAAAACATACACGTAGTAGCCGTCCTTGGTCTGGACGTAGATCTTGTCCCCGGGCACCAGGGTGTGGATGTTGTCCAGGACAGCGCCGTGGGTCTGGCGGTGCCCGGCGACAGCAAAGTTGCCCACTGCTCCGGGCATGGCCGTGTTGGTGTAGTGCCCCAACCCCAGGGTATCCAGCACGTCCCCGGTGGTGCCCTGGACGATGGGCCGGGTGTAGGACTCGCCGAACCGGGGGATGTACATGATCCCGATCGTGCCGGCGTGGCCAGGCGCGGTTCCCACGACGGGAGGGCCAAAATCCTCAGGTGCTGCAGGGGCTGCGGGCGTATCCGGGACCGGTGCGGCGGTGCCGAGATCCTGGGCGAACTCCTTGATGACTTCGCTTTGCTTCGCGTCGGATTCGACGTTGGTCCACCACAGCTGCCAGGCGACAAAGAGCAGCAGGATCACACCGGCGGTAATCAGCAGCTCGCCCACCACCTGGATTGTCCCGCGCAGTATGACGACGCCGGGAACCGGCGCAGCGGCGGGCCTCGCCTTCTCCTGCAGTACCACGGGTTCTCCTCGGGGCGTGTGCCATGGGCGTTCGTAACCCTTGGCTACGGCTAGAATTGGCTGCTAGTAAGAATCCAGATTTGACCAAGATCGCGCAGACCGCTGGCAGCTTCCTTCTTGCAGGATATCAAGCCCGGAACGCCGAGCTTGCCTCAGCCCGCCAAGGAGAGCCCGTGCCCGAGTCAAAGCCTCGCAAGAAGACCGCCAGCACCCCCCAGCAGGCCACGTCGCAGTCTTACAAACCGAACCCGGTCTGGTTCAAGCCGGTGATGTTCGGCCTGATGATCATCGGCCTCTTCTGGATCATCACTTTCTACATCAGCGAAGGCCAGCTGCCCGTCCAGGCGTGGGAGTCCTGGAACATCGTGGCCGGCTTCGGCATCGCAATCATCGGCTTCCTCATGACCACCCGGTGGCGCTCATAGTTCCTGAACGGGATGCAGTTGCCGGCGTTGCAGCTGCCGGGGGCGCAGTTGTTGGCGATGACGGCCTCGCCCGTCCCGCATGGGCATCGGTTGATCCGCTCCTGCGCGACTACTACGACCAGGAATGGGGCCTGCCCGTCACCGACGAACAGGGACTCTACGAACGCATCTGCCTGGAGGGCTTCCAGGCAGGTCTTTCCTGGGCCACCATTCTCCGGAAACGCCCCGCCTTCCGGGCCGCCTTCGCGGGTTTCAACCCCGAGGCCGTGGCCATCTTCACCGAAGCCGACGTCGACCGGCTTCTGCAGAATCCGGGCATCGTCCGAAACCGGCTGAAAATTCGCTCCGCCATCACCAACGCGCGGGCCACCCTCGCACTGCGCGAAGAAGGCGGCCTGGTGAACTTCGTATGGCAGTTCAAACCTGCTGACACACCCCGCCCTGCCGTCCATACCGAGATTCCCACCCAGTCTGCGGAGTCCATTGCCCTGTCAAAGGCCCTGCGGAAAAAGGGGTTCTCGTTCGTCGGCCCCACCACCATGTTTGCCCTCATGGAAGCTATCGGCATGGTGGACACGCACCTGCTGGACAGCCACCGGCGTGGTTCCTCAGGAATCTGGCCCCAACACCCCGCCTGATTCTTAGGTTTTCCCCAAGTGTTGGCAAAGTTATCCACACTGTTGAAAACTCCCCAAGACAAAGACCGGGCAGGCGTCACCCGCGCCCGGCAGCGGGAAAACCAGCAATCATGCGGGTCATATGCGGTTATTAACAATGTGGACGACCTGTGGATAAAGGGTCTTCCGGTGGGCACCCAGGTGCTCAGCGGTCCTGCTGCACAGGGTGATGGCTGACGATGGAGATCCGGTTAAAGGCGTTCATGGTGATGGCCAGCCAACTGACCAGCGAAAATTCCTCCTCCGTCAGGTGTTGGCGCGCGAACGCTTCCTCCTGGGCCTGCGAACTGTGGCCCGGCAGTTCGGTGATGCTTTCGGCCAGCGCCAGGGCTGCCCGTTCCTTGTCCGTAAAAAGGGCCGTCTCGCGCCAAGCAGGAAGCACCGCCAAGCGCTGTCCGGTCTCACCAGCCTCTAGAGCGTCCCGCACATGGAGATCCAGGCAGTAAGCGCAGCCATTGAGCTGTGATATCCGGACGTGCAGGAGTTCCACGGTCTTTTCATCCAGGCCCGCAGCCTCCGCGGCTTCCCGGACTTTGAGTCCCAGCCCGTTGAGAGCCCGCCATAAGCCTGGATGCTGCTTGTCAAGGAAGATGTGCTTCGTGGTGGCGCTCAATGGATTCTCCTTGCAGGCAGGCAATGGAAGACGGTCAGTGGGCCGGCAGGGGCTGCGCAGCCCACGTTTACCTAGTTCAGCGCCCTCGGGAAGAGTTGTCCACTTACCAACACCGCGATACCCACAACTTATCCACAACTGTGGAAACCGGGACCATCACACGGGCAGTTTTGGCTCCCTACTCCCGACGATGCGGGCATATGCGAAGGAGCGATTACACCCCTGTCACTTATTAACAGTGTGCATAAGCCTGTTGATGGATAAGGGCATCCCACCCCGGAGTGCCGATATTGCGCCTTCTTCCACGTTTTTATCCACAGATCCATAGGAAGCGGACGCTTTGTCCACTTACACACAGCACTATCCCCAACAGTTATCCACAGATGTGGAGTCTCTGGACCGCAGCAGTCGCCAGCCCCCGCCGTCTCAGGGAAAGACGGCTTTCCCGGGTGGAACTACACTCGTGTAAGTTACCAACACTGTGGATAAGTGCTGTGGAAAAGCAAAGGCCCCGACATCAGCGATGTCGGGGCCTTCCTGTACGCGGATGACAATGGCTGCCGCGGGGGTGCTTCCGTGTTCTACATGGAGATCCTGGCCCAGCTGGCAGCTGCCAGCAGGACCAGGACGGCCACCAGCCCTGCGGCCTGGACAACACCCTGCCGCGGCCCGCGCGGAGTGTACGCAAGGACTGCGGCGCAGAGGGCGCCAGTTATCAGGCCGCCCAAGTGCGCCTGCCAGGCGATCTGGGGGATCAAAAATCCAATCACGCCGTTTATCGCTATCAGAACCCAGAGTTGGCGGGTGTCTCCGCCGCGGTGGCGCTGGACCAGCAACATGGCGCCGAAGAGGCCGAAGATGGCACCTGAGGCCCCTACCACTCCCACCAGTCCCTGTCCCGGCACCAGCACGGGATTCAGCAGGAGGTATCCAACGGAGCCGCCCACTGCTGAGATGAGGTACAACGCCAGGAAACGGACGCGGCCCAGGAGCGGCTCGAGGGCCTGGCCGAAAATCCACAGGGTGTACATGTTCAGGGCAATGTGCAGGACGGAATCCGGGGAGTGCAGGAAGGCTGCGGTGAGCATCCGCCAGGGTTCGAATGCGCCGTACTCGGGGGTTGCGAACACGTTGTTATAGGCGAACTGTTCATAGACCACCTGGCCCGGAATCAGCCATTGCAGTGCGTACATCAGCGCACACACAGCGATGATCCCGTACGTCACTACCGGTTTCCCGGACGCAACGGCACCGCCGTAAACGGTCCGGACCTCCGGCGTCGTGCGCCTTGTTTCGTTGACGCAGTCAACGCATTGGAATCCGACGGCGGCCGCCCGCTGGCAGTCGGGGCACGCAGGGCGCCCGCACCGCTGGCAGCGCACATAGGATGGCCGGTCCGGATGCCGGGGGCATACCGGGACCTGCGCGGACGGCTCCGCCGACGGAATTCCGTAACTCATGGAGAGGGTTACAGCTGTTCGATGTCGATGCTGTTGATGGTGACATCCTCCACCGGGCGGTCGCCCATGCCGGTACGGACGCCCTCGATTGCGTCCACAACCTTCTTGGATTCCTCGTCCGCCACTTCACCGAAGATGCTGTGCTTGCCCTGGAGCCAGTCGGTGGGAATGGTGGTGATGAAGAACTGTGAACCGTTGGTGCCCTTGCCCATCCGGATGCCGGCGTTGGCCATGGCCAGCTTGTAGGGCTGGTTGAAGCTGAGCTCGGGGTGGATCTCGTCGTCGAACTGGTAGCCCGGACCGCCCACGCCACGGCCGAGGGGATCGCCGGCCTGGATCATGAAGTCCTTGATGATCCGGTGGAAGATGGTGCCGTTGTACAGCGGCGTGCCGGTCTTGTCCTCGCCCGTCTCGGGGTGGGTCCATGCCTGCTCGCCGGTGGCGAGGCCAACGAAGTTCTTGACCGTCTTGGGCGCGTGGTTGCCGAAGAGGTTAACGACGATGTCGCCGAGGCTGGTGTGGATGGTTGCTTTTGCGGTTGCGATTGCAGTCATAGCGCCCATTCTTCCACGGCCGTCCGGGGTGGGGATGGCTGTGGCAACAGTTCCGCGCTCGGTGAAATCCGCCCAAATTCCGCAGGGAGAATAGCCGGTGAACAGCATGCCACGTAGGCTAACCACAGACCGTCACATTAATCGGGAGGTAGTTGTGAAGAAATCGGATCGTATTGCCCGTGACCTTGAGCTGTCAGTCATCGGCGCCGTTGAGAACGCCAGGGATTGGGCGGGCCCCCGTGTGGAAGCAGCGGTTGGCCGCCTGCAGCACAACCTGGACACCGCATCTCCTAAGGTTCAGGAAGGCCTGAAGTCGGCCGCACACAGGGCGGCGGACGGAGTTGCCGTTGTGACACCGCGCATCCAGGACAGCATCGCGCAGCTCGCACCGCGGATCAACGTTGCAGTGGAGGGCGCTTCCCCGCGGCTGCATGAAGCTTTGGACAAAGCGACGCCGGTTATCCTCAACGCCCGGGACCGGGTTGTTATCGAGTTCCTGCCCCGTCTGTCGGACCAGATCGGCGTCGCCTCGGGCGCGGTCCACCGCACGCTGGAGAACACTCCAGGACGTGTTGACGCTGTGGCGCAGAAGCTCGGCGACGTTGGAATTATTCACGCCCTCCAGGAGCAGGCCCTGGCCACCGGGACACAGCTTCGGACAGCAGCCACCCAGGCAGGCCGCACAGCCACCGTTCAGCTCCCGGAGCCGGAAGCGCCGAAACAGCGCGGCTGGCTGGTCTTCGGTGTTATTGCCGCGGCTGTCGCCGCCGGCGTAGCAGCCTGGAAAGCGTCCAAGCCCGTCGAGGATCCGTGGAAGACGCCGTCACCCGTCACGGGCACCGGTACTCCTGCACCGGTTTCGGCCACCACCGTCAACGAAGTACCGGAAGCAGCCACCGGTTCCGCTTCTGAGGTAGCCGGGGCCACGGGCGGAGACACCACGGACAAGGCCAAGCACGTCGCTGAGGACCTCTCCAGCGGCACGGCAACGGACGCAACCACTGCCACCGGCACCACCGCGTCCAGCGTTGGTGCGGACAAGGGCACCAGCCAGTCCTGACAGTGCACATCCCGACAAGGGGTCCCGCCTCCCGAGGCGGGGCCCCTTCGTCGTCCTAGGGGGCTAACCCGGCCTCCCGGCCGTGCATCTGATCGGTGCTAGATTTGGACTGATGCCAGCCGACCAATCCTCTGGGGATGCCTTGAACGACGAAGCAGAACTGCCCCGCGTATCAATTGTTATCCCGGCCTACAACGAGGAGAGCGTGATCCGGCAGTGCCTCATAGCTGCCATCTACCAGTCGGTGCCCGCCCACGAGATCATCGTGGTGGATAACCTGTCCAAGGACCGGACCGCGGACATTGTGCGCCAGATGCAGCTCGAGTATCCGGAGAGCCCCATCATCCTGCTAAGCCAGGACCGGGAACAGGGACTTATTCCCACCCGCAACTTCGGTTTGGACAGCGCCACCGGAGACATTCTTGGCCGGATCGACGCGGACTCCGTGCTGGAACCTGACTGGGTGGAACAAGTGCAGCGCGCATTCCTGGACCAGTCCGTCCAGGCAGCCACCGGCCCCGTGGTCTACTACGACATGCCCATGCGGCGCTTCGGCCTCAAAGCGGACGACAAGATGCGCCAGCTCATGCTGAAGCTGGCTAAGCACCAGTACCACTTCCTGTTCGGCTCAAACATGGCCCTTCGGTCCTCAGCCTGGGAAATCATCCGGTCCGAGACCTGCCGTGATGAGAAGGACGAGATGCATGAGGACATCGATCTTTCGCTCCACCTTGCGGACCACGACCTGAAGATCAACTACTGTCCGCAGATGGTCTCCGGAATGTCGGCCCGCCGGCTGGAAGACTCACCGCGGGACTACCGATACTACGTCACCCGGTTTGACCGGACCTACAAGGCCCACAACGTCAAGAAGATGGCCCTCAAGGCTCCTATGGTGGTGTTCTTCTCGGTGTACTTCCCGGCCAAACTCCTGCGGGCCATCCACACGGTCAACACCGCCCAGCCCGTCCGCCGCGGCGGACAGTAGGGGCCCCGCGGCTGGGAGGTTTAGTCCGTCCCCAGTTCCGCCAGGGGACGCTCGGGCGGACCGTCAGGGCTGCCGGTACTTGTTGCCCGTTTCCGCCGCGCTGCCCGCCCGGACCTCAGTACGACGACGGCGAGTCCCACCAGGATCAGTGCCAGTCCGGCGTAGGTACCGGCAGGAAGAACCTCGTCCAGGAACAGGGCTGCGAGCACTGCGGCCCCGGGGATTTCCAAAAGAATGATCATTGACACCAGGAGCGGACTCATGGTGGCCAGCAGGTGGTTGAACGCCGTGTGCCCAATGAGCTGGGCCCCCACTGTGATGGCTGCGATGCCAAGCCAGCCGGCCCCTTCGAAGCCCGCGAGCGGCTGGCCGCTGGCCAGGGCCAGCACGGCCACCAGGGCTGCACACATGCCGTAGCACAGGGTGGTGTAGGTACCGGTGGTCATACTTTGCCGGGCCTTGCCGCCCGCCAGCGTGTACAGGCCGGCCAGCGCCCCGCCGGCCACCGCCAGCAGGTCTCCCAGCAGGGCCTCGGGTGAAGACCCCATGTCGAACCCTGTGATGGTTACGACTCCGCCGAAAGCGATGCCCAGCCCTGCCAGCACCTGCCAAGGGTGCCTGGTCCCGCGGAGGAGCTGGAAGACGGCGATCCACGCCGACTGGAGGCAGACCAGCGCGGTGGCTGCGGCCACGCTGGTCAGTTGCAGCGAGGTGATGAAGCAAGCGAAGTGCAGGGCCAGCGCGACGGCGGCCAGCACCGACCAGCGAAACTCCGCCCTGGTGACCCTGCCAAACTGGGCCGGCTCACGCACGAGGGTGGGAGTGGCCATGACCGCGGCACCAATGGCATTCCGCCAAAAGGCTATGGCCAACGCGCTGACACTGGTAGCTCCAAGCGTGGCAGCTATCAGGGGGCCGGAGGACGCTACACCCAGCACGCCCAGGGCCGCGATAAAGAAGTTCACTGTCCCAGCCTAATCTCGGCCAAAGACGGGCAAAGCAAAAGTCCCGGCCAGCGCTTGACGCTGACCGGGACTTTCTTATGGTGGAGGCACGGGGACTCGAACCCCGAACCCCCTGCTTGCAAAGCAGGTGCGCTACCAATTGCGCCATGCCCCCATAAGAAGCAACCCGTCCATCATACCCTAGAACCTGGGAGCTCTTGACCAGCTCCCGGCCTGGACGTCCGGCCTAGTCAACCGTATCGGTTGACTCGCTCCAGACAGTTTTCCGGGCTTCGGATTCCTGTGCTTTCCGGTAGACCAGGACGCTCGCGATTGCAGCTGCCACTACAAGCAACTTCTTCACGTGCTCCCCATTCCGGCCCGACCGCAGTGATGCGAACCAAACCTCCACTTGAACCTGCACAGGTTCCGTGGGCGTACCAGGACTTGAACCTGGGACCTCTTCGTTATCAGCGAAGCGCTCTAACCGCCTGAGCTATACGCCCCGATACCTCATCGGGCCGAGACATGACTTTACAGCACATCCCGGCCCGATCTCAAATCGGGCGTTTTCACCGGCCACCGGCCGGTGAAAACAGGGACTAATCGTCCGTGAGGGTAACACCAATGCCGCCCACCAGGGTGGCAGCAATGTTGTAGAGAACTGCGGAAAGCATGGAGAGCGCGGTCAACAGGACAACGTTGACCACGGCGATGATGGTGGCGAAGGATGCCACCTGGCCCAGGGAAGCAACCTTCTTCAGTTCGAAGCCGCCGCCCTCGGAGCCAGCAAGGGTGCCCAGCAGGCTGTCCACCTGGTCAAAGATGCCCGTAAGGTCCAGAACGGTCCACAGGACGATGGCCGCCACCACCGTGACGATCCCCAGCGCCACTGACAGCAGGAACGCCATCTTCAACACGGACCAGGGATCCACCTTGCTGACCAGCAGCCGCGCACGCCTGACCTTTGCCTTCGGCGCCGGTTTAACCAGGCCCGGCGTTCCCTGTGCAGGACGCTGTCCTTGTACGGGGTTTGCCTGTGCGGGTCGCTGTCCTTGGACGGGCTGGCCCTGCACGGAATTTACGGGTGCGGTGCGCGGTGCCGGCTGCCCCTGCACAGGCCGTTCACCCTGTACGGGGCGCTGCCCGGAGACCGGGGGGCGCTGGCCTGGAGCAGCGGCAGGTGCTGCCGGACGCTGCTGGGGACGAACAGGAGCGTTCACGCGGGGCGCAGCCGAAGGCCGGCTTCCCTCGGGAACAGAAGTGTTCGGGTTGGGAAATGAGTCCGGATTACTCACTCGTTACCTCCGTGTTGTCTTCGTTCGGCTCAGCGTCGCCCGAGGCGTCCTCTGACTCTACGGCCGGTGATTCTTCTGCCACTGCTGACTCTGCGGCTTCCTCCGGGGAACCGCTATCTTCAGCCAACGTTACGTCATCCTCAAGCAATTCCTCGCCCACAAGACCGCGTTCGCTGTTGCGCGCCACTTCGATGATCCGGTCGTTTTTGTCCGGCTTGGCGAAGATGACACCCATGGTGTCCCGACCCTTGGCGGGAACGCCGGCGACGGAGGAGCGGACCACCTTGCCGCCCTCCATAACCACCAGCACTTCGTCCTCTTCCTGAACGATCAGCGCTCCCACAAGGTCGCCCCGTCCTTCTGCCAGCTTGGCAACCTTGATGCCCAGGCCGCCGCGTCCCTGCAGGCGGTATTCATCCACTGCGGTGCGCTTGGCGTAGCCACCCTCGGTGACGATGAATACAAACGACCCGTCAGTGACCACGTTGGCGGCCAGCAGTTCGTCCTCCTCGCGGAACTTCATGCCGGTGACACCGGAGGTAGCACGCCCCATGGGGCGAAGGGCGTCTTCGGTTGCCGTGAAGCGGATGGACTGGCCCTTGCGGGACACCAGCAGCAGGTCATCGGTTTCCGAAACCAGCTGCGCGGACACCAGCTCATCGCTGTCGCGGAGGTTGATGGCGATCACGCCCGCGGAGCGGTTGGTGTCGTAGTCCTCCAGCCGCGTTTTCTTGACCAGGCCCCGTTTGGTGGCGAGGACCAGGTAAGGCGCCTGCTGGTAGTCCTTGATGTCCAGGACCTGGGCGATGTGTTCGTCCGGCTGGAATGCCATCAGGTTGGCAACATGCTGGCCCTTGGCGTCACGGCCCGCTTCCATCAGCTCATAGGCCTTGGCCCGGTAGACGCGGCCGAGGTTGGTGAAAAACAGCAGCCAGTGGTGCGTGGTGGTGACAAAGAAGTGTTCCACGACGTCGTCGCCGCGGAGCTGGGCGCCCTTGATGCCCTTACCGCCACGCTGCTGCGAGCGGTAGTTATCGCTCCGGGTGCGCTTGACGTAGCCGCCACGGGTGATGGTGACAACCATCTCCTCTTCGGGGATGAGGTCCTCCATGGACATGTCGCCGTCGTAGCCCATGAGGATCCTGGTGCGCCGGTCATCACCGTGCTTGGCCACGATCTCACCGAGTTCGTTGCTGATGATCTCGCGCTGGCGCTGTTCGGAACCAAGGATCTCGTTGTACTCCGCGATCAGTGCTTCAAGTTCAGCGTGCCGGTCCTGGATCTTCTGGCGTTCCAAGGCTGCGAGGCGGCGCAGCTGCATGTCCAGAATGGCGCGGGCCTGCAGCTCGTCAATGTCCAGCAGTTCCATCAGGCCGTCGCGCGCAGCCTCGGTGGTGTTGGAGGCACGGATAAGCGCGATGACTTCATCGAGCATGTCCAGTGCCTTGAGGAGGGCCCGCAGGATGTGGGCCTCTTCCTCGGCCTTGCGCAGGCGGTACCGGGTGCGCCGGGCAATGACGTCCATCTGGTGCGTCACCCAGTGCCTGATGAAGGCGTCGAGGCTCAATGTGCGCGGCACCCCGTCAACAATGGCCAGCATGTTGGCGGAGAAGTTGCTTTGCAGCTCGGTGTGCTTGTAAAGGTTGTTCAACACCACCTTCGGCACGGCATCGCGCTTCAGGACGATCACCAGGCGCTGGCCGGTGCGGCCGGACGTTTCATCGCGCAGGTCGGCGATGCCCTGGATCTTGCCGTCCTTGACCAGTTCGGCGATCTTGATGGCGAGGTTGTCCGGGTTTGCCTGGTAGGGCAGTTCGGTGACCACAAGGCAGGTCCGTCCCTGCAGTTCCTCCACGTTCACCACCGCGCGCATGGTGACGGAACCACGGCCTGTCCGGTAAGCATCCTCGATGCCCTTGTGGCCCAGGATGGTGGCGCCGGTGGGGAAATCCGGGCCCTTGACCCGCAGGATGAGCTCTTCGAGCAATTCCTCCCGGCTCGCTCCCGGGTTAGCCAGGTACCACTGCACGCCGTCCGCTACCTCGCGAAGGTTGTGCGGCGGGATGTTGGTGGCCATGCCGACGGCGATGCCCGAGGAACCATTGACCAGCAGGTTGGGGAACCGGGCCGGGAGGATGGTGGGTTCCTGGTTCTTGCCGTCGTAGTTGTCCTGGAAGTCGACAGTCTCTTCGTCGATGTCCCGGACCATCTCCATGGCGAGCGGGGCCATCTTCGTCTCCGTGTAACGGGGCGCCGCAGCACCATCGTTGCCGGGCGAACCAAAGTTTCCCTGGCCGAGGGCCAGCGGGTACCGCATGGTCCAGTCCTGGATGAGGCGCACCAGGGCGTCGTAGATCGCGGTATCGCCGTGGGGGTGGTACTGGCCCATGACCTCGCCCACTACACGGGCGCACTTGTTGAAGGAGCGCTCGGGGCGGTAGCCGCCGTCGAACATTGCGTACAGCACCCGGCGGTGCACCGGCTTCAGGCCGTCCCGGACGTCCGGCAGGGCGCGGCCCACAATAACGGCCATGGCGTAGTCCAGGTAGGACCGCTGCATTTCCGTCTGCAGGTCCACCTGCTCCACGCGGTCGATCAGCACGTCGCCTTCAAGAACGGTGTCCGGGTTCCCGGCCTCGGGGACCGGGTTCTCGGGTGTTTCGTCGCTCATTATGTATTTTCCGTTTCAGGTATATGTCAGCTCTGGAATGTCAGGGAAGTGCGCCTAGATATCCAGGAACCTGACGTCCTTGGCGTTCTGCTGAATGAAGTTACGGCGTGACTCCACGTCCTCGCCCATCAGGACCGAGAAGATCTGGTCCGCAGCGAGGGCATCATCCATAGTGACCTGAAGCAACGTGCGGTGGTCCGGATCCATGGTGGTGTCCCAGAGTTCGGTGTAGTCCATCTCGCCGAGACCCTTGTAGCGCTGGATGCCGTTGTCTTTCGGAATGCGGCGCCCTGCTGCCTGGCCGGCGACCAGTTTTGCGTCACGCTCACGGTCGCTGTAGACGTAGTCGTGGGCCGCATTGGACCACTTGATCCTGTACAGCGGCGGCTGGGCGAGGTAGACGTAGCCGTTTTCGATCAGCGGACGCATGTAGCGGAAGAGCAGCGTCATCAGCAAGGTGGTGATGTGCTGGCCGTCCACGTCGGCGTCGGCCATGAGGACGATCTTGTGGTAGCGGAGCTTTGAAAGATCAAAGTCCTCGCCGATGCCTGTACCGAACGCCGTAATCATGGACTGGACCTCTGCGTTGCCCAGTGCCTTGTCCAGGCGGGCGCGCTCCACGTTCAGGATCTTGCCGCGCAACGGAAGGATTGCCTGGGTCTCGGGGTTCCGGCCGCGCTTGGCCGAGCCGCCTGCCGAGTCACCCTCCACGATGTAGACCTCGCACTTCTCCGGGTCCTTCGAGGAGCAGTCGGACAGCTTGCCCGGCATACCGAACGATTCCAGCGGGCTCTTGCGGCGGGCGTTGTCGCGGGCCTTGCGCGCCGCCATCCGGGCCTGCGCCGCTGATATGGCCTTGCGGATCACGTCCCTGGCAGGGCCGGGGTTGCGTTCCAGCCAGTCACCGAGCCCGTCGGTAACAACGCGCTGGACGAAGCCCTTGACCTCGGAGTTGCCGAGCTTAGTTTTGGTCTGGCCCTCGAACTGGGGCTCGGCAAGCTTGACGGAAATAACCGCGGTGAGGCCCTCACGGATATCGTCACCGGTGAGGTTGTCGTCCTTTTCCTTGATGATTCCCTTTTCCCGCGCATAGCGGTTGATCAGGGAGGTCATAGCAGCACGGAAACCCTCTTCGTGCGTACCGCCCTCATGGGTGTTGATGGTGTTGGCGTAGGTGTGGACGCTTTCGGAGTAGGCGTTGGTCCACTGCATTGCCATTTCCAGGGCAATCCGGCGTTCCTTGTCCTCGGTCTCGAAGGCAATGACGTCCTCGTGGACTACCTCCACCTTTTTGCCGGAGTTCAGGTGCTTGACGTAATCCAGCAGGCCTTCGTTGTACTGGTAAACCACCGTGCGGTGCTCGGCTTTGACTTCACCCTCGGTGACCACGCCGTCCAAATCAAGGTCAGCGTCCTCTTCACTGTCACTGGTCGAGGTACGTTCGTCCGTCAGGGTGATCCGCAGGCCCTTGTTGAGAAAGGCCATCTGCTGGAACCGTGCCCGAAGCGTCTCAAAGTCGAACTCGGTGGTCTCGAAAATTTCGGCGTCCGGGTAGAACGTCTGGGTAGTTCCGGTGTGGTCGGTTTCCTCGCCCTTGACCAGGCTGCCCTGGGGTTTGCCGCCGTCGGCAAAGGACATCCGCCACACGTGGCCTTGCCGCCGGACCTCGGTATCCACCCTGCTGGAGAGGGCGTTGACAACCGAGATACCCACGCCGTGAAGGCCACCGGAAACGGCATACCCGCCGCCGCCGAACTTGCCGCCGGCGTGCAGGATGGTCATGACTACTTCGACAGTGGGTTTGTGCTCGGTGGGGTGCATGTCGACGGGGATGCCGCGGCCGTCATCGACGACTTTCACGCCGCCGTCAGCCTGAAGCACTACCTCGATGTGGGTGCAGTAGCCGGCGAGGGCCTCATCCACGGAGTTGTCCACCACTTCGTAGACCAGGTGGTGGAGCCCGCGCGGCCCGGTGGAGCCGATGTACATGCCCGGGCGCTTGCGCACTGCTTCCAGGCCTTCAAGGACGGTGATGTCGCTGGCGCCATATTCGCGCGGGGCGGCAGCTTCCGCAGGGGTGTCAGGCGTGCGGGCATCCTCGACTGCGGGTTCAACTGCCAGAATATCCGTATTGTCGTTAGCCACAGGCGTTGCCGACTCCTCTGTTCTCGATGGTAGCCGACTGATGTCTTCCCCAGGTGCCCAGGAATTTCCATCTGCCGGCAGGCGCAAACTTATAGCGCCGGTGACTAGCTGATGGCGGAACCCGATGTCCGCGTGCTGAAAGCCTGCGGAAAACGGACTCAGTCAACGTTTCACCCGCGCCCAGTTATCTACAGCGATTCTATCGCGAAACCGGCGGTATCCCCGCATTGCGGAGCCGTGAGCGAAGGCCAATGTGCCTGCGGCAGGCCATGTATCCCGCCTTGGACGCTCCAGCGGTCCGGTCTCCGGGTGCCTATACAGCCTGCGGCCCTTCCAGGGCGTTACACGCCAATCAGGGGATTTTCAAGAGTTCGACGACGGACTATCCGTAGGTGTCGCGGGGTCCCCGTCCGTTCACGGACCGGCCGCCCTTGCGCCAGCTGGGTGCCGAGGGTCCGAGGACCTGGATGCTGGTGACTACTCCATCCCCCAGTTCCACTCGGAATTTCTCCAGCAGGCTGATGCTGAGAAGCCGCAGTTGCGTGGCCCAGGCCGTGGAATCGCATCTGACATGCAGCGTAGTGTCGGTGAAGCTCTCCGGCGTGCAGTGCGCGGAAATTTCCGGTCCCACCAGGGTGGCCCATTCCGCCATGACGGAGCCCACCGCAACCGGTGATGTCCAACCGCGCTCAGCCACAAGCCGGCCCACTACGTTGCCGAGGCCGAGGGGATCGCGCCCGGTGGCATGGAACTGGCTGAAACCACGGGTGTCCCTGATTCCGCGTTTGGCCTTCTGGGATCCCGGGCGCGTGGCGGCCCGCCGGATTTCTCCACGCGCTGCCGCAGCCTCCCGCATCCTGTTCAGTGCAGCCTGCGGCGCGTCAATGTTGTCGGGGACTCGGCCGTCAGTGCCGCGGGGTTGTTGCCCGCCGGGCTGTTGGCCCGGCTTTTTCTCGTCCCTATTCATCGATACCTCCCGCGATGATTTTCACCCGCCGGCCGGACAGCTCTTCCGGGATATCGGCGTCGACGGCGGCGGTCACCAGGACCTGTTCCGCGCCCGACACTATTGCCGCCAGTTTACGCCGGCGCTGGACGTCAAGCTCGGCAAAAACATCATCAAGGATCAGGATGGGGGCAGAACCGCCGGTACGGGCATCATCCAACATCACGTAATAGGAAGCGAGCCGGAGCGAGAGGCACATGGACCACGTTTCTCCATGGGAGGCGTAGCCCTTCGCGGGTGCCTGGCCCAGGATCAGCTCCAGTTCATCGCGATGCGGTCCCACCAGCGAGATCCCCCGCTCCAGTTCCTTCCGTCGCGCCTCTGCGAAGGCACGCACATACCGTTCGGTCAACTGCTCAACCGTCAGTTGGCGCAAGTCGTCGGCTTCCGGCGAAGCACTTCCGGCTCCGGTACCGGCGTCACTTCGCAAGAGGGCGCCGTCGTCGTCCATCTGATCCTGGAGCGTGGAGCGGTAGAGGGCGTCAGCGGGTTTGGACGCGTCAGTCAGCTCGGCGTACGCCCGGGCGAGGTGCGGGCGGAGACGCTCCACGAGTTCAAGCCGGGCATAAAGCAACTCGGCCCCGGCCCTGGCCATGTGCTGGTCCCAGACATCCAATGTTGCTTCATGGGCGGAGGTGAACCTGCCGGCGCGGGCGGACTTCAACAGGGCGTTGCGTTGTTTCAGGACGCGGTCATAGTCGCTGCGCGTGGCCGCGTGGTGCGGGACCAGGCTTGCGAGCAGCTCATCGAGGAAGCGGCGCCGGTTCGAGGGGTCACCCTTTACCAGTGCCAGGTCTTCCGGGGCGAAGAGCACTGTTTGGCATATGCCGAGCAGGTCGCGGGCGCGCACCGGGTTGCTCCGGTTGATGCGGCCGCGGTTGGCCCGGCCGGCGTTGATCTCCAGTTCCAACACGGTGATCTGCCCGCCGCGGACCAGCCGTGCCCGGACGAGTGCACGGTCGGTGCCGAACCGCAGGAGCGGTCCGTCTGAACTGACCCGGTGGGAGCTCAGCGTGGCCAGGTAGCCGATGGCTTCCATCAAGTTGGTCTTGCCAATGCCGTTGTAGCCCACCAGGACGGTGACACCCGGACCCAGGGCAAGGTCCACCTGGGCGTAGCTGCGGAAGTCGGTCAGTGAGAGGTGTTCTAGGTACACGCGGGGTTCGGCAATTCTGGGAACCTAAGGAGCTCCCCGTGGTGGCTACTGGGCGGGACGGGTTGCGTGTCCACCGAACTGGTGGCGCAGGGCGGACACCATCTTCATGGCTGGGGAGCTGTCCTCACGCGATTCGAAACGTGCGAAGAGCGCAGCGGTGATGGCCGGCGCGGGAATGGCGTTGGCAATCGCTTCTTCCACGGTCCACCGGCCCTCACCCGAGTCCTCGACATAGTCGTCGATATTCTGCAGGCCCGGATCTTCGTCCAGTGCCTTGACCAGGAGGTCGAGCAGCCAGGAACGGACCACGGTGCCTTTTTGCCAGGCACGGAAGGTGCCCGGCAGATCGGTGATGATGTCCTTGGAAGCGAGCAGCTGGTAACCCTCGGCGTACGCCTGCATGAGGCCGTACTCAATGCCGTTGTGCACCATCTTCGCGTAGTGGCCGGCGCCAACACCGCCAACGTGGACAAAGCTGTCTTCGCGTTCACCCTCAGGACGCAGGGCGTCAAATACGGGAAGAGCGCGTTCAATGTCGGCTGCATCGCCGCCCGCCATCAGCCCGTATCCGTTCTGCAGTCCCCAGACGCCGCCGGAAACGCCGCAGTCCGCGAAACGGATTCCCTTGGCGGCGAGGAGTTCCCCGTGCTTTTGGTCTTCAGTGAAACGCGAGTTGCCGCCGTCGATCACGAGGTCGCCCTCATCCAGTTTTTCGCCGAGTTCCCTGATCACGGCGTCGGTGATGTCGCCGGCGGGAACCATCACCCAGATAAGCCGTGGACTGGGAACCGCGGCGAGGAGCTCATCAATGGAGCCGGCGTCGGTGACGTCCGGATTGCGGTCGTACCCGGTGACGTCCACACCCCCCTTGCGCAGGCGTTCGCGCATGTTGAACCCCATTTTGCCGAGGCCGATCAGTCCGATGTGCACGGTGGATCTCTTTTCTGCGCTGGTGGGAGGGTGGATAGCCCAACTGCATGGGTCACGCCGCCAGGGTTCCCTGGCCGGGGAGCCGATGGGGACTTGCGGCGCGGGGTGGCGGCGGTGGGGACTAGTTGGGGAGGCGGACCGGCATCACGAGGTAACGGTAGTCGTCCTGGTCCTCGCCGTCAGCGTCTGTCTGGGCGGTGATCATTGCGGGCTTTGGTGCTGCCGTGAATGAGAACCGGACAAATTTGGTTTCAATAACGCTCAGGCCCTCCACCAGGTAGTGGGGGTTGAACGCGACGGTGATGTCATCACCGGAGAGCTGGGCTTCCAGTTCCTCGGACGCCTGGGCGTCTTCACCGGTGCCGGCGTCAAGGTTCAACAGACCCTGGGTGAAGGCCAGCCGGACAGGCGTGTTGCGTTCTGCCACCAGTGACACGCGCCGTACCGCTTCAACGAGTTCCTGGGTCTGCACGGTTGCGTGGATTGGAGTTGAATCCGGGAAAAGCGAGCGGATCTTCGGGTAGTCCCCATCAACCAGCAGCGAGGTGGTGGTACGTCCACCGCTTTCGAACCCGATCAGGCGGCTTTCGTCATCTGCGAGAGCGAGGTGGATATCACCGCTGTTGCCAAGGGTTTTAGCTACCTCGTTCAAGGTTTTGGCCTTGACCAGGGCACTGGTGGAGATTCCCGGATTCACCGGCTTCCACGGCACCTCACGCATGGCAAGACGATAGCGGTCCGTGGCCAGGAGTGTGATGAGGTCATCCTCAATCTCCATCCGAACCCCGGTGAGGATGGGCAAGGTGTCATCCTTGCTGGCCGCAATGATCACCTGAGAGACCGCCTGGGCAAAGGCGTCACCCGGAACTGTTCCACTGACGGTGGGAAGTGCTGGAAGCGGCGGATATTCAGCTTCAGGCATCGTCGCCAGGTGGAAGCTGCTTCGGCGGCAGGTCAGTGTGACCTTGTTGCCGTCCGTCTCGACGTCGACAGGGGCTGAGGGAAGGCTGCGGCAAATGTCCGCGAGGAGGCGGCCGGAAACCAGGATGGTGCCTTCGTCACGGATATCTGCCGCGATTTCCAAACGGGCGGACGTCTCGTAATCAAAGCTCGAAAGGCTGACAGTCCCTGCTTCGGCCTTCAAAAGCAGGCCGGAAAGGACGGGGACAGGCGGCCGCGGAGACAACGATCGGGCTGTCCACGTGACGGCTTCTGCCAGGACGTCCCGATCGACTCTGAACTTCACGGAAGGGTGCCGCCTTTCATTGCTGCTGCGATGGTGTTCCGGAAACTTCCCGCAGGAAGCCCCCAAAGGAGTTGTCCCGACACCTGAACCTGCATGGTCCGTGCTGCCTTGACCACGCAGAAACCCAAGGATGGGAGCGCTGCTGACAGCTTAGCCGGAAGACCAGCGATTAACCCATCCCCCGATTGTCCCCGTCAGGTCCCTCGGGGCCGTCGGCCCCTGGTGCGGGGCAGGAGAACGATCTTGTTATTTGAGGGATTTCAAATTTTTGGGATTAGTAGTGTTAATAACTGCTGTGGAAACTGTGGATAACCTCCTCCGGCCGCAGGATCCGGCGGTTAAGCCCTGTTCATGAGCTGTGGGCGGAGCAGGTTTTAAACAGGGTGTGGATGGGGACAACTTTTTTGGCCGTTTTTCGAATCCACAGGCGCCTTAAGGGTTTTAAGCCCATTAACCGCCGTTGTCCCCTTAACTATCCACAGGCTTATCCACATGCACCTGTTAATAAGGTATAGATGCGAGGTCAGGAATCGCGCTGCTGCTGCTTGATCCGGTTGGTCAGCTCTGTCACCTGGTTGTAGATCACACGGCGCTCGGCCATGAGCTCGCGGATCTTGCGGTCCGCGTGGATCACAGTGGTGTGGTCGCGGCCGCCGAGCTCCTGGCCGATCTTGGGAAGCGACATGTCCGTCAGTTCCCGGCACAGGTACATGGCGATCTGGCGGGCGGTGACGAGGGTCCTGGTGCGGGACTTGCTGCAGAGCTCTTCCATGCTGAGCTTGAAGTAGTCCGCAGTCTGCGTGAGGATCTGGCTCGACGTGATCTCCTGGGCGCCGTCGTCGGTGATGAGGTCCTTGAGGACCATCTCGGCGAGGGCCACATCAACGGGCTGCCGGTTCAGGCTGGCGAAGGCAGTAACCCGGATCAGGGCGCCTTCAAGTTCACGGATGTTGCTCGAGATTTTGGACGCGATGTATTCCAGGGCGTCATCCGGCGCCGAAAGGCCTTCACTCAGGGCCTTTTTGCGCAGGATGGCGATGCGGGTCTCGAGCTCCGGCGGCTGGATATCCGTCAGCAGGCCCCATTCGAAGCGCGATTTCATGCGGTCCTCGAAACCGGCGAGCAGTTTGGGCGGCTGGTCCGAGGTGATGACCACCTGCTTGTTGTTGTTGTGCAGCGAATTGAAGGTGTGGAAGAACTCCTCAAGCGTCCGGTCCTTGCCGGCGAGGAACTGAATGTCGTCAATCAGCAGCACATCCACGTTGCGGTACGTGGTCTTGAAGCTGGCGCCTTCATCGTCGCGGATGGAGTTGATGAAGTCGTTCGTGAATTCCTCTGAATTGACGTAGCGGACGCGGATTCCGCTATACAGGCGCCGGGCATAGTGTCCGATCGCATGCAGCAGGTGTGTCTTCCCCAGGCCGGAGTCACCGTAGATGAACAACGGGTTGTACGCCTTGGCCGGCGCTTCAGCCACTGCGACGGCCGCTGCATGGGCGAAGCGGTTGGAGGAACCGATAACGAAAGTGTCGAAGACGTACTTCGGGTTCAGGCGGCCGAACTCGTGGGAGGTACTGGGCAGCATGGGCTGCGGCTTCTGCTCGATGAGCTGGTCCGGCGAGAAGGAAGGTTCGACGACGGGTTCCGGCTCTACGTGCACAGGCACCAGATCGGTGTCCACGTCGATGGCACAGCGGATGTCCTCGGAGAACACGTTGTGCAGGGCGTCATCCAGAGCGTCCTTGACCTGGGTCTGCAGCACTTCGCGGGTGAGCTCATTGGGAACGGCAACCAGCAGGGTGGAGCCAATCAGGCCCTGGGCCTGGGCCAGGATGACAAAGCCACGCTGCCGCGGGGTAACGCGGTGGTCCTGCTCCAGCAGGGTGATCACGCGCCGCCAGGAACTTCCGACAGTATTGGCGTGGTTGGCTTCGTCTACTGTCATCAATCGGTTCCCTCAAAACTTGCTTTGCCTGCATTGCCTGCAGCCGCAAGTCTTGAACCAGGAGGGGCTCAGCTTCATCCACAGGGTTATGCACAGCACGTGGATAATCGGCTACTGGGCAACTCTAGGGGATGAAAAGCCTAGAAGATAGCTGGCAAGTAGCTTGTGGATAATTACACGGCTGTTGTTCTGAAAACGGGGCTGTGAGCCACTTCATCCACAGGCTGGAAGGGCTGCTTGGCCACAGTTGTGGATACTGCTGCTGCCCTGCTTCGGTTTGACTCGGGGGTTCAAATTGCCCTAACGTTGTGAAGTCCTTTGTGTCCGCTTTTTGGCCCCATCTGAATCTCTCAGACGCAGTGCGTTTGAGCAGCCGGGGGAAGCGTGCATATACAAAACTTAGCGTCGGCCAGTTCTTCCCCTTACTGATCGGGTGGGCGCACCTTTGATCCACTGGAGTAACTAACGTGAGCAAGCGGACTTTTCAGCCGAATAACCGCCGTCGAGCCAAGAAGCACGGCTTCCGCCTTCGTATGCGTACCCGTGCCGGTCGCGCCATCCTGGCAGCCCGTCGTGGCAAGGGCCGTACCGAGCTGTCGGCGTAAATACTGACTCGTCGGTAGACATTTCTTTGCGAGTTTAAGGTGCTGGCCACCCGCAACCGTTTGAGGACTGCAACCGATTTTTCAACAACTGTACGTTCCGGTGTCCGCAATGGACGCCGGAACGTAGTGTTATATACGGCAGCCATTGCTGCTGACGAACCAAGCCGGATCGGGTTCATCGTTTCCAAAGGTGTCGGGAACGCTGTGGTCAGGAACCTCGTTAAGAGGAGACTGAGAGAAGCAGGTGCTGCCTCGCTGCGCGAGTACGGTACCGGGTTTGCCATAGTGGTCCGGGCGCTTCCTGCGTCCGCGTCCGCAAGCTGGGATCAGCTGTTGTCGGATTACAACGCCGCACTGGCAGCGACTATGACCCGGCTGGCTGGCCGCCCTGCACGGGCTGCTGCTAACGGTTCGGCCGATACAACACAGGAGGGGACACTGCGTGCGTAACGCCACCGCCGTCGTCGTCACCTATCTCCTTCCTGCTGCTTCCGCTGCCGGGAGGTTCCTCTGGAACCTGCCCCGCAACACTCTTATCCTTTTGCTGACTGCCTACCGCAAGGTGATCTCTCCCTTGTACGGCCAGGTCTGCCGATTCTTCCCTTCATGCTCGGCCTATGCCCTTGAAGCTGTTACCGTCCATGGCGCCGTCAAGGGGAGCTGGCTGGCCGCCCGCCGCCTCGGCCGCTGCCATCCATGGAACGCCGGTGGTGTGGATCATGTCCCCGCCGGCCACCGGGAATGGCCTGCCAGCCAGACCCCCACAATTGTTGTGCTGAACAACCCGGACAAGTACCTGGCTGCTCGGACTGATGGAGAAGGCCGCACTGCGGCCTGACGAATAGGGATAAGTATGGACTTCTTTGAAACAATCATGTTTCCGTTCAAGTGGCTTGTGTCCATCATCATGGTGGGCTTCCACGAGGGCCTGACTGCTATTGGCTTGCCTGAGGCCTCGGGCTGGACCTGGACGCTGTCCATCATCGGGCTGGTGCTGGTGATCCGTGCCGCCCTTATCCCCGTCTTCGTCAAGCAGATCAAGGCACAGCGCGGCATGCAGCTGCTGCAGCCGGACCTGAAGAAACTTCAGGACAAGTACAAGGGCAAGACCGATCAGCTGTCCCGCCAGGCCATGGCGCAGGAACAGATGGCGATGTACAAGAAGCACGGGACCAACCCGTTCTCCGCGTGCTTGCCCATGCTGATCCAGATGCCGTTCTTCTTTGCGCTGTTCACGGTGTTGTCCGGTATTTCGACGGCCAGCCGCGAAGGCGAGGGCATCGGCGCCATGAGCCACGAGCAGGTGGTTCAGTTTGACCAGTCCACCATTTTCGGTGCCCCCCTGTCGGCGACCCTGCTCCATGGCACACCCCCTGGTGGCAACGTGGTGGCAGTCTGGATCCTCTCCATCCTGATGATCCTGGCGATGACAGCTTCGCAGTTCATCACGCAGAAGCAGATTATGGCCAAGAACATGTCTGAAGAGGCCATGGCCAGCCCCTTCATGCGCCAGCAAAAGATGATGCTCTACATCCTGCCCATCGTTTTCGGTGTGGGCGGCATCAACTTCCCCATCGGTGTCCTGATCTACTGGACCACCACCAACCTTTGGACCATGGGCCAGCAGTTCTTTGTCATCCGCCGCATGCCGACGCCGGGATCCCCCGCTGCCAAGGCCCTCGCCGAGCGCCGTGCCGCCAAGGGCCTCCCGGCCCTCTCCATCCTTGGCGGCAAGAAGGACGATGACGCCGACGCCGCTGCGGCCGCTGCTGCCGTGGCACAGGCCAAGGGACAGCGCATCCAGCCACAACGCAAGAACAGGAAGAAGAAGTAATGTCAGCCGAAAGTACCGAACACGCCCTTTCCGAAGAGATCATCGACGATCAGGACGAGTCCGCGGCAGAGGACAACTCCGCCCCCAAGGTGTCCTCGGCCAGCCGGCTCGAGGAAGAGGGCGACGTTGCAGCTGATTACCTCGAGGAACTCCTGGACATTGCAGATATTGACGGTGACATAGACATAGAGGTCCGCAACGGCCGCACCTACATCTCGATCGTTACGGAAGAAGAGTCCGACACCCTGGACAGCCTGGTGGGAGAGGACGGCGAAGTCCTGGAAGCTTTGCAGGAACTGACCCGGCTCTCGGTGTTGTCCGCTACGGAGAACCGGTCCAGGTTGGTGCTGGACATCAACGGCTACCGGCAGGAACGCACGGGCCACCTTCAGAAGATCGCCGAAGATGCGGCAGCTGCTGTAAAGGAGACAGGCGAAGCTGTTGCTCTCGAACCGATGAGTGCTTATGAGCGGAAGATCGTTCACGACGCCGTCGCTGATCTGGGCCTCGTGAGCGAGTCCGAGGGCGAAGGCGCCGGACGCCACATTGTTGTATCCGCGGACTAGAGGATTGCTGATTCCCTGATCATGGTTGACATCACTGCAGCTGAGCTTCTGGCGGCTGAAAAGATTTTCGGTGACCGACTGGACCTCGCGAAGCGGTATGTGGAGCACCTGGCCACCTCTGGGACGGAGCGTGGTCTGATCGGGCCACGGGAGATTCCCCGCTTGTGGGGACGGCACGTCCTCAACTGCGCGGTCATTGAGAGTGAGATTGCGCAGGGAAGCCACGTAGCCGACGTGGGCAGTGGCGCCGGGCTGCCAGGCCTTTGCCTTGCAATCGCCCGCCCTGACCTGGAGCTTACCCTGATCGAACCGCTGGAGCGCAGGGTGATCTGGCTGCAAGAAGTGGTCGACGACCTGGACCTCGATAACGTGACCGTCATGAGGACGCGTGCTGAACTTGCCGTCGGGCATGTGGAGGCTGGCGTTGTGACGGCACGCGCGGTATCTGCACTGACCAACCTCGCAAGCCTTACTATTCCCCTGCTTGGCGGCCATGGCGAGGTTGTTGCCATCAAGGGCCGCAGCGCGGCCGAGGAGATCGAAAAGGCCGCCAAGGTTATCCGAAAACTTGGGGGCGTTCAGACATCTGTCGTCACGGTGGGCGACAACCTGCTGGAAGAGCCCACCACTGTAGTGCGCATCGTTGTGAACAAGTCCCAAAAGAAGGCCTAGGGTAGGCCCGGCGGCCACGGTCTGCCGGGGTAAGCAGTTAGGCTAGTCAACGGCAGCAAAAACAGCTGAACGAGAGTGAGTGTGCCCCAGTGACCAGTAGCGAAGCCTCCACGCAACGGATACCGCCGTTCGTGTCATTGGGGTCAGCGCGTTCTTTCGCTGGTGCTGCATCCGCTTCGTCAGGTTTTTCGTCTAATCAATCGAAAAAGGTAGCACCGTCTTCGGCGGGCGCCGTTTCACGTGAAACAACGTCTACCGGTAGGGCAAACATCATCGATGCCATAGACGACACAAGTCCAATTGCTCGCGAACTGGCGCACGAGACCCGCAGGCGCGAACGGCTCGTGGGGCGCCAGTTGCCGCGTCCCGAGAAGACGCGCATTTTCACCGTGTCCAATCAAAAGGGTGGCGTAGGCAAGACCACCACCACGGTCAACATTGCCGCCGCCCTTGCCGCTGCCGGACTGAATGTTCTGGTCATTGACATTGACCCCCAGGGCAACGCTTCCACTGCGTTGGGCATCGAGCACCACGCAGACGTGGACAGCATCTATGACGTCCTGATCAACGATGTTCCTCTTTCTGATGTAGTGGCGCAGTGCCCGGATATCGGAAACCTCATCTGTGCACCGGCAACCATTCACCTGGCCGGTGCGGAAATTGAGCTTGTGTCACTCGTGGCGCGCGAGCAGCGGCTACGTAGGGCAATCGATGTTTACGCGAAGACGCGTGAAAAGAAGGGCGAAGAACGCCTGGACTACATCTTCATTGATTGCCCTCCGAGCCTCGGCCTCTTGACGGTCAACGCGTTCTGTGCGGCGAGCGAAGTCCTCATTCCGATCCAGTGTGAGTACTACGCACTGGAAGGGCTGAGCCAGCTCCTCAAAAACATCGAGATGATCCAGAAGCATCTCAACGCTGACCTTGTGGTGTCCACCATCCTCCTGACCATGTACGACGGCCGGACCAACCTCGCTGCCCAGGTTGCCGCCGAGGTCCGCCAGCACTTCCCCGAACAAGTACTGTCCGCGGTGGTGCCGCGCTCGGTCCGCATCTCGGAGGCTCCGAGCTACCAGCAAACCGTGATGACGTACGATCCCTCATCCAGTGGAGCCCTTTCTTACCTGGAAGCCGCTGCTGAAATAGCGGAACGCTAAAACTTCAAGAACTGCAACAACTGGAGCGCGGTAAGGCCGTGCTCTACCACTGGAGGGATTTACCCATGAGCGAGAAGCGACGGGGCCTAGGCCGCGGTTTGGGCGCACTGATTCCGAGTTCCGCCGGTGCGAACGGGGCCGGCAACGGTGCAGCGGTCTCACGGCCCGTCGATCTCTTCTTTCCCGAGGGGCGCAGGAAGACTTCCGAGCCGGAGGAAGTCGATGCTTTGTCGACGCAGGAGTCGGTCCTGAAGGTGACGACGCCGGGTAAATCAGGGTCCATAAAAAGGTCTCCAGCCAAGGCAACCAGCAACTCGCCGGCCAAGACGTCTGCAGCGAAATCATCCGCGCGGCAGGCACCGACGTCAGCCCCCACTCCCGTGGACTCCACTGACGAGCCGGCAGGGAACAGCGCCGGCAGCACTCAGGACGCCGACGAGCCCACCGTAAAGAGTGGGGCTGAGGCATCTGACACCGCCACAACGGACTCGTCAAAGGCGGACCAGGCGGAGCTTGTGGATGCCGCCGCTGGTGATTCGTTTGATTCCTTTGCAACGGACACTGGTGTGGAACTGGTGCAGGTCCCGGGAGTCCGTTTTGCGGAAATACGCGTCTCCGACATCCACCCAAACCGGAAACAGCCTCGTGCGGTCTTTGATGAGGACGACATGGCGGAGCTTGTGCACTCAGTTCGCGAAGTCGGTGTCCTCCAGCCCATTGTGGTTCGGAATTCAACCGAAGTGGGTGGAGAACCGTTTGAGCTCGTCATGGGTGAACGGCGGTGGCGTGCTGTACAGGCCGCTGGACTCGAAACCATCCCCGCCATCATCCGGGACACCACCGATGACGATCTGCTGCGGGATGCACTGCTCGAGAACCTTCACCGAAGCCAGCTGAACCCGTTGGAAGAGGCTGCTGCCTACCAGCAACTCCTTGAGGACTTCGGTACTACCCACGAACAGCTGGCCGACCGCATAGGCCGTTCGCGCCCGCAGGTGTCCAACACCCTCCGGCTTCTGAAGCTGCCTGCTTTGGTTCAGCGAAGGGTTGCGGCCGGCGTGCTGTCTGCGGGCCACGCACGCGCCCTCCTGGCGCTTCCTGACGCAGCTGCGATGGAACGGCTTGCCCAGCGTATTGTGGCCGAGGGAATGTCTGTGCGCGCTACAGAAGAAGCCGTGGCTCTGTACCAAGACCCTGCCAAGCCGGCCAAGAACAACATTCCGCGTCCTGGTGCGCGCCACGAGCGCCTTGATTACCTGGCGTCGTCGCTTTCCGATCGGTTGGACACGAACGTGAAGATCTCGCTGGGCGTTCGTAAGGGCCGAGTAAGCATCGAATTTGCCAGTGTTGAGGATCTTAACCGAATCATGGACGTGCTCGCTCCTGGTTCGGAGAACTAATAGTCCTGGCGCCGGCGTTTTACTGCTTCTAGCGGGTTCCCATAACCCGGTGACAGGCGCGTCTGCTATTGGCTAATGGCAGGAAACTAACGTTGTTCAATGCTCCGCTGCACGACTTGCAGTGGAGCCTTCATTCAGTTGGGCCCACTCAACGTATGCCTGGGCATCGAGATCAAATTTTCATAGTGCTCGTCTGCGCCTTGTAGGTCCCCGTTATCGGACTACGAAGTCTGCCTCCTTCCACTTGTGGTCGTAGCGACTTTTGGGCTTAGAGTTGCTGTTTCACGTGAAACAGCGGATGCGATTCATGTGGACTGTTGCTCGTTGTCCTTCGGCCACTAGGGCAGAGCGGCCACGAAGTTTCTCCGTGCTTTTCCGGACGAGAACCGCTGCTGGCGTTACTGGGGGATTGGTCCGGAACTCCCCCAGCACTTATGGCCGGAGTACCGTAAACACGAGGAGGTGCAGCACATGACGCAGACCTGGTCTTTTTCTGCGGTTGGAGATCTACTGCGGATAGTGGCTGCAGCTATATCAATTTCAGGCTTAGCTTTGACTACGATTGCTATCGGCGCGAGCAGTAGCCTCGGTGCAAGGGCGACTAGGGCATGTTCTGGCCCGACGTTCCTTAGAGTGGGCGTAGGTGTTTCACGTGAAACGTTCCTCCGTAACGTGTGTTTGGGACCGAAGTTGGGCTCGCGAATGTGGAGCCTCCTATAGTTACGAAGTTCTTGAACCAGTCGTTCCAAGGAAAAGGTGCCTTGTGCTGGCGTTGCTACTGACCTTTCCACAGTCGGGGAACGGGTGTTCTTTGCATGGGGCATCCTAGGTGGCCAGGCGCTTATGGCTATTGCACTCGATTCAAATGCCGTAGCTCATCTTCTTCTGAGTCGACCTGCGGTGTCACCCTACGTATTTGCGCCAGCGAACACTCCTAGCGAGCTATCGGCAAGGTCTGGGCACCCGCTAACCTAGTTGCGGCGCCCCGATCTACTTGCAGCGATTGGGACAGACAGTCATCGAACTTGCGGTATTCCTGCGATACAGCGCTTCGCGTGCGGCCTGCCCGCACCTTCAGCGGCTGCTTTACGCCGTAGCCGAGCCCTTCACTGCTGCCACGATTAATCCGCATGGCTGTCCCGGGTGCGGGCAGGTCGGCATTCGTGCAAGCTACTTTCCGCTCAGTTCAGCTAGTCCAGTGGTCTTAGGCGACATCAGGACGCGGGCACTCTTGGTGACCCAAGCACGTGGCACTTCCCTATTGCGGCCAGAAGCCTACGGACCCATCGTTCAACGCTCGCTGCGTTTCACGTGAAACATCCGTAGGCACTTGGTCGTCTCATAAATACGGGTAACAGCTAGCCATTGGAGTGTGCTAAGACATGAACCACCAAGCGCCCGCGGCGGCTGTAGTGGCCTCAAAAGGAGAGGATCGTAGGGCAGCCCTTCCGCCTAGTGATGCGTTAAGATCGGTGGTCCCTACTACACCGCAAGGCAGCGGCTGCTGTTATCCCTTCCTTGCACAGCATAGGCTTTAGTAGCCCGATAGGACGCTTGGGTGGTGTTGCACCGTCAGACAGCGTCCCGGATCGCTGTATGTGCCTTGACCCTTCCGGTAAATACACAACAGCAGCGCGCTTTGGCCAGTACCCCTGCAGCTAGGCAATGCTTTGCATCACCAAACCCTCACTGACGGCCGCCGGGACGATGCCTTATTATCGCTCGAGGATCAACCGGACATATGGTTCCTGCTGTTGACAAACCAGGTGCCTCGCTGGCCTATAAGCGGGTCCTCGACAGCGACGTATTGCGGCCTTAGTTCAGCCGCAGATGAAAGATTGGAAGGCTAGCCACGGCCCGCGATTCAAGCAATGGTGAGGTGGAGCGGCCCAGCACGTCGAATCACCTCTACCTCCTAGTATGCGCTGGCTACATCTATACATGTCCAGCAATAATCAGCGACCCAGCAGCCGTGGCGTCGTGTGGAAAAGTGCTGTGGACAACACTGTGGATACCTACGGCGCCGGACCTGCACGTCAGCCGGTCCGCGCTTTCGCCCGCCCCACACGTCTCAGGTCTCGTACTCTTACGTTCGTCGCCGTTTCACGTGAAACACAAACCCCACACGCGTGCACAGCAGCCGCTGCCACGCCGCACCGCCCAGCGTAGATCCTAAGAAGCCGGATTAGGTTTACTAAGCAGCCAGGTTATGCGCCTTCCGGTTCCGGCGTATGCACTGGGCGCTCTTACACTCCCGACAGCAGCCGGCCTTAACACCACAACACGCACGCGACCTCCGCTGACAGCGAGGAGTGAGGACAGTAACACTTCTGAGCAATTGTGGATAACTATGGGGACAAGTGGCAACGTGGATGTGGATAAGCCTGTGGAAGGAGGCACCCGAAACTACGAGCAGCGGTGCAGGAAGTTGTCCCATCTGCGAATCCGCTCGTGACTATGATGGCGGGGACGGGCAAGCAAATGTGCCTGGCATGGACACCCCCTTGCGCCTTGGAGGCCATCGCCGCCGAAGTTGCTTATACTGGTCAGCCCAATCGCCTTGGAGGTGAGGTACCTGCATGCGACCCTTTCCTGTGGGCTTAGTCTGCTTTTGTTGAGCTGCTCTTAGGGCGGTCTTCTTGTTCTAGAACGACCGCCTTTGAATTGGCTTTACACAACGCTTGATACTACCGAGAGTATGAACTGCGTAAGTGCTCTCTGTTAGTCGCCGTATCCGTGCCGACTTCGCCGCAACACCGTTCTACAATCGTGCTTCACGGTGGTCGTGCTTCGCCTAGCCCCCACGCGTTGGTGTTTAGCTGTCAGGCAACGACAACTCTGTACTTGTTATGTTTCCAAGGACACGCCTCTTCGCTCTGCCGCCGGCCATGTTTCACGTGAAACCAATCGGCTGGTGGGAGCCAGACGGGCTTTACCGTTGTTGCCCGTCGTAGTTTAGGCGCCTGCTCTTGCAGGACACAACGAGCCGTACACATGCTCTGAATCCTTTGGTACTGCTGCACTGTCGTTCGACTGTTAGCTGTTTCCCGAAGTAAAGACCAAGCCCGGGTCGTGGTTGCAGCTGTGTAGTCCTCGCGTTTTGGTCTAGCACTTATACAGTCGAGGCACTGCCGATAGCAGGGTCAGAAATTGCAATGATGGGAGGAGTAAATTCGACCCTCAAGGATAAGAGCAGGCCTCCGGTCCATATAACTAAGCCCGCCCCTCCCGCTTTCTTTACTACAACCGCAGATCATTGCTGCCGCGGAAGGTGCGGTTGCGCTGCTGAGTGACTGGTCGGGCCATCGGTCGTACGTCTGCACGTCCTCCGTGTGCAGCGGATATGGGGACTGTCGGGTGTGTGCTGCAAGGAGTGCACTCCCGAAGCGGGCGCCTTAACTCAAAGCGCCCCCTCGTCGTAGCTGTTTCACGTGAAACGCCGGTGCGTACCTTGGCGTTCAACTTAGTCTTACCCATACAGGGCATGCGAGGTGTGGCGAAACGCCGCACTACTCTGGGGGAGGGTCAGGTGGTCTTGAGTGCTTACACTTACCTGCAATTGGAGGCCAGCCAGACGCAAGGAGCTCGGTGTATCGATCTTCCTCGGACACCCAGGAGTCTACGCTACTGAGTCTCAACAAAGTAGGCGCCGCATGCCGGCTCCGCGCGGGTACGAAACGTGCCGCGAATCATCGAAGCTGTCGTCTTTGCTGTTGTGCAATGCCAAGTAGGGCATCACCAATTTCCCGCGAAGGGGCGCCGCCGTTTCACGTGAAACATGAGGATGGTCCGCACCGGTGTCCACTCGTTGTGGCGCTGCGAAAAGCTGGAGTAGCTGTGCAGCCGTTGCCAATGACCACTGAAACGGCCCTCTTGTTCCTGTTTCACGTGAAACAGGAAGAGTGGGCCGAGGTACTTATGCACTAGTTCAACGGCGTCCACCGCATTACCAAGAGGCTTCTTCCCTGCCGTGGCGAACCCGCTCTAAGCCCTGGTCAAGGATTAAGACAGAGCTCAAAACTAACAATCTTCTGCAGTTGCGCCCTTGCCTGAGTGCCAAGGCCATGCCTAGGTACACAAAAAAGTGGCCACCGCTGCGAGGCGGTGGCCACTTCCAAGTACCGGACGTTGTCCGCTGCTGCGCTCCTAGGAAAGGACGTCAGCAAATTCTTTCTCAAAAAACTGCTTGGGCTTTGCCCCGACGACGGTGCTCTTCACTTCCCCGCCCTGGAACAGGTAAACGGCGGGAATCGAAGTGATTCCGTACTCAGCGGCAATACCCGGATTGTCATCGACGTTCAGCTTCACAACGTCAACCTTCTCGCTGTACTCGACTGAGATCTCGTCCAGGATGGGACCCAGCTTGCGGCAGGGGCCGCACCACTCGGCCCAGAAATCCACGATAACCGGCTTATCCGAGGACAAAACGTCCGTACCGAAACTTGCGTCTGTTACGTCTTTCGCATTGCTCATAGCTTTATCTCTTTTCTCGTATAGCGCTTACGGACTTAGGCGGGCAGGTCTGCGAGGTAATGCTCAACGTCGAGAGCGGCAACACAGCCGGAACCCGAAGCTGTAATGGCCTGACGGTAGGTGGGGTCGATAACGTCTCCAGCCGCGAAAACGCCCGGCAAGCTGGTCCTGGAACTGCGGCCAGCCACGGCAATCGTGCCCTCGGGCGTCAAATCCAGGACGCCCTTAACCAGATCAGTACGGGGGTCATTGCCGATAGCCACGAATACGCCAGTTACGGCCAGGTCGGATACGGAACCGTCCATGAGGTTCTTCAACTTCAGACCACTGACCTTCTGGTCTCCAACCACGTCTTCCACCGTGCTGTTCCAAACGAAGTTGATCTTCTCGTGCGCCAGGGCGCGGTCAGCCATAATTTTCGAGGCCTTGAGCGAATCACGGCGGTGGACAACCGTTACCGACTTCGCAAACTTGGTGAGGAACAGTGCCTCTTCCATCGCTGAGTCTCCCCCGCCAATGACCGCGATGTCCTGGTCCTTAAAAAAGAAACCGTCGCAGGTTGCACACCAGCTGACGCCGTGCCCTGACAGCCGCTTTTCATTGGGCAAGCCCAACTCGCGGTAGGCGGAGCCGGTGGAGAGAATAACTGCCTTTGCCTGGAAGCTCTCACCCGTGGCAATGGTGACTGTCTTTACCGGACCTACGAGCTGCAGCGAAGTGACGTCCTCGAACTGTATGTCGGTACCGAAGCGTGCTGCCTGCTTCTCGAAGTTCTCCATCAGGTCCGGTCCCATGATGCCCTCCGGGAAGCCCGGGTAGTTCTCCACATCTGTGGTGTTCATCAGTTCACCGCCGGCAGTGACAGAACCTGCCAACAACAGGGGCTTCAGGTTGGCGCGGGCAGTGTAGACAGCTGCCGTGTATCCAGCCGGGCCGGAGCCGACGATGATGACATCACGTAAATCTGACGTGGTGCTTTCTGTGATGGTCACGGAACGGTGAACCTCTTCCTTTTTGACGCGCCCCGCTTTGGAGGCCGGCCACATGGCACAACTGATACTGCAGCCTGAATATTCCGGGCCCCTGGCGCAACGGAATGCCGGCGGGAAGCAGTAAGCGAACTCCGCGAGACGCTCTTTCAAGGTTACCGCCCTGCAGCAAAGCCAAGCACCGCAGAGTAATCTCCGCCCCAGGTGTTGCGGAGCGAGCGCAATCCGTGGGGGTTACTGAACCTTTACCTCGGCCAGCCGAAGGCCATAACCGTAGCGCGTCTTGGGCGCCGCCAGCCTCGGCAGGGAGTTGATCGAAACGATAACGTACTGGGCCTGTACGGGTTCTGCCAGGGGCATGTTCAGGTCTGCCGACGTAAAGCTGTTGGTGCCCACCGCCTTCGCTCCGTCCAGGGAGGGCTGGCTGTTGGTGTACACCGTGATGTTTCCGCCGGAGCCACCAAGCTGCGAAAGTGTGACGGATGAAACGGTTGCCGGGTTTTCCAGCTTTACCACCAGCGGCACGCCCTGGGCGGCCAGGCCGCCCCAGTTTTCGCTCGCGAATTCCATGTCGGACCAGTAGCTGGCGGCGTTACCGTCGTACGCCTTGATGAGGTCACGGTCAAAGGTGGCCGCGAAATCGAAGTTGCCCTGCCGGCTGACGCTTTCAATCGCGGGCGGGACTGCGGGCGGCGCCGAGGTGGGTGCCTGCGTTGGTGCACCGGAGCCTGCGGGAGCGCCAGCGTTCGTGGCAGGAGCGGATGGGTTGGCTTGAGGTTCTGGGGCGAAAAGGCTGCCCAGGTTGGTAACGGCGAAGACAAGGCCGGCAATCAGGACAACGGCCAGCAGCCCGCCCACAAGCCAGCGCATGGAACGGGGTCCACGTGCAGGGGCGTCCCGGTCGTCGTAGTCGTCCTGTTCCACGTGGGACGGGGCGGCAGCAGAGGAAGCGGCTGCCGGAGCCGCCGCACGGGCAAATACGGCGGAGGACTTTTTCTTTACCGCCCGGTCATGTTCTACCGGCGCATCCCCGTGGCGGTCCTGGCCGTCAGCGCTGGCGTAGTCGTCCTCGGACCAGAGGGACACCTTCGGCTTGGCCGTTTCAGGCGCCTGTGCCGGCTTTGAAGGGGAGGCAGCGCTGGCAGCAGCCGTGTCTCCCGCAGGCCGTGTCGAAGGGCCAACGGGCTGCGTCAACGGGCCGGCCGGGCGGGCGGAAGCGTGTGAAGCCGCAGCCCCGGCAGCAGCGCCGCCAAGGGCAGCACCGCCCAGCGGAGACGCACCGGCAGGCTTGCGGGCAGCGGGTGCCGTAGCCGGACGGACGGGAGGTTGCGGGGGCACGACGGGCGCGGGACGGAACGGATCAACCTGGCTGGGGTGTCGCTCTCCGTAGTTGATGTAACCCGCTTCTACATGGTCTTCGTCGTCATAGGGCTCGGGTTCATGCGACCGCGGCTGCCCAAAGATTTCACTTCCAAGGGTGTCCGTAAAAAAGGGCTCCACGTACGGTGGATTGGACGCCACCACGAGGTCCAGCAGGTCCGCCGCGGACGTGTGGTTGGTGATCAGGTACGTGGCATCCTCAGTCACGCCGAGGTCAAGAACCTGAACAGTCCCGGGGCGTTCACCGGTGGCTACTTCGCGGGCGCTCTGCGCAACCTGCTCGGTGTTCTGAGGTCCGGCAACCAGGATGCTGACGGGTCGGTTGAGAACCTGGTCCACACCGTCCAGCACCAGATCGTGGTCGTGCGAGGCCAATACAGTGGCTGTGACCTTGTAACGGCCGCCCAGTACTGATCCGACATCGATCGGGTTGGACACGTGTTCCTCCTAGACTGTCCGGGATCGCCGGCTCGGATGACGCAACCACCGTTCAAGGGGCCGCCGGGGAGCTGACCCTTGAATGCAACTACCCCTGTTCCCTTTCGATCCTAGCCGATGGCGCCCGGCGCCCCGCGGACAAAGACAGCGGCAAACCGGGCAAGCATCACTTTTTCCGGGGCCGCCGGGGCTTGAAGTGTGGGTTCTCGCCGGACTTCCCCTGGAAGGTCCGCCGGCCCGGAAGCGGGATCTGATCGCGCAACAGACCGCCGCGTGCGGTGCCGGGTTGATCCTCGCCGGGAAGATAGGCGCTCGAACCCGCGGAGCCGCGGCCGCCGTCGGCATCATGCCTTTGGCCGGCGCGCTCCGGAACCGGCCCGGCACGGAAGGAAACGGCGTCGAATTCACCTGAAATGCGCGGGATGAGGCCCGTATCAACCGACGTGGTGGCCCGCTCCGGCGCGGGGCGGCGGGGCTCCCCGGAGGGTGCGCCAGGTGAAGTGTCCGACGGCGGGGTCCCGCCTTCCGTCGCCGGCGGATCTTGCCGGCCGCGTCCCAGCCGCCCGAGCAGGGGACGAAGCAGATCGCGAAGTTCCGAGACCCGGAGCAGCTTGAGCAGGACGAAATACACCACGAGCATGACGGGACCCACCACGATAACCGTGATCAGCGCTGCGAGCCGGTCGCGCCAGGCAAACCCGTCCGGGCTGTAGCTGCCCATCAGCCAAAGCGCTCCTGCGCCCGCAATTGCCGAACCCAGCGCGGCATAGCCCATCCGGATATAGGAGTTGGCAATCCGCGGGCCGTCCAGATGCCCCAGGAGCCGCCGCAGGAAGTAGGCGCTGATAACTACGGAAAGGATGTTGCCCACCATGTAAAGCACGGCGATGGCGTAGATGATCTGGTTCACCGGCAGGAACTGGATGGCGAATGCCCCGGCCACGTAAACAACTGCCAGGAGCAGCTGGATGTAGAAGGGGGTCCGGGCGTCCTCGTTGGCGTAAAAGACCCGCGACATCATGAAGTTGGCGCTCATGAACGGTGTGCTGAGCGCGAGGATGGTCAGCGTCTGGGCCAGCATCACGCCGTCCTGGCGCAAGCCGCCTGAGAAGAACATGCCGAGCGGGCCCGCCAGGGCAAAGAGTGCCAACGCGCCGAAAACTGTGGCAACGGCCATGGTCCGGAGTCCGTGCGAGAGGGCATCGCGCAGTTCGGCACGGTTGCCGTCCTGGGACGCACGGGTCATGCGGTTGAACAGGACCGTGGCGAGGGACAGGGCAATGATGGAATGCGGCAGCAGGTACAGCTGGCTGGCCACTTCCAAAACGGCGTTGCCCGGCAGCATGGCAGCAGCGGGGTCCCCCGCCTGCTGCAGCCGGATGCGCTCGGCGCCGGGAATGGTGGCTATGCGCATGACGTAGAGGAAGGCGAGTTGCCCGACGGCGGCAGTCAGCAACGTCCACACGCTTAGCTTGGCTGCCTGGCCGAGTCCCACTCCCCGCCAGCCGAACCGCGGCCGCAGCCCCAGTTTCAGCCGGATCACGGGAATCATGAGGATGGCGGTCTGCGACACCACACCGATGGTGGAGAATCCGGCTACGAACAGGGTCTGGGTGTCACCCCAGTTCTCCAGGGTGTGCGGACTGAATTCGTTGGTGCCGAAAATCCAGATGAACATGCCCAGCCCGGCTATGGCCACCACGTTATTGAGGATGGGCGCCCACATGGCCGGCCCGAAAGCGCCGTTGGCATTGAGGATCTGGGTGAGGAGGGCATAAAGGCCGTAGAAGAAGATTTGCGGCAGGCACCAGAAGGCGAACGTAACCGCCAGTGCCTTCTGCTGCGGGGAGTATCCCTGGGTGGTGAGTTCGATGACCCACGGCGCCGCCAAAGTAACCAGCGCCGTCAGTCCCAGCAGGAGCAGGACTGCCAATGTCAGCAGCCGGCTGATGTAGTCCGCTCCCCTGTCGGGAGCCTTGCTGGCTTTGATGATCTGCGGAACGAGCACTGCGTTGAACACGCCGCCGGCCACCAGCAGGAAGATCAGGTTGGGCAGGTTGTTGGCGTTGATGAACGTGTCATTGACCGTGGAACCGAGTCCCAGAGCTGTGCCGAGCATCCAGGTCTTGCCGAATCCCAGGAAGCGCGAAACCAGGGTTCCGGCGGCCATGATGGCGCTTGACCTGGTCTCGCCTGCCTGCGCCGCGGCGGCTTGTCCAGCCTCCGCGGAACCGCCGTCGGTAGAGACAATTTCTGCCGGCGCCCCGTCAACGGGTCCGCCGTCCAGTGGTGCCCCGTCCATGGGCGGGCCGGCCAGGTGTGCACGGTCAGTGGATGTGTCGTGGCCGGGCACACCGTGGGGAGCGCCGCCGGCGCGGCCGGACTGATCGGAAGGAGAATTGGAAGCTGACATCGAGTTCATCGTCTCACCCGTGGGCGCCTATCACGGCAATGCCGGCACAGCTGTGCCGCCTAGAGGTGTTCGGGCAGGACTTCGCGGGCCAAGTCGGCGATGCGCCGTTCGTTCGGGAAGGACAGCTTGCGCGCGAGTTCCTGGATGGGAACCCATGCAACATCCACCGCTTCCTGGTCCGGATCATTCTCGATAGTCAACTCACCGCCGGTGGCGCGCAGGAGATAGTGGTGGACCGTCTTATGCACGCGGTGGCCGCTGACCGTGAACCAGTAATCGATGCTTCCGAGCGGTGCGAGGATATCCCCCTCGATGCCGGTCTCTTCGGCGATTTCCCGGACTGCGGCCTGCTCGTTGTTTTCCTTGCCCTCCGGATGACCCTTGGGCAGGCACCATTCGAGGCGTCCGCCGCGGTTAAGGCGGGCGATAATGGCCACCCTCAGCTCGGCGTCGGATGTGTCCACCACGACGCCGCCGGCGGAGACTTCCTCCACCGTGGGCAGCGAGGCCGGTGCCGAGTGCTGGGCAGGTGCAACGTGCGCACCAATTGCCGACGGCAACGGTGCGTTTGTCCTCCTGCCTGGAGCGCTCGGTACTGGATGGGCCATGGAGTCCACTCTAACGACTGTTGCCCGTTCGTGATGACCGGAACATGACACGAACATGGACTGCAGATGAGGCGCATTCCCGGTGGCGGACGGAATGAGCGGAACTTGACGGTATTTTGGCCTGCGCCGCCGCTGGTTTCTGACAAGCTTAAGTAACTATGGCGCACGCACATCACGAGACTGAATCCCACACCGTCGATTTCCAGGTGGACCCGGTGGTCCTGGAGCTCGGCCAGCGTTTTGTGGACGCCGGCCACGAACTGTCGCTGGTGGGCGGCCCGGTGCGTGACCTTTTCCTGGGCAGGACCTCACCGGACCTGGACTTCACCACCGACGCCACGCCGGACCAGACAGTGGCCCTCATCAAAAAGTGGGCGGACAACTACTGGGAGATTGGCCGCGCTTTTGGGACCATCGGCATGCGCAAGGCCGGCTTCCAGATTGAGGTAACCACCTACCGCGCCGAGGCGTACGATCCGGAATCGCGGAAGCCCGTGGTGGCGTTCGGCTCCTCCCTGACCGATGACCTGCTTCGGCGCGACTTCACCATCAACGCGATGGCCCTGAAACTGCCCTCCCTGGAGCTCGTGGATCCGTTTGGCGGCGTGCGCGACCTGCACGCCTCCATCCTGGCCACGCCCGGCTCCCCCGAAGCGTCCTTCTCCGACGATCCGCTGAGGATGATGCGTGCCGCCAGGTTCGCGGCGCAGCTGGGTGTTTCCGTCCACGACGACGTCCGACAGGCCATGAGCCGGATGGCAGAACGGATCACCATCATTTCCGCGGAACGGGTGCGGGACGAACTCACCAAGCTCATCTGCGGTGCCCGGCCTCGGGTCGGCGTGGACCTGCTGGTGGACACCGGCCTCGCCGAGTTCGTGCTGCCCGAAGTCTCCGCCCTCCGGCTCGAATCGGATGAGCACCACCGGCACAAAGACGTGTACCAGCATTCGCTGCAGGTGCTGGAACAGGCAGCGGAGCTGGAAACGGATACAGAAGGCCCCGTGCCGGCGCCTGATTTCGTGCTGCGTTTCGCAGCGCTGATGCACGACGTCGGCAAGCCGGCTACGCGCCGGTTCGAACCGGGCGGCGCGGTCAGCTTCCGCCATCACGACATGGTGGGTGCGAAACTCACCTCCAAGAGGATGAAGGCGCTGAGGTTCGACAACGACACCATCAAAGCCGTCGCCCGCCTCGTGGAGCTGCACATGCGTTTCTACGGCTACGGCGAGGCCGGCTGGAGCGATTCCGCTGTACGCCGCTACGTGACCGACGCAGGGCCGCTCCTGGAACGGCTGCACCGGCTGACCCGTTCAGATGTGACCACCCGCAACCAGCGGAAGGCCGAGCGGCTGGCGTTCGCCTATGACGACCTTGAGGCCAGGATCGCCGCGCTGCGGGAACAGGAATCGCTGGAGGCGGTGCGCCCCGACCTGGACGGCGCCCGGATCATGGCTTTGCTGGAGCTCAAACCTGGTCCCGTGGTGGGCCGCGCCTACAAGTTCCTGCTCAATGAGCGGATGGAGCACGGCCCCCTGCCCACCGAGGAAGCCGAAGCTAGACTGCTCCGCTGGTGGGCGGAACAGCCCGAAGCCGCACCCGCTGAAGCCGGGGCTGAAACGTCTCCTGCCGCCGTCGATCGTTCCTCAAAGGAGTCCAAGTGACCTACCCTGCCCTTGCCCCCCGGCCGCAGCTCTGGATCCTCCGCCACGGCGAGACCGAGTGGTCCAAAAGCGGGCAGTACACCGGACTCACCGATCTGCCCCTTACCGTCGAAGGCGAACAGCAGGCAGTGGAAGCCCGCAAGGTTCTGGACCCGGTGGATTTCGACCTGGTGCTGACCTCTCCCTTGAGGCGCGCGCGCCGGACCGCTGAACTGGCCGGCTTCCCCGACGCCCAGCACGAGCCCCTTGCCGTCGAGTGGAACTACGGCGACTACGAGGGAATCAGCTCGGACCTGATCCGGAAAGACAACCCGGACTACCTGATCTGGACCCATGGCGTGCCCAACGGCGAGACACTGGACGAGGTGGCCGCCAGGGCGGACAAGATTATTGGGCGCGTACTCGAATCGGGAATGGACAACGTCCTTATTGTGGCCCACGGCCACTTCTCCCGGATCCTCACAGCGCGCTGGCTCGAACTGCCTCCTGCCGAGGGGCGGCACTTTATCCTCGGAACTGCAAAAGTCTGCACCTTGGGTTGGGATAAGAGGACACCGGCAATTGTCCGGTGGGGTCTTTAGCGGCGCTCCTCCGAGGGTTTCCGGCAGCGGCGGTAAGCTCGGTTCCATGCAGGAGACCCAGCCGCCGGAGCATCGAGGGCGGTCCCGCCTGGTAGTTCCCAGCCGCAGTGACGTCCTGTTGCGCAACTTCACCGAAGTCATCGGCGGACCCCTCGGATCGCGGGCGGCGCCGGGCATCGTCTCCCCGGGCATTTTCACCGTGGAACGCGTTTTGATACTGCTTACCGTCCTGGCGGCGTTCGCGGGCCTCCTGGTCAAAGGGTATTGCCGCGCCAACGGCTGGGAGTCCCCCACACAGTTCTACGCCACATGCTATTCCGACTTTCCCGAGCTTTTTCGAAACCGTGGACTGGCAGAGGGGACCTTTCCCATCCTCGGCGCCGGCAGCCAGTTTGAGTACCCGGTCCTGATCGCCCTGATCGCAGGAGTAACGGCATGGCTGGTTCCCGGGACCGGGGTATCGGATTCGACCGTGCTCGCCTACTTTGACATCAATGCGGCGCTCCTGGCCGCTGTCACGGTGATCACGGTCCTGGCTACCGCCAGAATGACCAGCCGCCGGCCCTGGGATTCGGCCATGGTGGCCCTGGCCCCAGGCATCGTGCTGGCCGGCACCATCAACTGGGACCTGTGGGCGGTGGCGCTGCTCGCCCTGGGCATGTTCTTTTTCGCGCGCCGGCAGCCTGTGCTTGCCGGGGTCTTCATCGGGCTGGGCACTGCCACGAAGCTGTATCCAGTGCTTGTATTGGGTGCGATCCTGCTGCTGGCAGTGCGGACCGGCCGTTTCCGCCCCTTCCTGGTGACATCGGGTGCTGCCGGTGCCTCCTGGCTGGCTGTCAACCTGCCCTTCGCCGCCGCGAATCCCGCCGGCTGGGCTTACTTTTTCCAGTTTAGCGCTGACCGCGGTGCCGGCTACAGCTCGCCGTGGTTCGCCTACAACCTTGTGGCGAACCGGCTGCGGTGGGCGGAACTCAGCCCGGCCGCCGTCGACTTCTTATCCCTGGGCCTGTTCCTGCTGTCCTGCGCGGCCATTGCAGCCGTCGCCCTGACCGCCCACCGGCGTCCCCGCCTGGCCCAACTGGCCTTCCTCATCGTGGCGGCCTTCATCCTTACCGGCAAGGTCTACTCACCCCAGTTCGTGGTGTGGCTGATCCCCCTCCTGGCGCTGGCCCGGCCCAGATGGCGCGACTTTCTGATCTGGCAGGGAGTTGAAGGCCTGCACTGGGCAGCAGTGTGGATGTACCTTGGACAAGTGACCAGCGCAGGCTCTTCCCAGCACAACCTGGATATGCCCTACTACGTTCTCGCCGTGGCGGCACACATGGCTGCGGTGGGCTACCTCATGCTGCGCGTAACCTGGGACATCTATAACCCGGACTACGACCCCATCCGGCGGCATCACCTCGACGATCCCCACGGCGGACCCTTCACCGGTGCGCCGGACTGGCTCAGGTTGAACCTTCGAAACCGGTCAGACTCCCTACTGCCCTGGAAGGTTGGTTCCAATGCCTGATGTGGCGGTGGTGGGCGCCGGGCCCAACGGGCTGGCAGCAGCTGCAGTAATGGCGCGGGCGGGGCTTTCCGTGGAGCTTTTCGAGGCCGGCAAAACCATCGGTGGCGGCGCGCGCACCAGCGAAGTCATGCGGCCCGGGCACTTCCACGACATCTGCTCCGCCGTGCATCCCATGGCGGTGGCCTCACCCTTTTTCAAGGCCTTTGAACTGTCCCGCCGGATTAACCTCATCACCCCGGAGCTGTCCTACGGGTCCCCGCTGGATGGAGGCAGGGCTGCCCTCGCCTACCGGTCCCTGGACAGGACAGCTGCAGGGCTGGGCCGCGACGGCGATGCCTACCGGCGTCTGATGTCACCCCTTGTTGACCGCATCGACGGCATCATGGACTTCACCCAAAACCAACTTCTCCGCATCCCCCGCAACCCTCTGGCGGCAGGGTTGTTCGGGCTGCGGACGTTGGAGCAGGGATCTGTACTGTGGAACGCCCGGTTTAAGGAAGATTTGGCGCCCGCACTGCTCAGCGGTGTGGCCGCCCATCCCATCTCGCACCAGCCATCCCTTGCAGCTTCCGGCGGCGGGTTGATGCTTGGTGCACTTGGACATGCCGGAGGCTGGCCCATTCCCGAAGGCGGATCCGCTGCCATAGCCGCCGCGATGGCAGAGGACTTCGTTGCACACGGCGGCGTTATCCACACGGACGCCCCGATCGACCGGCTTGAGGATCTTCCCGCAACCCGGGCAACTTTGCTGAACGTCGCTCCGCAGGGGCTGCTGAACATGGCCGGCGGCGCGCTTCCCGTGCGCTACCGCGGTGCTTTGGAATCCTTCAGGTACGGAAACGGCTCCTGCAAAGTAGATTTCATCCTCTCAGGACCTGTGCCGTGGGCGGCGAAGGAACTGGCCGACGCCGGAACCATTCACCTGGGCGGCACCCGGGCAGAAGTTGCACGCTCCGAGAACGAAGTGAACGCCGGCAAGCACCCGGAACGCCCGTACGTCCTGGTGGCCCAGCAGTCCCGCTTCGACTCCAGCCGGGCGCCGGCGGGGCACCACACCCTCTGGGCCTACTGCCATGTCCCCACCGGGTCCACCCGGGACATGACCGAGGCCATCACCGCCCAGCTGGAGCGCTTCGCTCCCGGGTTCCGGGACCTTGTGGTGGAGTCGAAGGCCATCACAGCCGCGGGCCTGGCAAAGTACAACCGGAACTACGTTGGCGGAGACTTCAGCGCGGGCACCATGGACATGCTGAACCTCGTGCAGAGGCCCGTTGTGTCGCGCGTCCCGTGGCGGACCCCGCTGCGCGGCGTCTACCTGTGTTCCTCTTCCACTCCGCCAGGACCGGGTGTTACGGGCATGCCAGGCTATTACGCCGCCAAACATGCCCTCCGCGACATGTTTGGCCTTTCGGTGCCCCGACTCGGCCTGCCTGCCACCTGAACGTGCCCTGGTTGCGCGGAAGGCGCGTCATGTGACAAGCCCAGCATTGAAGCGGGGGATAATGGCGCAATGGGGATATCAACAAAACTTTCTTTGGGCATCGCTGCCGTCATTCTCGGGACTTCGCTGGTTGCCTGTGACGACGGAAGGAGCGGCGCTGAAGAGGCTGCGGGGCAGTTGGCTGCCGCCGTCTCCGGACTCGATGTGGGCTCAGTGCCCTTTGACGGCAAGGATTCAGCAGCTGCCAATGACCAGCTGAAGAAAGTTTTTGCCGCGCTGGATCCCGTTAAGCCCGCCGTCGAAGCAGGCGAACTGGCCCTCGAGGGTGACAACGCCTCAGTGCCCCTGAACTACACCTGGAACTTCGGCGGCACCGAGTGGAAGTACACCGTTTCAGCCAAGTTCAAGAAGTCCGGGGATAAGTGGCTCACGGTCTGGGACCCGGCCACCCTGGCACCGGACCTTGCCGACAGCGAGGTCCTGAGCAAAGGCTCACAGTCGCCCCAGCGGGCAGACATCCTTGGCGCCGGGGACGTACCCCTGGTGACCTACCGGCCGGTGGTTAACGTCGGCATCGACAAGCCGCAGCTTGGTGCCGCAGATCCTGCTGATTCTGCTGCAAAGCTTGCTGCATTGGTAGGAGTGGACCCGGACGCCTACGTCCAGCAGGTCCAGGCTTCCGGCGCGGAGGCGTTCGTGTCTGCGATAACCCTGCGCGAAGAAGGCCGCACCATCACCGATGAGCAGATCGCGGCGATTCCCGGGGCGCGCGCCGTTCCCGCCTCGGTGCCCCTGGCCCCCAGCCGGACGTTTGCCCGCGCCGTGCTGGGTTCGGTGGGTGAGGCTACTGCCGAGCAGATTGAGGCATCCGAAGGTGAGCTGGCTCCGGGTGATGTGACAGGCGTCGGCGGCCTCCAGCAGCAGTACGACAAGCAGCTTCGGGGGACGGACGCCGTCGTTGTCCGTGCCCAGCGTGCCGACCTGACCAGGGAACAGATCCAGTCCGCCGCAACGGACCCCCGCCGGGTGCTCTTCGAAGTGAAGCCCACGCCGGGAACACCGGTGAAAACAACCCTGGATCCCAAGCTGCAGTCCCTTGCCGAGACCACCCTCGAAGGTGTGGGACCCGCCTCCGCAATTGTTGCGCTCCGCCCTTCCAGCGGCGCCGTCCTGGCGGCCGCATCAGGCTCGGGAAGCAACGGCTACAACACGGCCATGCTTGGCCAGTACGCCCCCGGATCCATCTTCAAGATGGTGGACTCGCTGGCGATGTTCCGCAACGGACTGAACCCTGAGTCGACAGTGGAATGCACCCCCACGTTGGCGGTGGACGGACGCACCTTCAAAAACGCGGAAGGGTACCCCGAGGGCTCCCTGGGATCGGTGACCCTTCGCGACGCTTTCGCACACTCCTGCAACACCGCCTTCATTGCCGCCCGTGACACCGTCTCCCAAGGGCAGCTGGAGGACGCTGCGATGGCCATGGGCCTTGCGGTGGAAGCACCCACCCTCGGCGCCGACGCCTTCCTGGGCTCAGTCCCCGGCGAAGCCGCCGGCACCGAGCACGCTGCGTCCATGATCGGCCAGGGAAAGGTGCTGCTCTCGCCCCTGGCAGCTGCCATGATGGCGGGCTCCGTGGCCAAGGGTGCACCGGTTGCGCCGCAGCTGGTCCTGAACCCCGACGCCGGTGCCGCCGCTGAGGGAACAACCAGCGGCTCAACTGCTCCCGCTGCCCAGCCGTCCGCCACAGCCTCCGCGGAGGCGCCGTCCCAGGCGTCGGACAAGCCCATCACTCCTGAAGAGGCAACACTGCTGGCAGACATGATGCGCGCCGTTGTAACGTCCGGGCACGCCGGTTTCCTCTCCAGCGTCCCCGGGGCTCCGGTGGGGGCCAAGACCGGCACTGCCGAGTTCGGCAATGCGAATCCGCCCAAGACCCACGCCTGGATTGTGGCTGTGCACGGTGATCTTGCCGTCGCCGTGTTTGTTGAGGACGGCGGGCTGGGGGCAACAACATCCGGGCCGTTGCTGCAGAAATTCCTCACGGCTGCCGGCTAGAGTCTGCGGTGGATGCCCGGCTTCCGGGCCATTCAGGCAGCGGTATGTGCCAAAAACTGCGCTGCCGGGGCATGGGAAGATGGAGTACGTGGCCCATATTGACGTATCCGGTATCGATTACTTCCTCTCCGATGGCACACAGCTGCTCAACGGGGTGACCTTCAAGGTTCCGGACGGCACCAAGACCGCCCTTATCGGCCCCAACGGCACTGGTAAAACAACGCTGTTCCGGATCATCGCCGGGGACCTGGTTCCGGATGAAGGCGTGATCGGACGCTCCGGGAACATGGGCATCATGCGGCAGTTCGTGGGCCAGGTGCGGGACGGGTCCACTGTCCGCGACCTGCTGGTGTCCGCGGCGCCGCCGGCCCTCGCCGCAGCTGCCCGTGAGGTGGATGAGGCCGAGCTGGCCATGGTGGAGGACGACGACGAACCAAGCCAGATGCGCTACGCCCAGGCCATCGTGGACTGGGGAGACGCCGGTGGTTACGACGTCGAGACCGTTTGGGACGAAGTGTGCATGGCTGCGCTGGGATTGCCCTTTGACCGCGCGCAGCACCGCCCGGCGTCGACACTTTCCGGCGGCGAGCAAAAGCGGCTGGTGCTGGAGGCACTCTTTGCCGGACCCGACGACCTGCTGCTGCTGGATGAACCGGACAACTACCTGGACGTACCCGGGAAGCGCTGGCTCGAGGACAAACTCAACGAATCGAAGAAAACGGTCTTCTTCATCAGCCACGACCGCGAACTGCTGAACAACGCGGCGGGGCGCATTGTCACGCTGGAACCGGGCATTAACGGGGCGGGGGCCTGGATCCACGGCGGCGGCTTCGGCTCCTACGTGGAGGCGCGGGCGGACCGGAACGCCCGCTTCGAGGAACTGCGCAAGCGGTGGGACGAGGAGCACGTCAAGCTCAAGGAACTCGTCAACATGTATAAAAACAAGGCTGCGTTCCGGTCCGATATGGCCAACCGCTACCACGCAGCCCAGACCCGCCTGGCGAAGTTCCTGGAAATGGGGCCGCCTGAGGCGCTGCCCATCGAGCAGAACGTGCAGATGCGGCTGAAGGGCGGGCGGACCGCCAAACGCGCGATCGTGGCCGAGAAGCTCGAGCTCACCGGGCTGATGAAGCCGTTTTCCACAGAGGTATGGTTTGGTGACCGGGTGGGTGTCCTGGGATCCAACGGCTCGGGCAAATCGCACTTCCTGCGGTTGCTTGCCACCGGCGGCACCGATCCGGAACGGGAGCACCTGCCGGTCTCCGATGTGGAGATCGCCGAAGTGCCGCACGAGGGCACCGTGAAACTCGGCGCCAGGATCCGTCCCGGGTTCTTCGCCCAGACCCACGTCCGGCCGGACCTCCTCGGCAAGACGCTGCTGGAGATCCTGCACCGCGGCGACGAACACCGGTCCGGCCTGGGCCGTGAGGCAGCAGCCGGGGCATTGGACGGCTACGGGCTGGCAGGCCAGTCGGAGCAAAAGTACGAGTCCCTTTCGGGCGGCCAGCAGGCCCGGTTCCAGATCCTGCTCCTGCAGCTCAGCGGGGCCACCCTGCTCCTGTTGGATGAGCCTACGGATAACCTGGACCTGCACTCGGCCGAGGCCCTGGAACGGGCCATTGACCACTTTGAAGGCACCGTCCTGGCCGTGACACACGACCGCTGGTTCGCCAGGACCTTTGACCGCTTTCTGGTGTTCGGTTCCGACGGCAAGGTGTACGAGTCCGCTGAACCCGTGTGGGATGAGAAGCGCGTGGCGCGCGCCCGCTGACCCCCGCTCTCATCAGCAGTTGAGCAGTCCATCGAAGACAACTCTGTGGAAGTAGTGAATGAATGAGCATAAATACCGGAACGGCACAGCATGCCGGTTTGAAGGCAGCAGCCGCCGCGACGTTCGTTGTCTTCGGCATCAACGGTCTGGTGTTCGCCAGCTGGGCTGCGCGGATTCCTGCAGTCACCGAGACCCTGGAGATCACCTCCGGCCAGATGGGCACCCTGCTGCTCTGCACCGCCGTCGGCTCATTACTCGCCCTGCCGACCGCCGGTTGGGTAGTGGGCAGGATCGGCACCGCCAACGCCGTACGCTTCGGCGGACTCCTGGCCTCAGCGGCCGGTGTGGGCATTGCGCTGTCCTTGGCCGCAGCCTCCATTCCGGGCACTGCCATCGCCCTGTTCTTCTTTGGCATCGCGATCGGCCTGTGGGACGTTTCGCAGAACATTGAAGGGGCTGACGTCGAACACAAACTTCGGCGCACCATCATGCCCCAGTTCCACGCTGCCTTCAGCGGCGGAGCTTTCGTGGGTGCCCTCATCGGGGCCGGGCTTTCGAACCTTGGCGTTGGACTGCCGGTGCACCTGCTGGTCATCGCGGGCATCGTGCTGCTGGTGACCCTGACCGTTCCGCGCTACTTCCTGCCGCACACGACAACACCTGCCCCGGTCGACGGTGAGCCGAAAGTTGTCAAGGGCCCTTCGGCCTGGCGGGACGGCAGGACCCTGCTCATCGGTGTCGTTGTCCTTGGTGCCACCCTGACCGAGGGCGCGGGCAATGACTGGATCGCCAAGGCATCCGTTGACGGCCTGGGCACCTCCGAATCAACCGGCGCCCTGATGTTCGCCCTCTTTGTCCTCGCAATGACCGCCATGCGGTTCCTTGGGGGAAACGTTATCGACAAGTACGGCCGCGTCGCCGTCCTCCGCGCCAGCATGGCAGCAGCCGCCGCCGGCCTTTGCCTGTTTGTGCTCGCCGGCAACGTGTGGCTTGCTGCTGTGGGCGCCGCGCTTTGGGGCGTAGGAGCAGCATTGGCCTTTCCCATGGGGATGTCGGCGGCTGCCGACGACCCCCGGCACGCAGCGGCGAGGGTCTCGGTGGTTTCGACCCTCGGATACATCTCATTCCTGGCCGGGCCGCCCCTCCTGGGATACCTGGGCGACCTCACGGGAATCCACCTCGCGCTGCTGGCGATCCTTGCGCCCATCCTCGTCGCCCTGCTGCTGGCCGGCGCCGCCAAGCCGTTGACCACCAAGTAACCGCATTACCCGAAGTACGGGCTGGCATGCGCGCCGAGATGGCCCCCACCGGAAGCAGCCACGGCGGTAGGGTGAGGGCATGCACGGGAAATGGCGCAGGGGCCATCAGTGGATCAGCCGGACAGACAGATACCTCGTACGGCATGTATCGAGGTTGCCCGGCGGAAACCACGACGTCTTCTTCCGCCAACTGTCCGCTTCTGCGAACCACGGAAAACTTTGGATGGGCGTCGCTGGCGTTCTTGCCACCTCCCCCGGCATGCCCCGACGCGCTGCACTTCATGGACTTCTGGCCCAGGCGGTGGCTTCTGCCGTTACCAACGGAATCTTCAAGACCCTCCTGCCCCGGGCCCGCCCGCTGCCCGAACATCTTCCGGTGTTCCGGTTCGTGCATCCCCAACCGCGCAGTTCGTCCATGCCCTCGGGCCACTCGGCTTCTGCCGTCGGATTCGCCGTGGGCGCGGGACTGGTGAAGCCCGCCCTGGGGGCTGCACTGGCCCCCGCGGCGCTGGGAGTAGCGTACTCCCGGGTTCATACCGGGGCGCACTGGCCCTCAGACGTGATCTTCGGATCGGCGCTGGGTGCCGGCGCGGCGCTGCTGACCCGGCGGTGGTGGCCCGTCCGCCCGCCCCTGCCTCCAACGGCCAGGACCTGGACCACAGCGCCCCAACTGCCTGAAGGTGATGGGCTGGCGGTCGTGGTCAACACGCTGGGCGGCTCTTTCAAGGAGGAGACAGCTGCCGCACTTCTACAGGTATTCCCCAAGGCGTATGTAGAGACCGTGCTGCCGGACGAAAACCTGGTGGCGGCCATCCACGAGATCGCGGGCCACCCCGGAACCCGTGCACTGGGCGTCTGGGGCGGGGACGGCACGGTGGGAGCCGCGGCGGCCGTGGCCGTCGAACGGGCCATCCCACTGCTCGTCCTGCCCGGCGGAACCCTGAACCACTTTGCCCGCGACGCCGGCACGGGGAGCCTCACGGAAGCCCTGTCGGCCTCATCGAAGGGTGCAGCGGCGCTGGCCGACGTCGGAACAGTCACGGTTGAACGGGGGCTCGAGGGAAAGCCTGAAACAGCGGAACTGATCATGCTTAACACCTCCAGCGTCGGCCTGTATCCCGATTTTGTCCGCCAGCGGCGTCAACTGCAGCCCGCCTTGGGGAAACCCCTTGCCGGAGTAGTGGCGATGTTCCGTACGTTCACGGTGGGCAGCCCCACCACTTTGACGGTGGACGGCAGGCTGCACAAAGTCTGGATCGCGTACGTGGGCCGGGGGCGGTACTATCCCCGGGACCATGCCCCGCTGCTGCGGCCGGTCATGGACGACGGCATCCTGGACGTCCGCCTGATCACCGCCGATGAGTCTTTCGCCCGGCTGCGCCTGCTGTGGTGCGTACTGACCGGCACGGTGGCCACCTCAAAAATCACCCACTTATCAGAGGCAGAGGAAGTGCACATCGAAGCAGGCGGGTCACCGATGGCGCTGGCGGTCGACGGCGAGGCTCTGGTTGGCGTGCGCAGCGTGACCTACCGGGTGCTGCCCCGGGCCCTCACCTACTACTCCCCCCGCCCCTGACAGTTTTCCTTCTTGAATGCTTCCTGACCGGAGTCACTTCCGGGGACCACCCCGGTTTACCCCTGAATCATCCCTGAGAGCGCGGAAAAGGGGGCCGCGCATCGGTACCGTGGTGGATATACAAGCGTCCCAACATCCGCAGCCGCGCGCTGCCGTCCAAAAGGAACAATCCATGATTGAGGCAAAAGGCCTGACCAAGGTTTACGGGGGAAAAACCGCCGTGGCAGGGGTCAGCTTCACCGTCCAGGCAGGGCAGGTCACTGGCTTCCTGGGCCCCAATGGCGCCGGAAAATCGACCACCATGCGCATGATCATGGGGCTGGACCGGCCGACGTCAGGCTCCGTCACCGTAAACGGGCGGCCGTACGCAGAGCACAAGGCGCCGCTGCATGAGGTGGGCGCACTGCTGGACGCCAAGGCCGTGCACACCAGCCGCAGCGGCTACAACCATCTGCTGGCCATGGCCGCCACGCACGGCATTTCCAAGACACGGGTCAGGGAAGTCATCGAAATGACCGGCCTGGAAGCGGTGGCCCGCAAGAAGGCCGGCGGCTTCTCGCTCGGCATGGGCCAGCGGCTGGGCATCGCTGCGGCACTTTTGGGTGATCCCCAAACACTTATCCTGGACGAGCCGGTCAACGGCCTGGACCCGGAGGGCGTCCTGTGGGTCCGCAACCTCGTCCGGTACCTCGCCAACCAAGGCAAGACGATCTTCCTTTCCTCCCACCTCATGAGCGAGATGGCACAGACCGCGGACCACCTGATAGTCATCGGGCGCGGGCGGATTATTGCCGATGCCCCGGTCAAGGACATCATCGCCGGAACCCGGCAGACCAGGACGCTGGTGCGCACCAGTGCAGCCCTGCAACTGTCCGCCCTGCTGGCCGGCGACGGCGTCACGGTGGACCAGAGCGAGCCGGAAACCCTCGAAGTCACGGGAATGGACTCACGGGGCATCGCCCGGATCGCCCTGGACAACGGCGTCCTCCTCTACGAACTCACTCCGCAGGTGTCCTCCCTTGAAGACGCATACTTCGACCTCACCAAGGACGAAGTGGAATACCACTCACACCTGGCCGGCGGCCCCGCAGTGTCTGCCCCGGCTGTGGCAGGAAAGTAAGGATGAGCACCATGACTGAGACCCGAACCGGGCCCACCCGTTCCTCCGCCGGCACCAAAGGCGTGACCTTCGGCGGCGTCCTGCGGTCCGAATGGATCAAGCTTTGGTCGCTGATGTCCACCCGCATCCTGTTGCTGCTGACGCTGGCAGCCATCATCGGCATCGGCGCGCTGGCCGTCCTGATCCGCTACACCTACCTGGAGGAGACAGCGCGCAGCGCCAGGGAGCAGGGCCAGACGATGACCCCCGAAATGCTCGAGGCATCCTTCCCCCCGGGTTCGGGCTTCGACCTTTACAACCTGCCCAACGCCGGGCTCCAGATCGGCATCCTGATCCTCGGGTCACTGGCAGTGCTCTTCATGTCCTCCGAATACGCCACCGGCATGATCCGTTCCACGATGAGCGCCGTCCCCCGGCGCACGCCGGCCTTTGTGGCTAAGGCGATCATCCTTGCTGCTATCTCCTACGTGATCACCACCATTGCCGGAGCGGCCACCTTCCTGATCGCCATGCCGGTGTTCCAGGGCATGGGCTTTGACCTCGACTGGACCACGGAGGGCGTGCTCTACAGCATCTTCACCGGTGGCCTGTACGTAGCCGGGGTTGCCTTGATCGGCCTTTCCCTGGGAACCTTGCTGCGCAACTCCGCCGGTGGCATCACCGTCCTGGTGGCAATGTTCTTCGTCCTGTCCATCGCAGCCGGCTTCATGACCCTTATCCCCGGTGACTTCTGGAAGTACGTTCCCCAGTACATTCCCAGCGAGGCCGGCGGGCGCTTCCTTTCGATTGGCCACACCGACGGCGTGATTGACCCCTGGCACGGCGGGCTGATCTTCCTCGGCTACGTGCTGCTGTTCCTGGTCCCGGCAATGATCGTGCTGAAGAAACGCGACGTCTGAGGGGCCAGGATCCTCCTGAGGCTTCCCGTACAGGAAACGCTCTATGCAGGTGGGGTGCGGGCGGGTTGGATAGTTCCATGAGCAAGCATGTTCCCCACCCGGACCACGACCGCGGCCTCGAGTTCGATCTGTCCACCATCATGAGCCGACGGTCGCTGGGCATGTTCTTCGGTGCGGGCGGGGCTGCCGCTGCTTTGGCCGCCTGCACTCCCGGCGGCTCCCCCGGCACTGCGACGTCCTCCGCCGCCCCGGCGGCCGGCGGAACTGCGGCCGGGGCCTCGCCGTCGCCCACCCTGACCCGCGCCATCGCCGAGTGCGGCATGGAGATACCGAAGGAAACAGCCGGACCCTTTCCGGCCGACGGCTCAAACGGACCAAACCTGCTCGAAGCCTCGGGAGTCGTCCGGCGGGACATCGCGTCCAGCTTCGGGACGGGAACCGCCAGGGCTGAAGGCGTACCGCTGGCCTTCACCCTGACGCTGCTGGACAACGCCAACGGCTGCGTTCCACTGGCCGGCGCCGCCGTGTACGCCTGGCACTGCGACCGGGACGGCAGGTACTCGATGTACGATCCCGAACTGTCCAGCGAAAACTATCTCCGGGGCGTCCAGGAAGCAGACGCAAACGGACAGGCCACCTTCACCTCCATCTTCCCGGGCGCCTACCCCGGGCGCTGGCCGCATATTCATTTTGAGGTGTTCGAGTCCATGCGCAATGCGACGGCTGCAGGGCAGGTGCTGGCCGTTTCGCAGATCGCGCTGACCAAAGCGGCGTGCGACGACGTTTACTCCACCCCCGGCTACGGGGCCAGCCGGCGCGCCATGGGCCGCACCAGCCTCCAGCAGGACAGCGTGTTTCGAAACGACGGCGGCATCTACCAGCTCGCCACCATGGCAGGATCAGCCGCAGCAGGCTACACGGCAGGGCTGAACGTCACCATCTAGACTCGGGATCATGCCTTCCTCCGCTGCAGACCACATCCAGGACCTTGGCGCTTACGTCAGGGCATCGCCGTCGAGCTTCCACGCCGCGCATGAGGCGGGCCGCCGGCTGGTGGAGGCGGGGTTTGCCCGCCTGGATGAGCTGCACACCTGGGACGGCGGCGCAGGCTCGTTCTTCATCATCCGCGACGGTGCACTGATCGCCTGGGTTGTACCCGAAGGTGCCGGACCCGCCACTGCGTTCAATATCCTGGGGGCGCACACCGATTCGCCGTCCTTTAAGCTCAAGCCCAAGCCCACTACCGGTGCGCATGGCTGGCTGCAGGCAGGAGTGGAGGTGTACGGCGGGCCGCTGTTGAACTCCTGGCTGGACCGGGAACTGCAGCTCGCCGGGAGGCTGGTGATGCTGGACGGTTCCGAGCACCTGACGGCCACCGGGCCTATGCTTCGCTTCCCGCAGCTGGCCATCCACCTCGACCGGACCGTCAATGAAGGCCTGACACTGGATAAGCAGCGCCACATGAATCCGGTGTGGGGACTCGGAAACCCTGGTGACTTTGACCTGCTCGCTGTGCTGGCGTCCCACGTTCCCGGCGTCTCACTGGATCCTGCCCGGATCGGCGGGTATGACGTCGTCATCGCAGACACGCAGGCCCCTGCGGTTTTCGGCGGGAATGGGGAGTTCTTCGCGTCAGGGCGGTTGGATAACCTTTCCGCCACGCATGCCGGGCTGGCGGCTCTCATCGAGCATGCATCCTCTGATGCTGCCCGTGCAGCCGCCGGTGCCCCGATCGCTGTGCTTGCCGCCTTCGACCACGAGGAGATTGGCTCCAATTCACGCTCCGGGGCATGCGGGCCCATCCTGGAGGATGTGCTGGTGCGCATATCTGATGGGCTCGGCGCCACGGCGAGCCAGCGCCGGCAGGCGTTGGCGGCGTCGTTCTGTGTATCAGCGGACGCGGGGCATGCTGTCCATCCGAACTACGCCGAACGGCACGATCCCGCCAACCATCCGGTGCTCAATGGCGGCCCCCTGCTGAAGATCAACGCCAACCAGCGGTACGCCACGGATGCCAACGGGGCCGCTTTTTGGGCCCGGCTTTGCGGGGAAGCGGGTGTGCCGTACCAGGAGTTTGTGTCCAACAACTCCGTTCCTTGCGGCTCCACCATCGGCCCGCTGACGGCAACGCGCCTGGGAATCCGGACGGTGGACGTGGGTGTTCCGCTGCTTTCCATGCACTCGGCACGCGAACTGTGCGGGGTGGAGGACCCGTGGCTGCTGGCAGCCGTAACCGGGCTGTTTTACAGGACGGCTTTTTAGCCGGCACTCCGGGGCGCCATGGCCCTTGCGTGGGGTTTTCCACATAGCGACCTTCGTTCTGCTGCGTGAGGAACCATGGCCGATAGCCTTGAGTCAAGCGCGAATCGCCTATCCAGTCCAAATGCACTAAGATATTGAAGTCTGTGCTGCGTCCTGCCTCCGTTCCGGCGGCGGGGCATCGCATGGCATCGCAAATGAACCTCCTGTTACGGAAATGCCGTAACCGCTTAGCCCAAAGGAGGTGGGTTCACATATGCGTCCTTACGAATTGATGGTAATCATCGACCCCGAGGTCGAAGAGCGTACCGTTGAGCCGTCGCTTCAGAAGTTCCTGAATGTCATCACCACCGATGGTGGAACCATCGAAAAGGTTGACATCTGGGGCCGTCGCCGACTGGCTTACGAAATCAAGAAGAAGTCCGAAGGTATCTACGCCGTGGTGAACTTCACCGCCAAGCCGGAAACCGCCAAGGAACTTGACCGCCAGCTGTCTCTTAACGAGACCATCATGCGCACCAAGATCACCCGCCCCGAAGAGCAGAAAGTTGTTGCTGAGTAACTTCGGCCCAACTTTCATTCTTTACCCCGCAGGAAACGCACTCTTCACCCAGGATCGAACAAGGAGGCAGTAGATGGCAGGCGAGACCACCATTACGGTCATCGGTAACCTCACCAATGACCCGGAATTGCGGTTCACACCGTCCGGTTCGGCAGTAGCGAACTTCACCATCGCTTCCACCCCCCGCACCTTTGATCGCCAGTCCAACGAGTGGAAGGACGGGGAAACCCTGTTCCTCCGCGCCGCGGTGTGGCGTGAAGCGGCCGAGAACGTCGCCGAGTCCCTTACCAAGGGCATGCGCGTGATTGTGACCGGACGCCTGAAGAGCCGTTCCTACGAAACCAAAGAAGGCGAAAAGCGCACCGTCATCGAGCTTGAAGTCGACGAAATCGGCCCAAGCCTGCGCTACGCCAATGCCAAAGTCACCCGCACCCAACGCTCCGGCGGGGGTGGCCAGGGCGGCTTCGGCGGCGGCAACAGCGGCGGTGGCTTCGGAGGAGGCAACTCTGGTGGAAACCAGGGCGGCAACTCCGGCGGAGGCTGGGGCGGCGGCAACCAGCAGGCTGCACAGGATGACCCTTGGGCAACGCCCGGGGTTTCCAGCGCAGGCGGCTGGGGCAACGGCCCCGATTCCGAACCTCCCTTCTAACAACCAATAAAGGCCCGGCGCCGGGACCACCGAACGTGCTGCAAGGCACCAGGGTGGCAGCCGCCGCCGGACCACCACCATCCCGTGGATCAATATCCACGGGCTCCCTAGAATAGGAGCTCCACGATGGCTAAGGCTGAACTCCGTAAGCCCAAACCAAAGTCCAACCCCTTGAAGGCCGCTGACATCACTGTCATCGACTACAAGGACGTAGCATTGCTGCGCAAGTTCATCTCCGACCGCGGAAAGATCCGCGCCCGTCGCGTCACTGGCGTCACGGTGCAGGAACAGCGCAAGATCGCACAGGCAATCAAGAACGCCCGCGAAGTTGCCCTGCTGCCTTACTCCGGCGCTGGCCGCGGCTAAGGAAGGGATTAACTAACATGGCAAAGCTCATTCTGACCCACGAAGTAACCGGTCTCGGTGCTGCCGGCGATGTTGTAGAGGTCAAGGACGGTTACGCACGTAACTACCTGCTCCCCCGCAACTTCGCCCTGACCTGGTCCAAGGGTGGCGAGAAGCAGGTTGAGTCCATCAAGGCTGCCCGCGCCGCCCGCGAGCACGCTTCCCTGGAAGACGCTCAGAAGCAGGCTGCTGCACTTTCCTCCAAGCCGGTCAAGCTCGTTGTCAAGGCTGGCGAGACCGGACGCCTGTTCGGCACCGTCAAGCAGGGCGACGTCGCTGACGCTGTTGAGGCCGCTGGCCTTGGCCGCATCGACAAGCGCAAGGTTGAACTGCCGGCACACATCAAGTCCGTCGGTTCCTACCAGGCTAACGTCCGTCTGCACGACGACGTTGCTGCTGTGATCGAACTCGACGTCGTCGCAGGCAAGTAGTTTCAAGCTGCACCAAGACCCCCGTTGCCGGTTTCCGGCAGCGGGGGTCTTTTGTCTGCTCCCTTCGCCGGTGCATCTGCCTGACCTTGCGGCCCCACGGGCCTCGACGATGCCGTGCGGCGGGCCCGGTGCCGTTTCCTGCCTGGAAGAGGTGCCACAAGAGCGGCGGTGTGCCGGCCACCGCCGGTGATACCCTGCAGCGGTGAGTTCACCTTTACCGCGCAGCCGCCCCTTCCATCAGGTCGACGTCTTCTCCACTCAGCCGTACCGCGGCAACCCGCTCGCGGTGGTGGCAGACGCCGAGGGACTGACAGCGGATCAGATGCAGCAGTTCGCCAATTGGACCAACCTGTCCGAAACAACATTCCTGCTTCCCCCCACTGACCCCCGTGCGGACTACCGCGTACGGATTTTCACTGGGAGTGAGGAGTTTCCGTTTGCCGGACATCCAACGCTTGGTTCCGCTCACACCTGGCTCGAGACCGGCGGCGTGCCCCAATCCGAGGGCTTCGTGGTGCAGGAGTGCGGTGCCGGTTTGGTGCGGGTGAAGCACGACGGCGGCCGGCTGGCCTTCGCGGCCCCGCCCCTCACCCGCTTCGGCCCCGTGGCGGGGGAGCTTCGCAGCCAGTTGGCCGCGGGCCTGGGCATTGCCGAATCTGACATCCTTGATGCCTCCTGGCTGGTGAACGGCCCCGAGTGGATCGGCGTGCTGCTTAAATCCGCGGAGCAGGTACTGTCGGTCAGACCCGACTATGCCGCAATGGGCGAGCTGAAAGTGGGAGTCGTGGGAGCGCACCCACCTGGAACTGAAGCCGACTTTGAAATCCGCACGTTCCTCCCCGGCGACTCCATGATGGAGGACCCCGTTACCGGCAGCTTCAATGCCGGCGCAGCGCAGTGGCTGATCAACAGCAACAGGGCGCCGAAAGAGTATGTAGCGGCACAGGGAACCGTACTGGGCAGGGCAGGACGTGTTCACGTCAGGGCCTACGACGGCGGTATCTGGATAGGTGGACATTCCACAGCCTGCATCCGGGGATCGGTGCTGCTCTAGCGGACGCCCGGGAATAGTCCGGGAACCTGACCGGTTCAGTAGGTAGATGCATATGCATGTACGATGAAATGAACCAGCAACAGGAGAATGCCATGGAAACCCGCCGCATCACAGTCCTTTCCGCCGGACTCGGCGTACCGTCATCGAGCCGCCTGCTGGCAGACCAGCTGGCTGCGTCGGCAGAACGGGAGCTGGGCGGCGCCGGCTTCAGCGTGCAGGTGGACGTTGTGGAACTCCGCGACCTGGCCGTGGACATCGCCAACAACTTTGTTACCGGGTACGCGGCTCCCCGCCTGGCGGAGGTCATTGCCGGCGTAGAGGCCTCGGACGGAATCATCGCAGTGACGCCCGTCTTCAGTGCGTCCTACAGCGGCCTCTTCAAATCGTTCATCGACGTGCTGGATCCCAAGTCCCTGGACGGCAAAGCGGTACTGCTGGGTGCTACCGGCGGCACCGACCGTCACCAGATGGTCCTCGATTACGCTCTGCGGCCGCTGTTCAGCTATCTGCGCACCCGGGCGGCCGCCACAGGCGTCTTCGCAGGGCCGCAGGACTGGGGCACTGCGGCCGACGGCGGCTCCGGCCTTGCCGAACGCATCAACCGGGCGGCGGGTGAGTTTGCGCGCCTGCTGGAAGGACCTCAGCCCGGACGGAAGCCGGCCCCGATGGAGTCGCTGCCGTTCGAACAGCTTCTGGCGGGTATTTCCGGAACCCGCTGACCTGCCGCCGAACTTTCGGGCACTGCCGGACGTTATGCGGGCATGAAGTGTCCTGTGGATTCCGTGGAACTGCTCATGACCGAACGCAGCGGGGTGGAAATTGACTACTGCCCCCAATGCAGGGGCGTATGGCTGGACCGGGGGGAGTTGGACAAGATCCTGGACCGCGCTGCGGACACCTTGCCGGGTCCCGCCCCGGTCCCGCCGGCAACCCCGGTACCCGGACTGGCACCTCCGCCCCTGTATCCCGGCTACGAACCGCGCGGGGAGCAGCGGGGCTACGATGACCGCCGGTACGGCAAGGACCACGACAGGGACCATGACCGGCGGCGCCACAAGAAGAAGGACGGCTGGCTGGGGGAAATGTTCGACTTCTAGGTCGGGCCGGCAGGGACGCGGCCCATAATAGGAAGGCGCGGGGTAGGTGCCGGCATCCCTCAGTCGTCCAGTAGTTCGATGAACTCCCGGGCCTGCTTCGGGGTGATGTCCGAGTGCCGCGTCAGGGCGGTTACCGCAGCTTCGGTGTCCCCGCTCCGGGCAAGCGTGCGGATTCTGCCGTAGATCTCGTCATTAAGCATGTTGCTGCTGACTTCACGGGTCACATCACCCTTACTGGCAATGGCGCGGTAGCGGTAGGGGAAACGCTGCGGTTCTTCGTCCTCGTCATCCTCGACAGCGGCAGGAGGAGCTTCGGCGCCCCGGTAGGGCTGGGGATGGGCTGCCAGGGCTCCAACGGCGTCCCGGGCCGCCCGCAGGCCCTCTCCGGTGCTCTCGTAGTACAACTTGATGGCCGCCATCGCCTGGCCCTGGGCGATCAGGGCATACAGCCTCCGGTGCTCCTCCTCGGAAAGTCTGGCAGCGGAAGTCCGCGCGAGCTCAGCGGGCGTAACCGCGGGCGCTGCCGGTTCCGCGCTGCGGGCAGCCTTCCGCCTGTTCACGGCGCGGGCCGCAAGTGTTACCCCTGCAATGACTGCAAGGAGGATAAGGACGGGGGCCACTAGCGATTCCATTGTCTAAAGCCGTTCTATGTGCTTCCTGGCAGCAGCCAGATCTGTTTGCCTTGCCTGGGCGGAGTTCTGGCTCGGCTCCGTATTCCGTTCCAGGCGGGCGCGGGCGGCCGTGGCAGCCTGGACTTGGGCTGCGTAGTGCAGGGCTGAACGTTCCGCCAGGTCGCGCTGGTACTTTTCGGCCTCAGACATGCCCGCATCACGCGGGCTCAGGGCTGTGATAAGACCCCACATGAGCGCCACCAAAACAATTGCCGGCAACAACACCAGCAGCAGTTCGCCCATGCATAGAGCTTATGCCACATCGAGGTTATCCACAGCAATATTCAGGGCTCTGCATGGAGGCGGGCGCAGGGGAGGGCCGGATCAGCTGCGGAAGATATGAGAGCCGCCACAGTGGCGGCGGCCGGCCCTGTGGACGCAGCCCGGAGACGCTATCCTTCCCCGCACCCGCAGCACAGGCTGTGGATGAAATTCCCGAAAAGAAATGTTCTCTCCACATGCCTGCTGGCACGTTTCCGCAGCTCAGACGCATAAAAGGCGGCAAAGTTTTTTCGTTTCCACAGCTTTCCCCACAGGCTGTGCACAAGCTATGCCCGGTACTGCACAGGTTATCCACACCCTTCCCCGCATGCTGGCTTTGAGGGCCAAGCGAGTGCGGCTAGCGTAGCGGGGTACCTGTTCTTCGGTGGCTTGGAACGCCGCCGGGAGGGCGCAGGAGGATACACAGAGGACCGCTGCAGCCTGCAGGGATACCCCATTGTGGAAAACCTGTGGATAGTGGGGATAACTTCGGCGGAAGCCCACACACCGCGCGGGCAGCGCGGGGATTGTCGGACCCTGCTGGTAATCCTTGGCAGGTGGCCGAGCGCAGCTATTGCAGCGCAGACGCCTTAGCAGGATGGTTAGCACCGGGCACTTCGGTCCCCGGTACACATGGAGGACGGCAGCTTTGTCAGTAGCGCATCTGGACCCGATCGAAGCCACCCGCGGATCGGACGTGAGCCGGAAGCCTCCACAGGATATTCCCGCCGAGCAATCCGTCCTCGGCGGAATGATGCTGTCCAAGGACGCCATTGCCGACGTCGTGGAGATTCTCCGCGGCCAGGACTTCTACCGGCCTGCGCATGAAACCATCTATGAAGCCATCATCGACCTTTACGGCCGCGGTGAACCGGCTGACGCCGTCACGGTCTCCGATGAACTCACCAAGCGCGCCGAGATCAACCGGATTGGTGGCCCTGCCTACCTCCATGAGCTGATCCAGACTGTTCCCACTGCAGCCAATGCCGGGTACTACGCAGAGATCGTTGCGGAACGCGCGGTCCTCCGGCGCCTGGTCAACGCCGGCACCAAGATCGTGCAGCTGGGCTATGGCTCGGACGGCGAGGTGGAAGACCTGGTTAACCAGGCCCAAGCCGAGGTCTATGCCGTCGCGGAAAGGCGCACCGCAGAGGATTACGTGGTGTTGAAGGACGTCATGGAGTCCACGGTGGACGAAATTGAGGCGTCCGGCCACCGGGGTGAGGGCATGACCGGAGTCCCCACCGGTTTCTTCGAGCTGGACGAGCTTACCCACGGCCTCCACCCCGGACAGATGATCGTCATTGCCGCCCGGCCCGCTGTTGGTAAGTCCACGTTCGCCCTGGACTTTGCCCGCTCAGCGGCCATTAAAAACAACCTGGCCACCGTGATGTTCTCGCTCGAAATGGGCCGGAACGAGATTGCCATGCGCCTGCTCTCGGCGGAGGCAACCATCGGCCTGCAGGACCTCCGCAAGGGAACCATCAAGGACGAGCAGTGGTCCAAGATTGCCACCACCATGGGCAGGATGAATGACGCCCCCCTGTTTATTGATGACAGCCCCAACATGTCCCTGATGGAAATCCGCGCCAAGTGCCGGCGGCTGAAGCAGCAGCACGATCTCAAGCTTGTCATCCTCGACTACCTGCAGCTGATGAGCTCCGGCAAAAAGGTGGAGTCCCGCCAGCAGGAAGTTTCCGAGTTCTCCCGTGCCCTGAAGCTGCTGGCCAAGGAACTCCAAGTTCCTGTCATTGCCCTGTCCCAGCTGAACCGTGGCTCGGAACAGCGGTCTGACAAACGCCCCATGGTCTCGGACCTCCGTGAATCCGGCTCCATTGAACAGGACGCGGACATGGTCATCCTGCTTCACCGTGAGGACGTCTACGACAAAGAATCACCCCGCGCAGGTGAGGCCGACATCCTGGTGGCCAAGCATCGTAACGGGCCCACCAAGGACATCGTGGTTGCGTTTCAGGGCCACTACTCCCGTTTCGCCAACATGGCAGCCGACGCCGGCGGCGGAGGCTTCTGAGCCACGGCTGTCCTGCGCTGCCCTTCTGCTGAGGACAGTTTCGCCCTCACCCCTCAGCCGGTGCGAGCAGGTGGTTCGGCAGCCGGTTGCCCGGCGCCGTTCCCCGAATTTCCAGCAGTTCGCGGGCATGGGCGTGGAGCCTCTTGTCCTCATCGCTGACGGGCACCCAGGCGGGAACCGGGACGGAGTTGCCTTCGTCGTCGCGCGCCACCATCACGGTGAGGCAATAGGTGGTGAGGTTCAGTTCGCGGCCTTTTGGATCGCCTGAGCGGACGTGGACGGCGATGTGCATGCCCTTCGTCCCCGTGTACACCAGGCGCGCTTCAACCTCCACAATGTGGCCAATCAGCAGCGGGCGGTAGAACCTGACGCCGCCCGAAAATACGGCCACAGTGTCCATCCCGCAATAGCGGGACGCGCAGACGTAGGCAGCCTCGTCAATCCACTTCATCACGATGCCGCCATGGACTTTTCCGCCCCAGTTCACGTCGGTGGGAGCGGCCAAGAACCGCAGGGTGACCCGCTCGGCCGTACCCGCGGCGGTATATTCCTGCCGGTTCATAGCTTCCACGATCTGCTCGCGGACCTTCACCCGCGCCAACGCATGGTCCCGTTGCTCGATCTGACCTGGGGTGACAGGTTCGAACTGCTTGACCGGGATGGGCTTCCCGTCCTCCCCTACGGCTACAAAGATCACCATGCACTGGCTGCGCATGGTTGCCGGGCCACCCTTCGGGTCCCCCGAGGACACCACGGTCCTGATGTGCATGGAGGAGCGGCCGGTGTAGACGATCGTGGCTTCCACTTCCACCATGTCGCCGCTGTTAACGGGATCGGCGAAGTGGATGTTGCCCACGTAGGCAGTGACGCAGTAGGACTTTGCCCAACCCACGGCAGCTGCGTAGGCAGCCTTGTCCACCCACTCCAAAACCGTCCCGGCGTCTACGGAGCCGCTGTGCCCCACGTCCATGGGGGCGGCCAGGAAGCGGAGGGTCACGGAGTTGGGGACGCCAGTCTCAGTCATGGTGCGATCTTACTGACGCCTCCGGTTACCCATCAGTTGGGCCTGCAACATTGCGGTCCAACAACAAATGCCCGCCCGCCAAGGGCGGACGGGCATTGCTGACCTGCTAAAGACGGTTCCCGGAGATTCAGCCGGCGCGGGTATAGACGATGTCCGGCTGGGCGGGGAGCTCCATGCCCTCACCGATGAAGAAGCCAGGGTGCGGCGGCTGGTTGTAGGCGATGTTCTCGCGGGCAACCGAGAGGCGGTATACCGGATCATGCATCAGCGTACGGAGCCGGACGTCCGTGGCTGCGGAGGTGGTGTAGATCCGCAGCTCGGTGCTGTCCGCCGAGGGCCATGCCAGTTCCTCACGCCAGTCGCCCAGGAGGTCCGCCTGGATGGCCGGGTTCCCCTTGGTGCTGTTGTTCGTCTTGGCGCCGGCAGCCGTCAGCAGCCGGTCACTGGACTCGGTTTCCCAGTTCCACTTGGCAATGCTGGGCGTGCCGGTGTTGCCGGCGGCGTTCCAGTCGTGGTCCACGATTTCGCGCAGCAGGTCACCGTCCCACCACGCCAGGAAGTTGGCGGCTGGAATGCGGTTGGCGATCAGCTGGCCCTTAGCCGAGCGGAGCTCGCCGACAGGGGAATTCCAGGACGCGTCACCGCCGATGGCCCAGCCCTCGGCGCCCGCGTGGCGGGGATCGATGTCTCCGGCGGCCGCCCGGCCGGTGTCCTTGGCAGCCGGAATGCTCCAGAGCACTTCACCTGTCCGCGAATCCCGGAACGTGGCACCCTTGTTTCCGCTTGAAGCCATGTCCTCGTGGGCGGCGAAGGTTTCCAGCCCCGGGCGGGAGGGATCGAGGTCGCTGGTGTGGATGGCGTCGCCGTGGCCGAGGCTGGTGTTGTACAGCGGCTTGCCGTTGTCGTCGATGGTCATGGATCCGAAGACGAACTCGTCCTTCCCGTCGGCGTCAACATCGGCCACGGACAGGTTGTGGTTGCCCTGGCCCCGGTACTGTGCGCCCGCAGCATCCGAATCGAAGACCCAGCGCTTGGTGATCTTGCCGCCCACCAGGTCGTAGGTGGCCACCACGGCGCGGGTGTAGTAGCCCCGGCTGAACATCATGGAGGGGTGCTCGCCGTCCAGGTAGGCCACGGCTCCAAGGAACCGGTCCACGCGGTTGCCGTAGGTGTCTCCCCAGGCCCCCACGTCGCCGCGTGGCGGATCGTACTTCACGGTGTCCATCACGGTTCCGGTGGCGCCGTGGAAGACGGTCAGGAATTCGTCGCCGGTGAGCACGTAGCCGGTGCTGTTGCGGTGGTCGGCGCTCGGGTTGCCCACCACCGTGCCGGCCGCGTCCCGTGTTCCGTCCGCCGTCTTCATGGCCACTTCGGCCTTGCCGTCGCCGTCGAAGTCGTAAGCGAGCAGCTGCGTGTAGTGGGCGCCGGCCCTGATGTTCGGGCCCATATTGATGCGCCAGAGTTTGGTGCCGTCCATCTTGTAGGCATCCACGTAGACAGTGCCGGTGTAGCCTGCCTGCGAGTTATCTTTGGAATTGGACGGTGACCACATCTGGAGAACCTCGTAGGTTCCGTCGCCGTCCAGGTCCGCCACGCTCGAATCGCCGGCGGAGTAGCCGTAGGGCTGGCCGTCCTTGGTGTAGTCGTCCGCGGGCTTGTCCAGCTTGATGGCAAGGTAGTCCCGGGCCAGCGGTGTGAACTCGGCCGTAAGCTGGTCCCCGCCGTTGCCCACGGTCTTGATGGCATACCTCGAGGCGGCGGTACCGGCGGGATCCAGGAAAGTGGTGCTGTTGCGGATCGGCTCATCAGTGAGCTGGACGCCGTCGCGGATGACATGGAAGCCAACCTGCTCCGGGTCAAGGCCCAGCATGCGCCAGCCCACCCGTACACCGTCACCGGTCAGCAGGGCCACGGGGGCGCGGTCCAGCTTCTCCATCTGGCGGTTGACGACGGTAACCTTTTCAGTCCCCACCACCGCCGATGGCGTGGATTCGCCGCCCTTGTTCACGGTGGTGACGCGGTAGTAGTACTTGATGGTGGTCAGCACCGTGTAGTCCGTGTAGTTGACCTCGGAGGCACGGCCTACATAGTCAAAGGGGCCGTCGGGGGAGGTGGACCGGTAGACCTGGTAGGCGGCAGCCCCGGAGACTTTCTGCCACTTGAGGTTGACACTGGTCTTTTCCACCGCTTTCACGTCCACTTTGCTGGTGGCAGCAGGGACCGGGGTGGTGGGATCCACCAGAGCGGTCTCCACCGTGTTGGACGGAACCGATTCCAGTCCTGTGCTGTCCAGCGCCGTAACGAAGTACTTGTACTTCAGTCCGGCAAAAGCAGTGGTGTCCTGGAAGGAAGCGGCGCTGACGTTTTCCGCGATCAGCTGTGGTTGAGCTTCAAAGGAGGCCTGGCGGAACACCTTGTAACTGGCGGCGTCTGCCACGGTGTCCCAAGCGAGGTCCACGGTGGGGGGTTCGGCGGCGGCATTGACCGCCGCGGCGTGCAGGTTGGTCGGTCCCACCAGCAGCGGAGTAACCTCCAGGCCGTTAAGCCGCTGGCCGGAGCCGCTGAGGACCAGGTTCAGCTGGCCGTCGGATACCAGGACCTGGTTGATGATTTTGGTGGCCGAGGATGCCCTGCTGGAGGAGACCTGGCCGAAGGGTGTGCCCTCGGCGGCCACGTCGGTCCGGGTGGAGCCGATCCAGTCGCTGTGGTAGGTCTTCAGCGCGTAGGTGCCGTTGGGGACGTCGAGCTGGAATTCGAAGCTGGATCCGCTGAGGACGAAGTCACGCAGCAGGTTGCTGGTGACTGCGCCGCGGTCGCGGTCGCTGAGTACCGAGATGTCCTTGAAGCCGAAGCCCCGCTCGGGGGTGTAGGCCATGGTCCGGTTGACCTCGGTGTACCCGGCCTCAAGCGGTGCTCCCGCCGGCCCGAAGTCGAACTTGTACTTCGCCTGCTTGGTGGTCACCGGGAGGGTGTCGCTGGGCTCGGAGAGGCCCTTGCCGTTCATGGCTGCGACGCGCACGTTGTAAGCCGTACCTTCAGCCAGCCCGGCCAGGTTGGCGGTGGGGACGGTCGCGGTGGTGGTGAGCTTGTAGGCGCTGTCCGGCTCGGAGGCCAGCTTGCGGTACACCTTGTAGATGTCCGCGCCATCAACATGCTGCCACTTCAGGAGCGCTCCCGCATTGGAAACGCTGCCGGCCACCAGGCCCTGCGGCTTGGCCGGAACGGACGACGGCGGTGCCACTTCCTTCACGCGGGCAGCCAGCGGAAGGCCGAGCTGCTTCACTCCGCCGGCCACCAGGCGGGCGATCTGGATGGCGCCGTATTCCTGGAAGTGGGTGTTGTCCACCGTGCCGGTGGGGCGGTTGGGATAGACGCCTGCGTCGACATGGAGGAAAACGGACTTGGTGTCCTCGGGACCGATGGCGTCGTAGTAGGCGCGGCTCGAAGCTGAGAGATCAACCAAAGCCACGTTTTCCTCCGCGGCCAGCTCCTGCATCTTGGCCACGTACTCGGGGAAGCTGACCCGGAACTTGCCGGTGGCTTCGTCGTAGTCCCGGCGTCCCACCGGGGTGACCAGGACTGGTGTCGCTCCACGCTGGCGGGCCCCGTTGACGTACGTCCGGAGGTATTCCTTGTAGTCCGCGGGGGAGGCGTAGCGGTCATCGACGCCTATGGTGGCGTCGTTGTGGCCGAACTGGACCAGCAGGTAGTCGCCAGGGTTGATGACGCGCAGGATCTCGTCCAGCCGGCCCTGGCTAATGAAGTTTTTGGAGCTCCGGCCGCCAATGGCGTGGTTCTTGAAGGAGACGCTGTCATCGAAGTACCGGTCGATCATCTGGCCCCACCCTGCCTGCGGAGCGAAGCTGGGGTCATAGGTCTGCACGGTGGAGTCACCGGCCAGGTAGACGCCGGGGTCAGTGGTGGCGGTCCGCGGAGCGCGGGCAGCGATGACCAGGGAGTTGATCCTGGCCGCTGTTCCGGTGAAATCGAGGTTGAGCTGGCCGTCCACCAGGGAGATCGGGAATTCCATTTCCAGGTACTGGCCGGCCGGCTTGTCCGTTGCCTGGACTTTGGCCATCTTCTCTGCGGTGATGGCGATGTTGGTGGCTTCGGCGGCGTCGCCGGCGATGAGCTTGACGGTGTAGTCACCGTTGGGCAGGTCCACCAAAAAGGAACTGCCCTGCGTCTGGACAAAGTCGGACCGCAACGGGTCCCCGGTGCCGCGGTCCGTGCCGGAGGTAACGGCGGTGTCCGTGAAGCCATACTTGGTGCCCGCCGAATACTGCGTATTGGCGGCAACGGGTGTGTAGCCTTCCGCCAGGGCACCGGGGCCGAAGTCGAATTTGAAGCCGCTTCCCACGGGCGGCAAGGCGGTATCGGCCTGGACTGCCGGAAGCCCGGTGAAGGCGATGGCGGCGGAAGCCACGGCAGCCGTAACGGCCTTCGCTCCGGCGGGCAGCCTGCGCTGGCGGGGTGGCGGTGCTTCCTGGGGCAGCGGGGTCACTGGCGGGGGTGTTTTCACGGACATCTCCTTCGATGAGCAGTGGCAAAGCGGTACCCAGGAAGGTTGTAACGATTCAAATCAGTAGCTGCGGAGACTCTTTTGCAGCTACTGCTTGATTCTCGGAGCGATTCGGGATGACTGAGACCTGGGAGGGGTGATGCAGCTCTCACTGCAGCACCCAAGGTTTATCAGCGCCGCGAACCTGCTGGCAAGCGTTTTCCCAACTTTCCCGAAAGATATTGGACGCGCTCATTCGAAGTTGTGCTTTTGGCCGCTCTGATTAACCCAGAACGACGGAGGGGCATCTTCGTGCCCATCCGCCGTCGTTCGCGATCGGAAACCTGAGGCCCGGGTCAGGCCAGGACGGCCAGCTTCGAGTTGCCGCGGCCAAACACTGCACGGTCAACAGAGAAGCGCCCTGCACCGGTCAGCGCCAGGGCGAAGGCTGCCGCTGCGAAGAGCAGGACCAGTTCATAGCCGCCGTTTGCGGCGAACACTCCAGCTGAGGCATGCACCAGGAACAGGGCGCCCAGCATGTCCAGCGCCAGGAGTGCGGCCACCACACGGGTGAGGACACCGAGGATCAGTGCGATTCCGCCTCCCAGTTCCAGGACGGCAACGGCCGGTGCGGCAATTTCCGCTGCCGGAACTCCCATTTTGGCGAATGAGGCCTGCGTGCCAGCGATGGTCCATTCAGAGAACTTCTGCCAGCCGTGGGCGGCGAAGAGGAAGCCCAGGACAATCCGGAGGACGGTGACAGCGGTGGTGGTAAGTCGTGACTGTTTCATAAGACCTTAGTCTTCCGTGCTAATAGTTGAAGCGTCAACTATTTGCTTCATATTGTGGTCTTTGTCATGCCGTGCCATGCTCCGCAGGTAGCCCATTAGGCTGGCGGGGTGCCCCAATTACCTGCCCCGGCGCCAGCCGCACCACCGAAGGGACATGCCCGCGAAATCCTTCGGCTGGCTGTTCCGGCCTTTGGCGCGCTCGTTGCCGAACCGCTGTTCCTGCTGGCTGATTCGGCGATTGTTGGCCACCTTGGCGTGGCGCAGCTGGCAGGAGTGGGGCTGGCGTCGGCAGTGCTGCATACTGCCGTCGGCCTGATGGTTTTCCTCGCGTATTCCACCACCCCCGCCGTCGCCCGGGCCATTGGGGACGGCCAGCTGGGCAAAGCCCTGGCGGCAGGGCGCGACGGCGTTTGGCTGGCACTGCTGCTGGGCACGGGGTTAGCCGTGGCGGGCTTCCTGGCCGCCGACCCGCTGATCGGCCTCCTGGGAGCCGAAGGTGATGTCCGCACCTTCGCCGTCGACTATCTTCGCTGGTCCATGCCAGGACTGGTTGCCATGCTGCTCATCTTTGCCGGCACCGGCCTCCTTCGCGGCCTGCAGGACACCCGGACGCCGCTTGTGGTGGCCACCGCCGGGTTCGGCCTGAACATCGTCCTGAACCTGTGGCTCGTCTACGGTCTGGGCTGGTCTGTGACCGGTTCCGCCGTGGGTACCAGCCTGGCCCAGTGGGCCATGGCCGCCGTCTACCTGGTGATGGTGAGGCGCAACGCCCGGCGCAACGGCGTCAGCCTCCTGCCCAGCTGGCGGGGGATCAGGAGCATGACGCGGGTGGGGTCGTGGCTGATGCTGCGGACCCTCAGCCTGCGGGTGGCGATCCTGGCAACCGTGGTTGTGGTCACGGCACAGGGACCGGTCAACCTTGCTGCCCATCAACTCGCCATGACCGTCTTTTCGTTCCTGGCCTTCGCCTTGGACGCCCTGGCCATCGCTGCGCAGGCGCTGATCGGCAAGGAACTCGGTGCCTCAAACCCTGCAAGGGCACGGGTCCTGACCGGGACCATGACCCGCTGGGGCCTTGGCTTCGGCGCGGTCACCGGTGCACTGCTGGCGCTCGCCGCTCCCTGGGCCGGCTCCCTGTTCACGTCCGATCCCGAGGTGCACTCGGCCCTGGCCGTCGCCTTGTGGATCCTAGCTGCCGGCCAGCCCGTCGCCGGCTACGTCTTTGTCCTCGATGGGGTACTGATCGGCGCGGGGGACGCTAAATACCTGGCGCTCGCCGGCATGGTGAACCTCGCGGTGTACGGGCCACTCCTGATCGCCGTGGCCCTGTCAGGCGCACGCGGAGGGGCCGCGCTGGGTTGGTTGTGGGCGGCCTTTGCCCTCGGTTACATGGCCGCACGCGCCGTTACCCTGGGCGCCCGCGCCCGGTCTGACCGCTGGCTGGTGCTCGGTTCGACGTAGGCGCTGCCCCCACTAAACTGGACCGGTGACCCAACCGAATACTCCCGCAGGTACTGCTTCCGGAACGGGCCCCGCGGCTGAGCTGTGGAAACCGGTGCTCCTTCGTTCTGCGGCGGCGCTGGTCTTTGGGGCTGTGACCATTTTCTGGGCAGCACCGTCCGTGGAAGTCATGGGCTGGGCCGGCGGGCTCTACCTGCTGGCAACCGGGCTGCTCCTGATGTGGGGTATCCCCGCTACGGGGTTCCCGCGTGACAGTGCGGTGGGCAAGAAGCTCTCCGCGGCCGGGTCCGTGCTGGCCGGCGCCGGTTTTTCGCTGGTGCTCCTGCACGGTGACCTCCTTTTTGGTGTGATTGCAGCCCTGGGACTGGGCGTAGCGGGGGCTTTCGAGTTGTTCTGCGGGCTTGGATTCCGCGGCCGGCACGTCCTCGCCAGGGACTGGGTGGCCTCGGGGATCATCGGGCTCGGCACCGCCGCCATCCTGCCCTTTTTTATCGGCCTTGGAGCGCATGCGCTGCTGGGCGTTGCCGGTGGCGGAGCCATTATTTCCGGAGTGCTGTGGGCCCTTGCCGGGCTGACCATCCGGCACGATGCCCGCACCGCTGCTGGAACCCCGTAAACTAGGAGGTGTCCGGTTCTACTTCTCGTAGAAATGTCGTGGAAATGACCGGACACATACCGAAAGACATCGACCCGGGCCGGCCGGCGCGCCGCCTGCAGGGAGGAATCACCGTGGCAGACCAGCAACCAGGACATCCGCGCAAGATGCGGACCTCGGTGAAGGGCCCGCTGATGTTCTCCGCTTTCTGGGCCGTAATCGCCTTCGTGGCCGTGGTGATTTTCGCCTCCGGCGGCACTGCACGGGCCCCCCGTTTCGATCTTGCCTTCACTGCCGCGGGCATTGCCTTCATCGTCACCCTGGTGATTGCCGCGATGCTCGCCATGAGCCACAAGGACAACGCGGATTACCTGGGCAAGGGCTCCGGCGTGAACCTCAGCTCGGCTCCAAATAGTTCCCACGGGTTCGGCGCGCCCGGCGTCCAGAAACCGCCCGCTTCCGACGGCGGCCCCGAGGGTACTGCAGACCGCTGACCTATACGCTGGGGGCGCCCTGCTCCGCCGGGGCGGCGTGATATGCGCTTGCTGGGCCGTTAATTTGCCGCCGCCTGCCGCGCCCGATAGGCAGCCACATGCGCACGGTTGGCGCAGTTGCCCGTATCGCAATACCTCCGGGACCGGTTCCGGCTGAGGTCCAGCACGGCGGCGTCGCAGGCCTCTGCCTCGCAGGTGCGCAGCCGGTCCATCTCCTTACTGCGGATCACGTCTGCCAGGGCCATGGCCGCTTCCGTGCTCATCCGGTGGGCGAGTGGGGCCTCGGGGGTAGTGGCGTGCAGATGCCAGTCCCACTTGTCATGCTTGACCAGCTGGGGCAGGGCGTTGGCAGCCCGCAGCAGCCCGTTCACGGTGGCCACCGCCGCTTCCTCGTCGGCAATCCACAGGTCCGCGAGCTGCCGCCGCAGTCCGCGGACGCTGGCCAGCTCCGCTGCGTCCCGGGTCCGGGAGCCAGTGAACCCTTCTGCGGCAAGGAAGCTGTCCAGATCCTGCTGGGAAGTCAGCTGTTCCCGTCCGTTGGCGGCGGAGTTGATGAGATTAACGACGGTGCGGAGTGCCACCTCGGTGTCAGGGGCAAAGACCATCTTGACTCCTTACGGACGCGGGGCGTAGTGTCATGACCATTACCCCACTTTACTCCTGACAGGAGGCGACGGTGCCTGCCGCCCACAATCACCCCCCGAGCAGCCGGACGGCTGCGCCGCGGCGCGGCTTCCTGGCCTCCGGGCTCGGTATCGCGCTGTTTTCATCCGCGGTCTTCGGAACCTCCGGCTCCTTCGCCAAAGCGCTGCTGGAAACAGGCTGGTCACCTGGAGCTGCGGTGACCGCCCGGCTGACGGGGGCCGCACTGATCCTCGCCGTCCCTGCCATTCCTGCGCTGCGGGGCCGCTGGCACCAGCTGCGGGACAACTGGCTGACCATTGTCCTGTTCGGCCTGATCGGCGTCGCGGCATGCCAGCTGTTCTACTTCAACGCCGTGGCCCGGCTATCCGTTGGGGTGGCCCTGCTCCTGGAGTACCTGGCGCCCGTACTGATTGTGCTGTGGCTGTGGGCGGCCAGCCGGAGGCGCCCGCGTGCGCTGACGTTCGGCGGGACCCTGCTTTCACTTGGCGGCCTGGTGCTGGTCCTGGACCTCACTGGCACGGTCAAGGTGGACCCGGTGGGTGTCATGTGGGGCGTCGCCGCCGCGGTCTGCCTTGCCATCTACTTCTTCATCACGGCCAAGGAAAATGACTCTCTGCCGCCCATAGTGCTGGCCTCGGGCGGACTTATGGTGGGCGCAGCCGTGATGTGGCTTGCCGCTGCAACCGGCCTGCTGCCCATGGCACTCAACACGGCAGACACCAAGCTTGGCCCGTGGGTCACCCCCTGGTGGGTTTCATTGGCCGGACTGGTCATCCTGGCAACGGTCCTGGCCTATGTCTCCGGCATTATGGGCGCCCGCGCCCTGGGATCAAAGGTGGCCTCATTCGTATCGCTGACCGAGGTCCTCTTCGCCGTGATCTGGGCGTGGCTGCTGCTGGGGGAGCTGCCGGGCGCCATCCAGCTTTTGGGCGGTGCGCTTATCGTCGGCGGCGTTATCCTGGTCCGGTTCGATGAGCTGCGCGCCCCCTCGGCTGTCCCCGCCGGTAGGGCCGTGGACGCACCCAGGGTGCCCTCACCGCTGAAGCACGCGAACGACGTCGAGCCCGTCCCCTAAGTGCCACGCCGCGGCGGAGTGCCGCAAGGGCACACCAGAAGAATAAACCTTCCTGGAGGGGGTCGATCCTTGGCGATCCAGCGCCTAGCATGGCGGTATGTGCCGGAATATCCGAACCCTTCACAACTTCGAACCGAACGCCACGTCGGAGGAAGTGCATGCCGCAGCGTTGCAGTACGTGCGCAAGGTCAGCGGAAGCACAAAACCGTCCAAGGCCAACGAGGAAGCCTTCGAAGAAGCAGTCCACGAGATTGCCCACATCACCCAGCATCTTCTTGACTCGCTGGTGACGCAGGCACCGCCCAAGGACCGGGAAGCCGAGGCGGCAAAGGCGCGGGCCCGGGCGGCGGTCCGGTATGGCGCCGCCTGACGTCGCGTTCAGTGCCTGGGCATCCGGACGGGCGCCCTAGGCCTGCTTCCCGAAGCTCCGCAGGCGCAGGGAGTTGGCCACCACCAGGACGGAACTGGCTGCCATCGCGGCACCGGCGATCATCGGGTTGAGCAGTCCCAGCGCCGCCACCGGTATGCCCACGGCGTTGTAGAAGAACGCCCAGAACAAGTTGGTCTTGATGGTGGACAGGGTTCGGCGGGACAGTTCGATGGCCTGGACCACCTGCGAGAGGTCGCTTCCCATCACGGTGAGGTCGGCCGCCTCGATGGCCACGTCGGTTCCGGACCCCATGGCAATGCCGAGGTCAGCCTGGGCCAGCGCTGCAGCATCATTGACCCCGTCTCCGGCCATGGCCACGGTAGCCCCGCCGGACTGCAGCGTGCGCACCACCTCCACCTTGCCCTCCGGCAGGACCCCTGCGTAGACGTCTGCAGGATTAATGCCGACGGCGGCGGCCACCTGGGCGGCAACAGCGGCGTTGTCCCCGGTCAGGAGGATGGGCCGCAGGCCAAGGAACTTCATCCGGTCGATGGCAGCCGCGGAACCTTCCTTGATGGTGTCCCGCAGGTTGATGATGCCGGCAGGAGCACCGTCCACGGCAACCCAGATCGCGGTTGCGCCTGCAGCTTCCGCCTTAGCCAGCAGCTGCAGCTGCGCCGGAGTCAAAGCGATGCCGTTATCCTCAAGCCAGCCGGTGCGGCCGGCGGTGACAAGCCTGCCCTCGACGGTTCCGGCGACTCCGCCGCCTGGAGCGGAACGGAAGGCCTGCACTGATGGCAGGCGGGCGCCGTCGGGCACTGAAATGGTGGCTGTGCCCGCATCCTGGGCCGCTGCCGCGGCAGCGGTTATCGCACGCCCGATAGGGTGTTCGGAGGCCGCTTCAACAGCGCCGCCCAGCCTCAACACCTCACGTTCGTCGAATCCCTCAAAGGCAAGGGTGGAGTCCACGGCCAGAACTCCCGTGGTGACGGTGCCTGTTTTATCCAGCAGGATGGTGTCCACGGTGCGGGTGTCCTCAAGAACCTGCGGGCCCTTGATGAGGATGCCCAACTGCGCGCCCCGGCCGGTGCCCGTGAGCAAGCCGACTGGAGTGGCGAGGCCGAGCGCGCACGGGCATGCGATCACGAGAACGGCGACGGCGGCAACGAAGGCCGAGCGCAGGCCTCCGCCTTCCGCGCCGGCGAGAAGGATCCACAGCACAAAGGTAAGAACGGCGATCACCAGGACTACGGGAACGAACACAGCGCTGATGCGGTCCGCGAGGCGGGCAATGGGAGCCTTGCCCGTCTGTGCCTGTGACACAAGCCGTGCCATCTGGGCAAGTGTGGTTTCGGAGCCGACGCGGGTGGCCCTGACCAGCAGGCGGCCGGAGGTATTGATGGTTGCGCCGGTGACCCGGCTGCCCTGACGCACGTCCACGGGTACTGATTCGCCCGTGACGAGCGAAGCGTCCACGGCCGAGGACCCTTCAACCACCACACCGTCCGTGGCGATCTTCTCGCCGGGCCGGACCACCAGGACATCACCTATCTGCAACTGCCCGGCGGGGATCCGGTGCTCCCGGCCGTCATGCAAAACGGAGGCATCCTTGGCCCCGAGGCTGAGGAGGGCGTGCAGGGCATCGCCGGCCTTTTGCTTCGCGTTCGCCTCGAGATAGCGTCCCAGAAGCAGGAAAGTGGTGACGACGGCCGCAACCTCGAAGTAAAGGCCGCCCTGCTCCATGCCTTCCATGCCGGGGTGCTCCGTCATCAGCGGATCCGCCAACAGCTGCCACGCCGAGAACAGGTACGCTGCAACAACGCCGATGGACACCAGGGTGTCCATCGTGGAAGCAAAGTGCCGGGCGTTGATGGCGGCAGCACGGTGGAACGGCCACGCAGCCCACGTCACCACGGGCAGGGCCAGCGTGGCTGCGGCCCAACCCCAGTGCGCGAACTGGAACGCCGGGACCATCGAAATCAGGAACACGGGCACTGTCAGGACTGCGGCCAGGATCAGCCGCGGGCGCAGCCGGGAGGCAGCGCCCCCGTGAGAGACGGTGTCTTCGCTGCCCGTGCCGTGACCGACCGCCGCGGCGCCACCGGAGACGTGCTCGGCACGCCCGCTCGCTCCTCGCTTGGACGCATGCTGCCGCACGTCCCCGATGTCACCGCTCGAGGGCATAACCCCTTCAACTGCAGTTTCGTGGCCCGCGGTGCCGCCCGCCTGGTGCAGGGTGGGGTGAAGCGGTTGGCGGATTGTTGCTTTGTAGCCGGCGGCATTGACAGTGTTGGTTATCTGCTCGTCGGTGATCCCGGCCGGGACTGTGACGTGGGCTGATTCCAGGGGCAGGTTTACCAGGGCCTGGACGCCCTCGAGCTTTCCCAGTTTCTTTTCCACCCGGTTGACGCAGGAGGCGCAGGTCATGCCCTGGATGTCGAGTTCCACCACCCGGCTTTCGGGCTGGGAGATTAGTTCCTGGTTGCTCATACCGTTCCCTGGATAGTTGTGGTGTCTACGCTTCGTTGGCTACCACCAGGTAGCCGGCCTCTGCCACGGCTTCGCCGATCTCGGACGGCGACAGTTCCTTGCTGGACGTGATGGTGACAGTGGAAATGCCGCCGGCGTTGAGTTCGACGTCCACTGCCTCTACGCCTGCCAGGGACTCAAGTTCCTCGCTGACGGCCGAGACGCAGTGGCCACAGGTCATTCCGGAAACGCTGACAGTTGTGGTGGTAGGGGAAATGGTGCTCATGGTGTGCTCCTCTTGTTGGGACGGCCTTGGGAAAGGGTGTGGGAATCTGCCGCGGGAAGGCGGCTAACGCAGAAGCCTGCCGATGGCGTCAGCAGCTTCCTTGACTTTGGCATCGATGACTTCTGCCCGAAGAGCGGGGTCAGGTTCGGAGGCGGCACCCACTACACAGTGGCCGATGTGCTCCTCAACGAGCCCGAGGCTGACGGCATGCAGAGCCTTGGTGACGGCGGAAACCTGGGTGAGGATGTCGATGCAGTACTTGTCCTCATCCACCATGCGTGCGATCCCCCGCACCTGGCCTTCAATGCGCTTAAGCCGGCGAAGGTACGCATCCTTGTTCGCGGCGTACCCGTGCCCTGCTGGCGCCTGGTCCATGGCCGTTTCAGTTGCTGCTCCGTCAATTGTGGTCATGCCATTTACGGTATACCCCGGTGGGGTATGGGCACAAGTACCCCGCCGGGGTATCCCTAGAGAGGGCTATCGGACACAAAAAAGCTCCGGAGTGCGTTATTGGGGGATACGCACTCCGGAGCGGCTCTTGGGCAAGGCCAGCTTCCATGCTGCTGGAATCGGCCTGCTTGAATCAGCTTACGGGCTGGTAGCCCGGTCCGCCAGCACCCTGAATAACTACTTTCACTTTACTTACTGGGCCTCATCTCCAGCCGTTCAGGACGCTCATCTATGGGTCAGGACCGGTCCTGGTGGGCTGCCATCCGGTACGGCACGATGAGGACGGGCCTGCTCTGATGATGGGTGAGCCAGGCACCTACGGAGCCGCTGAGAGCCTCCGCAAGACGGTGCGAGAAGCCCCGCTCGGAGGTTCCCACAATGATCATCGGTGCATCTGTTTCCGCCGCAAGTTGGGCGAGGGCACGGGCGGGATCCCCTGCCAGCGTTTGCAGTGTCCACTCAGCGGCGGCGGTCCCCGGCGGCACCTGGGCCACAGCGGCTTCAATGGCAGTCTTCAGTTCGGCCGTCACGCCGCCGATGTTTTCCGCATCTGCGTCCGGGTGCAGCGAGAGCCTGTGGGCGGACCGGGCCGGGTCCCACTCCACCAGGTAGCTCGCCTCATCCACGTAGGCACAGAGCAGGCGGGTCCCCAGCCTGGCGGCGAGGTTGGCGGCTGTTTGCAGGACCTCGGGATGCTGGCGGGGAGCAACACCTACCAGCAGCGGCGAAGTACCGCGCGTGTTTTCTGACGACATAGTCTATTTTCAGCCTGCTTCCGCTCTCTTGAACAGCGCCAACCCGCCCGGAAGGGTCAGGAAGCAGCCGGCGAAGCCATGACCACCACGTTCTTGCCCCAGGGGTCCTGGGTGTAACAGCTGATCAGCACCAGCCGGTTGGGCACAATGTCCCAAATTGGACTGTCTTTCAGGCCGGACTTCAGGTGGGTTGTCACGCCGTCCACCCGGTAGGGCATAGAGCCGCCTGCAGTGTCCACCTCCAGCAGATCGCCCACTGCGGCCAATGAACTCAGCTGGTTGAAGGGTGCCTCTGTGCCTTCCCAGCTGTGGCCGATGATGTAAGTGGTGTTGGTGGAGCCGTTTCCCGGGGTACCGAACGGGGCCAGCCAGTAGCCGTCCTTGGTTGCCGGCGGCACAATCGTTTCGCTGGCGCGTGCGGCGTCGTCCAGCTCCAGTGCATGCACCGGCACATCGAAGGCCGCCGATGGGTAGCGGATGCGCACCGGGGCGGCTGCTGCCGGCAGGGCAGGGGCCTGCGCTTGCTGGGCAGGAGCAGGCGCAGCGGCAGGAGCAGCGGCCGAGGCGGGGGGTGCCACCCCCGGCATCGCCGTCGGGGCCTTTGGTGCCGGTTTGTCGAAGGTGCCGCCGGAGGGCGGTGCTGTCATGGCCCCGCTGACACCGGGAGGTACTTGCGCCGCATGGAACACGGGGGCGCCGAAAGTGAGGGATAAAAAGGCCATGACGCCGCACAGGAGAATCACCAGGTCGCCCCGGTTCCAGCGCCTCCACCTGCGCGCTCCGGAGGCTGCGTGCCGGCTAGTTTTTTTCGACATGCTGCTCCTTTTCCACTGCAAATGTGGGATAGGGAAGGAAGGCGCCCGCGGGGGCGGGACGCCTTCCTTCCCAGGTGGCCTTCGGCCGGGGCTTACCCGCGTCAGCGTGTGAGGGGCAGTGTGCGGGGCTTGCGGCGGAATGCCACTGCCGCTCCAGCTGTAAGCAGTGCGCCCAGGCCGGCCAGCCAGGACGGCTCGGCGTCAGGTCCGCCGACGGCAGTCTGGGCGTTGTACCCCTGGTTCGTTCCGCGGCCTGAGCTGATGGCGGCACCGGTGGCAGGAGCTGCCGCTGCTGCCTGGGCCACCGTGGCCTCCGGTTGGACTGCCGCCGGCTGTTCGGGCACGACGACGGTTGTTGCCGGCGGTACTGTCGCCGGCGGAACGGCTGCGGGTTGTTCAACAATTTGCGGGTTTGTAACGGAGGTAACCACCGGCTGTTCCACCGGCGGCACTTCCACGGGTGGAACCACGACGGCGGGAGGTATCACGGGCTGGTCCACGACCGGCGGAACAACGGGCGGGTTCACTACGACGGGCGGTACGACGGGCGGGTTCACTACGACGGGCGGTACGACGGGCGGGTTCACTACGACGGGTGGATGCACGGGAGGAACCACCGTACCCGGCGTCACGCACCCGCCGGCATGGATGGCCCTCCCCAGGGCATCCCAGTTTTGTCCGTAATCCATGCCGTCATCTGGCGGAATTATGTCCGAGCCGTGCCCGTCATGGCCGTTCAGTGACGGGACGGCAACAGTGATGGGACTGTACTGGCTGGAGTTGGAGCCGGAGCCGGCGTGGCAAATGACAATCCTGTTGTCGTCATCGCTGCCACGGTCCGCTACGGCGGGAGCCGCGACGGCGAATGCAGTCAGGCCCAGCACCCCCAACGTTGTTATGGCACGTTTCATGATGATTCTCCCCAGTTCTGATGTGAAACCGACCATGACGAGGAGGACCAGCGAATGCACCGATTGCCCCAGCAGCACGGTCAGCTTGCTTGAGTTTTCAGGCTAGGTGGGCCCTCGTTGCCAGTCGTGAGTAGGGACTACTCGTCTTTGGCGTGCTCCCGGAAAGCCGGTTACTTGCCGGTACCCGAAGAAACGGGCGCACTACTTGGAGCCGCTCCCAATACCTTGTAGCCCGACCGGCCCGCGCCTACCGTTAAATCAGCTGACGAAAGGGCGTGAGGGCATGGAGATTTTTATGTGGTGGCTGGACCTGGACCTCGCCAGCAAGGAATGGCTGAGGGAGAACCTTCGTGCCGAGGAACTTCCACTTCCGGTACTGCAAGGCATTGCGGAGGCTGGCGGACCCCGCCCCGATAACCCGGCGGCAGTGTTGACGGCGGCGGACTGGGACTTCATCGAGACCCAGTCGGAATTCGTGGACTAGTTGTACTTAGTCATTGGTTGTTGCACCTTCTGAGGGGTGGTTTGCCTAAGGCTGCCGCGGGGCCGGAACATTGCGCAGGTCGGGCCTTTTCCGTCTGGCAGGATCTCGGCATACTCCGCTGACGGTGACTCCGATGGCGCCGGTGACGGGCCGGTTGTTGGTCTGCCCGTCACGCGCGTTGACGAAACTTGCATAGACGAACCCTCTGGATGGGCCCGGTCCAGCGCCCGGTTCGTCACTCGCTCACTCCCCCCGCCGATGACCTTTGAGAGCTGGTGCCCAACACTTCGGCGAAATGAGCGCTATTGCTCCGGAGGGAAGCGCCAGGGCAGTGGAAGTGCGATCCCCTGCGCAGCTGGCGCACGTTGCCTGGCGTCCGTGGGCACGCTGAGCTGCACCGGCCGGAGCCCGGTCAGCACAGCCTCGGCGCGGGCACTGTTGGGGAAATCCCGCGCCTGCGCCGCCCGCCCCGTCGTGCTTTTCGTATTAGAGGGGGTCGTGGTCCTAAATCTGGCCAGTCCTCGATGTCCCAATAAAGGTACTGGTGCGTACTTGTTCCGCCCATGGGCTGTGGCCAACTCGCCTTGTAAGTGTGGGCCGTTTCATGGGGGTTGGGTGTATGGGTGGGGGGGTTTGGTGGTGTTGGTTGCTTTGGAAGTGGCGGGTTGGCGGGGGTTTTGGGTGGTGTGGGGTTTGGGTGGGGGTGGATTTGCGGGTTGGTGTGTTGGGGGTGTATTGTTTTTTGAGTCGCCGCCGCTGTTGCGGAGAGTTTGCGGCCAACCCCCCTTTGAATGGCCTGGAATATGGTTCGCTTTTGGGCGTGCCTGTTTGGGTGGGGCCGGGTTCTTGAGGGTTTGTATCGCGGAGACGTTGATTTGCAAAGCTTTGGGGGTTCGGGTAAGTTTGAAAAGTTGCTCCGGAGCGATCCACGGCGTGTTGTTGTGGTGGTGGTGCCGGGTGTGTCTGTTGTTTGAGAACTCAATAGTGTGCCAAGTTTGTTGATACCGATTGTTTTTTGATTGGTTGA